>NZ_JAUQOL010000005.1:0-544712 GCF_047689505.1 Saccharothrix sp. BKS2 | reverse complement strand
CCACCACTGGCCCGGAACCCACCACTGGCCCGGAACCCACCACTGGCCCGGAACCCACCACTGGCCCGGAACCCACCACTGGCCCGGAACCCACCGCCGGCCCGGAACCCACCGCCGGCCGCCGCCGCGCCTGGCGATGCGTTGGGCGGTGTGGGCGGTCTGGGCGAGGCGCTCGGCAGTGCGGACGAGCCAGCCCCGAGCGCCCCTCGGGCCCGGTGGGGAGGCGATCAGCCTCCCCACCGGGCCCGGGGGAAACGGGAACTACGAGGCGGAGCAGGTGGGCGTCATCCCCGCGCCGCTGCCGGTCGCCTGGAACCCGAACTCGGTCGACTGACCAGCACCGAGGTTGCCGTTGAAGCTGACGTTGGAGAACCGGACCGTGCCGGTGGTGCCGCTGCGGGTGGAGTTCCACGAGTTCGTGACGCTCGCACCGGACGGCAGGGGCATCGACACCGTCCAACCGGTCAGCGGCGACGTCCCCGCCGTGACCCGCACCGTGGCCACGAAACCACCCGTCCACTGGTTCAACGACACCGACGCCGCGCAGGCACCCACGGGCGGGTTGCCCGTCGTGGTCGTCGTCGTGGTGGTCGTGGTCGTGTCGGTGGTGGTCGTCGTGCCGGTGGTTGTGGTGGTGGTCGTGGTGGTGCCGCCCGGACCGTCGGTCAGCGTCGGGGTGGTCCAGTCGCGCCACTGGGAGAGGTTGCCGGTGGCTTTGCTGTGCATGGTGATGCCGCCGGTGAAGCTGCCGGTGTTGCGCAGGAACTTGCCGATGGCCTGCTGCAACGGCGTGCGCCACTCCGACCGGTTGGCGCAGTGCGTGCCGTCGGAAACGTTGGAGTGGTACAGGATGTTGTTCTGCGCGCCCAGTGCCTTGTAGACCTCGGCGCCACCCAGCGCCGCGACGCTGGCCGACCTGGGGCCCAGGTTGGCGATGTGCGGGTTGTCCATGATGAACAGGCCGCGCGGCGCGACCATGGCGACCAACGAGTGGGTGTCGATGGGCAGGCCGTTGGGGTTGCCGGTGTAGGAGCCGAAGGCGTCGCCGAACCACGGCTGCTCGCCGTAGGCGCTGGACAGCGTCTGGCCGCCTTCGGCGTTGACGCCGCGGTAGATGGGCAGGCCGGCGGTGCCCGACTCGATGGGCATGGTCAGGGCGATGCGCTGGTCGAACACGCCCACCGAGAACGCGGCCTTGCCGTAGCGGGAGCAGCCGGTCACCCCGAAGGCGTCGGGCCGCAGGATGCTGCCGCCGGCCTGCTCGACGACGTCGATGATGCGGCTGGCGCCCCACGCCCAGGCGGCCAGCAGGCCGGTGGAGCTGGTGTTGCCGTAGATGCTGTAGAACGCGCCCTGCTTGTTGTTGCGCGGCGTGCCCTCACGACCCACCGCGATGGGGTCGTAGCTGATGACCGCGGCGCCGGCGGCGCGGATGGTGGCGGTGTCGGCGCCGAAACCACCCACCACCAGCACCGCCGGGAACGGGCCGGTGCCGCTGGGCAGCTGCACGGTGGCGGAGAAGCCGGCCGTGCGGCCGTTGTGCGAGACGTTGACCGTGATCCGGCTGCTCGTCACGGTGCCGCTCACCGAGGTGGGCTTGGCGGGCTTGTCGCCGTAGACGTAGCGCTCGGCCATCTCCCGGATCTCGGCCCGGCGGCACCGCCAGTCCGACTTCGACGAGATGCGGGTGCCGTTGACGCGGGTGAACGGGTCGGGCAACCGCGAGTTCGACGGGGTCGACCCGGGCAGGGTCACCGGGCAGTCCGCGCCGTCGTCCTCCACCGCCGCGATGGACACGTCACCGGCGGCCCGCGCGGTCGTGGTCTCGGTCACCGCCGCCAGCGCCCCGACGGCGGTCAGGGCCGTCATCGCCAGCATGAGGACCGTCGAACGGATCTTAGAGCGGCCCGATCTGGTGTTCATCAGGGCTCTCCTTCCGGGCAGGGTGGTGGAGGCGACGACGGGGATCGATGATCACGAAGACCGAAGACCTAAAGTTTCGGTCACTCGATCGAAACATGTCAATGCCGCCGGGTGCCCGGTGTTCCGCTGCGGTCTCACTTGGCCATCACCGTGCGTGATGGCCAAGTGAGACCGTCCCGCGCCGACGAACGCAAGACAATCGTCAGGTGCGCCCGGACCGGTCGGTGGGATGCTCGCGCGTGTGCCCCGAACCCCCGCCGCACCCCACGTCCCCACGCCGTCGCGGCGCGGCGGAGCGGCGCCGATGAGCGCCCGCGACGACACCGCCACCCTGGTCCTCGACGACCGGGACTCCCCGCCCCGGGCCGAGGTCGAGCGGTGGCTGCGGGAGCAGGTGCGCGGCCGGTCCGCCGAGGACGCCCTGCTGGTGGGGACCGTCGTCGGCGAGCTGCTGGACAACGCCCGGCGGTACGGGTCGCCGCCCTACGTGCTCCAGCTGGCGCCGCTGCGGCGCCCGGACCCGCTCGTGGTGCGGGTCCGCAACGGCGCGGAGCGCCACGTCGGGCCGTGGCGCTCCGGCGCCGGGCTGCTCGTCGTCGACGCCCTGGCCGCCCAGTGGGGCGTCGTGTCGTTCGTGGAGAGCACCACCGTGTGGGCCAAGCTGCTGTTCGAGGACTGACCGCGCCGGTTCCACAGTGGACCCGACCCGCGACCCGGGCGATCGCAAGGTGATCGCAAGGTGGATCCGCTGCGTCGTGGGCCACAGTGGAGCGGGCTCCCGAGACCATCACGGGTGCACGACCGGGTGTCGGCCGCAAGGGCGCGGCCGACACCCGCCTCCCGTCCCCCATCGAGGAAGTCGACCGTTTCACCGTGACCGCCATCCCCACCGGGCGCGACCCCGTCGTGCTGCTCCTGATCTGCGACAGCTGCGGTCGCGACTTCGACCCCGGCGACCGGCGCCAGGAGTGGATCGTGCTGTGGCAGCGCGCGGTCGCCGCCGGGTGGGACGGTCGGGACCGCGCCATCGGCCCCCACCGCTGCGACCGCTGCGCCGAGCAGGACCGCGCCCGGTAGGCACCCGCCCGAGCGACCGCGCCCGGCAGGAACCCGCCCCGCAGACCACACCCGGCAGGACCGCCGGCCAGGACCCCGGCGTCACGGTCCCGTTCGGTACCCCGAACCGCGAACGGTCAGGATCAGCTCCGGCTCGTCCGGGTCCGGTTCGACCTTGCGGCGCAGGCGGCGGATGTGCACGTCGAGCAGCCGGGTGTCGCCGAAGTAGTCGTAGCCCCACACGCGCTGGAGCAGCTGCTCCCGGCTGACCACCCGGCCCTCGGCCGAGGCCAGCTCCACCAGCAGCCGGAACTCGGTGCGGGTCAGGTGCACCTCCGCGCCCGCCCGCAGCACCGCGCCCGTCTGCGGCTGGATCTCCAGCTCCCCGAGCCGGACGACCTCCTGGCGGCCGGTGCGGCGCAGCAGGGCGCGGATGCGGGCCGCCAGCACGCTGGCCACCAGCGGTTTGGTCACGTAGTCGTCGGCGCCGGCTTCGAGGCCGGCGATCACGTCGGCGGCGTCGGTGCGGGCGGTCACGATGATGATCGGCAGGTCGCCCCGGGCCCGCAGCGTGCGGCAGACCTCCAGGCCGTCCACGCCGGGCAGCATCAGGTCCAGCAGCACCACGTCCGGCTCGGCCCCGGCCAGCAGCTCCAGCGCCTGCTCACCGGACACCGCGTCGGTCACGGCGAAACCCTCGTCGGCCATCGCCAGGCCCAGCGCCTGCCTGATGTGCTCGTCGTCCTCGACGAGCAGGACCGAGATGTCCATGCCACCGCTCCTCCGGTCCGGGTCCTCCAGCTTCACCCACCCCGGCGCCTCCCGCCGGGGCCGGGCGCCGATCGCAAGGTGTTCGTCAGGTTCTCCCCGGACGGGCGCCCGGAAACCGGGAAGTCCGCCCGACTCTCCTCAGTGGACCGCAACCCGCGCCGAACCGCCGGCCCGCACCGAACCGACAGCCCTGGCCAACCCGCGCGCCGACCCGACAGCCCCGACCGACCTGACAGCCCCGACCGACCCGCGCCGCCCGGTCCACCCCGGCCTGTCGAGGGTGTGCCGGCCGCCCCTTCGGGTAGTACTGGTCCATGCGCGCGCTGACCCTGGAACCCGGCACCGCCGGATCGCTCCGGCTCACCGACCTCCCCGACCCGACACCGGAGCCGGGTGAGCTGCTGGTCGAGGGCCTGGCCGTGGGTGTCTGCGGCACCGACAAGGAGATCGTCCAGGCCGAGTACGGGTGGGCCCCACCGGGCCGCGACCGGCTGGTCCTCGGCCACGAATCCCTCGGCCGGGTGAGCACCGCGCCGGAGGGCAGCGGCTTCACCCCGGGCGACCTGGTGGTCGGCGTGGTCCGGCGACCGGACCCCGAACCGTGCGGGGCGTGCGCGCGCGACGAGTTCGACAACTGCCGCAACGGCCGCTACACCGAACGCGGCATCAAGGAGCTCGACGGGTACGGCGCCGAGCTGTGGTGCGTCGAACCCGCCTACGCCGTGGCCGTGGACCCCGCCCTCGGCCACCTCGGGGTGCTGGTGGAACCCACCTCGGTCGTGGCCAAGGCGTGGGAGCAGGTGCGCCGGGTGGGGGAGCGCGCCTGGTTCGAACCGCGCCGCGCCCTGGTCACCGGGGCGGGCCCGATCGGGCTGCTGGCCGCGATGATCGGCGTCCAGCAGGGCCTGGAGGTGCACGTGCTCGACCGGGTCGGGACCGGCCCCAAACCACGCCTGGTCGACCGGCTGGGCGCGACCTACCACTCCGGGGACGTGGAGGAGGTCGCCTCCGGCCTCCAACCCGACGTCGTCATCGAGGCCACCGGGGTGGGCGACCTGGTGTTCGCCGCGATGGGCAACACCGCCCCCTACGGCGTGGTCTGCCTGACCGGCGTCTCGCAGGGCGGCCGCCGGACCCGCGTCGACGCCGCCAAGGTCAACCGCGACATGGTGCTGGAGAACGACGTGGTGGTCGGCTCGGTCAACGCCAACCTGCGCCACTACCGGCAGGCGGCCGAGGCGCTGGCCGCGGCCGACCGCGACTGGCTCGACGGCCTGATCACCCGGCGGGTGCCGCTCGACTCCTTCGCCGACGCCTTCGAGGCCGGACCCGAGGACGTGAAGGTGGTCATCACCCTGGACGGGGGACGCTGACGATGCCCTCCCCGATCGAGGACTACGCGCTGCTGGGCGACCTCCAGACCGCCGCCCTGGTCGCCCGGGACGGCAGCCTGGACTGGCTGTGCCTGCCCGCGTTCGACTCGCCCGCCTGCTTCGCCGCCCTGCTGCACGACGAGGACGCCGGCCGCTGGCTGATCGCCCCCGCGACCGGCGGCCCGGCCACCCGGCGCCGCTACCGCGGCGACTCCCTGGTGCTGGAGTCGGAGTGGGACACCCCGCACGGCACCGTGCGCGTGATCGACTGCATGCCGCCGCGCGGCGAGGCCGCCGACGTGGTGCGCGTGGTGGAGGGCGTGTCCGGCAGCGTGCCGATGCGCATGGACCTGAGGCTGCGGTTCGACTACGGCAGCGCCGTGCCCTGGGTGCGCCACCACGACGGGGCGCTGGCCGCGGTCGCCGGACCCGACGCGGTGTGGCTGGAGACCACCGTGCCGCTGCGCGGCCACGACCTGACCACCACCGCCGAGTTCGAGGTCCGCGCCGGGCAGCGGGTCCCGTTCGTGCTCACCCACACCGCCTCCCACCTGCCCCGCCCGCACGCCGTCGACGCCGACCAGGCCATCGGCGACACCGAGGACTTCTGGGCCGGCTGGATCAGCCGCTGCACCTACCGGGGGCCCTGGGCCGACGCCGTGCGCCGCGCCCTGGTCACCCTCAAGGCCCTGACCTACGCCCCCACCGGCGGCATCGTCGCCGCCGCCACCACCTCGCTGCCCGAGCAGTGGGGCGGCCCGCGCAACTGGGACTACCGCTACTGCTGGCTGCGCGACGCCACCTTCACCCTCCAGGCGCTGCTGGGCACCGGGTTCGTCGCCGAGGCCCGCGCCTGGCGCGAGTGGCTGGTGCGCGCCGTCGCGGGCGACCCGGCGAAGCTCCAGATCATGTACGGGCTCGACGGCCGCAGGCGGCTGCCCGAGCAGACCCTGCCCTGGCTGTCCGGCTACGAGGGCGCCTCACCGGTCCGGGTCGGCAACGCCGCCGCCGACCAGTTCCAGCTCGACGTGTGGGGCGAGGTGCTCGACGGCCTGCACCTGGCCCGCGAAGCCGGCCTGGCGGGCTCCGACACCGCGTGGGACCTCCAGCGGGCGCTGCTGGACCACCTGGAGGGCCGCTGGCAGGACCCGGACAACGGCCTGTGGGAGGTCCGCGGCCCGCGCCGGCACTTCGTGCACTCCAAGGTGATGGCGTGGGCCGGGCTCGACCGCGCCGTGCACACGGTCGGCCACCACGGGCTGGCCGGCCCGGTGGACCGGTGGCGCGAGGTGCGCGACCGCATCCACGCCGAGGTCTGCGAGCAGGGCTACGACGCCGAACGCGGCACGTTCACCCAGTTCTACGGCTCGCAGGGCCTGGACGCGGCCCTGCTGCTCATCCCCAGGGTCGGGTTCCTGCCCTGGGACGACCCGCGCGTGCGCGGCACCGTCGACGCGGTGCGCCGCGAGCTGTGCGTGGACGGCTTCGTGCTGCGCTACCGCACCGACGCCGACGGCGGCGTCGACGGCCTGCCCGGCGCCGAGGGCGCGTTCCTGGCCTGCACGTTCTGGCTCGCCGACGCCCTGCACGGCACCGGCCGCGAGACCGAGGCCCGCGAGCTGTTCGAACGGCTGCTCGACCTGCGCAACGACGTCGGCCTGCTCAGCGAGGAGTACGACACCGCCACCGGCCGCCACATGGGCAACACGCCCCAGGCGTTCAGCATGGAGGGACTGGTCAACACCGCCCGCCAGCTCGGCGGCACCTCCACCAGGACCTCCGCCGGCCGCGCCGAGCAGCACCTGGGGGACGACGGACCGGCCTGAAGACCGCCGCGCGCCGGTTCGCCTCCCGGCCCCACGGGTACCCGGGCCGGGAGGCGACCAGGAGGTAAGACGTGCCACGACCCGACGTGCGACCGGGGACCATCGTCATCTACACCGACATCGCGTGCCCGTGGTCGGCGGTGGCGATCGTGCGGCTGCTGCGCGCCCGGGACGAGCTGGGGCTGACCGACCGGGTCCACCTGGACCACCGGTGCTTCCCGCTGGAGGAGGTCAACGGGGCCCCGATCCCCAGGGCGCTCATCGACTCCGAGATCCCCGTGGTGGGCGCGCTGGAACCCGCGCTGGAGTGGAAGAACTGGCAGGCCGACCCGTCGACCTGGCCGGTGACCACCGCCCCCGCGAACGAGGCCGTGCAGGCGGCCAAGGAGCAGTCGCCCCGGGCCGCCGAGGAGCTGGACGTGGCGCTGCGGCAGGCGTTGTTCCGCGACAGCCGGTGCGTGTCGCTGCGCCACGAGATCCTCGACATCGCCCGCGGCTGCGCCCACGTGGACGCCGACGCCCTGGCCGAGGCCCTCGACGACGGGCGGGCGCGCGGGCCGATGACGCGCGACTCCCGGACCCACCGGGACGCCGTGCAGGGCAGCCCGCACCTGTTCTTCGCCGACGGCTCCGACGTGCACAACCCCGGCGTCGAGCTGCGCTGGGAGGGCGAACCGGGCGCCGGGTTCCCGGTGGTCGAGCACGACGACCCCGGCGTGTTCGCCGACCTGGTCCGCCGCGCCGCCGGGTGACCCCCGGACCGCCGGATGACCCCGAGCCGTCGGGTGACCCGCGCTGCCGGGTGACCCCGGACCGGAGGCCCCCGGGTTCGGCGGCCCCGACACGGGGTAGGTGCCCCGCATGGCTGAACACACGCTCACCGCGCTGGCCCTGACCTGTTCCCTCAAACCCTCGCCCGCGCCGTCGAGCACCGACAAGATGGCCCGCCAGGTGCTCGACGAGCTGGCCACCCACGGCGTCCGGGGCGACCTCGTCCGCGTGGTGGACCACGACGTGCGCCCCGGGGTCGAGAAGGACATGGGCGGCGGCGACGAGTGGCCCGCGATCCGGGACCGGGTCCTGGCCGCCGACATCCTGCTGCTGGCCACGCCCACCTGGGTGGGCCACCCCTCCAGCGTCGCCCAGCGGGTGATGGAACGGCTGGACGCCGAGCTGTCCGAGACCGACGACGAGGGCCGCCTGCTGACCTGGGGCAAGGTCGCCGTGGTCGCGGTGGTCGGCAACGAGGACGGCGCGCACAAGATCATCGCCGACTGCTTCCAGGCGCTCAACGACGTCGGGTTCACCATCCCGGCCAACGGCGGGACCTACTGGAACAACGAGGCGATGAACCCCAAGGACTACCTGGACCTGGAGCAGACCCCCGACGCGGTGGCCTCGACCAACAAGAAGCTGGCCGCCAACGCCGCGCACCTGGCGCGGCTGCTCAAGCAGGACCAGTACCCGCCCGCCGGGTGACGGCGGGGTGGTCGAGGTGGCGGAAAGTGCGGGGGAGACCGGCGGGGGAACGCGGAGGGGCCGGTCACCCGGGTGACCGGCCCCTCCGCGTTCCCGATCACTCGGCGATGCGCGTTCGACCGGACCAGGTGAACACGGCGAGCGTCTCACCGTCCCGCCGGTCGAATTCACCGCTGTGGCTGAAGTGCTCGTAACCGGCGCCGTAGCTGACCTTGACCTTGTCGTCGAGGTTCGTCACCTCGCACACCCGCTCCACCTCGGGCAGCTCGGTCGGACCGCCGATCAGCGTGGCTCGTTGGAACTTCACGTGCAGACCCCCATGCGCTCGCCGGACGATTTCCCGAAACCGGTCGTCCGGTGTGTTCCACGTCTCATGCTGGGGACGGCGTGGAGGGCTGTCAAGAAATCTCGATATCATTGCCCGTTGGTTCTGTGGTGCCCGTCGAAGATCAGGGGTCGAATTCTTCGGGAAAGGGGTTGCGTCACCCCGCGTCCCCCGTCCCGTCCAGCGCGCAGATCGCCACCGCCGTCTCCACGCCGTGCTCGTGCAGCACGTGCCGCATCCGGGACATGTCGACGTAGGCGGCGTCGAGGGGGTGCGCCACCAGGCGCGAGAGCGCGGTGCCGAACTTGGCCACCGAATCCCGGCCCGGCAGCAGGATCGACAGCTCCTCCCGGGCCGCGAAGGGCTGGACCTCGATGTCGCCCGGCAGGGCCGGCACCGCCGCCCCGGCGGTCACGAAGGGCACCTTCACCAGCCAGTGCGGCCCCTCCGCGGTGAGGCCCCGCCGCTTCTGCTCCGGGGTCTCGGCCGCCCAGGACCGCCACGGCGGCCCCGACACCTCGGCCCCGCACGACTCCACCGCCCCGACCAACTCCCGCACCGCGGCGGTCGTGGCGTCGTCCACCTCGGCCCAGTCGTACCGGTCCCGCGCGGCCACCGGACCGGGCACCGGCTTGGACGCCACGGTCATCGCGGGCACGGAGCGCCGCCGCACCTCCGGCCACGAGCCGAGGAGCTCGCGCGCGTCGCCGAGCGCCTCGTCCTGGGCCTGCCGCAGGCGCCGCACCTCCTCCTCGTGCCGCCGCAGCAGCCCCGGCGCCGCGTCGGGCTCGTCGAGCGCCCGCCGGACCAGTTCCACGCCCATCCCCGCCCCGCGCAGGACCGTGATCACCATCGCCTGCTCGACCTGGTCGAACGAGTACCCGCGGTAACCGGTCCGCCCGTCCACCTCGGCCGGCACCAGCAGCTCCCTGGCGTGGTAGAACCGCAGCGCCTGGGGCGACAGGTGGCACATCTCGCTGAACTCGCCGATCGACAACATGCCCCCATCGTCATCCCTGCGGTTGCCACAAGGTCAAGCGCGGTGGTCACCGCACCGCCCGACAACCCCTCGAAAGTGGCGATCCGGGGCGCCGAGACTTCCACCATCGGGTGGTTTTCCACGCGACCGGGAAACTGCCTGTGACCAGCGCGGATGCCGCATAACAGGTTCGCATCCACTCGCCCGTTCGCGGACTGAACCGGCCCGCCCGGGGCAGTCCACCCCGCGAGGGCCGGAGGCGACCGCGGTCCGCGGTGACCGGCGCGGGAGGCGATCAACGGTGGCACGCGCGAGGTACTGGTTGCTCGGCGCACTGGCCGGGGTGGCGGGCGTGATCGGCACGGCGCTGTTCCTGGAGGTCGGCGGCGCGCCGGACCCGTCCGGCCCACCCGGCAACGGCCCGCTGACCGTGGTGACCCTGGGTGACAGCACGACCTCCGGCGAGGGCGCGGGCGACTACGCCCCCGAGACCGACGGCGTGCGGGGCAACTGGTGCCACCGCTCCGGCAACGCCCTGGTCAACCGGATCGACGTGCCCGGCGTGGAGGCCAAGGTCAACCTCGCCTGCTCCGGGGCCGCCACCGAGGACGTCACCCTGGACGGCACCGCGCAGTGGACCGAGCCCAGCCAGGCGCGACGGCTCACCGAACTCGCCCGGACCCACCGCGTCGCCGCCGTGCTGGTCGCGGTCGGCGCCAACGACGACCCCCGCTTCTCCCGGCTCATGTCCGACTGCCTCAACGCCCGGCTGAAGCTCGCCACGCCGTGCCGCGGCGAGATCGAGCGGGACTGGCGGCAGCGCCTGGACGCCGTGGTGCCCAAGGTCGCCCGCGCGCTCGCCGACATCCGGCGGGCCCTGGCCGACGCCGGCTACCGGGACGGCGACTACCAGCTGGTCCAGCTGTCCTACGCCTCACCGCTGACCCCGGACATCCCCGAGGAGCTGCGCAACCTCAGCGGCTGCCCCTTCCTCGCCGAGGACCTGGCCTGGATCCGGGACCACGCCGTGCCCGACCTGTCCGCCGCGCTGCGCACCGCCGCCGACCGCGCCGACGCCCGCTTCCTCGACCTGTCCCGCGCCGGGCACGGGCACGAGGCGTGCACGGGCGGCGAGCACCCGGAGCACGAGTGGTTCACCCGGCTCACCCTGGACTGGGACGGCTTCGCCGACGCCGAGCGCGTCGAGCACGCCAGCGTGGAGTCCTTCCACCCCAACGCCGAGGGGCACGAGCAGGTCGCCGGCTGCGTCGGGCTGTTCCTCGGCACCGCCGAGCGGGAGGCGGCGTGCGTGCCGGGGGAGGACGGGGCGCTGCACCTCTCGACGGAGGGGGATGCCGCGGCGCGGCGCGGGGCCGACGCGGCGCACCCGAGGTGAGGTGGGGCTCGGTCCCGGGTACCCCGCGGCCAGGACCGGCGCGAACGCCCCTCTCGGCGCGCGTGCGCGTCCCGGACTCGGCACACTGGGCGGGAACGCGAGGGAGGGCGGCACGTGGGAGTCGGCAAGCCGGTGAAGCAGGTGGGCGTCGTCGTGGCGGGCTCGGCGCTGCTCGTCGTGGGGGTGCTGCTGCTGGTGCTGCCCGGACCCGGGCTGCTGCTGGTGCTGGCGGGGCTGATCGTGCTCGCCTCGGAGTTCCCCGCCCTGGAGCGCTACGTCGACCCGGTGCGCGACCGGGCCATGAAGGCGGCCGAGGACAGCGTCTCCTCGCCGCTGCGCATCGCCGGCTCGGTGACCGCCGGGCTGCTGCTCATCGCGGCCGGCGTGGTGTGGGGCGTGGTGCGGTCGCTGCCCTTCGGCGGCTGGAGCACCGGGTCGAGCCTCATCCTGTCCGGGCTCGTCCTGCTCGCCCTGCTGGGCTGGAGCTACCGCCGGGTGCGGGCCCGGCGCCCGGCTCCCCGCACGTAGCCGCTCGCACCCAGCTGCCCGCACCCAGCTGCCCGGACGCAACCGCCCGGACGCAGCCGCCCGGACGCAGCCGCCCGCATCCCAGCCGCGCCGGCTCACCGCCCCTCCACCAGCTCCCGGTACCGCTCGGTGTCCGCCGCGGTCCAGCCGGGCGGGTCCAGGACGTGGACCCACGCCTCGACCGTCTCCACCGGCCCGTAGTGGTGACCCTGCCCCGGCGGCACGTCCGCGGCGAACACCAGGTCCATGGTCAACTGCCAGAAGGTGATCGCGGGCAGCCACGTCATCTGCGGGCTGACGTCCGGGGCGCGCGCCTCGGCCAGCCAGTCGGGGCGGCGGGTGAGCAGCTGGGGCGACCACCAGACGACCGGGTCGGTCGCGTGCTGGAGGTACACCACGCGGCTGCCGCCCCACGGCGCGGACAGGTCCAGGTCGCCCGGGTCGTCGGCGAACCGCACGGCGGCCCCGGAGTCCACGACGGGCAACCGCTGCGGGGTGCCCGGGTCGCGCTCGGCGGTCAGGTCCTCCCACACCCGCGTCGAGTTCGGGGTGCCCGTCCACAGCGCGCCGGAGGTGCGGGCGGTCATGTCCCCGAGCCCGTCGAACGCCGCCTGGCCGCCGAAGGCGCCGAGGCTCTCGCCGTAGACGACGAGCTCGGGCCTGCGGTCGGGCGGCCGCCGCTCCCGGGCCGCGTGGACCTGGTCGAACAGCTCCGCGCCCGCCGCCTGCGGGCTTCCCCGGTCGGCCACGAACGCGGCCCAGCTGGGCAGGTAGGAGTACTGGAGGGCGGCGATCGCGGTGTCGCCGCCGTAGAGGTACTCCAACCCCTCGGTGGCCGCCGGGTCCACCCAGCCGGTGCCGGTGGTGGTGACCACGGCCAGCACCGCCCGGTCGAACGCCCCCGTCCGCTCCAGCTCGGCCACCACCAGCCCCGCCACCTCGGACAGCGACCCCGCCGAGGACCGCCCGCCGTAGACGCGGATCGGCGTGAGGGCCGGGCGGCCGGTGAACGCGCTCAGCTCGGCCGCCGTGGGGCCGCCCGCCACGAACGCGCGACCCTCCTTGCCCAGCGTCTTCCACGGCACCCGCGAGACCGGCGACCCCGAGCGCTCCGGCGCCACCGGGCGCACCACACCGGGGTGGTCGGTGCGGTCGGCCGTCGCCGCGAGCCGGTTGACCACCGCCAGGAAACCGTTGACCAGCGCGCCCTCCACGACCAGCAGCGCGAGCAGCGTCACCACCGCCGCGCCGGTCAGCCGGGCGACCGCCGGCGGCACGAACCGGGAACCCGCCGCCGCCAGCCGCCGCGACGCCGCGCGCAGCAGCAGCGCCACGTCCCGCAGCCCGACCGCCACCGCCACCGCGACCGCCAGCACCAACCCGTAGTAGGACCGCTCGTCGGTGCGCACCCCCACCAGCTCCCGCACCTGCTCCTGCCAGTGCGCCCCGAGCAGCAGCGACACCGGCACCCACACCCCGACGCCGGCCGCCAGCAGGGCGTTGCCGCGCCGCCGGGTCGGCTCCGACCACCGCGGGCGCAAACCCAGTGCCCGCGCCAACCGCGCCACACCCACCCCCGCCAGGTAGCCGGTGGCCGAGCAGATGCCCGCGGCGACGCCCTGGAGGTACCAGGGGCGGGGCAGCAGCGACGGGGTCATCGACCAGGCGAAGAACACCAGCGCGAACACCAGGCCGACGCTGCTCAACGACCGGCGGTAGCGCGACAGGGCGTCGCGGACCGGGCTGGGGTGCGGCGCGTCCGGCGCCTCGACGGATGTCGTGACGACCTCCCCGGGGTGCGCTGCGGACGTCGGCGGCGGTGCGCTGCGCCGGCAGCGGTGCGGTGCCGACCTCGACGTCCGGTCGGCGTTGGCCGCACCAGCGGCGATGCCGGTCGGCGGTGATCACAGCCTAGGGCAGGGCGGTGGGGCCGCCGGGGGCGGTGCGCGGGCCGCCGTCGATCGCGGGCGACCGGTGCCGGTGAAGTGCCGGTGGGGGAGGGCGGGAGGTCGCCGGAGCCGGGGACCCCGGGGCGGCGGAAGCCCTCGTCGGCACGGTGTCGCGTGCAAGTGCCGGAGGGTTCCGCCGGTCCCGGGATCAGGCTGGTCCCGGGATCAGGCCGGTCCCGGGATCAGGCCGTCTTCCGCGCGGCGCTCCGGGTGTCGTCCGCCGCCTCGCCGTGGTGGTGCCCGCCGCCGAAGCGGTGCACGTGGAAGCGGGCCGCCTCGGCGGGCATGACCACGAAGGGCCGCATCATGCCCTCGTCCTCGTGGTCGAGGATGTGGCAGTGGTACATGAAGTTGCCCGTCGCGCCCTCGAAGCGGCCCGCGATGGCCAGCCACTCGCCGGGGCCCACCAGGAAGGTGTCCTTCCAGCCCTCCTCCTGCGGGTCCAGCGGCCGACCCGGCTCGGGCACCGGCAGCGGGGTGGTGGTGCCGCCGGTGGCGACGTCGAAGCCCGTGACGTTGCCCGTCGCCGCGTCCCTCGGGAACCGGGTGCGGGTGAGGGCCTGGAACTGGCTCAGGTGGACGTGCATCGGGTGGGCCGGGCCGCCGAGGTGCAGGAAGTGCCACACCGCCCAGCGGCCGTGGTCGATGAACACGCTGGTGGTGTCGTCGAACAGGCTCGCGACCCGCTCGAACGTGCGCACCCGCCCGGTGGCGGGGTCGGTGAGCTGGACGATCCCCGGCGCGGGCAGCTCGGCGGGCAGCCGGTCCGGGTCGGTGACCTCCTGGAGCTCCCACAGCTGCGGGTGGCCCTCGCCCGCCGTGCCGGGCGGCACCAGCCCGATGAACACGTGGTCGTGGTCCTCGGGCACCGTGGTGCCGTGGTGGAGCCGGACGTAGGAGGCCGACAGCTCGGCGGGCAGCCGGAAGCGGTCGTGCCGGTGGCGGTCCTCCACCCGGAACTGCATGACGGCCGGTTCCGGGGCCGCCGTCGGGTGCGCGTTGGTCAGCCGCACCCGCCTGCCGCGCAGCCGCGAGAAGTCGACCAGCAGGTCCGCCCGCTCGGCCGGGGCCAGCACCAGGCCGCCCTCCGGCAGCGGGGCGGGCGCGGGCAGCAGGCCGCCGTCCGTGCCGATCTGGCGGGCGGCGTCGTCGAGCGCCTCGCCGGTCTCGTCGTCGACCAGGCGCAGCTGGTAGGTGCGCGCGTTCGAGGCGTTGACCACCCGGAACCGGTACCAGCGGGCCTCGACGTCCAGGTGCGGCCAGATCCGCCCGTTGACCAGGGTGAACGGGCCGGTGAACGGCAGGTGCAGCACCTGCCCCGCGGCGGTGGTCAGGTAGGGGACCTTGTAGAGCAGCTGCCCGGTGAGGGCGCCCGACGCGTCGGTGTCGAGGTTCCGGTCGGTGATCACGAGCGGCACCTCGTGCTCGCCCGAGGGCAGGTCGAGCGCGTCCTCCTCGTCGTCGCGGACCAGGTACACGCCGACCAGGCCCGCGTGGACGTTGAAGCGGGTGACCGCCATGGCGTGGTCGTGGTACCAGAGGGTGGTGGCCTGCTGCCGGTTCGCGTACTCGGCCGGCTGCGAGGCGTCCGCGAGCACGGCGTTGTGGGCCCAGCCGTCGTTGCCGCCGCCGGTGTGGGCGCCGTGCAGGTGCACGACCGTCCACGCGGGCAGGTCGGCCACGCCGTCGACCAGCGCCACGCCGTCGGGCAGCGAGCCGTCCGGGTTGCGGAAGCCGGGGCTGTTCTGCGGGACCGAGGCCAGCGGCGCCCTCGCGGCCACCAGCGGGATGGTCCCCTCGATCCGGTTGGTCCAGGACACGCGGAACAGGTGCCCGGCGCGCACCTCGATGGTGGGCCCCGGGAAGTGCCCGTCGTAGGTCCACAGCGCGGTGGGCGGCAGCTGCGAGTGCAGGTGCGCGGTGGTGCGGACCATGGGCATGGTGATCGCGTCGCGGTGCCGCCAGGAGTGCGAGCGGATCACCGGTGGGACCCGCAGCGGGTCCAGGAAGGCGGTGAGCCCGAACGTCGGTGGCCCGGCGGCGGGCGCGGTGGTGGCGGGTGTGGTGATGAGTTCGGTCATGGAATCGCCCCCCCGGCGAGCTCGCGTCGCGCGGCACACCCGCCCCGGAGGGCGGGTGGCGCGCGATCCCCCTGCGTCGTGGGTCCGGCTCCCCAACCGGGATCCCCGACACAGGAGAAGAGGGGGCTGGGCGGCGCTGGATACACGGGCCGGCGGTTCACGGGCGAAAAAGACGCGGCCGCCGCCGGGGGGAACCGCGTGCCGCTCGTGTTCCCCCGCACGACCCGCCGGAAGTCGGGGCCCCGGACCGCCTGCCGCCGCACCTCCCGCACGGCCTGCACGGCCTGCCTACCGCCGCACCTCCCGCACGGGCCCGCCAGTACCCGGGCCCCGGACCGCCTACCGCCGCACCTCCCGCGGCGCCCGGTCGAGCTGGTCGACCAGCACCCGCAGCGCCGAGTGGACGTGCTCCTCGGCGAAGCGGGTGACCGCCTCGCCGTCCCCCGCCCCGAGCAGCCGGACGAGGTCCCGGTGCTCCTCGACGACCACCGCCCGGTACCCCTGGTGCCCCAGGCGGATCCGGGTGAGCTGGAACAGGTGCACCTGGGACCGCACGGCCCGCCACGCCTCCAGCAGCCGCCGGTTGCCCGCCGCCGCGTAGACCTCGTCGTGGAAGCCCATGTCCAGGGCGAGCAGCTCCTCGCCGGGCGCGCCCGCCGCCAGCCGCCCGGCCATGGCGTCGACCAGTCCGTCCAGGGCGGCGAGGTCCACGCGGCCGATCGCGGTGCGGCTCGCCAGCCCCTCCAGCGCGGCCCGCACCGAGTACACCTCCCGCGCGTCCCGGACCGTCAGGTCGATCACCCTGGTGCCCCGGTGCCAGGCGCTGCGCACCAGCCCCTCGCGCTCCAGCACGGCCAGGCCCTCCCGGACCGAGCCCCGGCTCACGTCGAGCGACGCGGCCAGCTCGACCTCGCGCACCGGCGAGCCCGGCGGGAACACCCCCGCGAGGATCGCCTCCCGGATCCGGTCGGCGGCCTCGCCCGCGAGACCCCGCCGGTCGGCCTTGCGCAGCTCCATGGAGGGCAATGTTGACATTCGGACATCAGCTGGTCAATCGTGGGGGCATGAGACCCGCCTTCCACCTCGCCATCCCCGTCGACGACCTGACCAGGGCCCGCGAGTTCTACGGCGGCGTGCTGGCCCTCGACGAGGGCCGCTCGGCCGAAGCCTGGGTCGACTGGAACTGCTACGGCCACCAGCTCGTCACCCACGTCGTGCCCGGCGCGCGCGGCGACTCCGGCCGCAACCCGGTCGACGGCCACGACGTGCCGGTCCCGCACTTCGGCCTGATCCTGCCCGTCCCCGAGTTCCAGGCCCTGGCCGACCGGCTGCGCGCGGCCGGCACGGAGTTCGTCATCGAGCCCTACCTGCGGTTCGCGGGCGAGCCGGGGGAGCAGTGGACGATGTTCCTCCGCGACCCGGCGGGCAACGCGCTGGAGTTCAAGGCGTTCAAGGACGAGTCGCAGGTGTTCGCCAAGTGAGCCGGGGAGTCCTCGTCACCGGCGGCAGCCGGGGCATCGGCGCGGCGATCGCCGACGCGTTCCGCGAGCAGGGCGACCGGGTGATCGCCCTGTCCTCGGCGGACGTCGACCTGGCGGACCCCGAGGCCGTCGCCCGGACGGTCACCGCGGCCACCGGGGAACTCGGCGCCATCGACGTCCTGGTGAACAACGCCGGCCTGGTGGAGTTGGGCTCCCTGGCCGGCACCTCGTACGACGAGTGGCAGTCCCTTTGGCGCAGGACCTTCGACGTCAACGTCTTCGGCGCCGCCAACATGTCCTACCGCGTGGCCCACCACATGATCGAGCGGGGCGTGCGGGGCCGGATCGTCAACGTCGGCTCGCGCGGGGCCTTCCGCGGCGAACCCGACATGCCCGCCTACGGCGCGAGCAAGGCGGCACTGCACTCCCTGGGCCAGTCGCTGGCCGTCGCCCTCGCCCCGCACGGCATCGCCGTCACCTCGGTGGCCCCCGGCTTCGTGGCGACCGACCGGGTGTCGGACATGGTGACCGACGAGGTCCGCGCCCAGAGCCCGTTCAACAGGGTCGCCGAGCCGGAGGAGGTCGCGGCGGCGGTGGTCTACCTGGCCTCGCCCGCCGCCGAGTGGGCATCGGGCACCGTCCTCGACCTCAACGGCGCCTCCCACCTCAGGACCTGACCCCACCGCCCCACGACGCGAGGAGACCCGGATGGGTTCGTTCGACGTGCCCCTGGCCGACGAGCGCACGCAGCTCGACGCGTTCACCGAGGAGTACCGCGGCGCCGTCGAGGCCGCCCTCGACGGCCTCACCGAGGAACAGGCCCGCCGCCGCCTGGTCCCGTCGGCGACGACGCTGCTGGGTCTGCTCAAGCACGTCACGTGGATGCAGCGGGTGTGGTTCGAGGAGTGCGTGGGCGGCACGCCCCGCCGGGAACTCGGCCTGGTGGGCACCCCGGACGACTCCTTCCGGCTCACCGCCGAGGACACCGTCGCCTCGGTCACCGCGGCCCACCGGGAAGCCTGCGCCACAGCCAGGAAAGTGGTCGCGGACCTTCCGCTGGACACCGTCGTCACCGGCCACCGCACCGGACCGCGCACGCTGCGCTGGGTCTACCTCCAGGTCCTGCGGGAACTGGCCCACCACTGCGGCCACGCCGACGTCCTGCGCGAGCAGGTGCTGGCCGGCTAGGCTTCCCGCACCCGGGCCCGCAGCACGTCGAACTCGCACCCCGGCGTGTCCGGGTCGAAGCCGTGCTCGATCAGCCAGCGCGACGCGGTCAGGCCGCGCAGCGACCACCAGGCGCGGATCACGTCCCGGTCCGCGCCGGCGCCGTAGCCGGCGAGCAGGTCGTCCAGGCGGTCCTCGTGGCCCAGCGTCAGGACGGCCAGGTCGAACATGGCGTCACCGGGGGCGGCCTCGGACCAGTCGATGACGCCGGTGACCTCGTCCCCGTCGACGAACACGTGGGTGATCTGGAGGTCGCCGTGGATGAACACCGGCTCCCACGGCCGGAGCGCGGCCTCGGCGATCTCCCGGTTGCGCCGGACCACCTCGGCGGGCAGGACGGCGTTGGCCAGCAGCCACGCGCACTCCTCGTCGAGCTCCGCGGCCAGGTCGTCGAGCCGGGGTCCCGGCCACGGCGGCACCGGCGCGTCGTGCAGCCTCCGCACGGCGGCACCGGCCGCGGCCCACGCCGCCGGCGACGCGGCCGACGGTTCGCCGAGCACGCCGAGCGCCTCGCCGGGCACGGCGGCGATCGCGAGCACGGGCGGCTCCCGCCAGAGGACGGCCGGGGTCGGTACCGGCGCCATCGCCATCGCCCGCACCTCGACATCGGCGTGCGCCGGGTCGACGTCGACCTTCAGGAACACGTCACCGACGCGCAGCGTCGCGCGTTGGCGGTGGGCGACGACGACCTCGATCTCCTCCACACCGGCCATCCTGGCGGGGACGGCCGCCGGTGTCGCCGGATTTTGCGCACCACCACCTACGACCCCAGGTACCCCCGAACCACCGCCACCTCCTCCTCCCGCCCCTGCCGCCGGTACAGCTCCAACGCCTCCGACCACACCCCCCGGGCCTCCTCGCCCCGCCCCAGCGCCGCGTAGGACCCACCGAGGTCCCGCAACACGTCGGCCGACATGTACGTGTTCCCCAGCGCCCGGTACAGCGCCAGCGCGTGCTCGTAGTGCCCCGCGGCCCGCTCGTGCCGGCCCGTCCGGTGCTCGATGTACCCCAGGCTCACCGACGTCGCCGCCTCGCCGTCCGGGTTGTGGTGCCCCCGGTACAGCTCCAGCGCGGCCCGGCAGTGCGCGAGACCGTCCTCCAGCTCCCCCAACCGGGCCGCGTGCCGGCCGAACTGGTTCAGCGCGTCGGCCTCCCACACCGGCTGGTCGAGCGCGCGGAACAGCTCCAGGGCCCGCGCCGCGTGGTCCACGGCCAACCGGTCCTCGTCCTGCTGCCCCCACGCCCAGGCCAGCATCCGGTGCGTCTGCGCCAACTCGGAGTTGTCGCGGTGCTCCTCGGCCGAGGACAGGGCCCGGTGCAGGTGCCGCACCGCCTCCTCGTGCGACCCCAGGTGCGCCAGCGCCCGCCCGAGGAACCGCGACGCCCGCACCCCGAGCACGTGCTCCGGCAGGTGCGCCGCGGCCCCCACCGCCACCCGCCACGTCGTCACCCGGTCCCGCAGGTGCCCGCGCCGCCCGTGGAACGAGTCCAGCGCCCACGCCAACAGCCACCCCACCCGGTGCCGCCCGCCCGCGACGGCGACGTTCTGGGCCGCCAGCAGGTTGGGGTGCTCGACCTCCAGCCACGCCATGGCCGCGGCGGCGTCCGCCGGCGGTTCGGGCCGGACCCCCGGCACCGGCGGGTCCAGCCGCACGGGCAGCCGGTGCGGGGCCAGCAACCGGTCGGCGGCGCACGCGACGTGCGCGTAGGAGTCCAGCACCCGCCTCAGCGCCGCGTCCCGCTCCTCGTCGGGCAGGTCCTCGTGCGCCACGGCCACCGCCCAGCTGCGCACCAGGTCGTGCATCGCGTAGCGGCCGCGCGCGTCCTGGTCCAGCAGGGACGCCTCCTCCAACCCGCGCAGCGCCCGCTTCGCCCGCACCGGGGGCAACCCGGTCAGGTCGGCCGCCGCCGGCAGGGCCAGGTCCGGGCCGGGCGCGATGCCGACCAGGCCGAACACCCGCTGCTGCTCGGCCGACAGGGCGCGGTAGGACCAGGACAGGACCTTGGGCAGGCTCGCCGCCGGGTCGTCGTCGTCCAGCACGTCCAACCCGAACTCGCGCAGTTCGCCGGCGAGCCGGGCCAGCGGCGCGCCGGGGTGGGTGTGGGCGTGCCCGGCGATCAGTCCCAGCGCCAGGGCGAAACCCCGGCAGAACCCCACCAGCTCGGCCACCGCGTCCGGCTCGGCGGCGACCCGGTCCGCGCCCAGCCAACCGGTCAGCAGCTCGTGCGACTCGTCCACGGCCAGGGGGTCCAGCCTCAGGTGGTGGGCACCGTGCCTGCTGACCAGGGTGTTGGGCGTGCGGCGGCTGGTCGTCACCACCACGCACGACCGCCCGCCCGGCAGCAGGGGAGCGGCCTGCTCCGCGGTCGCGGCGTTGTCCAGCACGATCAGCATCCGCCGCCCGGCGACCAGGCTGCGGTACAGGGCGGCCTGGGCGTGCAGGTCGGTCGGTATCCGCCCGGGTTCCACGCCGAGCGCGTCGAGGAACCCGCGCACCGCGACGCCCATCTCCATCGGGTCGCTGTCCGGGCTGAAACCACGCAGGTCGACGAACAGCTGCCCGTCGGGGAACCGGTCCAGGTGCCGGTAGGCCCAGCGCACCACCAGCCACGTCTTGCCGATCCCGCCGGCCCCGCTCAGGGCCAGGACCGGCGCGGCGCCGCCCGCCTCCGCCGCGTCCAGGAGCGAGGTCAGCCGCTCCAGCTCGGCGGCGCGGCCGACGAAGCGCGCGGGCACGGGCGGCAGCTGGCGCGGGGGCGGCTGCTCCCGCACGGCCGGGTGGACGTGCACGTCCCCGCCGATCGAGCCGGCCTGCACCACCGACCCGACCACCACCCCGCCGAGCTCGTTCCGCCCCGCCGGAGCCCCCGACCGATCCCCGTCCGGTAACCCCGGACCGTCCCCGCGCGTCGACACCGCACCATCAGACCGGAGGGACCCGGCGCCGGCCAAGCGCCACGCCCGCGCGCACCCGACCGCGATCGGGTTCGACCGCCGTCGAATCGACACAGGATGCCACCACGCGCGGCGTGACCAGCGGTCCATGCCCGGACCGTGATCACTGTCCGCACCCGAACGGGTGTATTTGATTACCCTCCGTCTTGACCAATGCCGCTGCGTGACTAAGGTTGACGCGGTGTTGACCGAAGACGTCCGTGCGGAGTGCGCGTGGTGAGTCGAGTGCGGTCGCTGTTGGACCAGTACCGCAGGCAGGGCGCGAGGTCGTTGCTCGACCAGGCGCGGGGCACCGTCGCCGACCTCCTCGAACCCCGCCGCCCGCCCTCCCGCCCACTCCCGCCCCCAGCCTCTCCCTCGACACCCCGGCCGGCCGGGTCCCCACCGGCTGGGTCCCCACCCACCGACGGCTCCCGCGACGACGTGCTGGCCGGCGTCTGCGCGGGCATCGCGTTGCGCGACCTGAACCTGCTCGACTCCCTGCTGGCGGAACTGGAGCGCATGGAGGCCGAGGAGCAGGACCCCGACGCCCTGGACCGGCTCTACCGCCTCGACCACCTCGCCACCCGCCTGCGCCGCAACGCCGAGAACCTGCGCGTGCTCGCCGGTGAGGAGGCCGGCGCCGCCGCCGAGGACACCGCCTCGCTGGTCGACGTCATCCGCGCCGCGATCTCGGCGATCGAGCGCTACCCGAGGGTGGACGTCGGCCGGGTGGCGCCGCTGGCGGTGGTCGGCTTCGCGGCCGACGACGTCAGCCGGCTGCTCACCGAGCTGCTCGACAACGCCACCGCCCAGTCCCCGCCCAGCTCGCCGGTGACGGTCAGCGCCCACATCACCGAGAACGGCAGCATCCTGCTGCGCGTGGAGGACATGGGCATCGGCCTGCCGCAGGAGCGGATGGCCGAGCTGAACGAGCGGCTGTCCACCGCGCCCGCCCTCGACAGCGCCGCCATCGAGCACATGGGCCTGGCCGTCGTGCGGCGCCTGGCCGACAAGCACGGGGTGCGCGTGTGGCTGGGCCGCCGCGCGCCGCACGGCACGACCGCGTCGGTCCTGCTGCCCGCCGGCCTGGTCCGCGAGGCGCCCCCGGTCTCCTTCACGCGGCAGCCCGAACCCGACGCGCCGCCCCGCGCCGCGCTCCCGCCCCCGTCCCCGACCCCGCGGCGCTCGCCCGCGCACGCCAGGTCCCCGCACACCCGACCCGGCGGCCCCGACGCGCCGCGCACGGGCGGCGTGACCGCCGGCGGGCTGCCCCGCCGCGTGCCCACCAGCCTGCGCGTGCCCGACAGCCCCGCCGACCTCGCCGCGCCGTTCACCCCGCCCCTGCTCGGCACCTCCACCGACGACGGGTTCTTCGCGGACCTGGCGGACTTCGACGCCGGCGAGCGCGCGGCCCGGGGCACCCCGCCCGAGCCCGACGACCTGCACGGCGATCTCAGCGGCGACCTCCGCGAGGGCGGCCCGAGCGATGACTGACCACGAGGACCACCCGAGTGACGACTGACCACCGAGCCGCCGACCCCGCACCGGACTTCAGCTGGCTGATCAACGACTTCGTCCACCGGGTGCACGGCGTGACGCACGCGTTGATCCTGTCCTCCGACGGCCTGCCGCTCATCGCCTCCGACACCGTGGGGACGGACGCGGCCGAGCAGCTGGCGGCCATCTCCAGCGGGATGCTCAGCCTGGCCCGCAACGCGGCGGCGGTGTTCGACCAGGGCGGCTGCGAGCAGATCCTGGTCCGCCTCACCGGCGGCTACTTCCTGTTCATGGACATCGGCGAGGGCGCCGGCCTCGGCGTGCTGACCTCGTCCTCCTGCGACATGAAGGTCATCGGTTACGAGATGACCAAGTTCGTCGACAACGCCGGGCACGCGTTGACCCCGCAGCTGAGGGCCGACATGCGGCGCACGGTGACCGCACGGCGCCCCGGCGCGTGAGGAGGGCGATCGTTGTGGCCACCGGTTCCGCACCCGGCGCGAGGCGCAGCACCAGGGTCCGCGCCTACGCCATCACCCGCGGCCGCACCAGGCCCCGGCACCTGCTGCTGGTGGAGACCCTGGTGTCGGTGCCGAACTACGACCCGCAGGCCGCCGCGCGGATGATGCCGGAGACCCGGGCGCTCTACGAGCACGCCCGGCAGCGCACCTCCGTGGCCGAGCTGTCGGCGCACCTGGACATCCCGCTCGGGGTGATCCGCGTGCTGCTCGGCGACCTGATCGCGCAAGACCTCGTGTACATCCACCCGACCGGGCACGAGTACCAGTACGACCTGTCCCTGCTGGAGAGGATCCTGGATGGGCTCAAGGGCGTGTGACGCCGCGCCGTTGACGATTTCGGCGAAGATCGTGGTCGCCGGCGGCTTCGGGGTCGGCAAGACGACGTTCGTGGGCTCGGTCTCCGAGGTGCCCCCGATCAACACCGAGGCGTGGATGACGGAGGCGGCCGAGGGCGTGGACCCGGTCGACCCCGGCGGCGACAAGACCACGACCACGGTGGCGATGGACTTCGGCAGGCTCACGCTGACCGACGACCTGGTGCTGTACCTGTTCGGCACCCCCGGCCAACCCCGGTTCTGGTTCCTGTGGGACGACCTGTCGCGCGGCGCGCTGGGCGCGGTCGTCCTGGTGGACACCCGCCGCATCGAGGAGTCGTTCGCGGCCATCAACTACTTCGAGAACGACTCCGAGATCCCGTTCGTGGTCGCCGTGAACATGTTCGACGGCCTGCTGACGCACGACCTGGACGAGGTCCGCGACGCGCTGGCCATCTCCCCGGACGTCCCGCTGATCACGTGCGACGCCCGCGACCGGGCCTCGGTCGTCGGCGCCCTGCGCGGGCTGGTGTCGTACACGATGCAGCTCGCCCCGTCGTACGGCCCGGCGTGATCGGCGGCCCACCCTGCGAGCAGAGAGGTTGGCGGCAATGCGGAAGGTGCTCGTCGTCGGAGCCGGTCAGGCCGGGTTACAACTCGCGTTGGGCCTGGTCGGCCGGGATTACGACGTCACGGTCATGTCCGCCCGGACACCGGAGGAGATCCGGGCCGGCCGGGTCACGTCCACCCAGTGCATGTTCGGCCCGGCGCTCCAGCACGAACGCGACCTGGAGCTGAACCTCTGGGAGGAGCGGACGCCCCGCGTCGAGGGCCTCGGCCTGTCCGTGGGCGCGCCCACCGACGACGGCGGGTGGCAGCGGGCGCTGAACTGGCTGGGCCTGCTGGACGACCACGCCCAGTCGGTCGACCAGCGGGTGAAGATGGCGGGCTGGCTGGAGCTGCTGGAGGACCGCGGCGGCCGGGTCGTCTACCACGGCGTCACCACCTCCGACCTGGACGCGCTGACCGCCCGGTACGACCTGGTGCTGGTGGCGGCGGGCAAGGGCGAGCTGGTGGAGGCGTTCCACCGCGACCCCGGGCGGTCCCCGTACCGGACGCCGCAGCGCGTCCTGTCCGTGGCCTACGTGCACGGCATGGCGCCGCGCCCCGAGCACCCGGACGTGCGGGCGGTGCGGTTCAACGCGGTGCCCGGCGTGGGCGAGCTGTTCGCCATCCCCGGGTTCACCCTCAGCGGCCCCTGCGACATCCTGTTCTTCGAGGGCCTGCCGGGCGGCCCGCTGGACTGCTGGGACGACCGGCCGGGGCCCGACGAGCACCTGGACCGGTTCCTGTCGCTGGTGCGCGAGTACGTGCCGTGGGAGTACGAGCGCTGCGGCGAGGTCGAGCTGACCGACCCGAAGGCCACCCTGACCGGCGCCTACGCGCCGGTGGTGCGCAAGCCGGTTGGCGTCCTGCCCTCGGGCGGCCGGGTGCTGGGCATGGCGGACGTGGTGGTGGCCAACGACCCCCTCACCGGGCAGGGTTCCAACAACGCCGCCCGGTGCGCCGCGTCCTATTTGGACAGCATCCTGGCGCGCGGCGACCGGCCGTTCGACGAGGCGTGGATGCACGAGGCGTTCGAGGCGTACTGGGAGAGCGCGCGGCACGCCACGCACTGGACCAACGCGATGCTCCAGCCGCCGCCCGAGCACGTCATGCGCATCTTCGGCACGGCGCCGGAGGTCCCGGAGGTGGCCCGCAGGTTCGTCAACTGCTTCGCCGACCCCTCCGACCTGGAGAAGTGGTTCTTCGACCCGGAACTGGCCGACCGCTACCTGACCTCGGTCACGCGGGGCTGACCACCCGGGGGGGGCGGTGCGCCCGCACCGCCCCCCCGGGGAATCAGCAGGACTTGGTCCAGGAGCACTCCAGGTCCCGCACCGGGTCCGACCCGATCCCCGGCCCGACCTTCGGCGCGGTGCCCGGCGCGTCGCGGTGCCGGGCCCGCGCCCCGGGCTGCGACTGGCCGGCCCGGTCGGACGCGAGCCGCACCGCGATGGCGTCCTCGATGTCGCGCGGCACACCCGACACGAAGTTGTTGAACATCAGGGAGAACACCAGCTTGCGACCGTCGGCGTTGGTGACGTAGCCGGCCAGCCCGGTGATCCCGGTCAGCGTGCCGGTCTTGGCGTGCACGTTGCCCGCCGCGGCGGTGCCGGCCATCCGGCCGCGCAGGGTGCCGCCCTCCATCCGGTCCGACCGGCCGGCCACCGGCAGCGCGTCGTACCAGCTCCGGAACCACGGCTTGGCGCGCGCCGACCGCAGGACCTGCGTCATCAGGTCGGGGGACAGGACGTTCATCCTGGACAGGCCCGAGCCGTCGAACAGGTTCATCGTCAGCGGGTCCGCGCCCAGCCCGGGGAGCAGGGACTCCAGCGCCCGGATGCCCGCCGGCCAGGATCCCTGGCCGTGGAACTTGCGCCCCAGCGTCTTGATGAGCACCTCGCCGTGCATGTTGTTGCTCAGCTTGAGGAACGGCACCAGCAGCTCGCGCAGCGGCATCGACTGGCGGGTGGCCAGCACCCGCGCCGCCGCCGGGGTCGCGCGGAACCCGGTCCCGCCGGTCACGGTGATCCCCTTGGCCGCCAGGGACGCGCGGAACAGCCCGGCGACCAGCCTGGTCGGGTCGTCGACCGAGATGTAGGCGGCCTGGGCCGCCGCGCCCGGCGCGATCGAGCCGCTGACGTGCACGACGTTGCCGCCGTGCTCGCGGTTCACCTGGACACCGCCGCCGCCGGCGGTCGTGGTGGCGGTGTTGCGGATGTCGAGGGCGACCGGCGGGGTGACGGTCACCTGCGGGGGACCGCCCGCGGCGCCGGGGGAGACCCGGACGGCCACGGCGCCGGAGTCGTAGTCGGTGTCCGGCGCGAAGGTCAGCGCCGAGGTCTGGGCGCTGTAGTAGTGCGGCTCGTCGTCCCACGCCCAGCCGGTGGCCAGCGGGACGGAGTCGAACCAGGTGTCGTCCGCGACGAGTTCACCCCTGACGGTCCGCACGCCGGTGGCGGCCAGCTGCGCGGCCAGGGCGTCGTAGTCCTGGGCGAGCATGGTCGGGTCGCCGGTGCCGCGCAGGTAGAGGTCGCCCGCCAGCTCGTCGCCCTGCACGACCGCCGTGGTGGCCAGGTCGGTGCGCCAGCGGTGGTCGGGCCCGAGGCCGTCGAGCGCGACCGCGCTGGTGACGATCTTCGCGGTCGAGCCGGGCTGGAAGCGGGTGTGGCCCGAGCGGCGGTAGAGCGCGTCGCCGGTGTCGGCGTCGCGCACCACCAGGCCCACCGCGGACGAGGCCAGCCTGGGGTCGCCGAGCAGGCGGTCGAGGTCCGTCGTGAGCGGGTCGGCGGTGTCGGCGGCGGCCGCGGCGGTGAGGCCGAGGACGAGGGACAGGGAGGCGAGCAGGACGGTCGATCGTGGCCGACTGGTCATGCCCTGGATTGTGCCGGTGACGGCGGGTCCGGTGGACGTGGTCGGCGGAATCCGGTGTGCGGCCGGGTGTCGGCGCGGTTGCGCGCCCGCGTCGACACCCGTGCCGCAAGACCTCCGCGGCCACCGCCTGAACGGGCCACTGCCCAGAACGGGCCACGGCGGACAACTGGGTCTCGTCCGGATGACGCAGCGCGTTACCCGTCACCCGGGCGCCTCACCTCATCAGGTGACCGAGTGGTCCGGCCGGCGGGACGGCGGACCGGGTGCGCGGACCGTCCGGGCGCTCCCTCCGATCCCGCGGGCGGCTCGACCGCCGGCGCGGCCGGGTCGCGCCGGGGCTGCCGCACCCAGCGCAGCAGCACCGCGCTGCGCCGCCACGACGGCGTGGTCAGCTGGTCCAGCGCCAGGTCGTCCAGGTGGGCGGCCGCGGCCTGCTTGTCGGTCAGGGCGGCCTCCAGCCGGCACACCACGCCCAGCATCCTCGTCCAGGCTTCCTCGGCGCGGCGGGTGCAGTCCTCGCCGTGCCGCTTGGCGGCGGCGGACCGGGCGACCGCCGACCGACTCCGCTGCCGGGCCGACCCGGCGGCGTGGACCGCGTCCAGCCCGCGTCCCCCGGACTCCGTCGCCCGACCACCGGACTGCTCCGACCGAGGTGTTCCGGATCGCACAGGTGCAGTGTGCCCGCCCGTGAGCCGTCCTTCCCAACCGGTTCACCCGCACGGCCCGTCACTATGGCTCGATCAGACCAACGGAGCCCGGTGCCGGACGTCGGCGCGCACGGGCGCCCGGCGTTCGCCCGGGGGCTCGGCCCCTGGTCCGGTGGGTCGCCGGCCTGTGTCGGCGAGGGGGCGCGGTTACTGTTGATTCGGGGCCATCGGCGCAGAGGGCGCCCGCGGAGGAGGTGCACCGATGAGCGAGGAGAGCCTGGTCGAAGGGGTGTCGGTGGAGACCCTAGCGGTCGGGGGCGTGCCCGTGCTGCGCCTGGCGGGTGAGGTCGACACGCGCGGCAGCGAGGCCCTGCGCCGTGAACTGCTCCCCTGGCTGGACACCGTCACCTCGACGTCGGCGGTGGACCTGACCGGGGTGACCTTCCTGCCCTCCAGCGGGTTGGCGGTGCTGGTCGAGGGTGCGCGGCACGCCGACCGGCGCGGCGTCTCGTTCGTCATCGTCGCCGACCAGCGCGCGGTGCTGCGGCCGTTCCGGGCCACGCGCATGGACGAGGTGTTCGCCGTCTACCCCGACCTGGCGGGGGCCGTGGCCGCGCTGCGGGACGGGGCCGGCGGGGGTGCGCTTCCTCCCGCGCACCCGGGCGCGGACCACCCGCACGCCCCTTCCGTCGACTGACCGTCCCGGCCCGCCCGCCGCCAGGCCGCGCCGCGCAGCAGGCGCAACCCGTTGAGGCCCACCACGACGGTCGAGCCCTCGTGCCCGGCCACCCCGAGCGGCAACGGCAGGGTGCCCAGCAGGTCCCACGCCACCAGAACCGCGATCGAGGCCCCGGCGATGACGAGGTTCGCCAGGACCAGCCGCCGGGCGCGGCGGGCCAGGGCGAGCACGGCGGGCAGGGTGGCGAGCTCGTCGCGGGTGATCACCGCGTCCGCCGTGTCCAGCGCGAGGTCGGACCCGGCGCGCCCCATCGCGACGCCGACGTGCGCGGTGGCGAGCGCGGGCGCGTCGTTGACGCCGTCGCCGACCAGGACCACCCTGTCCCCGCCCGCTTCCAGCTCTCGCACCGCCGCGACCTTGTCCTCCGGCCGCAGCCCGGCGCGGACGTCGGTGATGCCGACCTCGGCGGCCAGCCGCGCGGCGGCGCGGGGGTTGTCGCCGGTGAGCAGGACCGGCGGAGCGCCGGTGAGGGCGGTGATCCGGGCGACGGTGGCCGCGGCGTCCGGGCGCAGCCGGTCCGCGAGCCCGAGCACCCCGGCCGGGCTGCCGTCGACGCGGACGACCACCGCGGTGTGCCCGGTGCGTTCGAGCCCGGCCACGACGTCGCGGACGGTGGCCGCATCGGTGTCGGGCTCGGTGGCCGTGCCGGCGGCGGCATCGGTGCCCCACTCGGTGCCGAGCTCGCCGGCCGTGCCGGCGGGCACCCGGTCGAGCAGGGCGGTCGGGCTGCCCACCTCGACCAGGTGCCCGCCGACCCGGGCGGTGACACCGCGACCCGGCGTCGAGGCGAACCCCGCGGCCTCCCGGACGACGAGCCCGGCGGAGCGGGCGGCGGCGACCACCGTGCGGGCGATCGGGTGCTCCGAGGGGTGCTCCGCGGCGGCGGCCAGGGCCAGCAGTCCGGTCTCGTCGAACCGGCCGCCCGGCACGGGCCGCACCGCCGCGAGCCGGGGCGCGCCCTCGGTCAGCGTGCCGGTCTTGTCGAACGCCACCCGCGTCACCGAACCGAGCCGTTCGAGCACCACGGCGGACTTGACCAGCACGCCGTGGCGGCCGGCGTTGGCGATCGCGGACAGCAGCGGCGGCATCGTCGCCAGCACCACCGCGCACGGCGAGGCCACGATCATGAACGTCATCGCGCGCAGCAGCGTCGGCCGCAGCTCCGCGCCGAACAGCAGCGGCACGACGAACAGCGCGAGCGTCGCGGCGACCATGCCGATCGAGTAGCGCTGCTCGACCCTCTCCACGAACAGGTGGGCGCGGGACTTGGTCGCGCTCGCCTCGGTGACCATGGCGACGATGCGGGCGATCGCGGTGTCGGCGGGGGAGCGGGTGATCCGCACCCGCAGCGCCCCGGTGCCGTTGATGGTGCCGGCGAACACCTCGTCCCCCGGCCGCTTGTCCACCGGCAGCGGCTCGCCGGTGATGGTGGCCTGGTCGACCTCGCTCGCGCCCTCGACCACCTCGCCGTCACCGCCGATGCGCTCCCCGGGCCGCACCAGCACGAGGTCGCCGATCCGCAGCCGGGCGGCCTCCACGGTCTCCTCGCCGGTCGCGGTGACCCGCGTGGCCCGCTCGGGCGCGAGGTCGAGCAGGCCGCGCACCGAGTCCTCGGTGCGCTTGGTCGCGACCGCCTCCAGCGCCCCCGACGTGGCGAAGATGACGATGAGCAGCGCGCCGTCGAGGACCTGGCCGATCGAGACCGCGCCGATCGCCGCCACGACCATCAGCAGGTCCACGTCCAGGGTCCTGTCCCGCAGCGCGCGCAGCCCGGACCAGCCCGGTTGCCACCCGCCGGCGGCGCAGGAGGCCAGGTGCAGCGCCCACCACAGCTGGTCGGGGCCGCCGGCGAGCCGGGTCGCCAGGCCCAGCAGGAACAGGGCGGTCGCCGCGACCGCCCACCGCACCTCCGGCAGCGACCACGTCCCGGTCCGCCGGCGCACCCCGGTCCGGCGCGGTTCCGCCCGCGGGGGGACCTCGAGTTCTGCTGTCACAGCGGTAATGTATATGCGCAGTCACGCAGATACGCAAGTAAAGGGACAGCTGGGTACCCTGGGGGCATGCACACCTCGCTGTCCGACTTCGACATGCCCAACGAGGAGCAGGTGCACCTGGCCGCCGAGTCGTTCCGGCTGCTCGCGGACCCGACCCGGATCAAGGTGCTGTGGGCGCTGCTCCAGGGGGAGTCGTCGGTCGCGTGCCTCGCCGAACTCGCCGGCGCGGCACCCACGGCGGTCAGCCAGCACCTGGCCAAGCTGCGGCTCGCCGGCCTGGTCAAGGGCCGCCGGGAGGGCACGTTCGTCTACTACTCCGCCGCCAACGACCACGTGCGCGGGCTGCTCAAGCAGGCCCTGTTCCACGCCGACCACGTGGACCGCGGCACCTCGGAGGACCCCGCGCCGACCGGCTGAGCCGGCCAGAACCCCGGGAACGAGGCCGGCTCCCGCGCCAGGGGGGAGGGGCGCGGGAGCCGGTGGTGGTGCGGCGCGACCGGGGGGTGGGCCGCTCGCCGCACCGGATCAGGGGGACGGGTGTCGACGCCGGTGACGGCCCCGGCACCCGCTCGGATCACTCCTCGGAGGCGAAGTCCTCGCCGCCGCCGTCGTCCTCGAACGCGTCGTCCAGGGCCTCGCCGATGATCATGCCACCGACCACGCCCGCCGCCGCGCCCGCGACCACGCCGCCCACACCGGGACCGCGGTGGTGGCCGTGGTGCCCGTGCTGACCGTAACCCGGCTGACCGTACCCGGGCTGTCCATAGCCCGGCTGGCCGTAACCCGGTTGGCCGTACCCCGGCTGCCCGTAGCCCGGCTGTCCGTACCCCGGCTGGCCGCCGAACGCGGGGTTGCCGTGCGCCGGGTAGCCCGGCTGCCCGAACGCCGCGTGCCCGCCGCGCTCGGAGATCTGCGCCAGCCACTGCCCGATGGCCGCCGCCCAGTCGGTGCGCGCCGCGTCGTCGTGGGTGGCGTGGAAGCGGCCGAAGGCGTCGGAGCCGGAGGAGAACATGCCCCCGCGCTTGTCGGCCTCCAGCACCACGACCAGCTCGTGCGGGCTGGTCACGAAGGTCAGCTCGACCTGGTTGATCCGACCCGCGAACTGGCTCGGCGGGAAGAACTCGATCTCCTGGTAGAAGCCGAGCTCCTGGTGGACGCCGTGGATGCGGCCCGCCTCCACGTCGGCGGACCGGAACTGGAAGCCCAGCTGCCCGAACGCCTCCAGCACGCGGTCCTGCGAGGGCAGCGGGCCCACCAGCACCGGGTCCAGGTCGCCCTTGTCGGGCGCGCCGGAGATGACCAGCTCGGTCCGCACGCCCACGGTCATGCCGGGCAGCGGCTGCCCGCCGACCGCGGTGATCGGGGTCTCCCACGGGAGCGTCAGCCGGAACGGCACCGACACCGGCTGCCCGGCCGCCACGCGCACCCCCTGGGCGACCGAGACGCGCAGGAACTCCGAGACGCTGTTGAACTCGTGGTCGCCGTGCTCCACCTCGACGCGGGTGACCAGGGACAGCACGATCTGGTCGATGACGGCCTCGTTGCTGCCGCCCTGGATGCGCACCTGGCCGCTGACGACCTGGCCGGGCTGGGCGTGCGGGGTGTCCAGGACGGTGTCGACGGACGGTCCGCCGACGCCGAAGGCGCTGAGCATCCGTTTGAACATCGGGTTTCTTCCTCCGGAGGTGGTGGGCGGGTCAGCTCTTGCGGAGCGGGGTGTCTGTCTCGTCCTCGAAATCGCCGATCAGCTCTTCGAGGAGGTCTTCCAGGGTGGCGATGCCGACCACGCGGTCGTCCGGACCGGCCACCAGCGCCAGCTGCGCCCGGTCCTCGCGCATCGCGGTCACCGCGCTCGCCACCGGCATCCCGGCGCGCAGGGTCAGCGGCCGGGACATCAGCTCGCGGGCCGGCACGTCCCTGCCCGCGGCGGTGGCGCGCACCGCCTCGCGGATGTGCACCAGCCCGACGAAACCGCCGCCCGCGTCCCGGACCGGGAAGCGGGAGCGCCCGGACTCGCGGCTGCGGTGCTCGATCGCCCGCGCGCCGGTGTCCTCGGTGACGCTGACCGTGTCCTCGATCGGCACCATGATCTGCGCGACGGTCGTCTTCTGGAGCTGGAGCATCCGGGTCAGCAGGCGCTGCTGGCCCTCGGGGATCAGGCCGTGCTCGCCGGACTGCCGCACCAGCATCCGCAGCTCCTCCGGCCGGTGCGCCTGCGCCAGCTCGTCCTGCGGCTCGACCTTGAACGCCCGCAGCAGCGCGTTGGTGATCCCGTTGAGGCCGCTGAGCAGCAGGCGGACCACGTGGGCGAACGCCCGGAACGGGATGGCCAGCAGCGTCGCGGAGCGCTCCGGGTGGGTGATCGCCCATGACTTCGGGGCCATCTCGCCCACGACCATGTGCAGGAACACCACCACGAACAGCGACAGCGTGAACGCGATCGCGTAGGCCACCGCGTCGGGCAGGCCCACGCCCACCAGCAGCGGGTCGAGCAGGTCGGCCACGGCGGGCTTGGCCAGCGCGCCCAGGCCCAGCGTGCACAGCGTGATGCCCAGCTGCGCGCCCGCCAGCATCAGCGACAGCTCGCGGACACCGGCCACGGCGGCACGTGCCGCGCGGCTGGTCTCGGCGTCCTGCTCCAGCCGGTGCCGCTTGGCGGCGATGAGGGCGAACTCCGCGGCGACGAAGAACGCGTTGGCCACCAGCAGGAACAGGGAGACCACCAGGGCCCAGGTGGTGCTCATCGGACGCCCTCCCGGTCCTCGGCGGTGTCGCGGTCCCCGGCGTCGTCCGCCGGCGCGCCGGCGGCGCGGCTGAGCACGACGCTGCCGGGCACGTTGCGGTTGACCTCGGTCACGTGCAGGGAGATGCCGTCGAACTCGACCCGGTCACCGACCCGCGCGGTGCGCCCCAGCAGGTGCAGCAGCAGGCCGGAGACGGTGTCGTAGCTGTCGTGCTCGGGCAGCTCGACCCCGGTGGCGTCGGCGATCTCGTCCACGCGCATCCGGCCGGGCACCCGCCACGCGCCGGGGCCGATCGGCTCGATCGCCTCCTCGACGATGTCGTCCTCGTCGTGGATCTCGCCCACCAGCTCCTCGGCCAGGTCCTCCAGCGAGACCACGCCCGCGAACCCGCCGAACTCGTCCACCACGCACGCCAGCTGGCGGTGCTCGGCGCGCAGCCGCTCCAGCACGGCGGGCAGCGGCAGCGTCGTGGGCACGACCAGCGCGGGCGAGGCCACGTCGCCGACCGGGGTGGTGCCGCGCGCCTCGGGCTCGACGGTCAGCACCTCGGCCAGCCCGATCACGCCGCGCAGGTCGTCCAGGCCGTCGCCGACGACGGGGAAGCGCGAGTGGCCGGTGTCGAGCAGCTCGACCACGCGCGCCACCGGCTCGGCCGCGCCGATGGTGTGCACCACCACGCGGGGCGTCATGGCCTGCTCGGCGACCAGCCCGCGGAAGTCCAGGCCGCGGTCGAGCAGCCGGGACAGCTCGGGGTCCAGGTGCCCCTCGGCGCCCGCGTCACCGATGATCTGCTTGAGGTCCTCGGGGGTCGCGCCCTGGGGCAGTTCCTCCACCGGCTCGATGCCGACCGCGCGCAGCAGCCGGTTGGCCGCCGCGTCGAACAGCCGGATCACCGGGCCGGCGATCTTCAGGTACACCACCGTCGACCCGCTCAGCGCCTTGGCCAGCGCCTCGGGTTCCGCGATGGCGAGGTTCTTGGGGAACAGCTCGCCCAGCACCATCTGCACCGCGGTGGCGAACACCAGCGCGACGGCCATGGAGATCGAGGTGGTCGCGCCCTCGGGCAGGCCGGTCAGCCCCACCACGCCGGTGAGGCCGGTGCCGAGCAGCGGTTCGGCCACGTAACCCACCAGCAGCGCGGTGACCGTGATGCCGAACTGGGCGCCGGAGAGCATGAAGGACAGGCGCTGCGTGACCGCGTACGCGCGGCCCGCGGCCTTGTCGCCGTTCTCGGCGAGGTGCTGGAGCTTGCCCCGGTCGACCGCCATGTAGGCGAACTCCTGGGCGACGAAGTACCCGGTGGCCGCGGTGAGGGCCACGATCGCGAGCAGGCCGGAAAAGATCAACACGGTAGGCTCGCCAGGTTGGTTCCGCAGTTCAGCCGGGTCCTGCCCGGCCGAGTACTGCAGCCGTCCACGTCTGTTTCGTCAGGTTCATCAGGCATACTCAACACTAGCACGTGGCACTGTACGGTTGACGTGGTGCGGCGGAGAGGGGAAACCGGCGGTGACGGAGGTCCTGCTCAAGATCGGTGAACTGGCCGCCCGCGCGGGGGTCAGCTCCCGCACCGTCGACTACTACACCACCCTGGGGCTGCTGTCCCCGACCAAGCGCACCGCGGGCAACTTCCGGCTGTACCACCCGTCCGACGTCGACCGGATCCACCTCGTCCAGCGACTGGAGGTGGAGGGCCTGCCGCTGGAGCAGATCGCCGGCGCGCTGGGCACCTCGCACGTCGACGTCAGCGCCATCCTCGACCGCATCAACGAGGACCTGCGCACCCTCCAGGCCGCGACCGAGACCGCGTCCCCGGAGGTCCACGGGCTGCTGGCGGCCATCGCCACCCGGGTCCACTCGCTGATCACCGTCGCGCTCCAGATCCCGCCGGACATGCTGGCGCCCTGACTCCGGGGTCCGGAGAGGCGCGGGACGACCGTGCGCCCCTGCTGTCCTGCCTCGCCCACGGCGGCTGCCCCGTGCCCGCGGGACCCCCGGACGACCCTTCACCGACCCCGGCTATGAATGATCATTCATCGTCGTGCATACTTCTGAACCGTGTCCAAGGTGCTCACTTCCCTCCCCGCCGGCGAACGCGTCGGCATCGCCTTCTCCGGTGGCCTCGACACCTCGGTGGCGGTCGCGTGGATGCGTGAGAAGGGGGCGGTGCCGTGCACGTACACCGCCGACATCGGTCAGTACGACGAACCCGACATCGCCTCCGTGCCGGGCCGGGCCTCGACCTACGGCGCGGAGCTCGCCCGCCTGGTCGACTGCCGGGCCGCCCTCGTCGAGGAGGGCCTCGCGGCCCTGGCCTGCGGGGCGTTCCACATCCGGTCCGGCGGCCGCACGTACTTCAACACCACCCCGCTCGGCCGGGCCGTCACCGGCACCATGCTGGTGCGCGCCATGCTCGACGACGACGTGCAGATCTGGGGCGACGGCTCCACCTACAAGGGCAACGACATCGAGCGGTTCTACCGCTACGGCCTGCTCGCCAACCCCTCCCTGCGGATCTACAAGCCGTGGCTGGACGCCGACTTCGTCCGCGAGCTGGGCGGCCGCACCGAGATGTCCGAGTGGCTGCTCGCCCGCGACCTGCCCTACCGGGCCAGCACCGAGAAGGCGTACTCCACCGACGCCAACATCTGGGGCGCGACGCACGAGGCCAAGGCGCTCGAACACCTCGGCGCGGGCATCGAGATCGTCGAACCGATCATGGGCGTGCGGTTCTGGGACGCCGAGGTCGAGATCGCCCCCGAGGACGTCACCGTCGGCTTCGAGCAGGGCCGCCCCGTGACGATCAACGGCAAGGAGTTCGGCGACTCCGTCGACCTCGTGCTGGAGGCCAACGCCATCGGCGGCCGGCACGGCCTGGGCATGTCCGACCAGATCGAGAACCGGGTCATCGAGGCCAAGAGCCGCGGCATCTACGAGGCCCCGGGCATGGCGCTGCTGCACGCCGCCTACGAGCGGCTGGTCAACGCCATCCACAACGAGGACACCCTCGCGGCCTACCACAGCGAGGGCCGCAAGCTGGGCCGGCTGCTCTACGAGGGCCGCTGGCTGGACCCGCAGGCGCTGATGGTGCGCGAGTCGCTCCAGCGCTGGGTCGGCACCGCCGTCACCGGCGAGGTCACGCTGCGCCTGCGCCGCGGCGAGGACTACTCCGTCCTGGACACCACCGGCCCCTCGTTCAGCTACCACCCGGACAAGCTGTCCATGGAGCGCACCGCGGACTCCGCGTTCGGCCCGGTCGACCGCATCGGCCAGCTGACCATGCGCAACCTGGACATCGCCGACTCCCGCGCCAAGCTGGAGCAGTACGCGGTCCTGGGCATGATCGGCAGCCAGTCGACCCTGATCAACGCCGCGCCCACCGCGCCGACCGAGCTGATCGGCGAGATGCCCGAGGGCGGGGCCGAGGTCATCGCCTCGCGGGGCAAGACCGCCGACGACGAGCTGCTCGACCACGCCGCCCTGGAGGCCGGCAACGACTGAGGCCGCGGTCCGCGCGCGTCGCTCCACGTGGGCGGCGCGCGCGTCACCGGCCGGTCAGGTCGAACTCGGCGGTCACCACGTCGAGCACCTCCGGGTGCGCGGCGGCCACCGCGTCCAGTGCCCGGGGCCACTCCAGGGTGGTCAGCAGGTGCGCGGCCGGGCGGCCGGTGGCGCGCAGCTCCGGGTCGTCCAGCAGGAGCCGCCACAGCGCGGCCCGCCGGGCGGCCACCGGGATCGCGGGGACGACCGCCTCGGCCCGCGCCCGGTCCCCGCGCCGCAGGGCGTCGCGGGCCAGCGCCTCCAGGACGTCGGCCCGGTGCTCCGGCCCGGTCGTCGCGTCGACCAGGGCGTCCACGCGGTGGCGCGGCAGCTCGACGGACCCGGGCGTCGCGCCGATCACCGACACGAGCGCGCCGGAGCGCGGCCAACCCCGGGGGAACCCCTCGACCAGGTCGAGCGCCCGGTCCACCAGACCGGCGGTGGCCAACGCCTTGACCAGGAACCGGCGGGCCTCCGCCCGGTACCGGGGGACCACGATGGTGCCGACGACCTCCTCCGCGCGGTCGAAGTCCTCGGCGGTCGCCAGCGCGCGCACCACCAGCGTCTCCGCCTTCGCCTGGTAGGCGTCCTCCTCGAACGACCGGGCCAGCTCCGCCGCGCCGTCGTGGTCGCCGAGCCGGGCGCGGGCGGCGACCAGGGCCAACGCGGCCCGCGCGCGGTGGCCGGGCCGCGCGATGTCCGGCAGCGCCGCCCGCGCCCGCGCGAGCGCGGACCGCGCGAGGTCGTACCTGCCGGTGGCGCGCCCGGCGTCCGCGAGGTCGAGCAGCGCGCGGACCCGCGCGAGGGGGTTGGCCATCCGCCGCACGACCGCCTCGGCACGCGCGAACAGGGCGTCGTCGCGGCCCGCGCGGGCCGCGGCGGTCAGCAACCGGGCCCGCCACGGCAGGTGGGGGAGAGACCCCGCGTGCCCGGCCGCGCGGGCGGCGAAGTGCGGGTCGCCGGACAGGGCGGCCATCAGCGCCTCGGCCCGCCAGTACCCGTCGGGCATCGACCCGGCGATCCGCTCGGCCCGGTCGGGCGACCCGGCGGCGGCGAGGTCGCGTGCCAGCTCCACCAGCAGTTCGACCCGGTCCGGCGAGTCCGGCACCAGCCACGCCAGCCGTTCGGCCCCGCGGTGGTCACCGCGTTCCCGAGCGGCGGCCACGAGCAGCCGGAACGCCCGCGTCCGCACGTCGTCCCCGGCGTGGACGGCCAGTTCCTCCGCGCGTCCCCACCCGCCCATCGCGATCTCGACCCGGACGAGGTCGAGCAGCCGGTCGCGGTCCGGCGCCACCTCGCCCAGGGCGGTGGCCAGGCGGCGCGCCTCGACGGCGTGGCCCCGGGCGGCGTGGGCCAGCGCGAGCGACAGCAGCGCCGCCGGCCGGTCCGCCGCGTCCGACCTCGACCTCGCCGCCACCTCCGCCTCGACGGCCAGGCGACGGGCCACCTCCGGTTGCCCGTGGGCCAGGGCGGCCTGGCCGATCGCCACCAGCACCGCCGGCCACGGTGCGTGCTCGGCGGCCACCTCCTCGGCGCGGCGCACGTCCCCGAGGACCATGAACGCCTCCACGACGCGCTCGGCCGCCGTGAACCGGTCCACCTCCGGCAGCAGCGCGACCGCGTCCTCCAGCGGCCCGGGGTCCCCGGTCTCCGCAGCCCACGCCACCAGGGCGTCGACCCGATCGTGCGCCGGCTTGATCGAGGAGATGTACTCGCCGACCTCGGCGGCGTCCCGCGTAGCGGTCAGCGCGACCACCAGGGGGCGGTGGTCGCGCTCCTGCCGGGAAGCGGCGGTGACGCGGTTCTCCACCAGCAGCGCCAGCCGACCCGCCCGCTCGTGGTCGCCGGAGCGCGCCGCCGCCACCACGAGGCGGGCCAGCACCGGCAGTTCGAGCGAAGGTTCCGCGATCACCCCGCAGAGCTCCTCCGCCCCGCGCAGGTCCCCGGCCGCGATGGCGGCCTCCGCCGCCGAGACGAGGGCGTGCTCCCGCTGGTCGCTGCCGGACAGCGACTCCGCGACCTCCCGTGCGGACGCGGCCAGCCGCAGCGCCTCCGCCGCGTCCCCCGCTCCAGCCGCGGCCCGCGCCAGCAGCACCAGCGCGGCGATCCTCGCCTGTGCCGCCAGCAGGCCCCGGGTCACCGCCCCCGCCCGCTCGACGTGCCCGGCCGCGATCATCGACCCCACCAGGGCGAGCTGCGCCTCGGTCCGCCGGTCCGGGTCGGTGATCGACGAGGCCAGCTCCTCCGCGCGGTCGAGGTGGCCGCCCGCCGCGAGCGCGCCGGCCAGGTGCACCGCCGTGGCCGGCCGGCGGTCCGGGTCGGTCAGGGCCTCGGCGCGCGCGACGTTGCCCAGTCCCGCCCACAGCGCGGGTAATCGCTCGGGGATCGCCGAACCGCGCTTGACCAGGCGGTCGCGGTGCACGGCCAGCCGTGCCAGGGCGGCCAGGTCGGGGTGCTCGGCGGTGAGCAGCAGGTCCTGGGCGGCGGCGATCTCGGCCAGCGCGTCGCCGTCGCCGCCGGACAGGTCCAGCACCCGGTCGTGCCGGGCGGGGTCGGTCGCGCAGGAGACCAGCCGGGCGGTGTCGCCGGTGGCCACCAGCAGCCGGTGGTAGCCGCGCAGCAGGTACTCGGGGGTGTCCTCGGGCCAGCCCCGGTCGCGGTACCCGTCGGCCCAGCGGTGCAGGCGGTCCCGGTACCCGGCGATCGCGGCGCGGCCCAGGCGCTCCTCGGCCGTCGCCTGGAGCTCCTCGTGGCCCAGCAGGTAGACCGTGCCCGGCCGCCAGCGGCCGGGGCGGACGTCGAAGCCGCGCCCGGCCACGGTGCGCAGCTGCCGGCGCACCTCGTGCTCGTCGCGGCCGGTCAGCTCGGCCAGGTCCGGCCCGCCGAGACCACCCGCCGCCGAGACGACCAGGCCCAGCAGGTCCCGCCCGGCGCGGCCGCCCCGCAGCAGCCGGTCCAGCTCCAGCTCCATGTCGTCGCGCAGGACACGGGCCCGCGCGGACACCGCCAGGTCCCGGGTGATCAGGGGGTCGCGCAGCGGGTGGTGCGGGCTGAGGTCGGCGGGCGCGGGCGGGTTGGGCCGCCCGGAGACCACCACCCGCATCCCGGCCGCCGGGTGGGCGGGCAGCAGCGCCGCGATGCTGTGCGCGCCGGTGGGCGCGGCGGCGCCCCGGTCCTCGTCCAGGCCGTCGACGAGCAGCACCAGCCGTTCGCCGCGCGACCGGCACAGCTCGGCGGCCTCGGCCAGCATCCCGACCAGGTGCGCCTCCCGGGTCGCCTCGGGCAGCAGCGCCGGCAGCGGCTCCGCCAGCAGCTCGGCGAGCTGTTCGAGCACGACCTCGACGAACGCGCCCCGGTGGTCCTGGCCGGCCAGGCGACCGGTCACGAAGAACGACACCACCCGCACCCCGTCCGGCGGGTGCAGGACGAACCAGGACATCAGCGCGGACTTGCCCGCCCACTTCGGCGCGCGCCACCAGCGGTAGGACCCGGCGTCGTCGTCGAGGCAGAACGCCGCCAGCTCGGCGAGCTCCGCCTCCCGCCCGACCAGCTCCGGGGGAGCGATCTGGCGCACCTGCTCGCGGTAGCGCGAGCGCGCGGCGGGCGACCCGGTCCCGACGTGCACCCCGCCGCTGATGTCGCGGGCCTGCACGACCGGCTGGAACGCGGGACCGGTCACCCGGTTCTGGTGCTCGGGCACCCCGCCGTCGTCGGGCACGCCGCCATTCTCCCCGCCCCGAGGGGGCCGGTCCAGCTTCCCGGCGGCGGGACCTCGTCGGCTTCGGGCCCGACCACCCCGATCAGGGGGTTTCCGCGTCCACGGCCCGGGTAGTCGCGAGCACGAGAGCGGCCGGGGCTCCGGGCCGGACGATCGACGAGGGGACGACACCGTGCCGGGTGTGCTGGTGGCGGGCGGCTGGGGGCTGCTGGCGGGCTCGGCGCTGGTCGTGGGCGCGCTGATCGGCTACCTGGTCCGGATCCCGGCCGGCGCGGTGGCCGCCGTGATGGCCTTCGGCAGCGGCGTGCTGCTCTCCGCGGTGTCGTTCGAGCTGATCGCCGAGGCCCACGACAAGGGCGGCCTGCTGCCGACGGCGCTGGGCGCGGTGGCAGGCGCGCTGATCTACACGCTGGCCAACGTCGCCCTGGCCCGGCGCGGCGCGCGGCACCGCAAGCGCTCCGGCGGGCAGCAGCCCTCCGAGTCGGAGCAGTCCGGTTCCGGCACCGCCATCGCGCTGGGCGCGCTGCTCGACGGCGTGCCCGAGTCCATCGTGATCGGCACCAGCCTGCTCGGCGGCGGCGCGGTCAGCGTCGTCACGGTGGCCGCGGTGTTCATCAGCAACGTGCCCGAGGGCCTGTCCAGCGCCTCGGGCATGAGGCAGGCCGGGCGCGGGCGCGGTTACGTGTTCGGGCTCTGGGCCGGCATCGCGGTGATCAGCGGCCTGGCGGCGATGCTCGGGTACGGGGTGCTGGGCGGGGCGTCCGGGGCGGTGCTGGCCGCGATCACCGCGCTGGCCGGCGGCGCGATCCTGACCATGGTCGCCGACACCATGATCCCCGAGGCGTTCGAGAACGCGCACCTGTGGATCGGGCTGATCACGGTCGCGGGCTTCCTCACCGCCTTCGGCCTGTCCCAGCTCGAAAGCTGACGGCCCGGCTGCCGGGCCGTCCCTTTGCGCCGGGGCGCGGTGAGGCGATGATGGTGGTCGTCGGCACCCCTGCGCGCAGCACTGGAGCACCATGTCCCACCCCGCGGCACCCGAACCCGGCGACCTCGAGCACCTCGACGTGCTGATCGTCGGCGCGGGCATCTCCGGCATCGGCGCCGCCCACTACCTGCGCACCAGGCTGCCGGGGAAGACCTGGGCGATCCTGGAGGCCCGCGACGCGATCGGCGGCACCTGGGACCTGTTCCGCTACCCGGGCATCCGCTCCGACTCCGACCTCTACACCTTCAGCTACGAGTTCAAGCCGTGGACCAGCCGGAAGTCCATCGCCGACGCCACCACGATCCTCGACTACCTGCGCGAGACCGCGGCCGAGAACGGCATCGACCGGCACGTCCGCACCCACCACCGGGTGCTCGCCGCGTCCTGGTCGACCGAGGACGCGCGCTGGCTGGTGGAGGTCGAGCGCACCGACACCGGCGAGCGGCTGAGCCTGACCTGCGGCTGGCTGTTCTGCGCGAGCGGCTACTACGACTACGACGAGGGCTTCACCCCGGGGTTCGAGGGCCGCGAGGACTTCCGCGGCACGATCATCCACCCGCAGCACTGGCCCGAGGACCTCGACCACGCCGGCAAGCGCGTGGTCGTCATCGGCAGCGGCGCCACCGCGATCACCCTCGTCCCGGCCCTGGCCGACACCGCGGCCCACGTGACGATGCTCCAGCGCTCACCCACCTACGTCATGCCCGTGCCGTCGGTGGACCCCGTCGCCGGACTGCTGCGCAAGGTGCTCGGCACCCACCGCGCCTACCCGGTCATCAGGCGCAAGAACATCGCCCAACAGCGCGCCGTCTGGCTGTTCTGCCAACGCTTCCCCAAGGCCGCCCGCCGCCTGATCCGCCGCGTCAACACCAGGCAGCTCCCCGAGGGCTACCCGGTCGACGAGCACTTCCGCCCCACCTACGACCCGTGGGACCAGCGGCTGTGCGCGGTCCCGGACGGCGACCTGTTCCGGGCCATCCGCGGCGGCCGGGCCTCGGTGGTGACCGACCGGGTCGAGACCTTCACCGAGCGGGGCGTGCGACTCGCGTCGGGCCGCGAACTGGAAGCCGACGTCATCGTCACCGCCACCGGCCTGAAGCTGCGGGCCATGGGCGGCATCACCCTCACCGTGGACGGCGCGCCCGTGGCCCTGCCCGACACCGTGGCCTTCCGCGGCATGATGCTCAGCGGCGTGCCGAACTTCTCCTTCGCCATCGGCTACACCAACGCGTCCTGGACGCTCAAGGTCGGCCTGCTGTGCGAGCACTTCTGCCGCCTGCTGGCGCACATGGACGCGCACGGGTACGACACGTGCCGCCCGGACACCGGCGAGGGCCCGATGACGACCCGGCCGCTGCTGGACTTCGCCGCCGGTTACGTCCGTCGTTCGCTCGACCAGTTGCCGCGCCAGGGGGAGCGGGCCCCGTGGCTGATGTCGATGAGCTACCACGGTGACGTGAAGCTGCTGCGCGACCGCCCGGTGGACGACGAGCACCTGCGGTTCAGCCGCAGGCGGGGCAGCGCTCCGGAGGCGCCTTCGCGGTCGGTGCCGGGCACGCGGTCCGCGCCGCGCTGAACCACCCGCCCCGCCCCGGTCCGGGGCGGCGAACCGCGTCCGGCGCACCGTGGTGGCGCGCGGCACGGCGGCGGTCGGGGCGCTCGTCGGCGAGTTCGTCAGAGGCGATCGCTGACCCGATCGGTCAGCAGCACCGCGACCACGCCGACCGCCACCACCAGTCCCACCGCCCCCACCGCCTCCAGCGCCCGCTCCCGGGCCTGCGCGTCGCCCCACAGCCACATCGACGCCCAGCCCGCCAGCACCAGCCCCGCCACCGAGCCGATCGAGCACACCGCCCGCCGGTAGGAGCACCACCAGGTGCAGGACCCTGGCCGGGCGTGCCGGCACAGCGCCTCACCCCGGATGTCCCGGGGCAGCTGGACGGCGCTCACAGCTGTGCTCCGCACAACCGGCACCGGTTCCGGTTCGGCGCGGGCGAGGGCACGTGCACCCCTGCTTCTCCCACGGGGCACGGCGCGACGACATCCATGCCGTCGAGTGTGGCACCACCCGGACCCGACACCGGGTCGCGTCACCGCAATGGGCGCTCGCCGTGTCGCGCACAGCGCACTGGTGACCACGCACACCCGTTCGCGACGTACGCCCGCCCTCCGTCCGCGGCGTGCGCTACCGGCGTGGACGCTGTCGGGGTGGACGCTGTCGGGGTGGACGCGGGAGGTGGGCCAGGGCCGTCTCCGCGATGCCCCGCAGGGTGTCCTCGTCGGTCCCGGCCTTGCCGAGGGCCTCGATGCCGCGGTGAACGGCCAGCAGCAGGCCGGCGAGTTGCCGCGGGTCGGCGGCGGGGTCGAGGTCGCCGTTGCGCCGGCACGCCTCGAGGTCGGCGGTGATGGCCTGGTGGATGCTCTCGAAGGTCTTCAGCGAGCGAGCCGCCACCACCTCGTCGTGCTCGGCCAGCTCCGCAGTGCCCTTGGCCAGCAGGCAGCCGCGGTGGCCGGGCTCGGCGCAGGCGGTCGCGTGGTCCAGGAAATAGGCGGTGAGCCGCTCGAACGCCTGCTCGTCGTCACCGCCCAGCCGGCGGTTCGCCGAGGAGATCGCCGCGTTGCAGTGGTCGTCGAACACCCGGTGGAAGAGTTGGCGCTTGCCGCCGAACGCCCCGTACAGGCTGCCCTTGCCCAGCCCGGTGGCCGCCGCGATCGCGTCCATGCTGGTGCCGGCGAAGCCGGTCGTCCAGAACTGGTCGCGTGCCGTGTTCAGCACGCTCTCCTCGTCGAACTCCCTCGGCCTCGGCACCCCCGCAGTCTAAGCGTTCTTGACTGGATCGTCCACAACGCTCTACGTTGTGGACGATCCGGTCAAGAACAGGTTTTCGACGAGAGTGGGGAATTCAGGCGATGAGTGGACTCCTGGACGGCAAGGTGGCCGTGGTCACCGGTGGGACGAGCGGGATCGGGCTGGCCATCGCCCGGCGGTTCGTCGCCGAGGGCGCGCAGGTCTTCGTCACCGGCCGCCGGCAGGACCGGATCGACGCGGCGGCCGCGGAGCTCGGACCGCGGGCCGTCGCGGTGCGGTGCGACGTGGGGAACCTGGCCGAACTCGACGCCCTCTACGAGGTCGTCGCACAGCGGTCGGGCCGGATCGACGTCCTGGTGGCCAACGCGGGCGGCGCGGTGCCGGCCGTCCTCGGGGACATCACCGAGGAGCAGTTCGACAGCATGTTCGCCACGAACGTGAAGGGCGCGGTGTTCGGGGTGCAGAAGGCGATGCCCCTCCTGTCGAAGGGGGCCTCGGTGATCCTCATCGGGTCGAGCACGTCCTCGCGCCCCGACCGGGGCATGGAGGTCTACGGCGCGACCAAGGCGGCGCTGCGCAACTTCGCCCGCAGCTGGACGCTCAACGCGCGGGAGAACGGTTTCCGGGTCAACGTGCTGAGCCCGGGGCCGATCCGGACCCCCGGCCTGCTCGGCGTCGTCCCCGAGGACCGGCGGGACGACTTCGTCACGATGTTCGAGACCGTGCTCCCGGCGGGACGGCTCGGCGACCCGGACGAGGTCGCGTCGGCGGCCCTGCTCCTGGCCTCGGACACCGCCACGTACGTCAACGGCGCCGAGTGGTTCGTCGACGGCGGGTACACGAGCGTCTGACGAGCGCGACCGGGATTGCCGGCGCGGTGGCGTGCGGTTCGGGGAACAGCCCGGCCGGCGAAATTCGACGTGACAAGGCATTCCTCACCTCTGCCGACCAGGGCCCCGAGTACAACAGCGGTCACCCGGGTGATCGACCGACACCGGGCTTGGGGCGATCAGGTGAGCACACGCGGCCAAGTGGGTGCCGACCCGCTCGCCGCGCTGATGCACTCCCGCACGGCGACGACGGAACCGGTGCTCGACGTTCCGCACCCAACAAGGGAGTTCATCGGTGACCACCCCATCACCCCATCGCCACCGGCGCAGGCTCCTGCCGGCCATCACCGCGGCACTGACGGCCGTGCCGCTGTCGGTGGCCCTCACCGCCGTCCACCCCGTCACCGCGACGGCGGAGCCCGGTGTGCCGCAGGCGCCGGTGGTGGTGTTCGCGGAGGACTTCGAGAACGGTCAGGGCACCACGCCCGCCCTGCTCACCGCCTACACCGGCTTACCCCCGGTCAACCAGACCTACGACGCCGATCCCGCCTGGCTGACCGCCTGCAACGGCTGGCTCGCCTCGCTCCAGCAGGCCACCACGACTCCGCCCGGCAGCAGTTGCGGCAGCGGTGACTGGCAGGGCGGTCCGGACCATGGCCGGAGCCCTGGGGCAGTGGGCGGGCGGTGACCCGGTCGCCAACCACGCCGTCACCGCCTACACCGCGGGCAACCCGGGCGCGGGCAAGGTGCAGTTGCGCACGGAGCAGCCCATCCCGCCGGCGGCGCCCGACCGGTTCCTGACCTTCTCGGTGGACGCGGCCGAGCGGAACTGCTTCGCCAACCACGCGCTGTTCGAGTTCTACCTGGTCGACGGGTCCACCGCCATCCCCACCTCCACCACCCCGATCGAGCCCTGCGCCAACCCCTCGACCGTCATCGGCGGCACCGCCCGGGTCGGCCTCGACGCGCCGGGGTGCGCCTCGGTGCGCTTCACCCCGCCGGTGCTGGTGTTCGACGCCCACGCCCACGGCGGCAGGCTGACCGCACCGCTGGTCGGCGTCGGCCCCCTCGCGCCGTCCGACCTGAGCTGCACCACCCAGCCCGGCCTCGACGTGGACCAGCTGCTCGGCGCGGTCCTGCCGGGGATCGGCTCGCTGGGCGTCGTCGACACCGAGGCGCGCGGCGTGGTCGACGGCGACGGCGAGCGCACCGCCACCGCGCACGCCCGCACCGCCGGCGTCGCCCTGCTGGGCGGCCTGGTCACCGCCGACGAGATCCGCGCCAGGGCCGCCGCCGCCGAGGACGCCACCGGCGCGGTCACCACCGCGGGCGGCGTCGAGCTGGTCAACCTGCGCGTCAACGGCGTGCCCGTGGTCAACCCCGCGGTCGACCTGACCATCACCGTCCCGCTCGTCGCCACGGTCGTGGTCAACGAGCAGCGGTCCCTGGCGGGTGGCGCCGGCGTCGCCGTCAACGCCCCGCGCGTCCGCCTGCTCACCGGCACCGAACTCGTGATCAGCCACGCGAGGGTCACCCTGACCCGTCCCGGCGCCCCCTGCCCGACCAGCTGATGCCACCGGGTGGGGCGGTGGACACCACCGCCCCACCCGGCGACGTCGTTCAGGTCGTGCGCGGTGGGGTGCGCGCGTTCGGCGGTGTCACCACCCTGTCCCGGAGCGAGGCCGGTGGTGGCACGACACCGGGGCCGCCGCCGCTGATCCAGTCGATCACCTCGCGCAGTGCCCGGTCGTCGAGGACCCGCCCCAGCCACAGGGGTTTGGCGCCGGCGGCGCGGGCGGCGGGCGAGGGGTGGACGACCAGCAGGTTGGAGTGCGCGCAGGCGTCGAGGCAGTCGGACAGGCGGACCTCGGCGGTGCCGTCGAGCGCTTCGCGCAGCACGCGCACCTGCCCGTCGTGGTCGACCTGCGGGTGCTTGCGGGTGGTGCCGCAGCAGCACCCCCGGCAGACGGTGACGCGCGGGCGGTCCTCAGGCACGGTCCACCGCCCGCGTGATGGGCAGTGGTGGTGTTGACGACGTCAGGCGCATGGTGGAGCCGCCCTCTCTCGGGGAGATCCGCCCCGGTGGGTGAGGAGGCGACGGCGTGAGTCTCCTGACTCCCGGATCGACGCTCGTCCCGGCCTTCCCACCCCCGCTGGGGACGGTGGCCGCGGCGGGATCTGCTCCCCGGTCACAGTGGCGGGACCGTGCCGGAATGTCACCGGCTTCCTCGTCCGCCGTCGCCTGTGGTCGTCCGGATTGTGGCAACGAACCACCCGCGGTCCACGCCGGGGTGACCGGTCTCACGAAAGGAGGTCCGGACCCGAAGCGCCCGGACCGCGGTCGGTGTGTTCGGCGATCCGTCGACGCGCGGCGACCAGCTCGGCATTCTCGGTGCTGGTGGTGCCGGGTGGTCGACCTGAGTGGATGAGCTCTTGGCGGCGCGGGGCATGGGTGGTCCGGTCGCCGATGTCGAGGTGGCCCGCCTCGTCGGCCTCGGCGCGGTGGCCGTGCGGGAGTTCGAGGGCAGGGTGCGGATGGCGGACCCGGAGGGCGACGAGTTCTGCCTGCTGCGCCGACCTCGTCGCGCAACCCCGAAGGGGTCCCGCCGCGCGGGAGCACGCGGCCGGACCCCTCGACGGACTACCGGGCGTCACCCGGTCACGGCAGGGTCCACTTCTGGTTGGCGACGTTCAGGCAGTCCCAGATGTGCAGCGCGGTGCCGTCGGCGGAGCTGTTGCCCGCCGCGTCGAGGCAGCGGCCCGACTGGGGGTTGCGCAGTCCGCCACCGGACTGCGCGGCCCACTGCTGGGCGCCGGTGCCGTTGCAGGTCCACAGCTGCGTCACCGTGCCGTTGGCCGTGCCGCCGGACCGCACGTCGAGGCACTTGCCGAGCGCGCGGACCGTCCCGTCGGTGGACACCGTCCACTGCTGCGCGGCCGTGTTGTTGCAGGTCCACAGCTGGACCTTCGTCCCGTCGGCCGTGCCCGAGTTGTCGACGTCGACGCACTTGCCGGCGAGGCCGGTGATCTGCCCGGTCCGGGTGCCGCTGCCGGAGAGCTCCTTCACCCGGATGTTGCGGAACGACGCCTCGTCGCCGTCACCGTGGTTCTGGATGCCGATGTGGCCCTGTTGCAGGCTGCGGACCGGGTCGGTGTTGGTGAAGTCGTTGATCTTCACGCCGTTGAGGAACACCTGGAGCCGTTCGCCCTCGACGAGCAGTTCGAACGTGTTCCACTCGCCGACCGGGTTGAGCGCCCCGTCCCGGGCGGCGACGTCGGCCGACTTGAACCCGTACACGGCGCCGGTGGTCCGGTCGGCCGCGTCGGTGGCGTCGATCTGGATCTCGTAGCCGTTGTTGACCGCCGACCACGGGTCGCTGCTCGCCGGGAACCCGATGAACACACCGGTGTTGTCGTCACCGGCCAGCTTCCAGTCGAGCTTCAGCGAGTACGACCGGAACTCCTTGGCCGAGTGCCAGAGCATCCCCAGGCCGCCGTGCGAGGTCAGGGTGCCGTCGGCGAGGGTGAAGCCGCCGGGACCCGCCTGGCTCCAGCCGTTGGTGTTGGAGCCGTTGAACAGCGACGTGTAGCTGTTCTCGGGTCGGCAGTCGGCGTCGGTCGTGCCGGCCGCGTAGCGGATACCGCCGAGCAGGTGCGCGCGGAACGCGGGCTCGGCGAAGCTCTGCTCGGTGTGCCCGCCACCGGTGTACCAGGACCGGCCGCCCTGGTAGGTCTGGCACCAGGCGATCGGGTGGTCGCCCATGTTGCCGCCGGAGTACGTGCCCTCGTCCAGGCGCGCCAGCACGTGCACGTTCGACCTGGGGTTGGCCTGGAAGTTGTACCACTCGTCGGTGCGGACCCAGTCGCCGCCGAGGTGGGACGACGAGGCGTGCGCCCGGTCCTCCACCCGCACCGTCGCCTGCTGGATCGACGGGTGGGAGTGGAAGTACCCGCCCACCAGGCCGCCGTAGAACGGCCACTGGTACTCGGTGTCGGACGCGGCGTGCACGCCGACGTAGCCGCCGCCGGCCCGCACGTAGGACTCGAAGGCGGTCTGCTGGCCGGCGTCGAGGACGTCACCGGTGGTCGACAGGAAGACCACCGCCCGGTACTGGACCAGGTTGGCGCTGGTGAAGACCGCGCCGTTCTCGGTGGCGTCGACCGTGAAGTTGTTGGCCGCGCCCAGGTCGCGGATGGCCTGGATGCCGTTCGGGATGGACGAGTGCCGGAACCCCGCGGTCTTGGAGAAGACCAGCACCTTGTAGGAGGGGTCGGCCGCGGGCGCCGGGACCGGGACCACGGCGAAGATCATCACCGCCGATGCGGCGATCGCCGACAGCGCTGTTCGCAGTCGAGACATCAGTAGCTCCTCGTTGGGTTGCGGGTGGCGATCAGGGCGCGGTCCACTTCTGGTTGGCGGCGCCGAGGCAGTCCCAGATGTGCAGGACCGTTCCGTCGGCGCTGCTGTTGTTCGACGCGTCCAGGCAGCGGCCCGACTGCGGGTTGCGCAGGGTGCCGTCCGAGTGGGCGACCCACTGCTGCGCGCCGGAGTCGTTGCAGGTCCACAGCTGCGTCACCGTGCCGTTGGCCGTGCCGCCGGACCTCACGTCCAGGCACTTGCCCACAGCGCGCAGCGACCCGTCGGCGGACGCGGTCCACTGCTGCGCGCTGCTGTTGTTGCAGGTCCACAGCTGGACCTTCGTGCCGTCGGCGGTGTTCCCGCCGTTGACGTCCACGCACTTGCCGCCGAGGCCCGTGATCGGCCCGGTGCGGGAGCCGGTGGTGAAGGCGAACTCGTCGACGTCGAACAACGCGCCCGCGCCGCCCTTGAACACCAGGTGCAGAGTGGTGGTGCCGCCGGGCCGGTTGGACAGGCCCGCGGTGACGTCGGTGAACGTCTCCCAGCCCCCGGTCACCGGCACGGTCGCCGTGCCGAGCAACGCGCCGGTGGGTGATCCGGCCCGCACCTCGATGGTGCCGCCCGCCCCGGCCGAGGACACCCTCGCGCTGATCGACGTCGCGTCGGACAGCACGTAGGGCTGGAACGCGATCCAGTCGCCGTTGTGGAGGTCGCCGACCGTCTTGCCGCCGTGCGCCGTGGCCTTGTTGTAGACCGCGACGCCGTTGGACGAGCCGTAGTGCTCGGCTTGGCGGGTCTTCGGCTGGGTGACGTGCTGGGCGTGCGTGGTGACGCCGCTGCTGTCGGTGTACTCCGCGTCCCAGACACCGAAGATGTTGGCGTTGGGGTCGTGTTCGCCGTCCTGGGGTGTCTGGACGGTGCCCGAGCACCCGGTCGCCTCGGTCAGCTTGTGGCCGTGCGAGTCGTGACCGAGGATGTAGCTGATCTTGACCTTGGTGCAGTCGACCGCACCGTCCTCGGGGTCGCTGACGGTGATCCGGAACGGCACCGCGGCGCCGAAGTCGAACAGTTGCCCGTTCTGCGGCAGGGTGAGCGTGACGATCGGCGCGGTGTTGCCGACGGTGATCTGCACGCTCGCAGTGGCGGTCCGACCGGTGCTGTCGGTGACGGTCAGGGTGGCGGTGTAGACGCCGTTGGCCGAGTAGGTGTGCTGCGGGTTGGCCGCCGTCGACGTGTTGCCGTCGCCGAACTTCCACCCGTGGGTGATGGCGTCGCCATCGGGGTCCGACGAGCCCGCGGACGAGAAGTCGACCACCAGCGGCGCCTGCCCGGAGGTCTTGTCCGCGGTGGCCTTCGCGATCGGCGCGAGGCCGCCGGTCACGTGTTCGATGCGGTACAGCGCCGAGTTGGCGTCGCCGGCGAACCAGCCCGTGCCGTAGTCCAGCACGTACAGCGCGCCGTCCGGGCCGAACGCGGAGTCCATCACCTGCGTGCCGGTCCACGGGAACGAGGTGATCGCGCCCGGCGTGCCGTCGGCGTTGACCGCGATGTCCTTGATCCACCGCCGGCCGAACTCCGCGGCGAAGAAGTGCCCGTCGTAGGACTGCGGGAACTTCACCGGGGAGTTGAGGTTCGGGTTGTAGCGGTAGACCGGACCGCCCATGGGCGACTCGCTGCCGCAGCCGAGGGCGGCCACGGAGCAGCCGTCGTACTTGATCCAGGCCGCCTTCGCCGTGGGCAGCGACTGCAGGCCGGTGTTGCGCGGGGAGTTGTTCGTCGGCCCGCCCGCGCAGTTGAACTTGGCCCCGGGGGTGCCGGTGGCGAAGTCGTGGTCGTTGTAGGTCTCCTCGGTGGTGTTCGACCCGGTGCAGTAGGGCCAGCCGTAGAAGCCGGGGCCGGTGACGCGGTTGAACTCGACCTGGCCCGCGGGACCGCGGGAGGAGTTCGTCGAGCCCGCGTCCGGGCCGTAGTCGCCGAGGTAGACGACGCCGGTCGCCTTGTCCACGTTGAAGCGGAACGGGTTGCGGAAGCCCATGGCGTAGATCTCCGGGCGCGTGCCCGCCGTGCCCGGCGCGAACATGTTGCCCGCCGGGACGGAGTAGCCGCCGTCGGCGTTGACCTTGATCCGCAGCAGCTTGCCGCGCAGGTCGTTGGTGTTGGCCGACGAGCGCTGGGCGTCGAAGGCCGGGTTGCGGTTGGCGCGCTCGTCGAGCGGGCTGTAGCCGTCGGAGGCGAACGGGTTGGTGTCGTCGCCGGTGGACAGGTAGAGGTTGCCCGCCGCGTCGAAGTCGATGTCGCCGCCGACGTGGCAGCACGTGCCGCGGCTGGCCGGCACGTCCAGGACCACCTTCTCGCTGGCGCTGTCGAGGGTGCCGTCGGTCTTGAGCACGAACCGGGACAGCCGGTTGACGCCGTTCCAGGCGGTGAAGTTCGTGCCGTCGGACGGCGCGTCGCCGGCCGGCGTGGACAGCGGGGGCGCGTAGTAGGTGTAGACGTGGCGGTTGGCGGCGAAGTTCGGGTCGGCGCCGATGCCCTGCAAGCCCTCCTCGTCGTGCGCGTAGACGGTGAGCTTGCCGGCGACCTTGGTGTTGCCGGCGGCGTCGGTGAGCCGGACCGTGCCGTCCCGGGAGGTGTGCAGGACCGACCGGTCGGGCAGCACGGTCATCGAGATCGGCTCGCCCATCTCGGCCGCGCCCTTGGCGAGGGTGACCTGCTGGAACGAGGGCGCCGCGCCCTGGATCGGCGGCGAGGGCGGCTGGGCGGTGGCGGGAACGGCGGTCTGGACCGCGGCGGCTACCAGGAGCAAGGTGGCGGCACCGAGGCTGGTTCGGTTTCGCGGAGAGCTGGCCATCGTGGTGTCGTCCTTCCAGACGTCACTGTCCGAACGGGAGCGAAGGGGGTCGCCGGCCGGCGGGGCGACCGGCGAACCCGCGGGTCACCGCGATCAGGGAAGAACCCACTTCTGGTTGCCGACGTCGAGGCAGTCCCAGATGTGCAGCGCGGTGCCGTCGGCGGAGTTGTTCCCCGCCGCGTCCAGGCAGCGGCCCGACCTCGTGTTCCTCAGCGAGTTGTCGGGCTGCGCGACCCACTGCTGGGCGCCGGTGCCGTTGCACGTCCACAGCTGCGTCACCGTGCCGTTGGCCGTGCCGCCGGCGCTCACGTCCAAGCACTTGCCGAGCGCGCGGACCGTCCCGTCGGTGGACACCGTCCACTGCTGCGCGGCCGTGTTGTTGCAGGTCCACAGCTGGACCTTCGTGCCGTCCGCGGTGCCCGAGTTGTCGATGTCGACGCACTTCCCGGCGAGGCCGGTGATCTTCCCGGTGCGGGCGCCGGTGCCCGGCACGACGTTGAGCGTGTACCAGGCCTCGGTGCTCCACAGCGACTTGCCGGACTCGGACGTGAACGGCCGGGGCGAGCGCAGGTGCACCACGTGGCCGTTGCGCAGGCCGGAGAGCATGACGGTGACCTTCTTGCGGTCCGCGGACGGCGTCGCCGACCGCACGGTCAGCGCCTGCTGGTCCAGCTTCGGGCCGCCGTAGGCCGCGGTCGCCTGGTAGCGCCACTGCGTCGCCCGGTACTTGGCGGCGAGGTCCTGCACCGTCTGGGCGGACAGCGGTTGGGTGTACTCCAGCTCGAACCCGCCGGCGATCGCGCGCATGGCGACGACGTCGAACGCCTCCGCGCCGTTGGGCGTCAGCTTCTGCAGGCCGAAGTTCAGCTTGCCGTTCTGCCCCCAGTTGCCGCCCGCGCCGATGCCGCCGGTGTAGATCGCGCCGTCCGGGCCGAGGCTGATGCGGTTCACGCCTGATTCGAGGCCCTGGGTCATGCGGAACACCGCGCCCTGGTACTCGCCGTCGACCTTCTCCAGGAAACCGCGTTGCAGGCCGCCGTAGGTGACGTCACCGAAGATCATCTGGCCCGCGAACGGGCCGGTGGTCAGCTGCACCGGGTTGCTCGGCGAGTTCGCGATCTCGTTCTGCGGCAACCACAGCACCGGCGCGGTGATCGCGCGGTTGTCGAACGGACCGGTGGGGTTGGTGTAGTGGTTGAAGAAGCGGTCCTGCTTGATGTGCACCAGCTTCGACGACGGCAGCCAGCCGCCCTGGTTGTCGGTGGCGAAGATGCCGCCTTCGGGGCCCCAGCCGATGCCGTGGGGCGTGCGCAGCCCGCCGGCGACGTAGGTGACGGCGCCGGTCGCCTTGTCCACCTTGATCGTCGTGCCGCGGTTGGGCGCGGGCTGGGGATCGGTCGTGGCGCCGCCGAGGTTGATCGACACCGACAGGTTCAGGTAGAACGCGCCGTCCCGGTACAGCATCCCGAACGCGAACTCGTGGAAGTTGCCGCCGTACGGCCAGGTCGCGACGCGGCGGTGGTTGTCGGTGACCCAGTCGCCGTTGGTGTCGTTCAGCTCGGTCAGCCCGGCCTTCTCCGACACGTACAGCTTGCCGTCGACGTACTTGATCCCCATCGGCTCCTGGAGCCCGGAGGCGATCCGCTGCGTGCGGACCTTCGTGGGATCGGTGACGCCGGTGACGCCGCTGACCAGGTGCACCTCGCCCAGCTTGGTGTTCGAGCCACCCCAGGTGGCGATCGCGAGACGACCGTCCGGCAGCCAGTCCATGCCGCTGACCTGCGGCTCGAACCCGGACGGGCGCAGGTTGGTCAGCGTGTGGGCCGGGTGCACGCCGGTCAGCGGCAGGCCGTCGCCCGGCGAGTCGGCGCCCCCCTCGCAATCCTTGCGGCCCGGGGCGGTCACCCGGACCACGCCCGCGTCGGTGCTGAGCACGGAGTTCGGCACGACGCTGAACCCGGACGCGCCGGGTGGCCGCCACTCCAGGGTGATCTGCTGCCCGCCCACGTTGTCGAAGTGGTCGATGCGCAGCGGGTGGTAGCCGGTCCCGAGCTGGGTCGAGCCGTCCTCCGGCAGGGCTCCGTGCAGGCCGTCGTGGTCGATGACCAGCGTGTTGTCGATCCGCAGCCGTGCGCCGTCATCGCTGGTGAGGCGGAAATCGTGGTTGCCCGCGGTGGCGATGTCGATGTTGCCCGTGACTTCGGACATGAACCGGTCGCCGATGCCGAAGTCCGCGTCGGTCGTCCAGTTGATCGACGGCATCAGCTTGTCGATGTTGGGCGTCTGGGCGGCCTTGAGCGTGCAGAGCCTGCTGAGCTCGGTCTGCAGGTCGAAGACCCGCAGTGTCACCCCCGGCTCCTGGGGCGGGGGTGGCGCCGCTTGCGCGGACGACGTGGTGGACAGCGATGCCGCTGTGGCCAGGGCTGTCGAGGCGAGTGCCCCGGCGGCTCGCAGCCATCGGGTGTGGCGGGCGGTGGAGGACATCGGCGGCGCTCCCTTGGGCTAAGCCGGTGAGCAGGGGAACTCGACTCGGCAAGGGGTTCGGTGGGCGCGTGGCCCCGCGCACTGGTGCTGTCGCACTGGTCACACCAGCCAGGCGACGGTAAGGCGACTTTTGTACACGGTCAACGAAAGACTGCTCAAGATAGACAAAAGTGCGTCAATTGACGGCAAAAGCGGCGGCATTCGGCCGCGGATCCTTCGTCACCTCGGCGTCACCGGAGCTGCCCGTTACCCATGGCTGATGCACCGGGCGCACACCGGGAAATCCCGCAAACCGAACGAACTCCGCAGGTCCCGGCCTGGAGAACGGCACACCGGTGGGCGTGCTGCCGGCAGGCGCGGCCCGATGGGGGAGGCCGCGCCTGCCGGTGGTCCGTCCGGCGAGGGTGGACCGGTCAGCCGGCGGCGTTCATCAGGTCCACCGCGCTGTGCTGGCGCGCCGCGTCGCTGCGCTGGAACGGCCCGGCCCACGGCTGGTCGTAGGAGTCGCTGCTGGACCGGTCGCGCGCGTGGGCCGTGTCCGCCTGCCGGGTGAGGTAGGTGGTGTACGGGCGGTCCGGCAGCGCCCGGTTCAGCTGGCCGAGTCCGCGCACGAAGGCGCCCTTGAAGGACGGGACGTCACCGCCGCCGCCGTTGTCGAACACGATCCCACCCGGGTTGAGCGCGGGACTGGTGGTCGAGGCGTTGGCCAGCGTGCGCGCCCGCGCGAGGTACGCCTGGTCGCCGGTGGCGCGGTGCAGCTCGGTCAGCGCGGCCAGCGGCACGCCCTGGTTGTAGCTCCACGGCGTCTGGCCGTTGTTGCGGCACGTCGACGTGACGAGACCGTCGTTGACCAGGTTCGAGCTGTTGATCATCCCGGTGCCCTCGAACCACTGCCAGCCGTTCCGGGCGCGCTGCACGAAGGTCGTGTCACCGGGCAGCCGGTTGTGCAGGGCGGCGTTGAGCTGGACGTACAGCGAGTTGGCGATGGCGTTCTTGTAGGTCCGGCTGGAGGTCCACCAGATGCCGCCGCCGCAGGTCTGGTCCCAGTAGCGGTGGATGTGGTCGGCGCCGGTGCGGGCGGTGTCGAGGTAGCGGCGGTCGCCGGTCAGGTCGTAGGCGGCGATCCACGTCAGCCCCCACCACGCGACGTCGTCGTTGTACTCGTTGATGAAGTTGCCGTCCCAGGCGGTGCGGTTGAGGTCGAAGGTGCGGGCGATGGCGTAGCGGTAGGAACCCATGCCGCTCACCCGCGCGTTGTCGATGATCGCGTTGAGCGCGTTGGCGGAGTTCCACCAGCCCGTGGTGTCGAACAGGCCGGTACCCGGGTTGTACCGCTGCATCAGGGCGGTGGCCGCGGCGGTGCGGCGGTCCCAGGCGTTCCACGTGGTGCGGTACCAGCTCGTGCAGGCGATGGTCGACGACCCGGCGGGCTGGCCGCAGGCGCGCAGCAGCCCGACGCGCAGGCCGGCCCAGTCGTCCACGTTGTGCATGAGCGTGCGCCAGCCGCCGTAACCCGCCGGGGTCGTGGTCGAGCCGACCTTCGGCTGCCACGTTGCCCCGGCGTCGTAGGAGCGGTCCAGCCAGACCGAGTCGCCCTGGCCGCCGCCGCTGATCACCGCCCAGCCCATGGTCTCGGTGCTGTCGAAGTGCAGCGCGACCCGGCGGGTTCCGGCGGGCACGGACTGGGCGACCCGCTCTCCCGCCGAGAGCGCGGGATCACGCCCGTCGCAGTGGGTGTTGCAGACCGGGGCGAGGGCGGCGGGCGGCGCGGCCGTCGTCGACGGTCGTGTGCGGGACCGGTGCGCGCTGGGCGGCAGCGCGGGATCCCGGTCGTCGCAGTAGCCGTCGCAGACCGTGACCGCCGGCGGAGGCGACGGCACGGCGGCCGGTTCCGGTGGCGCGGTGGCCGGTGCGGAGGGGACGACCACGAGCGACAGCAGCAGGGACGCTTGGACAACGGTGCTCAGCATGGGACCTCCCAAGCAGGGGATGGGCGGCCGGGACGAGCGTGAGAACGCTCTCACACCGAGGCTAGGATCGTCCGCGACGAAGCGTCAACACAGCCGACCGGACAGATTTGTGTCAGGTCACGCCCCTGGGGCGGCCGACCTGAACCGCGGCCGACGGGCCGCTCGCTCTTCCCGCACAAGCCGCCGACAGCAGACCGCGTACGCCCGCTGCTGCCGTGCAGGACGTGGCGGTGTTGCCGGCCCTGCTGGAGGCCGAACCCGCCGCGGTGCGACAGCCATCACGACCGCGGAACCACACCACTGATGGCCGGCGACCACCACTTCCCCTGCCTACCAGGCTTCCGCTCCCGACCGGATCGTTGGCCGGGCAGTGACCCGATCAGCAGGCGAACCCCCGGATGTGGAGTCGTCGTCCGCTGAGACGCGACCGGGATGGCGGAGGTGATGGAGTTGGCGGTGGCACCAGCGCCGGACCTGTGGTCCGCCGAGCAGGGGTGAACACCTGACGGCTGAGTTGTTCGCCCCTGCTCGGCGGATTCGGCGGCGGAGCCGCAGCACTCCCCGTGCGACGTCGATCCGCACCGCAGAGCGATCGGACTCCGATCAGCGGTAAACCCACACGGCGTCGGAGCCGTCCGGGGCGACCAACGTGATCAGGACGCGGTCGGCGCCGCCCACCACGTTCGCCGGGACCGGGATGTCGATCGGCCAGTTGCCGTCGCAGCGCGGAGTCGAACTCGCGCTGCCGAGGTGGTTGGCCCCCGCGTAGGCGTCGCCGTAAACGGCTCGGCCGCATCCGACGGCGTGCAGGGTGCCCTCCAGGATCACCCACCGGTTGGTGAAGGTGGCGGTGCCTGAGGCATAGCTGGCCCCGTAGTCGACGTAGAAGTCTCGGACAACGGACTCCGGCGCGGCCGTGGCCGCGGGCGTGCTCGCGAGGACGATCCCGACAGCGGCTGCGCAGGCCCCGACGGCTGTGCGTCGGCGTCGGGTGCGGCTCGCGGTCGTTGGCGCAGACCTCGGCACGGAGAACAAGGCAATCCCCCTTCATGGTCAACTCGGTACCCGGGATCGGGCCCGCACCCACGATGCCGGTTGTGAAGGCCGTGTTGTCGCCCGTGGGGTGGTTTCACCCGAATGAGGGCGCGGGCAGTCGGTTCTTCACCGCGTAGGTGACCTGCGTGCACGGAACGCTTCATCTCGACGAGGTGGTTGTGCACCGCTCTGACCGAGGCGTCGTGCCCTGTCCAGACTCATGGCCCACCGATGTGCCGGCCGTGGACGTCCACTGGTGGCCGTTGACGTGGCGCCGGCCTTTGCGGGAGGGGCCGCGCCCGCCGGCGCGCGCGAGTTCTGCCCGCTCGGCCGGCACCACCGGTACACCGCCGAAGGGATGATCAAGCGTCGGCTCGACGACGCATTCCGCCGACCCCGTCCCAGGCGCTGTTCACCGCCCCGCCACCTTGCCCCGAACTCCGCCACCACCTCCGTCAACTGACCCCGAACACCGTCATCCTCGTCCGAACAGAGCAAGACGGACCCCGTCGGAGGCAAGCGTGCCGATGGCGGCGGTGTCGCGCAGGGTGTGGGCGGCGCGGCGGTGGTCGCGCGGGATGGTCCGGTTCTTCATGCGGGCCAGGGCGAGCAGTGGGCCGACGGTGTCGATGACCCGGTGCGCCGCGGCGTATGACATCCCGAACAGCGGCCCGAGCCGGCGCATGGTGAGGTCGGTGCGCCAGTAGGTGGCCACCAGCAGCACCCGGTCGGCCAAGTCCAGGCGCTACTGCCTGCCGGGGCGCCCGTCCGCGATCGCGTCCCCGCCTCGCTCGGCCACCACCCGCACCAACTTGCGAAACTGACCGGGCTGCAAACCCGTGAACGGTGCGGTCCACTCAGACCGGGACGCCGAGATCACCTGCACCCGATCATGATCCCCGATCCAGCCCGGCGACCGATCATCGAGTTACGTGACATCCCTCAGCCCTCAACCACGCGGTCAAGCGGGCGCTCGACCCGCGCGGCATCTTCAACCCCGGCAAGGTGGTCACCCCCTGGTCGGGCCGGGGGTCAGCGCCCGCGGCGGCCGCCGAACCAGGCGAGCCCGAAGGCGGCGGCGTCCTCGGCCAGCGCGCCCGGCAGGTCGGAGCCGAACCGGTCGCCCAGGCGCGTCCGCAGGCGGTTGCCGAGCACGGACCACGCCGCCGCGGCCGCCGCCGCCGCGACTGCGGCGGGCACGACCGACCGGCCCTCGCGGCGCGCCAGCCCGGCCCCGGCCGTGGCGCCCAGCACCAGCCGGGGCAGCAGGCCGGGCAGGCCGAGGCGTGACGGGGTGGACGGGTGCTTGTCGGCCAGCAGTTCGCCCACTGCCGCCAGGCCCGTCACGAGCGAACCGGTCCGGCCGCCGAGCGACCGGGCGATGCCGGTGTCGGCGCGCGACGACGTCAGCGCGATCGAGGTGAGTCCGGCGGTGCTGCGGGCGCCGCTCGCGGCGCCGAGGGCGGCGGCCCTGAGCAGGGCGCCGCGTCGTTCCGTTGTCGTGGCCACGGGTTCCCGGTACCCGACCGCCGCCGAACCAAACGCGGACGGTGTGCGTCGATGGTGCCGTGACCTCGAACAACCCGATCACCGAGCTATTGGAGCTGCGCCCGTGGCTGCCGTCGAACCTCGGGGAGCCGCGCGCCCTCGCCGCGGTGCCCGAGGTGGTGCGGTACGTGGGCGCCAGCTCGCCGTGGAACGGGCCGACCGTGCGCGGCAAGCACGAGGCCGCGCCGGAGCACTGGCGCTCGGCGGGCTTCGGGTGGCTCGGGCCGCACGATGGCTCTGGGGGCGTTCGTCGGGCTGGTGTCGTTGAACCTCCGGTCGGCGGAGGAGTCGGGCGCGGGTGTGCCGGCGGTCGGACTCGGCTGCTGGATCGCGCCGGGCTCGTGGGGCGCGGGTACGCCACCGAGGCCACCCGGGCGGTCGTCGCCGAGGTGCTCGCGCGCGGGCTCGCCGACCGCGTCGTCGGCCACCTGGTCCACTCGGTCCTCGAACCGGCGGGCGGCGGCGTGGACGGACCGCCTCCCGCCGGACCACCCGGGTAAGGGGGGAGGACCGTCTCTCCCCGGGTGGTCGACCGGAGTTCGGCCGGATGACGGAACCCCCGCGCAGGATCGACGACCGCGGAAAGTTTGCGCTGGTCGTTGGCCCGCGCGGCGGTCCCGCTCGCTGAAAACCCCTGCCAGTATCGGTGCCCGAGGTTTTCTGGCCCGTCAGGAGGAACCCGTGGGCGAGGAACGATCGCTGTTCGCTCGTGTGACTTCCCTCTTCGCGACACTCGTGGGCGTGCTGGGCCTGCTGGTCGTCGTGAACGCGCCGGCCGCGCCGGCCGCGTCGGGCGACTTCTCGATCAGGATGTACAACCACGCCTGGTGCATCGAGGTCCCGAACGGCTCCACGGCCAACAACGTCGCGCTCTACACGGCCTCGTGCACGGCGGCGGCCAACCAGCGCTGGACCTTCACCCCGGACTCGACCGGCACGTGGGGCGAGTACCGGAACGTGGCGACCGGCAAGTGCATGGAAGTCCGGGGCGGCAGCCACTCGTACGACGCGGTCGTCCAGCAGTACGCGTGCAACGGCGGCAACCCGCAGAAGTTCTGGCAGCAGAACGCCTTCCTGCGCACCCGGATGGACCGGATGGCCCGGATGTGCGTGACGGCGACCGACATCTACGCCCCGACCGACCTCCGGCAGTGGGGCTGCGGGACGGTGCCCTACAACACCGCGTGGATCGCCGTCCCCTGAGCTCCATCCCACTGGCGACGGCTCACGACACGTCGGTGGGGCCCGCGACAGGACTTCCCGGGCAGGCAGGGCCGAGAGGCGGGACCTGCGACGCGCGTGAGCGCAAGGGCACGTGCGGACGCTGCGGCGCCACTGAGCAGCTGCTTTCGAGCTGCTGGGGTTGAGTGAGTCGGCGGCTGGTGATGCGGATCATGGACCAGCGGACCATGGCCTCGTGGTGGTGGCGTAGGCGCTCGTGGTCGCGCACGCGACGGCGGTGGCGCGCAGGCGCCGCAACAGGCGGGTCGAGCTCGGCCCACTGGGCGTCGGTGACGTCGGTGGGATACCGCCTGGTTCGTCGAGTGGGCTGGTGGGAGACGGTCAGGCGGCAGCACGGGGCACCCGCGGTGGAACCGACCGCGGGGATCGGGCACGACAACCCCTGATCTCGGATGTCCGTCAGAACGGGTCAGGCCCACCAGTAGCCTGAAATCCGGCAACCCGACTCCGCCAAACGGGGCGAGGACCAGTCAAGCCCAGCCGCAGTGTGCATTATGATGCCGCGTGCACGCTCTTGCTACAGCTGGGTCAAAGCCTCCCGGGTCGCGGCAACGTCGGGGTGGGCATCTCCGAGAACATTTCGTTGGGCCGCAAGGACTTCAACCAGGAGGTCGGCTGCGGCGCGGTGCTCTCCCGTCCGGGCCCACAGCAGCCCCAACTCGTAGCGGCGGCGCAGGGTGTCCTGGTGGAGCGGGCCGACCATCCGACGCATCCCTTCCACTACTTCCGCCAGCTCAGTCGCCGCCTGCGGATAGTCACCCAGGTCAGTCAGTACGTGGCTGAGGCAATGGTGGGTGGCGATGGTGTCCCGGTGATAGGGGCCGTGGGACCTGATGCGCTCCGTGAGCAGCTCCTGCAGTCCCGCCAAAGCCGTAGTCAGGTCTCCTGCCAAACGCTGGCGGTCGGCAAGGTTGAGGCGGAGCACCGAGACGTCACGGTGGGTCGGTCCGAGTGCGCGGCGCATGTCGTCGAGTACCTCGCGCATCTCGGCCGCCGACTGCGCGTGCCCGACGATCTCCGCACGGAAGGAAGCGAGCGTGCCCCGCAGCTCGAATATCTCGCGGTGCTCGGGACCGAGGATCGGGGTTGTGAGCCGAAGCAACTCCTCGAGCTGACCGACCAGCTTCGCGGTGTTCTCAGTCTTGGATCGCCAATACACGATCTGGTGGCGAGTGTGCAGGACGGGGAGGGTGCCGGGGCCCAGCACACGTTCCTGGTCGGCGAGTGCCTCGGTCAGCACGGTCACGGCCTTTTCCGGATAGCCGGCCTGGCCCCACTGGTAACCGAGGTTGCACCGGGCTGTGATGGCAGTCGGGTGGTCCCGGCCTAGTGCGGAGATGATGTCCGGCACGAGCTCGCTGAGGGCGACCACTGCCTCCTGGGTATGTCCTGCGTCGCCCAGCCACGTCGCGAGCTGGTTGCGCAGTGCGAGAGTGTCGGGGTGCTGCGGGCCGATGTACTCGAGGGCATGTCGGTTCAGCTGCTTGCACAGTCGGATCGCCTCGTCGAGCTGCACGGCCGCGCCGAGACTGGTCATCGTCCGTGTCATGACGGGGTGGATGCCGCGCTGCGGATCCCAGATCGCGGCGGACCAGTTGTGCTGCAGCGCCATCGCGTTCGCGCGCAGGAGCTGGCCGTCGAGCGTGTCGATCGTGGGCCAGATCTCCAGAATGGCGTCGGCGGACGCCCGAGCCACCGCCGTCGACTGGACCTCGCTGAGGCTCTCCCGGACTGCCCGCTGTACGAGGGCGTGAATGCGGATTACCCCGTTCTCATGAGTCACAAGGTGGAACCGGTGCAGTCCGCGCAGCCCGTCACGGATATCGGTGTGGCTCGGCATCCTTCCACACTGCGCAGCGAGGTAGGCCTCCGCGCTCGGCGCCGTGAGTACCGCCTCTGGGATGCCGTTCGGGTTGAGCGCACTGATGATCGCGAGTAGTGGCCGGGCTATCCCCGCTGGCGGCAACTGGTCGGCGGCGTCAATCGACAGGGTCCAGGTCGTGGCGACCGTGCGCGAGTTGCCCTCGTAAAGCGTGTCCGGGTGCGGGAAAAGCTCGGCCAGTCCGCGCCTGCGGTCGGCGAACCGGACCCGGTAGGCGCTGCACGGCAACTCCAGGTCGATCATGTACGCGGCGGCGTGCCCCAGAGCCAGCGGCAGCGCGTCCAAGTCGGCCACCACCCCGCGCACATCGTCGGCCAGATGCGGCCGGGACTTCAGCTTCCTGGTCACATACCCGACCGCCTCGGCCTCGGTGAAAACGTTGACCTCCATGAGAACCCGGCCCGCGAGCAGGTCCGCGTCCCGGCGCCGGGTGGTGACGACCGTCCGTCCGGTCGGCCGGTCGGGCGGCCACAGGTCGCGGATGTCCGCAGGACCGGCCAGGTCGTCCAGGACCACCAGCCATCGCCGAGACGTCGTGGCGAGCCAGGCGAGCAGCCTGCCCGCGGTCCGCTCTGGTTCCTCGTCGCCAGGCCCCAGCTCGAGGTCTGTTCCCGCCTGCACGTAGCCGGACACCACCGAGTCACGGCTCACCGCCGAGATCCACAAGACCAGGTCGGCGTCCCCTCCATCCAGCAGCCGGCGAGCGAACTCTGCCGCGAGCTGAGTTTTGCCGACCCCGCCGAGACCGGCGACGACCTGGGTGAGCACAGTTGTCCGCCCCGGCGTTGCCGCCTGGCTCAGCGCCTTGGCGATAGCCCGCTCCTGGAAGCTGTCCGCGCGGGGCGGAATCGTCCCCACCTGCACCGGAGAGTTGCTGCGGTGTGCCGTGGGTATGCTCGTGCCGGAGTCCATGTCGCCCCGGAGAATGCCAAGCTGCACCCGGGTCAGCTCAGGTCCCACGGTCAGCCCGTCGTCGCGGACGATCCGTTCGTAGGCGGACTGGTACAGGGCCAGCGCCTCCTGGGTGTCGCCGACCGCGTGGAGCGCTCGCATGAGTGTCGCCACCAGCCGCTGGTCGCTGAGGTCGGTGCCGGCCAAATCAGTGAGCGGCTCGACGACGGCCACGGCGTTCCCGGCGGAGAGCTCGGCCACCGACCAGGCGATCACAGTCTCCTTGTGTTCGTGCCGCAATGTCCGTCGCACCCCGACCGCCCACGCGGACCGCAGTCCCGCCAGCGGCTCCCCGCGCCACATACCTACCGCTTCCCGCAGCAGCGCCAAGCGCCGGCCCGCGTCCGTGCGGGCCTGTTGGACGATTCGACGGAGACGGAAGAGATCGACGTGGTCTGCGTCCAGATCGAGGACATAGCCCCCGGCTCGGCTCACGATCGCCACTGCGTCACCGGAATGCCGCGCGAGCAGCCCGCGCAGGACGCTGATGTGCACGTGCAGGGTCCGTCTGGCCTGCTCCGGCCGGTCGTCGCCCCACACCCGCGACAACAGGACCTCTGTGGCCACAGGCTTTCCGGCCGCCACCGCCAGGGCCGCAAGCACGAGACACCGTTGCGGTGGCCCGACCTCGACAACGCTGTCGGCGGTGACCAGTTGCACCGCGCCGAGCAGCCGGATGTCCATGGCAGGCCCACCTCTGTCGCACGACTGTTGCGCTCCGACTATCGGCAGTCGTCAGCAATGCGTTAACAATCCGACTGCAGGTTGGTGGGAGAGTGTCCGTACGGCGGTATGCACGGCCGTGCCGACGAGCGTTCGGAGAACCTTGTGATCATATTCCGAAAGCAGGACGGACGCGTCAAGGTGGCGGCGGCTCCGGGCGCCGTTCCAGTGCCGGTCTTGAGACATGGCACACCTGTTCAGCGGAGGAACTGACCCGGCGTCGGCCAAGGCAAGCAGTGCTGGTGCCGGCGGTGGATGTCGGTCGGCAGGTCAATTGTGATCAGTTGGAGATCTGCACACTGGAGGATCATCCCGGCTCTCCGAGCAAGGTCATTACGCGACTAGATGACGTTCCCGCAGTCGGAATGATTGACTTATAAATTACGACAGACGACGCAATGGGTCGCAACCGGGGGTGCGATCTGCTCGACTCATCCATTCGGCAAAGGATTAACAATGTTTTGCAGTGTGAAAAACAGGGCGATCGCTCTGGCTGTTGCCATCCTTTTCTTGTTGTCGTCCCTCGCGCCCGCTTCGGCGAAATCGCTGGCATGGACGGGCGAGTCGCCAAGTCTGACATCCACCTTCAGCGTGGAATCTCTGGGCGGGGTTTGGCCAGGGCAAAAGCCTGCCGTTATTGCAAAAAACGGCAGGCTTGACATCTTCATGAAAGGATTCGATCAACAACTCTATCACTATTGGCAGGGGCCGGGGCAGTCGTTCCGCCTGGAGTCGCTGGGGGGTTCGTTCTCTTCCTATGCGGGAGTGAGTGCCACGAGTGGGGCCGACGGTTATCGTGACGTCTTTGCGGTCGGTACCGACAAGCGGCTACACCACTACTGGCAGCGCCCTGGAGAGGCGTACTTTCGACACGAAGTACTCGGTGGTGGGCCTTGGAGTGAAACAAGCCCTGTCGAGGCGGTCTCCTGGGGGGCAGGCCGATGGGACGTTTTTGTGGAGCAGATTGATTATGGTTCTCATCTGTACCACTACTGGTACCCGCACCACGAACCAAGCGGTCCAACGGCTGGCCTTGAATACCTCGGCCATCTAGGGGCTTCGGCGAGCGCCATTTCTGCCACGACTTGGCCTGATCGTTTGGATGTATTTGTGTCACTGCCGACTGGTTGCGTGCGGCACTACTGGCAGAACTCTGGCGAGCCATTCCACGTGGAATGCTTGCTGCCAAACTACGGCGGTGGACAGCTGTCTGTCGTTGCGGTTTCAGGGTACCCGGGAAGGCTCGACGTTTTTGCTCCTACCTTCTACGCAGCCGCGAACGCCATCTCTATCGATCACTTTTGGCAGAACCCTGGCTCAGGAGGATGGGGACGAGAAGGCACGACGCTCCCGGCGGCGGTGTGCCGGGTAGAAATGGACGCCGCCACATGGGGTCAGCAACGACTGGACTACTTCACCGTATATCAGGCCAGCTGCCTTGGGGGCACGTTCAACCTTAATCACCACTGGCAGGAAGACGCACCGTTCCAGAATGAGTCACTGGATGGATCCTGGCCGGGAGGTTTCAGCTCGGCGTCCTGGGGTCCGCGTCGATTGGACGTCTTCACCATAGGACACAACCGCGAGCTGTACCACCACTGGCAGGGCTAGTCCCGATGCGGCAGTGGTAGGGCCGACGGCATGCTTGTCACCGTTCTCCGGCAAGGCGTGGCCGACCTGGACGCGGATGTCGTCGGCCCTGCATCCGCTTACCAGGCCGACGATGGAGACCCGGCCCGAGCCCTTGCCCGACACCGACACCGACACCGACACCGACACCGACACCGACACCGACGGGGCGTACCCGCGTCGACCCCGGGTCCGCGTCTTGGGCGGACCCGGCGTCTGACCGGCCTCGTCCTCGAAGCACAACCAGCACTCTGCTCCGCCGCTGCCGTTTTCCCGCAGGCCACGTCTCCCGCCGCCAGGCGAGGACCGCCTCCTCATCGCGTTCGATCGACCGGTGCGCGGGCACCTGCGGCGAGAACCCCGTGCAGTGCAACGGGTACGACACGCCGAGCGGCGTGTAGCGGACGTGGAACAGCCGGGCGATCAGATCGGAGACCCGGGCCAGGGGTCGGCGTTGACCGTCGCGGAACCCGTGCGCGGCGGGACCCCGCTCCAACGCTTCGCCAGCCGGTCCAACCGCCGCCGATCGAGCCGGCACGACGACCCTCCCAGCCCCTTCGACGCCAACCCGGCCTCGCCCTCGACACGCCACCGACGCCGCCAGGTGTAGACCGCGTTGGCCGACACCCCCGGCCGACGGGCGATCTCCCCGACCGGGACGTCCTGGGCGAACCACTCCGCCGCCCGCAACCGGACCTGCTCACGTGTGGCCCTGCCCCGTTCGGACAGCACACCGCCATCGGCGTACCTCATGACTCCGGGATACCCAACCCCAACCCCGGCCATGGTGATTGCGGGCACTCGTCGCGGACAGCGCGATCAATCCTGGCCATTCAACCTCTGTATGTGCTGCGGTTGTACTGCGGTCGACTCGTGGCGGGCAGCACGGGCTGCAGGCCGGCCTGGCGCGTCCTCGGGTGCACCGGTCAGATCCAGCCGCGCCGGGAGGCTTGGAGGGCGGCCTGGAAGCGGGTCGTCGCGTTGAGCGCGGTCATCAGGCTGGTGAGCCTGCGGGTCAGGGTCCGGTCGGCGAGGTCCAGGGCGCGGGAAATCGCCTTGTCCTTCATGCCCGAGGCGAGCATCAGCAGGATCTGCCGGTCGAGGTCGCTCAGGTCGGCGTCGGGCTCCGGACCGATGGGGGTCGCGCGCTCCCACAGCATGTCGAAGCAGGCGGTGATGGTGCTCAGCAGCGGTGACGGGTGGACGAGGATGCGGACGCCGGTCTCGGCTTCCCTGAAGCTGAGCGGGAGCATCGCCACCCGGCCGTCCGCGATGATCATCTTCATCCGGATGTCCGGCAGGGCGCGGGCCTGCTCGCCCTCCGCGATGGAGCGCAGGATCTCCTCGGAGCGGTGGTGCTCGGCGATCGAGGGCGCGTGGTAGATCGCGCGGTAGCGGACGCCGCGGGCCAGTGCCTGCATCTCCGGCGGGTTCACCTCGGGGTGCCCGCTCATGTACGGCGGGCAGTCGACGATGCACACCTCGGATTCCGCGCCGAGCTGGATCCGGGCAAGCTGGCGGCGGATAGCGGCCTGGCCGTCCACCAGTTCGATCAGCTCGGACGTGCGGCCGGTGGGTGCGATGTCGAGGCGCTTGCCGAGGTCGCGTGCGGCGGCGCGCAGGGCCTCCAGGTCCTGCCTGCGCCGCAGGACGAGCGCGTCCACCGCGACCTCGGGCGGCGCGGGCAGGTAGCGGGCCGGGGTGCCCGCCAGGCGGGTGACCAGTCCGCTGTCGATCAGCCGCGCCAGCGGGCGGCGCAGCCGTGCCGCCGAGTCCCCGGTCAGCGCCGCCAGCTCGGTCACCGAGGTCTGCGGGTTGTCGATCAGCACGAGGTAGAGCGCGCTCTCGACGGGCCCGAGACCGAGCGGCTCCAGCAGGGTGTCCATGGCCGGGGGACGTTAGCACTGCTTTGGCCAGTTGTCGCCGATGGCGGGAAGTAGCCACTGGTATCCGCGGGAACGGGGTTATCGTCCTCGGCGGGCGTTGTCTTCAGTTCAACGGAGAACATGAGAATGAACCCTGCATCCTCACGCCGGGGCAGATGCCTCGGCGTGGCGCTGGCCGCGCTGACCATCGCCGGTCTGACCGCGACCGCCTCGTCCGCCACCGCGGCCGAGGTCGCCATCCTCGGTGAAGGCGGTCCCGGCGCCGTCGCCGATCGCTACATCGTCAAGCTCAAGGACCAGACCGGCGCGGTCTCCGCGAGCGCGACCGGCCTGGTCAACACCTACGGTGGCGAGGTCAAGCACACCTACGAGCACGTCCTGCGCGGTTTCTCGGTGGTGATGGGTCAGCGGCAGGCCCGCAGGCTGGCCGCCGACCCGCGGGTGGACTACGTCGAGCAGGTCACCACGGCCCGCATCGCGGACACCCAGACCAACCCGCCGTGGGGCCTGGACCGCACCGACCAGCGGGACCGGCCGCTCAACCAGTCCTTCACCTACCCCGCCGGCGGCGGCGAGGGCGTGACCGTCTACGTCCTCGACACCGGCGCGCGCATGACCCACCGCGACTTCAGCGGCCGGATCAGCGCGGGCCCGGACTACATCGACAACGACAGCAACCCCGCTGACTGCAACGGCCACGGCACGCACGTCGCCGGTTCGGCGGCGGGCACGACCTACGGCGTGGCCAAGAAGGCGCGGATCGTCCCGGTCCGCGTGCTGGACTGCCAGGGCAGCGGCCCGTGGGACACCGTCATCCGGGCCATCGACTGGGTCACGGCGAACGCCGCCAAGCCCGCCGTGGTCAACATGAGCCTCGGCGGCAGCGGCACCCAGACGACCCTGGAGAACGCGGTCCGCAGGTCGATCTCCTCCGGCGTGACCTACGTCCTGGCGGGTGGCAACGACAACTCCGACGCCTGCGGCTTCACCCCCGCCCGCACGCCGGAGGCCATCACGGTCGGCAACAGCACCAACTCCGACACCAAGTCCGGCACGAGCAACTTCGGCCGCTGCCTGGACATCTGGGCGCCGGGCACCAACATCCTGTCCGCCTGGCACACCGGTGACACGGCCACCAACACCATCACCGGGACGTCGATGGCCTCCCCGCACGTCGCGGGCGCCGCGGCCCTGCACCTGGGCGCGACCCCGGGCGCCACGCCGCAGCAGGTCCGGGACGCGCTGGTGAACAACGCGAGCAGCGGCAAGCTGTCCGGGATCGGCACCGGGTCGCCGAACCTGCTCCTCTACACCGGCTACCTCAACGACAGCACGCCGAACGAACCCGTGGTTGCCGAGCCGGGTGACCAGACGACCGGGGTCGGCACCGCGGTGAACCTGCAACTGCGGGCCTCCGGCGGCACGTCGCCCTACCGGTGGTCGGCCCAGGGCCTGCCCGCCGGCCTGTCGCTCGACGCCTCCACCGGCCTGGTCAGCGGCACCCCGACCGCCGCCGCGACGAGCAACGTCGTCGTCACCGCGACCGACGCCGCGGGCAAGTCAGACTCGGCGTCCTTCCGGTGGGTGGTCACCCAGGACGGCGGCGGTGGCTGCGGCACCCACCCGAACACCGAGACGGGCAGGCTGACCAGCGGGGGCAGCACCTACGAGCCCAACGGCACGTACTTCTCGGCGGGCGCGGGCACGCACCGGGCGACGCTGTGCGGCCCCGCGGGCACGGACTTCGACGTCTACCTGCTCAGGTGGAACAACGTCACGTGGGTGACGGTCGCGCAGGGCACCACGCCCGGCAATTCCGAGACCATCACCCACACCGGTGGCGCGGGGCTCTACACCTACCGGATCCTCGCCTACGCCGGCAGCGGCGACTACACCCTGGGCTACACCGCACCGTGACCCCCGCGGCCCGGTCGACCGAACTCTCCCATCACGACGCCCTGAGTTCCGGTCGGCCGGGCCGCGGGTACCGGGCACCGGCACTCGCGCACGGTGCCCGGCCGTGAGAGGCGGCCTTCCGGTCCCTGCGCCGGGGGGCCGCCGACCACGGCGCCGGGCGGACTCGCGGTGCGCACAGCGGTGCGCACGAAGGACCGCCCCTGCTCGCGCGGGGGCAACCGGTACCGGATGGGCTCGCCCGGCGCGTCCGGGAACCGCCGCGATCCTCGACGCGTTAGAGTCCGCGGCACAGGCGTGGATCCGGCATCACCGGGGAGCCTCCGGAAGAACGGGCGACCCCGCCCCAGTAGAACCGGACGTCGTCCGCACGTCACGCGGCTGAACCGAGAGGCACCCGGCCCGCCGGGCGCAAGCGGGGTGGTACCGCGGAGTTCCGGGCACCCGGGCGCTTCGTCCCCGTGCGGGTGGTCGCACCGACCACCCGGCACACGACGAGGCGAGGAGCCCGCGGACATGGGTGAGCACGTTCCGGCGTCCCCGTTCACCGCCCTGCCCACCAGGATCGACCTCGGTGAGCTGGATCGCCGGGTCATCACGTGGTGGCGGGACAACGACGTCTTCGCCCGCAGCCTGGCGCAGACCGCCGGCGGTCCGGCGTGGGTGTTCTACGAGGGCCCGCCCACCGCCAACGGCCGACCCGGCACCCACCACGTCGAAGCGCGCGTCTTCAAGGACGTCTTCCCGCGCTACCGGACGATGAGGGGTTGCTCGGTGCCGCGCCGGGCCGGCTGGGACTGCCACGGCCTGCCCGTCGAGCTGGCGGTGGAGAAGGAACTGGGGCTGTCCGGCAAACCCGACATCGAGAAGATCGGGATCGCCGGGTTCAACGACCGCTGCCGCGAGTCGGTGCTGCGCCACGTCGGCGAGTTCGAGCGGCTCACCGAGCGCATGGGCTACTGGATCGACCTCTCGCACCCGTACGAGACGATGTCGCCCGAGTACGTCGACAGCGTCTGGTGGTCGCTCAAGCGCATCCACGAGGCGGGCAGGCTGGTCGAGGACTTCCGCGTCGCCCCCTACTGCGCCAAGGACGGCACGACCCTGTCCGACCACGAGGTCGCGCAGGGCTACGAGACGGTCACCGACCCCTCGGTGTACGTGCGCTTCCCGCTGGACGCGCCGGTCGCGGGAGTCGAGGGCGCCGAACTGCTGATCTGGACCACCACGCCGTGGACGCTGGTGTCCAACACCGCGGTCGCGGTGCACCCCGAGGTCCCCTACGCCGTCGCCCGGACCGCCGAGGGGACCTTCGTGGTCGCCGGGGCGCGCCTCGAGGCCGTGCTCGGCGCGGACGCGGAGGTGCTCGCCACCGCGGCCGGCGCGGAGTTGGCCGGCCTGCGCTACCGGCGGCCGTTCGACCTGGTCGAGATCCCGGACGCGCACGTCGTGGTGCCGGCCGACTACGTCACCACCACCGACGGCACCGGCCTGGTGCACCAGGCCCCCGCTTTCGGCGCGGACGACCTCGCGGTGTGCCGGGCGAACGGGCTGCCGCTGGTCAACCCCATCGCGCCCGACGGCCGGTTCCTCGACGACGTGCCGCTGGTGGGCGGCGTGTTCTTCAAGGCGGCCGACCCGATCCTGGTCGAGGAGCTGAAGGGGAACGGGACCCTGTTCCGCTACGAGGAGTTCGAGCACCCGTACCCGCACTGCTGGCGCTGCCACACGCCGCTGATCCACTACGCGCAGCCGTCGTGGTACATCCGCACCACGGACGTGCGCGGGGAACTCCTGCGGGAGAACGAGCGGACGAACTGGTTCCCCGGGCACATCAAGCACGGCCGCTACGGCGACTGGCTGGAGAACAACGTCGACTGGGCGCTGTCGCGGTCCCGCTACTGGGGGACCCCGCTGCCGCTGTGGCGCTGCCCCGGCGGCCACGTCACGGCGGTCGACTCGCGTGCCGAGCTGGGGCGCCTGGCCGGCCGGGACCTCTCCGGGCTGGACCCGCACCGCCCGTACGTGGACGCGATCACCTTCGCCTGCCCGGCGTGCGGCGGAACCGCGACCCGCGTCCCCGAGGTCGTCGACGCCTGGTACGACTCGGGCGCCATGCCGTTCGCGTCGCTGGGCTACCCGCACCTGCCCGGGAGCGTCGAGGCGTTCGGGAAGACCTACCCCGCGCAGTACATCTGCGAGGCGATCGACCAGACCCGCGGGTGGTTCTACACGCTGATGGCGATCGGCACGCTGGTGTTCGGCAGGTCCGCCTACGAGAACGTGGTCTGCCTCGGCCACATCCTGGCCGAGGACGGCCGCAAGATGAGCAAGCACCTCGGCAACATCCTGGAGCCGATCCCGCTGATGGACGCGCACGGCGCGGACGCGCTGCGCTGGTTCATGGCGTGCTCCGGTTCGCCGTGGTCGTCGCGCCGGGTGGGGCCGGCGCCGCTGGACGAGATCGTGCGGAAGGTCCTGCTGACCTACTGGAACACCGCGTCGTTCTTCTCGCTCTACGCGGCGGGCACGACGTGGGCGCCGGAGACGGCCCGCCCGGTCGCCGAGCGACCCGTCCTGGACCGCTGGATCCTGTCGGAGGCGCACGCGCTGGTCGCCGAGGTGGGGGAGCGGATGGACGCCTACGACACCGCGCGCGCGGGCCGGCTGCTCGCCGACTTCGTCGACGACCTGTCGAACTGGTACGTGCGCCGGTCGCGGCAGCGGTTCTGGGAGGGCGACCAGGACGCCCTGGTCACCCTCCACGAGAGCCTCGACGTCCTGACCAGGCTGCTCGCACCGATCGTGCCGTTCATCACCGAGGAGGTGTGGCAGCGGGTCGTCCGCCCCGGCAACCCGGCGGCGGCCGACTCGGTGCACCTGGCCCCCTGGCCGGGGTCGGACGGGGAGCTGATCGACCCGGCCCTGCCCGGGGCGGTCGCGACCGCGCGCGCGTTGGCCGAGGCCGGCCGCGCGGCCCGCAAGGCGTCCGGCATCCGGGTGCGCCGGCCGCTGGCCCGCGCGCTGGTCGGCCTGCCGCCGGGCGTCGCGGTGACCCAGGACCTACTCGACGACGTCGGCGACGAGCTGAACGTCAAGGTCATCCAGCCGCTCGACGCGGCGAGCGAGGTCGTGGACGTGCGGGTCAAGGCGAACTTCCGCGAGTTGGGCAAGCGGTTCGGCAAGCGGACCCAGCGGGTGGCCGACGTGATCACCGCCGAGGACCCGGGGGCGGTGGTGGCGAGCCTGCGCGACACCGGGTCGTTCACGGTGTCCCTGGACGGCGAGGCCCTCGCGCTCGGCGCCGGGGACGTGGTGGTGACCGAGGTGCCCCGCACGGGCTGGGTCGTGGAGTCGCAGCGCGGCGTGACCATCGCCCTCGACACCGCGAGCACCCCGGAGCTGGAGGCGGAGGGCATCGCCCGGGACGTGGTCCGCGTGGTCCAGCAGGCCCGACGCGACGCCGACCTGGAGGTGTCCGACCGGATCGCCCTGGTGGTCGGGGCGCCGCGGGAGGTCCAGGAGGCCGTCCGCGCCCACCGGGAGTTCGTCACGCACGACACCCTGGCGAGCTCGTTGACCCTGGTGGACGACCTGGACGCCGGCTTCCCCGGCACGGTGGGCAACGCCGTGGGGATCACCGTGGCGGTTGCCAGGACGTGATTCCCGGGCAGGGTTTTGCGGAACCCTGCCCGTGTGGCAACTGCTCTGTCCTCCACCGGCGCTGGACCGGCCCTCGCACCGGGTACGCGGTGTCGCTGCCGGTGGGACCTGAGCGCCGTGTTGCACCTGCCGCAGCGGCATGTGCTGTTCTTGGAGGCACCACGGCACGAAAGGCTCCGTCCGCGATGCACCTCTCCTTCACGTCTCCCCGCCAGGTCAAGATCGGTGATGCCGCCGCCTTCGCCGGAACGACCCCGCGCGCCATCCGCCACTACCACCAGATCGGTCTGCTTCGTGAGCCCGAGCGCGGAGGGGACGGCCGCCGCCGCTACGGCTACGACGACATGATCCGCCTGCTGTGGATCCGCAGGATGGCGGAGGCCGGCATCAGGCTCGACGACATGCGGGCGGCGTTCGACGAAACCCGGGACATCGAGGAAAACCTGGCTGGACTGGAGGAGGCCCTGGCCGCCCAGGAGGCCGAGATCAGACGTCAACGCGTGGCCGTTCAGCGCCTGCGGGCCGTGGGCAGTCCACTGGGGCTGCTGTCGGACCTGGTGACGGACCGGCTCGGCCACCTGCCTCCCGGCGCGCTGCGTCCCTCCGATGTGGACGCCCTGCTGGTCACGGAACGGATCTTCGGCCCGCTGGGTGCCGCTGTCCAGGCCAGCTCGTTCATCGTGCTGGCCACCCACCCCGACCTGCGGGCCGAGGAAGACCGTCTCGACGCGGCCGAGGCCGCACTCGACGACAGCGTCGAGCCCGATGACCCGCGTGTCGAAGAACTCGCCAGACAGCGGTACACCCACCTCAAGGCCGTGGAAGAGGCCGTCGAGGCCACCGGGCTGGACAGGGCCGAGGAGGAGCTCTTCGAGATCTACGACAACCTCGACGAGGAGCACGAAACGCAGATGAGCGCCTTCGCGGCGTTCACCAAAATGCCGTACGACTTCTCTCCCGCCCGGATGCGCTGCATCGAACGCGCGGGACAACTCCTGGGCCAGGACCTCGCGGACAGCTGACGCCCGTGCGGGGCACCGCAGTGGACCGGCTGCCGGGCCCATCCGCGTGACCCACGGCCTGGTGCGGTCGCCGCCACACCGCGGCCTTCGTCCGCGGACTACCGCGACCCACCGGATGTCCCCCGATCCTGTCCTAGGTGAACCAGCGTGGTGGCCAGGCGGACCGCGGCACAACTGATCTTCCGGCGCCGCACTGGTCACGAGCGCAAGCCGCCACCGTGGTCCGCGGACGCGCGGTTGTGCGTGACGGGCGACAGGGGCGCCGCCCGCCGGCGAGCAGGTGGACGTGCGGTGCCGGATGCCGTCCAGTGGTCCACCGCGACTGACCACGTCGCCTGGGGCAGCGCCTCGCCGACGGCAAGTACGTGGGCTTCGACATGGACGTGGCCCGGTACGTCGCCGCCGCGCTCGGTGCGGCGGAGGAGGACATCACCTGGCGAGGCTCGCCCCTCGGACCGGGAAGCGCTGATCGAGGACGGTTCGGTGGACTTCGTCGTCGCCGCTTACTCCATCACCGAGGAGCGCCGGGAGCGGGTCGCGTTCGGGGGACCCTACTTCGAGACCGGGCAGGGCCTGCTGGTGCGCCTCACCGACACCGACATCACCGGCCCGGCGGCGCTCGACGGCAAGGGGCTGTGCTCCGTGACCAGGTCGACGTCGGCGCAGAAGGTCAGGGACGGCTCCGCGCGCGGCGTGCGGCTGGTCGAGTACGGCGACTACTCGGACTGCGTCACCGCGCTGCTGGCGGGGAAGGTCGACGCGGTCACCACGGACGAGGTCATCCTCGCCGGGTACGTGGCCGCCAACCCGGAACTGCTCAAGCTCGTCGGCGAGCCGTTCACCACCGAGCGGTACGGCATGGGCCTGGCCAAGGAGGACACCGCTGGCCTGGCGGACGTCAACGCGGCCCTGGAGGAGATGATCGGCTCCGGGGAGTGGCGCGCCGCACTGGAGTGCAACCTGGGACCGTCCGGTATGGACCTCCCGGAACCACCGCAGGTGGCCGATGGGTAGCGCGCCGGGGCGTCCGGGCAGGCAACCCGACCCAGGCGGGCACAGCCGACCCCGACGACCTCCCGCGACGGCGATGGCGTGGTCAGCTGGGACCGACCTTCCCGAGAAGAGGCCCACCATGACGATCCAGGCACACCGGACCGAGACGGCGACCGCGATCCGCCAGCCGCGGCGCGGCGCGACCGGGGCCGCCGAGTGGTACCGGCACAACCTCGGCTGGCCGGTGGACATCGCGGGCGGCGGTGTCCACCTCATCCTCACCGGCGGCCTGGCCGCTTTCGAGGTGCCCGCCCACCTGGCCGGAGGAGTCCTCAGGCGCCTGAGCGACCTCGGCGCCGTCGGCCCGGTCCTGCGCACCGGCACGGACAACGACCGGGTAGCCTTCCTCTGCGACGTCGACGACATCGTGTTCGCCCAGGCGGATATGCCGCTCGGGGTCAGGTGCCCGCGGATGGGCGCCGCACTGCCCCTCCCGTCACCGAGACCGTCGAAGTCCTGGCTCGTCGCACCCGACCCGGACCGCCGGTGGTTGCCCTCCGCGAGCGCCGTCCTGCACGCGGTGCGGCACACCACCGCGGCGGCCGCCCGCGCTGTGTCGCCCGGTTTCCCGCGCGCCACGGCGGACAGGACCCGTTCCCGGAAGGACTTCGGGTGACCGACCCGACCACCCCGCCCCACCACCGGCGTGAGCGGGGCGGTCTCGGCCCCGCCTCGGGCACGGCTGACGAGGTTCAGCTGTAGAGAGCACCGACGGCACCGAATGAACAGTTCCACAACTCGATCCGATAAGTTCCGTGCAGGTTGTCCCTCCAGCCGCTGTCCTGCCCGGCGGCACCGGTCCGGCCGCTCGCGATCGAGACTCCGGTGTTGATGTCCTTCACGCGCCAGCTGCACCCGTTCCACGTACCACCGGCGCCGACAGAGTACGAGATCGTGTGGTTGGAGCCTGCGGCGATGGTGGAGCTCTGGCAGTGGCTGGTAACGACGTGGCAGCTCACCGAGGCCATCGTGCCGATGTCGGTCGCAGCGGCGGCCGCCGGGCTTTGGGCCGCGACGACAAACGTGGCCGTGGTCAACGCGCTCGTCAAACCGAAGACTGCAATTTCTCTCATGAATGATGCTCCTTTTCGCGGCCGGGAAGGTGCGTCGGCGCGGTTCGGTCTTGTCTCGTGTCCCAGTTCTAGCCGGAAGGCGCACCTTTGTCGTTGCCGCAGAGCGCACAGTCATACGCACACAGCGCACGTTGACAGGTCCCGCTGCGGCCGGGCACCGTGGAACCACGTCGGGGGAGGCGGGGGAGCCGTGCTCACTGTGTTCGACAGCGCCACGATCGCCGCACCGGAACGCCTGGAGGCGTGGCGGGACATCACCGCCGCCTCGCTGATACCGACTGCGCTCGACAGCCCGGACCCGGAGGCGTTCACCGCTCGCCTCCGTGCCGTGCCGCTCGGAGACGCGCAGGTCACCTCGATGGTCTACACGTCGTTGTCGTCGAGGCGGTCACCGAAGGAGATCCGCAGGTCCGACCCGGAGTACTACCAGGTCGGCCTCATCCGGGCGGGTCGGCAGGACATAGCGCAGAACGACGCTGGCGCCACGCTCCGCCGCGGCGAACTCGTGATCTACGACAGCTCCCGGCCGTTCGAGGCGATCGTCAGCGGGACCTCGCCGGCGGAGACGGTCCTCCTCCAGTTCCCCAGGAGGATGCTGCCCTTGCCCGCCCGCCAGGTGGCCGGCCTCTGCGCCACCTCGCTGCCCGGAACCAAGGGCATCGGCCGCCTCCTCACCGCGTTTCTCGCCTCCCTGGCCGACGGCGGTACCGACTGCACCGAACGCGACGCGCTGCGCCTCCAGGCCATCGTGGTGGACCTGACCACCGCGGTGCTCGCCCACCACCTGGAGCGGGAGAACCCGCCGCTGCGCTCACCCACGCATACCCTCTACCTGCGCATCATCGCCTTCATCGAGGAGAACCTGCACCACCCGGAGCTGCATCCCACCACGATCGCCGTCGCCCACCGGATCTCCCTGCGCTACCTGCACCGCATCTTCCAGCAGCACCACCCCGTCAGCGTCAACGCTCACATCCGCGTTCGCCGCCTGGACCGAGCCCGCCACGACCTGGCCGATCGCCGTCTCGACCACCTCACCATCGCCACCATCGGCCGACGCTGGGGCTTCTCCCGTCCGGCCGACTTCAGCCGCGCCTTCCGGCGCCACACCGGCACCCCGCCTCGCGACTACCGCAACAACACCTGACCCACCCCACCCGCGTGACGAGGGCTCGGGATTCCACCAGGGCGGGCAGGTTGGCGCGTAGGTCGAGGGCGAGACCGGTCGAGCCGGTGCGGTCGCGGACGTGTGGGTGGTGGATCAGGGGGTGTTGTCGTACGCCGACCGTATCGGGACCGGTCAGCGCGACGTGGCCGCCCAGCTCGAAGCCAGGACGGTGGAGGAGCGGAAAGAAGCCGACCTGGCCGGCGTCCTGAACCGGCTGTGCTCGGCGGTGGGCAGCTGGTCAGCGCCGCGTCCGCGCCGACCCACCTGATCGGCTTCATGTGCTTCGACGACCTGCACCACCACCTGGCCCAGTGCTACTTCCGGGTGGTGCTGCACCTGGTCGACGAGGTGGGTGACGGCATCGGCCACTCCTGGTGCTGCGCGGCATGAGCGCGCAGGCGTGCTTCCTGGGCCACTACCGCCAGGCCGCGCGCCTGACCGACGCCGCCGTGGACCGCGTCGGCACGTGCGCGCCGTCCTGCTCGGGCAGGCGGCCGTCGCGCACGCCGCGCTCGCCGATTGGCGGGCGGCCCTGAGCCGGCTGACCGAGGCGGAGAGGCGGCTGGAGACGACCGACGACGGAGCCCCGCGGCCCACCGGGGCATCGCCCGCGCCGACGTGGGGCACCTGGGGCTCAAGCGCCGGCGTTCCTGGGCGACCATCGGCAGGCCGAGGTTTCGCTACGGGGGTCGTTGCGGCACCGGCTGGCGGCCGAGCGCCGTTCGCGCCTGCTGACCGCGCACCAGCTGACCGAGCTGCAACTGCGCGGGGGTGACCCGGAACAGGCGTGCACGACCTGGCGGTACTTCCTCGACGAGTGCTCGTAGGTGCGCTCGGGGCGCATGTGCTCGGCCCTGCACTCCTTCCACGGCCGTCTCCGGCCCTACCGCGGCAACGCCGTGGTCCGCCAGGCGCTGCGGCAGGCGGAGCGGCTGACGGGCCGCGCCACCCGGTCGGGTGGGCGTCGGTGCGCCACCTCCCCCCCGCGGCGGTGAATCCCCACCCACCCGACTCAACCGCTCAACCGGTTCAACACCGGGTCCCGCGCGAGGTCTGTCGGACCTGCCCGGGGCGGCGTTGACTCGGGGGTGGGATTCGTCGCGCACGAGGCGGCCTTGGTCGAGTTGTTGCCCGACACCACGTCGACTCCCGATCAGGCCTGGCGCGGGGTGGGCAAGAGCTGAGTGCGTGTCCTGGAGGGTTCCTCCAGGCGTCGCCGCTTTACTCGGGTGCGGCCACTCCCGGGTGCCTTTGAGGGCGGCGCGGGGTACCGGAAGTCCCGGCGAGGATCGATGAGACTTCGGGAACCGGACTCCACACGACGCCAGCAGGCTGCCGACGGGTGGTGGGCAGTTCGGCGACCGCCGTCCGGGCCCGGTCGATGGGCGACAACAGCGCGATGTGTATGCGCATCCGACCTGCTGGCATCGGACCGGGGCGCTTCACTGCGGGCCCATGCGTCGACACGACCGAGAACCGGATGCTGCTCGACATCGGACTTCCGGAGACTTCACGGGAACATCGACGATGTAGCTATTGAATCTAACGACGCCCGGCAGCCGTTCCCTGTAACCTGCAACGATCGACGTGGCACTCTCGGCTCCCAGGAACGACTGAGCGGCTGTGTCCGAGCGCAATCCGCACTGGTCGACCCACTCGATCGCCGCGCCCTTCGCCTTCGCGCGTGCCTCGATCGCCGGACAGTTCCCGTCCGGGCAGGTCCGCACTGCGGCGGGCTGCTGCTCATAGGCACGACAGGCCGGACGTTGCGGGGTTAAACCGTGCCGAGTGCACGAATCTACAGGCAACCGATCACTTTCAATTCAACAACCGCCTCGGTTTATCGGGGGAGCTCAGGTGGCGGCATACCAAGCAGCCTGACAGCGACAGGACGGCGAACCCCAACGACAGAAGAAAGGCGTACGGCATCGACAGCGCGGTTGCGGCCAAACCGGCAATCCAGGCCGAGACCGACACGCCGAACATGATTGCGGTCGTGACGATTGCCATCCCTTCGACCAAGCTGTCTCGGCGCACGATCTGTTGAGCCCACGTCATTGACGCCGCGAGCGACGGCGCCACGAACAAACCGGCACCGAACGCCACAATGCACTGTAGAGGGATCGTTTGCGTGAAGGGTGCGAACGCGAGCGATACACACAACCCGAACAGGCACCCGACCAGTCGGCGCGATGGATGTCGTGCCGAGGCGTACGCGCCGTTCACTATGCCTCCGACCAGTGAGCCCACGGCGAACACGGCGATGAGCATGCCTCCGACCCCACGCGCACCAGCCTGGTCACCGTATGCCACTGCGAGAACGTCATAGGACCCGAAGACGCCACCGAGCAACCCTGTCGACACGGCCAAGCCGAGCAGCCGTATGTCCGACAGCGGCCTGCGAGCCGAGCGGTTCGGATCTCGGACGTGGTCGTCGTCCGGCCTGCGCTCGTGGTTGACCAGAAACGCGAACCCCGCGGCCCCGATGAGGAACAACGCGGCTGCTACAAGGGTGCCAGCCTCGGGGAAGAACCAGGCGGCCAGACCTCCGCTTAACGCCGGTCCGATGAGGTAGCAGCTCTCCTCGACGATCTGTTCGTAAGCGTTGGCGGTGTGCACGGCTTTGCGGTCCGAGCCGAGTTGTTCCACCCATCGAGCCCGCACCAGCCCGCCGAGTTGGGGCTGCACGCCGAACGGGAGGTAGGCGATGGCGAGCACGTACGCCGGCGCGTGCGTGAACGACAGCCACGTCACCAACAGCAGGCTCGCCATCGACGCCGCGCAGGCCGCGAAGACCCACGCTCCGCCGCGGACGCGATCCATGAACCGCCCGACGAACGGACCACAGACGCCCAGCGATGCGAGGCCCGCTGCGGTGACGATGCCGGCGGTGTCGAAACCATTGTCCCGGAACGCGATCATCGAGATCACACCGACACCAATCATCGCCGCACCGAGTCGAGCCAGCGCGCTGAACACCATCAGGGGCTTCGCGCCGTCCAGGCGGGCGAGCCGGACGTAGCGGTACAGTCCCAGTGTGATCATCCAGCGGACTCCGATGACGGTCGGAGAACGGCGTCCCGGCGGACGGTAAGCACTCGCCACCAAGCTCGAATGCAAGCCCGTCCGGATATTCCCGGCTCGCCCTGGCACAGGCGGGCCCACACCTCGGAGGGCAGCTTCTGTCCACGCCACCGCTCACAGAAGGCCGCCGCGCCGGACCACGTGATGCCGGCGAGCGCTACGAATCTCAAGCCGATGTCGAACACGATATAAGTCGGCCATGAGTGGTGTTTGTGGAAGTAGCGGAGCATGCCTTGGTTCAGCAGCGCCAGTCTCAGTTCTCGGGCATTGCCGTGAGAAAAGCTGCCACCGAGGCGATGGACCACGGTAGGATCGGACAGAAACCGCACCCTTCGGTTTGAAGCCCGAATTCGGCGACAGAAGTCGAGTTCCTCCGCGAACAGGAAGAACCGCTCATCGAATCCGTGCACGTCGTCCCAGGCATTCCTCGTGATCATCATACAGGCACCGTTGACCCAGTCCACGTCGAGGTCTTCGGTGTGATCGGACCACCGACGTGGAGAACCGATCAGTAGGCGGGCTGGCTTCCAATCGGCCAAGGGCGTCAGGAAGAAGATCTCCCGACCGACGCTGGGCGCGTCATCCGTGCTCCACTGGAGGGAACCGTCCTCGAACACGTGGCGAATCCCGACGCAACCCACCGTTGGATCGGCATCCAGCGCATCCGCCATCCGTATCACGGCACCTGCATCCACCCGGGCATCGGGGTTCAGCAGCAACAGCTTCTGTCCACGTGCGATGGTGGCGGCGAGGTTGCAGGCCGCACCGAAGCCGAGGTTCACCGGCGACACGATCAATTCGTCGGCAGGCCCGAGCACCTGCTCGATCGGTCCGAGCGACGTGCTCGACGCGTTGTCGACGACGATGAACTCGATCTGGTCGGCCGGACCACGGCTGCGCACGGACTTGACGCAGCTCGCGGTCTCGCTGGCGGAGTTCCAGTTGACGATGAGGATCGAGACCGCCACATCCTGCGCCGTGTCCCTCTCCGAGGATTCATCGGTCACGAATGGGCACCCTTCAGGATTTCCGAGTAGAAGGTCATTCGTCGGCGTGCGCACGCCGTCGCGCTGAACTGCCTCCGCGCCTCGTGATAGACCGCAGACCGGTCGAGAGATTCGCACTCGGCCACGGCTTCGGCCGCGTCGAGTTCGGATTCGACGAGAAAACCGGTTACCCCCGGCGTGATGAGCTCCGGAGCCGCTCCCACGCGAGTTGCCACGACGGGGGTCCCAACGGCCATCGACTCGATGGTCACCAGACCGAACGGCTCCGGCCACTGCGCCAGGTTGATCAAACAGGCGGCTTCTGCGAGGAAGGAATCGCGCTTCGCACGCCCCAGGCAGCCGAGATAGGTGACGCGGTCCCCGTCCACTAGCGGCGCCACCTGATCGTGGAAGTAGGCGAACTCCCTGGGTTCCTCCATCCGGGCCGCGATGCGAACGCCGAGTCCGGCGTACAGACCTGCCCTGATTGATTCGACGATTCCCTTGTCCGGTGACATGCGCCCGAGCACCGCCGCATAACTGTCGGGGTCAGGTGACCTGGCTTGCAACCGAGCGGTCTCCTCGACGAATCCAGTCCCGTGGTGGAGGACGGCCGCGACCGGAGCAGTCGCGCCTGTCGCCTGGTCGGCGCTAATCGCCACCACGTGAGCGCGCCGAGCCGCTTCGGCATAGATGCGCGACAAATCGGGATGCGATCCCTTTCGATGCGGTGAAGTGAAAGGCAACGAGTTCACCGCGACGACGGGCGCGCGAGTCAGCAGGGACCCGATCAGCGGGCCGAGGTAGGTGTGGTCCTCCACGACGTCGACAGCATGTCCGTCCAGCCATTCATATCCCTTCAGGACGTGGTCCGCCTCCTCCGGGGCCGAGTGCCACGCGGCCGCGTTGTCCGTCGCGGCCTGCGACCCGCTTGTGTTCACAGGACACGTCGATCCTTCAGCCGCCCACAGGAACACGTCGTTGCCGAGCATCGCCAAGCCCCTGCACACCGTATCGATCGCGTTTTCGACACCGCCGTAGGACGTGGCAGGAACGAGCCACGGTGGCGCGATGACACCGACTCTCACGTTGAGGTCCTCCCCGTACTCGACGTGCGGACCATCCTCGTCATGGCCGGAGATAAGGCAACGAGCCTGCGGGTGAAGCGCTCTTCCGCATCCGGAACGAGCACACGACCGTCTAGATCGGCGCAGTAGCCGCCTGCCTCCCGCAGGACGAGCAGACCGCCCAGGTAGTCCCACGGGCGAACGGTGTTCGTGGTGTCGAGGTAGATCTCGTACTCACCCAGGGCCAGTGCGCATAGGTCGTGCGCCGTGGCGCCGTTGACCGCATGCCGCAGACCGGGTTCGTACGGGGCCCACGAAGGTCCACCCAATACCACCGGTGGACGGCGTTCGACGTCATGGTGCGGCAGCGTCGACCGGGTGGTGACACCACGACCGCGTTCCGCCGTCACCAGCCGGCCGGCATCGAGGTCGTACACCGCACTCCACAGTGGACCTCCCGAGTCCAGCAGGCACACGCTCGGACCGAAGGGGCCGCTTCCGGTCTCCCAGTTCCGGCTGCCGTCAATGGGGTCGACATAAAGCCGCAGATCAGCCGAGAGCGGGCCTACCTCGCTCGGTTGCGCGTCCTCTTCCGAAATCGCTCGCACCCCCACCGCCGCCGCACTGGACACCAGGTGCCGGTGCGCGGCGGTGTCGGCGGGGTTTGGCGACCCCTCGGTCGACTCCCGGCCATCTCGATCCACGGTCCGGAGGACGTCCTCGACGTCGAGGACAGCTTGCAACAAGCGATCCGTGACTTGCTCGAATTCCGCTATCACAACGCTGCCGCGGCTGCGTCGAAGACTTCGAGCGCGTGATCGATGTCCTTCGATGTGTGCGACTCGGAGACGAACCACTGGTGGTTCGGGTGGACCAGCACGCCCCGTGCCACACACGCCTCCACGAACCGGTCAGCCGCAGCGCGAGCAGCAGGATCCGGCGCGAACACCAGTGCCGGCATCGGTCCATACCCATGCACGCTCACTACGTCCCGACGGCTCGAGAAGATCGGGCGCATGCCGTCCATCAACTGTTCCCCTCGGGTCCGGATCGTCTCCAGCGCACTGGTGTCACGCAGCAGCCTCATGGTGGTGATCGCCGCCGCCATCTCCGGGCGGCTGGCGAAGAACGTTGACGAGATCTTCGTTCGCGCCAGGCCATCGAGCACGTCCGCACGACCGGTGAGCGCGGAGATCGCGAAGCCGTTGGCCATCGCTTTGCTGAAGGTTGCCATGTCTGCGTCGATCCCGAAGTACTCCTGCGCGCCGCCGAGAGCGAGCCGGAAACCGCTTCGCATTTCGTCCAGGATGAACAGGGCTCCGTGGCGATGCGCCGCGTCCCTAATCGCCGCGAGGTGTGCGCTGGTGGTCCGGGACTCCTGAAACGGGGTCGTCATCACCGCAGCGACGCGGCCCGCGTTGTCCAAGAGAAGCTTTTCGAGGTTCTCCAGGTCGTCGAAGCTGAACTCCTGGGTGAGCGACCGAACCGACTTCGGGATGCCCACCGGATGCGGTGCCGACCAGTCGTGCCATCCGTTGTAACCCGACCGGAGGACAACTTCGCGCCCGGTGTGTATCCTGGCTAGGCGCACCGCAGCGGAGGTGGCATCAGAACCCGTCTTGAGTAGAAATGCTGATTCGGCGTTGGGGACGACCTCACATAGCAGGTTGCATAGTTCGACCTGCTCCGGCGGCCACAACGGTGCCATGCAGTTCGCCCCGCCATCCACGAGACACCTGATTACCGCATTGTTTATTCGATCGTCATTGTGGCCCAATATGATCGGGCCGTAACCGAGGAGAAAGTCGAGGTACTCGCGGCCACTCTCGTCACGAATTCGGGAGCCCTTAGCGCTGCGCGCGTGCACCGGGTAAGCGGCGACGTCGTACTCCCGTCCGGTGATCGGACCGCGGGCTCGCGCGCGAGCATCCACCCGCAATGCCGTGTCCAGCAACTCCGAGGTGTGGAGTCCGACGTCGGTCATGACTCGACCGCCTGCCACCGAGCGTTGTTCGACGCCGACGAATACGCTGCCGAGATGCAGCGTTGTACCCGTCGCGCCTCAACCAGTCGGGAGTGTCGCAGTTTTTTGTCCTGATATGCCGACAAGTATTCGTGCAGAACCCCGCCGAACCATGACGAGTGCGACGCGTCGTTGAATTCCGATCGGATGTCCTCTGCGAACCGGAACCCGGGAACGGTGCTGTGGATGTGGTCGTCGTCAACAGTGACGAAACCGTCTTCGAAGATCATCGCGTAGTGCGACTCGCGAGTGTCGGCCTCCCACGTGAGGAACACTGTGGTGCTCGCACCGTTGGCGAAGCGCAGCCGAAGGTTGACGGTGGTTTCATTGTCGCTGTCGGTGGACTCGGAGTGCAACCACGCCGACACCGCCTCGACCCGAGAGCCGGCCATCATCTCGGCGGTGTAGATCGCGTGCGGGCCATGGTCTGTCAGGATCCCGCCGTTGGCAATGGCGTTGTCCCGTCGCCAGTCCGGCAGCCAGTCAACGACCCCGCGGGCATGTCCGCTGCGGACCACCCGCACTTCACCGAATGCCGGTCCGTCGACATGTTTGTCCGCGACCTGTTGCAACCTTCGGAACACGGGCGCGAAGCGGTAGTTGTGCACAGGGAAGGCGAAGACGTCTCCGCCGATCGATCGATCGAAGATGTCCGCCTCGACGGCCGACCCGTCGACGAACATGGGTTTCTCGCACAGGGCGCTGACACCGTGATCCAGTGCCATGGTGATGTACCTGACGTGCGAGGTCGGCGGTGTGCAGATGTCGAAGAAGTCGATGTCAAGTTCCCGCACAGCGGTCGCCACGTCGGCGAAGACCGTGAGACCGTGACCTTCGGCGGCTTGCCGGCGCTGCGGCGAGTGGTCGACGACTCCGGCGATCGTCACCTGGCCATTGGTTCGATAATGGGCTTCGTGCCCTTGCGCGATGAACCCGTAGCCGATCAGGAGGACATTCAGACTCATGGCGTCCGCATCCCTCGCGGGTGCCAGATGGTGCTGTGCTCCTCGGAGTATCCGACGGGTTGCTCAACGGAGAAGAAGTATGCGGCGAAGCTCCGACGCGGGTGCACACCGCGGAGCGGTTCCGGGTGCCCATGAAAGGAGTGGTCGCTGGTCTCGAAGACCAGTGTTCGGTTGAACTGCGGAACAACGTACTTTCGAGGTCCATCGAGGTCCCAGAGTTGGAGCTCGCCACCCTCGACCGGTTTATCCGGGCGATTGAGGTAGATGATCACATTGGCTCGCCGGTAGAGGCCGTCCTCGCTCCGGTTGAAGTCAGCGTGCACAGCCAACCCGCCGCCCGGGTTCGTCTGGTGGTATCCACCGCCTTCCGTGGACAGCCGGAGGGGCGGCATGTCGAACACGGAGCTCAGGCTGGGGCCGATTTCGGCGATCATGCGGACCAGGCGGCGAGTGGTGGGCCCGAACATCATCTCTGGGCCTTCGAGCTTTTCCTCGGTGTCGGCGCTCTCGTATCGAATCCACCGGTCATCGGAATCGTCCGGGAACTCATCGAGCACCGATGTCAACAGCTCGGCTTCCCATAAGTCATCGACAATAAAGTGTCGAAACGGGAGGAGGTCAGGCTCGACTGTCTTTCCGCACAACTCGGCCATCTCTGGAGTCCTCCTGGTTGAGCGCAGAACAAGCCAGGTGGAATGATCCGGCCGCACCCTTGGTCTCCGGCAGCGGTGATCTGACACAACGCCGATACCGTTCGACCCGATGGGGGCAGATCGGACCTTCGGTCCCTACCACGACCGCCAACTGCCCTGTACATCTACAGTAACGTCAAGTGACGGGTTGTTACCCACTGTACCACAGAGTGTTCGGCACGACGAGCGCACGACGGACGGGCGGCGAGGTGCGACTGACGCGTGATACCGCTGTACGGTGGCACCAAACATGCACAAAGCCAGAATTGGTCCCAGTGCGCCAAGTCGTCATGACTTCCGCTAGCCGTCCGTGCTCCTCCACAGGACCACCGGCGTGGGGAAACTCAAGCGTCGGTCGGCTGTGTGGGTCGCGCGGTTCACCGACCCGGCCGCGTTCGCGGTGGACGACACCATGCCTTCCCGAGAACGAGCACTCTTCGCTGCCGAGCTGGTGCAGCAGCGCCACGTCGGCTCGGCCGTTGTGCGGTGGTCTTGCGGTTGGGACTCGCAGAGCGGTAGGTCGACGGTAACTGCCTCCGGTTCGGTGGCGTAGACGTCGAGCAATTCCGCCAGGCGGTCACCGGAGGGACCGGTCTTGGTGACAGGACGAGCTGGGGACGACTCGTCGAGCCGCTCCGGGCGCGCCGCTCGGCCGCGGCCAGTGAGCCGAGAACCCTTCGACCCTCGGCCAGCAGCACCGATGCGGCTTTCGTCAGCCAGACTCTGCGGCTGGTGCATTTCAGCAGTGGGGCCCGAGACGCTGTTCGAGTCGGGCGATCGCTCGGGACAGCAGGGGTTGGGCGATCCCTGGGCGTTGGGCGGCCGTCGCGGCACTGGTCGAGGAGCGCGCCGGTCGTCTCGACCTGCTGGTCAACAACGCCGTTATCGTCGTGTTCCCGGAGCTCTCCACCGGGGAACACACCGAGGTCCGGCCGTCGTGGGGTGACTGGGTTCCGCGCGGATCGGCGTGGCACCCTTCCGAGGACGTCGTGGAACTCATCCGCGTGCTCAAGCCCGACGAGACCTGACGATGCCCGCAGGCGATCGGATCGCCTCCCGCCAGTCAGCCGACGAACAGGCCGCCCCGGCTGTCGGCAGGCGCGCCACCAGGTGCCACCGGCCCCACCGAAACCCCGGTTCTGCTGTCCAAACACACCCTGATCCTCACCCTGTTTGGCGGAGTCGGGTTGCTGGAGTTCAGGCTGCTGGAGCGATTCTGGTGTGTCGGAGTTCGTACTCGATCGGGGTGAGCATGCCGAGTGCGGTGTGGCGTCGGCGGCGGTTGTGGAACATCTCGAGGTGCTCGAACAGGGCGTTGGCCAGCTCCAGGTGGGTGCGCCGTCGTCGGCGGTCGAGCAGCTCGGTCTGCACACGTCCCCAGAACGGTTCGATCATGGCATTGACTGAGTGTCGTAGCAGTCGCCGATCGACCCCATCGACGGCAGAAGCCCGGATTCCTTGGCGCGCCTGGTGAAAGTCCACGACGTGAACTGGACTCCGTGGCCGGAGTGGATCATCGTGTCCGACAGCGGGGACCGGTTCGAGATCGCCATGCCGAGGGCGTTGGTGGCCAGGGCGGCGGTCTGGCTGGAGTCGATCGACCAGCCGACGACGCGGAGGGAATGGACGTCGAGCACGACCGCGCAGTACACCTTTCCTACACGGGTGGGATGTTCGGTGATGTCGGTTACCCACAGCCGGTTCGGCGCGGTGCGGGCGAAGTCGCGGTCGACCAGGTCCACCGCGGTGGGCGTGTCGTGACTCGGGCGTGGGTGGCGTCGGTTGGGCAGACCCTTGATTCCGTTGCGGCGCATGAGAAGTGCGATGGTGTTGTGCCCGACGGTGATCCCGCGGCCGAGAGTGAGCTCGGCGTGCACCCGCGGGGAGCCGTAGACCTGGAACGACTCGACGTGGATCTCACGGATCAGGTCGACGAGCCAGGCCTGGCGGATCGCCCGCGGCGAGGAGCGCGGCCTCTCCAGTCGTAGAAGCCGGACGCGGACACCTCGAGCACGCGGCAGGCGAGTTGGATCGACCGCCCCTCGGAGGCGATCACCGTGACCGCCTCGTATCGCCTTGTGGGGTGCTGCTTTCCTTGAGCAGTTCGGCGGCGCGGCGGTGGACGGCGACCTGGGCTCCGAGTTCGGCGATCCGTCGACGCGCGGCGACAAGTTCGGCGTTGTCGGCGCTGGTCGTCCCGGGCATCTGGCCGCTGTCGATGAGCTCCTGGCGGCGCCAGGCGTAGATCGTCTGGTCGCTGATGTCGAGGTCCGCCGCGACCTGGGCGACACGGCGGCCGGACGCGACCAGGTCGAGCACCTTGCGCCGGAACTCGGGTGGGTACCGCTTGGGCATCGTGGGCTGTCCTCCGGGCTACTGAGATGAGTGATCATCCAGTAACCCGACTCCGAACAACCAGGGAAGGATCAATTCAAGATGCTGGTCTCAACTTGGGTCGGGGGCGTTTGTTGGCTGCGCATTACCGCGACCCACCGGATGTCCCCCGATCCTGTCCTAGGTGAACCAGCGTGGTGGCCAGGCGGACCGCGGCCACGAGCAGGCCCGGCCCCAGGGTGATGATCCACAGGTTCCGCGGTCCGTCGAGGACGGCGATCAACACCACCGACACCACCACGTGCAGCAGGAGGAACGCCGCCCTCGTTCGTGGGCCCCTTGTCCTCAGTGCCGCGATCGCCACGGACGCGATGGCGATGAGGACCAGCAACGCGATGACGACCATGCGCGGCTCACTGACCCCAGCTGTGCGACGGGTCGGTGGCCAGGTTCCGGTCCAGGCAGAAGTGCGCCCTGGCGGGGTTGGTGCCCGGGTCCTGGGGCGGTGCCGCCGTGATGTCCCAGGGGTTGCCCGACCTGTCCGTCGCGGCGTCGCACGGCCCGTACGGGTTCGGCCACAGCGGGAACGTCTGGTTCGGGTCGGGCAGCGCGCTGAACTTCTTGAAGTCACCGCGCCAGACCGGCTGGTTGCTGTTGGAGAAACCGCCGTTCAGGTTCATCGCCCTGCCGTTGTGGTACAGGTACTGGTCGGGCATCCAACTCGCCCGGAGCAGCGGCCGGTCCACGACCTTCTGGATGGACCCGTCGGCGCACGCCTTGAAGTTGAGCTCCTGCCAGATCGGCGGGGCCTGGGTGAAGATGCTGGACTCGGCGCCGACGAGCATGCCGTCGTCGAAGAACATCTCCCGGACCGATTCCGCCAGGTCGGCGACGCTGTCCGGCACGCGGGAGTCGCCCTCGAGCCGGTTCACCCACGCCTCCATGTTGTCCACCGGGCCGGAGTTGCCGAGCATCGGGCGGTAGCCGATGGACCCGCCGGACACCGTGATCGCCGCGACGCAGACCGCGTTGTCCGTCGACGGCGCGCCGGTCGAGTCCACCGGGACCGGCTTCTTGCCGGCGTAGGCGTAGGCCCGGCCCGGCAGGATGCCCGTGGACGTCGGGGTGGCCCTGGTCGACACGCCGTTGTGGGCGTTGAGGTCCTGGATGGTGTAGCTCAGGTCCGGCGGCGCGATGCCGTAGTCGGAGTTGATCGCCCGCATGAAGTCCATGAAGAACTTCGGCAGGTGCGTGTTGCCGGTGCGGTGCTCGTACACGGCGTACTCGCTGCCGGTGACGATCTTGCCGTCCGGTCCGACGACGAAGGTCACCGTGGCCTTGGTCCGGATCTTGATGCGGTCGTCGTTGTCGAAGTGCCCCGGCCGCTGGTCCGTCGTGGGTCGGTCGGTGTACGGCTGGGCGAAGCCGATCCACGTGCCCAGGCTGGTGCCGTCCGGGTGGTTGGTGGGATCGGTGCCCGCCGTGGTCACCTGGTTGCGCCAGCCGGTCATCGCGGTCCGCAGGTTCGCCGGCACGCAGCCCGACGTGGGCGAGCCGGCGCAGCTGCCGAGGCCGAGGATGTTCGAACTCGACGAGTTGCCCCAGTCGTGCAGCGACTGCCGGTTCGCGAGCGGACCCGCGAGCCAGGAGCTGGGCGCCTCCGTGTCGATGTTCTGGTCCTCGTCGAACACCGCCACGGACTCGACGCTCTCCTCCTTGAACGTGCCGGGCACCGGGATGAACGCCATGGCGTCCCACGCGATCCGCTGGCTGCCGTCACCGTCGGGGGTGACGTTCCCGAGGCTGACCGTCGGGGTGACGCCGTCGAACATGAACGTGCCGATGTTCACCCAGCGGTTGCCGCTGCCGACGCCCTGGTCGACCACCCGGCTGCCACCGCCGCGCACGGCGTTGACCTCGTAGTTGGCCGAGCGGGTCCGGGCACCCGGGTCGGGGACGTGCGCCATGAGTCGCATCGGGCCGTTGTGCGTGCGGTCCAGCCGCCACGTCCCGACCGCCCGACGGGCGGTGTCGCGGTGGGTGTTGCTCATCCAGAAGTGCGCCCCGTAGGCCGCGCCGAGCTGGTGCACGTCGATCTTGCCCGGGTAGGTGCCGTTCGACGCCGCGCTGAAGGAGAACCGGAAGGTGCCGTTGCTCACCGACCTCGTGCACCCCGGCCGGACCGCCGGCACCGACTGCGGGACGTTGTCCACGACGAGCGCGTTGCCGGGCAGTCCGCTGTTCGAGCACACCGGCGGGTAGCTGGTGGCGTCGTCCTGGTAGGCGTAGCCGGGTTCGAAGCGCAGCAGCTCGTTGCCGCAGGTGGTCGCGCAGTTCGACTTCCAGGTGTTGGACGCGTGGTACCAGCACTTCAGGTCGAACCTGCCCGCGGCGTTGCGGTGCGCGCACGGCCCGGCCGGCTCGCCGATCACCTCGGGGTCGTTCGGGGTGTGCCGGGCGCCCGGCTCGCAGTTGTTGCTGCTGTCGCAGAACTGGTTGACCGGCGGCTTGACCATCCAGCGGTCGGTTTCGGTGAGCCACCACGCCGGCCGGTAACCGGCGACGAGCGTGCCCGGGGTCTCGATGAGCTCGATGGGGTGACCGGCCCAGCCCATCACCTTCTCCGGGTACGGCCAGTCCTGCGGGTGGGCCGCGTCCTCGTAGGAGGCGTCGAGGAACGGCGTCCGGTTGGCCGGGTAGCGCGGGTTGACCGGGTTGTTCAGCCAACCGACGCCCCAGGCGCCGTCGTTCTGGCCGGCGGTGGACTGGGGGTAGAAACCGGAGTTGTACGCCCACACCGCGAAGAACCAGTTCTCGATCCGCGCCGGGTCGCCGTTGTTGACCACGAGGTTGGCGCCCCGGGTCTGGTTCCACTTGTCCTGGAGGACGCGCAGGCCCGCCGCCACGTTCGCGGCGAAGTCCAGCGCCACGGCTCGCTGGGAGTCGTACGGCAGGGCGACCTCGCCCGGTTTGGTCTTGCCGGCCAACCGCATCCCGTCGGTCATCTGGGTGATGCCGTAGCCGCAGTCGGCGTCGGCCCAGTTGATCGTCCAGTCGTCACCGGAGCTGTCGTTGTAGTAGTCGATGCCGAAGTAGTTGCCGATCAGCGGGTTCGCGGTCACGCCGGGCACCGCGAAGCGGGCGGCCTGCCACATGTTCGACTCCTGTGCGGTGATGCCGAGCATCACCTGTGCCGGAACCCTGCCGCCGCCGGTGAGCGCGCGCGGCGGGAACAGCCCCTGAGGAGTGTAGGCCGGCATTCCCAGGTTCTTCCAGTTCGCCGGCCTCGACACGGTGAGCGAGTTGGTGATCGCCTGGTCGACGGCCCACTCCACCTGCCTCGGCTTGGGCTGCATCGCCTGGTTGCGGGGGTCGTTGCGGGCGACCGAGCAGTACCGGGTGTCGCCGTCCGCGGGATCGTCGTCGAGGGCGCGGGTGGCCAGGTCGTCACCGCCGGCCTCGACCAGCGCGGGGCTCAGCGCCGACCCCTCGTTCCCCGACCCCTTCGCGAGCGTGTCGAGGGTGAACTCCGCACCGGTCACGAGGGACTTCGCGGTGATCTCCACCTGTTGCGGGATCAGCGGGTCGACCCGCGGCGCCCTCGGGTCGACGGCGTGGACGCGCTTGACGGAGGTCACCGCGACCTCTCCGTCGAGGGAAGGGGTGGCGCCGGTCGTGACGTCGACGATCGCGACGTTGGGCGAGGTGGTGGCGACCGCGGTGGTCTTGCGGCCGGTCACGAACACCTTGCCGCCCCGCCCGCTGGTGACGCTCATGTCCATCAGGCCGCCGGTGGCGAGCGTCTCGACCTCGGCCACGCCACGCGCGGCGACCACCGCACGCCGGACCGAGGCGTTGTCGCCCTTCTCCTGCTGCATGAACACCACACCGCCGTCGGCGTCGGCGGCCACGCGGAACGGCACGCCGACCGCGGGCGCGAGGACGCGGCGCTTGCCGTCCCGCTCCACCCGGACGAGCGCGCCCGAGTCGGCCGCGACGATGCCGTGGGGGGTCGGCACCGGCGAGGTGAGCTGGCCGGGCACGACGATCGGCGTGGCGAGCCGGCCGGTGTCGGTGTCGAGTTCGAAGATCCGGGTGCTGTCGAGGTCCTCGCCGGTGCCCTGGGTCAGCACGGCGGTCTCGCCCTGGCCGCACCCGGGGTTGAAGTACGCGAGGCTGACCTGCAACGGCAGCTTCCGCACCGCGCCGGTGGGGAGGTCGACGACGGCGACGAAGCCACCGCGGTCGGCCAGGTCGGCGCGGTTGGTGAAGGTGCGGGGCGCGTAGACGACGACCGCGCGCGTACCGGAGCCGGTAACGCACACGTTGCCGATCCAGGCGTCGGTCTCGAAGGCCGGCTCGATCAGCGTGGCTGTGGTCACCCAACGATAACCGGTGGTGGCGTCGGCGGTCATCAGGTGAAATCCGTTGCTGTCGCCGCTGCCCACGACCACGCGATCGCGCGACTGCTCCCACGATTTTCCGAGAATGGCCGCCCGCTGCTCGGGGGCGATGGACGCGGTTGTGCCCGATGCCTTCTCGCTGGTGGGGGTGATGACTTCCGGAGGTGGCGCCGGCTCTGCGGAAGCCGTGGTCTGCGAGGTCGCGAGCAGTATCGAGGCAGCGGTCACCGCGATTGCTTTGACAAGCCGCATCCATTCCCCCAGGAGGTGACGAGCCGTGTGTCGAGGTATTCGAACAGAGGAGCCCGATGTGCGCACCGGCCCGCGTGGAAGTTTCCGCAGGAGCTGCTCGTGTAAAATTTGCGAAATACTTGACGCGAACGTTAGTGGTTCTCGACGCGAACCGTCAAGACGGCCGAACGGGGGTTCCCGCACTCACCGCACAAGTCCTTTCTGCCTGGTGGTGCGTCGTGCGGCCTCGCCCGGTTCCGCACCTCCGGCCCGGACGGGGAGGCGGGGTGCGCGGTGTCGGGCGGCCGGCACGGGCGCGGATCGTCGACGGGTTCCCGGACGTGTTCGGTGACCTGCACGGCGTGCGCGTGACCGGCCGGCCCTGGTTGCGCGCCCGGGTCGAGCGCTTCCTGGAGGACGGGCCGCGCGGCTACTTCTTCATCGAGGGCAAGACCGGGGTCGGCAAGACCACGTTCCTGGCGGCGCTGGCCCGGGAGCGGGACCTGCCGAGCCACTTCGTCACCAGCCTGCCGTCGCGGCGCACGGTCGCGGGTGCGCTGCGCGGTCTGGGCACCCGGCTGATCAGCCGGTACGGCCTGCCCCCACCAGCCGGAGACCACCGCGGACCCGGTGGGCTTCCAGGAGGTGCTGCACGCGGCGGCGCGGGCGGCGGCGCGGGAAGGACATCGGCTGGTGCTCGCGGTCGACGGACTGGACCGGGCGGCCGAGGGCGCGGCCCTGCCGCTCGCGCTGCCGACCAGCCTGCCCGACAACGCGTACGTGATCGCGACCGTCCGCGAGGGCGTCCCGCTGCACGCCCGGCAGGAACGGCACGGCCACGTGCGGATCGATCCCACCGACGAGGCCACCCTGGACGACGTCCGGCGGCACGTCGCGGAGGTGCTGGCCGCGGACGACGTCCTGCGGGGGCGGGTCGAGGCGAAGCTGCCGGTGGACCGGTTCCAGGACGAGTTGACGCGGTGGTGCGGCGGGGTGTGGATCTTCCTGCGGCACGTGCCGGCCGAGGTGCGCGCGGGACTGAGGGAGCCGGACGCGCTCGCCGCGCTGCCCGAGGGGCTGTGGGCCTACTACAGCGAGACCCTGGACGAGCTGATGGACGAGGGCGACGTGGTCCCGGTGCTGAGCGTGCCGGCCTGCGCGCCGGAACCGCTGACCCTGGACGCGGTGGTCGCGCTGTCCGGCGCGCCGGACCCGCGGGCGCTGGTGTCCGGGCGGCTGCGGGCGTTCGCGGACGACCGGGGCGGGCGGTTCGCCCCGCTGCACGACAGCGCCCGGGACTACCTGCTCGGCGTCCGCCCGGACGGTGGGATGACCGGCGACGAGACCCGGCTGGACCTGTTGGCCACGACCGCGACGACCACCCGGCGGCGGATCGCGGACCGCTACCTGGCCGCCCTGGACCGCGACCCGGCGGGGTTGGGCGGGCTGGAGGAGGGGTACGGGCTGCGCAACCTGGCGGGGCACCTGGCCGAACTCGACGCCGTGGAGGAGCTGCACGGCCTGCTGACCGCGCCGCGCGACGGTTCCACCGCGTGGTTCAGGGCGCACGAGGCGCACGGCACGTTCACCGACTGCCGGGCGTCGCCGGCGCTGGGCCGGCGGCTCGCGGCCGAGGCGACCGACGCCGAACTGGCCGAGGGCGGCCGGGCGCGGCCGATCGGCAGGGAGATCCGCTACGCCCTGATGGACGGCAGCGTCGAGTCGGTCGTCACCGGGGTGCGGCCGGGTCTGCTGCGCGCGCTGGTGGAGGGCCGGGTGTGGCGGTGGCGGCCCCGCGCCGCGCCGGCCCGGGTGCGGGCGGTGGAGAACTACGCCGCGCGGGTGGAGCTGGTCGCCGCGCTCGCCCGCGCGCGGTGGGACGAGGAGCCGTGCCTCGACCCGGACCACGCGGCGCGGGCGTTGGCGCTGATCAGCCCGCTCCTGTCGGGCCGAGCGCACCGGACGGCCGCGCTGCTCGCCCCGCTGCTGTCCGAGGGCGACCGGGCCCGCCTGGTCGCCGACCTGCTGCCGGTGGACGGGTCGCGGGACCGGGCGGACGTGCTCGTCGCGCTCGCCCCGGCGCTGACCCCGGACGAGGCTGAGCGGGCCGTCGCCGAGGCGCTGGAGCTGCCCGACCAGGCGCGGGCGCTGGCCGGGCTGATCCCGCACGTCCCGGCGCGGGTGCTGCCCGCGCTCCACCCGGTGGTGGCGCGCTACTCCGAACCGTTCGGGTATCGGCAGCTCGCCCGGCGGGCGCTGGTGCTGCGGCTGGCCGCCGAAAGGCTCGAACCGGCGTGGGTGGCCGCCGACCTGGCGCACGAACTCACCTCGTTGGGCGTCCAGGCCGACCTCGGCGGCCCGGAGCACGTCCGCGCCCTGGTGCCCCTGGTCGACGGGCCGGCGGTGGCCGCGGCGCTGGACGTCGCCCTGGACCACGTGGACCGGTCGGACGAGCCGGACGTGCCGGACGTGCCGGTGCTGTCCGCGCTGGCCGAGTTCCTGCACGGCCCGGCCGTGACGCGGGCACTGGGCCTGGCCCGCGCGGTCGGCCGAAACCGGCCGGTCGGGTTGCGCGCCCAACCGCACTGGGCGCGGGCCTCGGCCCTGGCCGCGGTGCTGCGCGCGGTGCCGGAGGCCTGCCGGTCGGCGGTGGTCGCCGAGGCGCTGCGCGCTGCCCAAGCCCGGTGAGCGGTTCGACCTGCTGCGCGGTGGGACGCTCGCCGCGCTCGCCGCGCACGTCGACGCGAAGCACACCGCCACCGTCCGGAACGAGGCCCGCCGGCTGGAGCCCCGGCACCGGGCGGCCGTGCTCGCCGCCTTGGCCGGCCGGGTGCCGCCACGCGAGGCCCGCGACCTGCGCCGGGAAGCGCTCGACCAGGTCGCGGCGGAACACGGGTGGCGGAGGGCCGAGGCGTTGCGGGCGGTCGCACCCCACCTGGACCACGATTCCCGGCTGACCGCGCTCGCGCTGCTGGCCGGCGTGGACAGGGACGGGCCGACGCGCTGGAGGCGCTGGTCGCGAGCGTGACCGACGAGGAGGCGCTGGAGGAGGCCGCCGACGCGGTGGAGGTGATCGGCGACGCCCGCCCGCACGTGCTGCTGCCGGCGGCGCTGCTCGGCCACGTCTCCCGCGCCCGGCGGCCGGCGCTGTGCGCGCGGGTGGAGGCGGCGGCCGCCGACCTCCCGCCGGCCGACCGGGCGGACGTGGTGATCGCGCTGGCCACCGCGGTGCCCGAGGAGGACCGGGTCCGCCTGCTGCGGCAGGCGGCCGGACTCGCCCCCGTCGAGCGGGACCCGGCCGACTCCGGCCACGCGCGCCGCACGACGGCCCTGCGCGGCGCGTTCACCACGGCGCAGCTGCACGCCCGACTGCACGACGCCGTGCTGCTGCCGAACGACGACGACGCGCTGGACACCTGGCACGCGCTCGGCTCGGAACTGGGCGACGACCGCGTCTCCAACCGGTTCTGGAAGGCGCAGGACCGCTGGATCCGCAACGCCCCGGACCACCGGTTCGCCCGCTACCTGGCGATGACCGCGCCCTGGGTGGCCGCCGACCGGGTGACCGGTGTGCACGCGGCCGCCGCCGACCTCGACGCCCGGTACCGCGGCCTGCCGCTGGCCGCCGTCGCCGGGCGGCTGACCGGTCAGGCCCGCCGGGACGCGGTCCGGGTCGCGTTCGCCGACCTGGTCGTCGACCCCGCCCTGGCCCGGCCGCACCCGGTCGCGCTGCTGGCCCGTGCCATGACTACCGAGGAGCGGGAACGGCTGGTGGACCTGCTGGTGACCCTGGTGGACCTGCGGTGGTTCCCCGACGTGCTGGCCCGGGTGCTGCCCGAACTGGACGAGCCCCAACGCGAGCGGCTGTGCGCGGCGGCCGTGCTGGTGCTGCCCGCGCAGGTCGCGTTGCCGGGACGGGACTTCACGGACTCGGCGGCGCACGCGACCGCGACCTTCCTGCGGGCGCTGCCGGCCGCGGCGCGGTTCGCGCCGGAGGGCGGTAGGGCACGGGTGACGGCGGCGGCCCTGGCCGCCGGGGCGGCCTCGCGGGTGTCGTGGCAGCAGGAGGTCACCGGCCTGCCGCCGCTGCGCAGCCTGCTGTCCGGCTTCGACCGACCCGGCCTGGTCACCGTGCTCACGGCGGCCGTGCCGCACCTGGTCCGGCACGGCGGGTGGCGAACCGCCGAGGAGTGCCTGCGCGCCTTGGACGACGTGCTCCGCTGGTGGCCGTGACCGGCGGACACCGGGTTCGCCGGCCGTCGACACCTCGGGCTTGCCGCGGTCGGCTCCCGTGCCGGCGCGACGACCGCCCGGCCGACGAGCGCTTCGGGGACCGGTGCTCAGGCGGCGCCGGCGGTGAGGCCGTACGACGCCTCGCGGTCAACCGACGTGCGGGGACCGGTCGGCCCGGCGCCTCGCGCCGATGCCCGCCCCGGCTGCCGCGCACCCCTTTTCGGCGGGGTTCGAGGTGCCCCCTACTCGCGTCAGGCGAGGCGGCCCACCGTTACCCCGCCTCGGCCGCCGGTTGGTCTGGAGGTCTGTCGATGAAGGTCCGGACAGCTCTTGCCGCGGCGGTGCTGTTGCTCCTCGGGGGCAACGCGCCGGCGGCTCAACCGCCCGACACCACGCCGTACTACTGGCAGGTCCCGGGAGCGGGTGAACGCGAGCTGCGAGCGGCGGGGTTCGGCGTCGAGCACGGCGTCGACGGCGCCGTGCAGGTGGTCGGCGACCAGCGCGTGGCCGACAGGTTGACCGCCCTCGGCTACCGGCCGGGCAGGGTCGACACGGTGTACAAGCCGGGCCATCTGCATCACCAGGAAGCAGGCCGGTGACTGCGCGCTGAGCCCCAACTCGGCCAAGCCGCGGTTCGCGATGATCGCGCAGATCCACGCGCGGGAACTGGCGACGGGCGAACTGGCGTGGCGGTGGATCGACCACGTCACCCGGGGCTACGGCACGGACGCCGAAGTGACGTCGATCCCGGACACCACGGAGCTGTGGGTGGTGCCGGTCGTGAACCCCGACGGCGTGGACATCGTCGCCTCCGGTGGCAGCCGGCCGTTGATGCAGCGCAAGAACGCCAACGACACCGGCGCGTCGTGCCCGGCGCCGGGTTACGGCGTCGACCTGAACCGCAACTCCACGTTCAAGTGGGGTGGCGCGGGCACGAGCCGGTGCGGCGAGACCTACCAGGGCACGGCGGCCGGTTCGGAGCCGGAGACCAGGGCGGTCGAGGCGTGGTTCAAGCAGCTGTTCCCCGACCAGCGGGGTCCGGGCGACACCGAGCCGGCGCCGGTGACGACCAGGGGTGTGATGATCACGGTCCACAGCTACGGCAACCTGGTCATGCCGCCGTGGGGCTGGACCTGGAACGCGAACCCGAACGCGTCGCAGCTGGCGGCGCTGGGCGGGAAGATGGCGGCCTCCAACGGGTACACCGTGGTGGCCGAGGGCGACACGACGGGCACGACCGACGACTTCACCCACGGCAACCTGGGCATCGCGAGCTACACGTTCGAGATCGGCTCGGGCAGCGGCAGCTGTGGCGGCTTCTTCCCGCAGTACTCGTGCGTGGACAGCCTGTTCTGGCCGAACAACAGGGGAGCGTTCCTGACCGCGGCGAAGGCGGCCAAGGCCCCTTGCGCCGGCTGATCCCACGCGGGTCCGCAGACGTGGTCGCATCCCGATCACGTCCGCGGACCCGCCTCCGGCGTGGTCGAACGGGGTGGACACCGCGGTCATCGGGTCGCGGAACTTCCCGCGGGGAGCGGCGGACGTGCATGTCGGACCCGTACGGCACGCTGTGCCGCATGAGCACCTTCGTACTGATCCACGGCGGTGGCGGCAGCTACCGGGACTTCGAACTGCTGGAACCGGAACTGCGCCGGCGCGGCCACGACGTGGTCGCGCCCGACCTGCCGATCGACGACCCGACCGCGGGGTTCCCCGAGTTCACCCGGACCGTGGTCGACGCCGTGGGCGACCGGCGGGACCTGGTCGTCGTCGGTCACTCCTACGGAGGCTTCACCGCGCCCCTCGTGTGCGCGCGGCTGCCGGCGCGGCTGCTGGTCTTCCTCGCCGGGATGATCCCGGCGCCGGGGGAGAAACCGGGCGACTGGTGGACCAACACCGGCTTCGAGGGACCCGAGGGCCTTGACGACGCCGAGACGTTCTACACCGGCGTCCCGGCCGACGCGGCGGCCCTGGCGCTGTCCCGCGGTCGTCCACAGGTCAGCGCCGAGTCCGACGAACCGTGGCCGCTCGACGCGCTGCCGGACGTGCCGACCCGCGTGCTGCTGTGCCGTGACGACCGGTTCTTCCCGCCGGACTTCCAGCGCCGGGTGGCGCGTGAACGGCTGGGCGTGGAAGCGGACGAGATCGACGGCGCGCACTGCGTCGCGACCAGCCACCCGGTGGAGCTGGCCGAGCGGTTGGTGGGTTACCTCCGGGTGGCGCGCCCGCGCTGACGAGCCGATCGGGGGTGAACAGCTCCGGGCGCACGTGGTCGCCGCCGCACTCGGCACCACGGCCGCGGGGGACTCGTCGACCTCGGGCCGGTCACGTGGTCACGACGACGCGGGCGGCGAGCAGGTCGTCCGCCAGGTCCCGGTACCGGTTCGCGACCGCGGTCCAGCTCGGCGCGGGGACGAGGCTCGTCGAGCGGTCGCTCATCCCGGCCGCGAGTCCCGGTTCGGTCAGCACCCGGCGCAGCGCCGCGGCGATGGCGGCCGGATCGCGGTGGGGCACCAGCAGTCCGGCCCCGTCCGCCAGCAGTTCGACGGCGTGCGGGAACGCGGTCGCGACCACCGGCTTGCGAGCGGCCAGGGCTTCGAGGAGGACGCCGGAGGTGACCTGCTCGGACGAGTCGTGGGGGAGCAGGACGACATCGGCGCGGCGGACCAGCTCCGCCAGCGCGTCCACCTCCAGGTAGGTCGGGTCGAACTCGATCAGGTCCGCGACGCCGCACGCGATGGCGCGGTTGCGCAGGTTCCTGCGGTAGTCCTCGCCCTCGTGCGCCAACACCTCGGGGTGGGTCTGGCCTGCCACCAGGTAACGCGGCTTCAGGTCGCGCAGCGCACCCAGCGCGGAGATGGCCCACTCGATGCCCTTGCCGCGCCTCAGCAGGCCCCAGGTCAGGATCAGCGGCCTGTCGGTGGACGGTTCGCGGGCGGGCGGCTCGACGGGGAGCGCGCCGTGCGGGATCACGACGACCTCACCGGGCCGCTCGACGGTGTAGCCGTCCACGAGCCGGCGGCGCGCGGCCTCGGACGTGGTCACCACGGCGTCGGCGTACCCCATGGCCTCGTCGAGCACCCGCCGCCGGCCGGGCGCGGGCGCCGTGAGCACCGTGTGCAGCACGACGATCACCGGCACCCTCAGCCGGGCGAGCACGCCGAGCACGTCCTCGTCGTCGCGACCGGTGTGGATCCCGTGCTCGTGCTGGACCACGACCACGTCGCAGTCGTTGAGCACCTCGGCCGCGGCCTCGACCGCGCCGGGGGCCATCCGGTGCGCCACCGCCGCCCCGTCCGCGACGGCGGGTTCGCGGTCCGGCTCCGCGAGGACGCGGACCACCCGGCCCGCGCTGCCGGGCGTCACCGCGGTCAGGTGGTGCAGCAGGGCGGCGGTGAACGTCGCCGGGCCGCACCGCGCGGGCGGGCACGTGCTCAGGAAACCGTACGTGCGAAGCACAAATACCCTTCGGGTGGGGTGGGGCACGGCGTCGGCGGCGCCGGTGAGGACCGCACCGCGTGCGCGGGACGGGATCGCCGGGTGCTCGTGCACGACCCTTCGACAGCGGGTGCGCTCGGGCAGTCCGAGCACACCCGGTCGACGATCAGCGGATCTTCTCCGGGATGTGGTCCAGCGCTTCCAGGACGTGCACGGCAAGAGCCCGTGCCTCCTTCCCGCCGATCTCGGAATGCGCTGACAGCGTTTCCCGGACCAGTTCGACCCTGCGCTCGTACGAGGACAGGTGGGGCGATGCCGTCATGAGGTGCTCCTGCTGGTCTGCGCCGGGGCTCGGCCGCTGTCTGCTGCCCAGCCGGCGAGGGTGATGTGGGTCAGGTCGGTCGTGCGTCGTGTCGCCACGGTCGACGGCACGACGGGCAGCGCGAGGCGGTGCCTGGCCTCCGCGACCAGGTCCGCGGTGTGCTGGGGAGTTCGGCGACGAGGTTCCGGGAACGTGGTCACCGGGCGCCGTCGACGTGTCCCGCGGTGGCCGCCCCCGGTCGCAACCGCAGTCGCCGGGGAGGTCGTTCGACGACCGCGGCCGGTGGGACCGCGGGGAAGTGGGGCGCCGACGTCATGTCGGAACTCCCGTCTCCGGCCGTGGAACGAGGCCGGTTCCACATTTCACCGAGTACGACGTGGGCTTGACCGCCCAGGTGCGCGATGTTCCCGACAACTCGATCCTACAGCAATGAGGTCATGATCGACCGGAATGTGGCCGAGCAGTTCTTCCGCTGCCCCCGTTCGCGGTTGAGCCGGTAAACCGCAGGTCACGCTGGGTGTGCCGGGCGCCAAAATTCGCGGCTGACCTCCAGGAAGCGGATTTCGGGTTTAAACCCGGGATTTGATCCTGCGGGCGCACGCGGTGCGTGTAGCCTTGAAGTGCGAGGTGACGTTTCTCCGCGAAACCGTCGATCCACCACAACGGCCCGACGTTCCCCGTCGCACCGCCGTCCCGTTCGGCGGCAGCGCCGACCCGCACCCCGTGAGCGCGGTCGCCACCACCGACGAACAGGACACACGTGGACCAGCTCAGCCTCGGGGTCATCGCGACATCCCGCAAGGAGGACGAATTCCGGCTCCCCCTCCACCCGCTGCACCTGGACCGGATCGACGCGGACCTGCGTGATCGCGTTTACCTCGAACACGGCTACGGGGAGCGCTTCGGCGTCGCCGACGAGCAACTCGCGCCGTCCGTGGCGGGGTTCCTCCCGCGCGAGCAGCTCATCGCCCGGTGCGACGTCGTCCTGCTGCCCAAGCCGCTCGCCGAGGACGTCGCGGAGCTGCGGGAAGGACAGGTGCTGTGGGGCTGGCCGCACTGCGTCCAGGACGAGGAGCTCACCCAGCTCGCCGTTGACCGGCGGTTGACCCTCATCGCCTTCGAGGCGATGAACCACTGGAAGTCCGACGGCTCGTTCGGCCTGCACGTCTTCCACAAGAACAACGAGCTCGCCGGCTACTGCTCGGTGCTGCACGCCTTGCAGCGGATCGGCTCGACCGGCGACTACGGCCGTCGGCTGCGCGCCGCCGTGATCGGGTTCGGCGCGACCGCACGGGGTGCCGTGACCGCCCTCAACGCGCACGGCGTGCACGACGTCGACGTCCTCACCAACCGCGCGGTCGCCGAGGTCGGCTCGCCGATCCACTCCGCGCGGATCGTCCACTTCGGGCACGACGACGCCGATCCGCGGCGCAGCCGGGTCTCCGCGGACTCCGGCCACGTCCCGCTGGCGGGGTTCCTCGCGGAGCACGACGTCATCGTCAACTGCGTGCTCCAGGACCCCGACGCGCCGCTGGTGTTCCTCGTCGACGACGACCTGCCCACCCTGGCCCCGGGAACCCTGATCGTCGACGTCTCCTGCGACGCGGGCATGGGCTTCGAGTGGGCGCGCCCCACCTCGTTCGCGCAACCGGACTTCGAGGTGGGCGACCACGTGCGCTACTACGGCGTGGACCACAGCCCGTCCTACCTGTGGAACTCGGCGACCTGGGAGATCAGCGAAGCGCTGCTCCCGCACCTGCGCCCCGTCCTCACCGGCGACTGGGACTCCAGCGAGGTCGTCCGGCGCGCGGTCGAGATCCGCGGGGGCGCCATCCTGAACCCCGGCATCCTCTCGTTCCAGCACCGTTCACCGGAGTACCCGCACGCCCGCGTGTGAGCCCGGCCGCGCGGCCGGGGAGGGCGACGCGGACGCGGCGGGGTGCCACCGGGTGTTCGCCACATCGTGCTCCTACCGGTTGACGCGCGCCGACACCGACACCGACGGCAACCCACGAAGGACGGAAAGCACATGCGCGACACCCCCGAAGGCGACACGGTCATCGCCCAGCGGCTCCAGCTCGCGACCGGGTTCCACGTGTCGGAACGCCACTGGGTCGTAGGACACCTGGACGCCCTCGGTACGCGGTTGCGGTCGTTCCGGGCCGATCAGATCGACCTGGAGGTCAGCCTGAAGGACCGCGAGGGCGTCGGGCAGCGGGTCACCCTGGAGTGCTGGATCAACCGGACCCCTCGCCTGCACCTCGTGGCCACGTCCTCGCGGCGCGATCTGACAGCGGCGCTGGGCGAGGTCCGCGACGACCTGGTCCGCCAGGTCGACCAGGCCAAGACCCGCACCGAACCGCGCAGCAACCGCGCCCTGAGGGTGCTGCCCGATCTGCCCGAGCGGGAATAGGCGGCGGACCCGGACGACCCGGCCCGTCACCCACCGCCTCGCGCGCCGCCCGATGACGCGGTCCGCCACGGCACGACCCCCGCCGGGTGTGCCTGGCGGGGGGTCGTGCCGTTCAGGTCCGGTGTCCGGTGCCGGTCGGGGAGAACAGGTGCGCATCGCCGGAGGAGGCGGTCGCCGGACCGCCCTCAGCCACGCGGCGGCTTGGTCTTGGCGGGCGCGCTGAGGAGTTCCGGGGTGTCGATGTCGCCTGCGATGACGTCCTGGGCGACGCTGCTCAGCTTGAGGTTGTGCCGGCGGGCGTGGCCGCGCAGCGCGGCGAACGCGGTGTCCATGTCGACTCCGAGGCGTTCGGCGACAAGTCCTTTGGCTTGTTCGACGACCACCCGGCTGGTCAGCGCGGCTTGGAGCTGCTCGGTCAGCACCTGGTGGTGGTGGATCGAACGTTGTTGCAGCAGGCCGATGGTGGCGATGTCGACCAGCGCGGTGGCGGTGCGCAGCGCGGTGACGTCCAGCTCACCGGACCGGTTGCGGAAGAGGTTGAGCGCGCCGATCACCTCGCTGCGCAGGCGCATGGGCACCGCGTCCACGGCGGCGAACCCCACCTCGGTGGCCGCCGGGGTGAACCTCGGCCACCGCTCACCCGCGTCCGCCAGGTCGGGGTGGCCGACCCTGGTGCCGGTGGCGAACGCGTCCAGGGAGGGCCCGTCGTCGTTCTGGAGCTGGAAGAGCTCCAGCAGCCGGGACTGCTCGTCGGACGACGCGATCAGCCGCAGCCTGCCCTGCTGGTCGGCCAGCAGCAGTCCCGCGGCGTCGACGTCGAGGAGTTCGACGCACCGGTCCACGAGCACGTGCAGGAAGTCGATGACGTCGAAGTCGTCGACCAGGGTGTCGGCCAACTCGACGAACGCCTCCACGAGACGGTCACCGTCCATCGCGGCCACCTCCGCTGGTGTGCTCAGAGCGCGGTCGTGTTCCGCGCGTGTTCACGGTCGTCCCCCGTCGCGGTCGAATCGCCGTCGGCGGGCCACGACGTCGGCCGCCAGCCCGCTGAGCGGCACCTGTTCGGCGAACGCCCGTGCGCGCAGGTGGGCGAACGCGTCGGCCACGTCCACGCCCAGCTGCGCCGCGACCATCCCGGTGGCCTGGTGCACGTGGGGGCTGTGCAGGGGGAGGCCGTCCTCGGCGACGCCCACCGCGTCCAGGTCGGCCTGCTCGTCCAGCAGCAGCCGCAGGGCCAGTTCCGCGAACGCCGGCGAGTCGGTGAGCGCCGCGGCGTCGAGGTGGCCCACGTCGAGCCGGTACAGCGACAGCACCCCGGCCCGGATCGCGCCGACGCACAGCGGCAGCGCGAACAGCGCGCCCGCTCCGGTCTCGACCGCCAGCGGTGCGAACATCGGCCACCGGGCCTGGCTGGACGGGGCGTCGAGATCGGTGACGAGCACCGGACCGCCTCCGCGCCAGACGTCCACGGCCGGTCCCTCGCCCACCGTCACCTGCAACTCGATCAGGCGTTCCCCCAGCGCGTCCGTGGCGTACCTGATCTCCGGCCAGCCGGAGGTGTCCACGGTGAGCACGGCGCCGCTCACGCCCAACCGCACCACGGCCGTTCGCCAGAGGGCGCCGACCGAGACGGGCACGTCCAGTTCGGTGGCCGTCTCCGCGATCCACCGGCTCACCTGCGCCAACCGACCGGTGGTGTACCGGGCCATCCGGGGACCTCCCGGCCACCTGGTCGGGCAACCACCCGAACTCTCGCACGGCACGGGTCCGAGACCTGGAACCCGCCGGGGCCGAGGCCGAGCACCGGCGCCGGCGTCAAGCCCGGTGGCTGATGTTCCCCGCGTCCGACCTGCCGTAGGTCGCACTGCTCGACCCGCCGGGGCACAGGCAGCCCCGGCGCAGTTCGCCCGCCCCGGTCGCGGCGCAGAACCGCCGTGAGAGGGAGTCGTGGGTGTCCGCCGGATGGGGGCACACGGGGCAGGACTGCTCAGCCCGCCTCTCGGTGTCGGGTGCCAGGGGGTCGATCAGAAATTCGGTCGTCGACATCGGTTCGTCCTTCACGTGGTTGTGTGCGGTGTCCGATGCGGTGTCGAGTTGCGTGCGGGAAATCCCGACTCGTCAGGTGGAAGCGCATCGAGCCCGATCGGCTTCGCCGGGGACCGGGGCGACAACCCCAGGGTACTCCGGTTGCGGGCACGTCCGGTGGGTGCGACCGTGGAGGTGACCGCGGTGGCGTCTCCCCGGATTCGGCGGCGCCTTCGCGGTGGTGATGCCGCCCCGGACCCCGGCGGCCTGTGGTCACACCAGGCGTGATCAGGAGGTCTGCGGTGGATGGGTGGCACGTGCTGCGCGGCACACGTGGGCGAGAACGGGAACAGGCCGGTCATCGGCCAAATCCCCTTCCTCTCCGGGCACGCTTCCGCCCTTCCGGGTTGCCGATATCGTGGTGACCGGGGAAAACAGCTTGGGTGGACCAGTTCATCCGGAAAGCAGACGTCCATGATTTCCTCACGCACCGCCACGGCACAACCCACCGATGCGAGACGGGGCAGCGACTTCGCCCGCTTGACGCGGGAGCTCAAGGACGCCGGCCTGCTGGACAGGCGGCGCGGGTACTACGCGACGCGGATGACGATCAACGTCCTGCTGCTCGCGGCGGCCGGGGCGACGATGGTGTTGCTGGGCGACTCGTGGTGGCAGGTGCTGACCGCGGTGCTCCTCGCGGTCGTCCTCACCCAGTTCGCGTTCATCGGCCACGACGCCGGGCACCGGCAGATCTTCCGCTCGCACCGCTACAACGACCTCGTGGGTCACCTGCACGGCGGGGTGACCGGCATCAGCTACCAGTGGTGGGTGGGCAAGCACAACCGCCACCACGCCAACCCCAACCACGAGGACCACGACCCCGACATCGAGATCCACGCCATCGCCTTCAGCCGCGAGCAGGCGGGCACCAAGCGGGGCCTGTACCGGTGGATCACCAAGTACCAGGCGTTCCTGTTCTTCCCGCTGCTGCTGGCCGAGGCGGTCGTGCTGCGGATCTCCGGTCTCCAGGCCCTGTGGCAGGGAGAGCTCAAGCGCCCCCGGCGGGAGGCCGCGCTGCAACTCCTCCCGGCGGCCGCGTACCTGACCGCGGTGTTCCTGGTGCTGTCCCCGCTGAAGGCGATCGTGTTCATCCTGGTCCAGCAGGGCCTCATGGGTGTCTACCTGGGCTGCTCCTTCGCCCCCAACCACAAGGGGATGCCCGTCATCGCCAAGGGGCAGCGGCTGGACCACCTGCGCAAGCAGGTCCTCACCTCCCGCAACGTCACCGGCGGCCGGTGGGTCGACGCGCTGCTTGGCGGCCTCAACCACCAGGTCGAGCACCACCTCTACCCGCACATGCCCCGCCCCAACCTCCGCCGCGCGCAGCCCGTGGTCGAGGACTTCTGCGCCCGCAACGGCATCCCCTACAGCAAGGCCGGCCTGCGTTCCTCCTACGCCCAGGTCCTGCGCCACCTGCACGACGCCGGCGCGCCCCTGCGTGCCGGGCACCGCGCCCCGACGGGCTGAGCCCGCCGACCCGACGACCGATCCCGTCCGGAGGAGCGGGTGGTCCGCTCGACCAACGCCGTGGAGGAGGTGGCGGTGGAGGGCCGGATCCGCCGGCCGCCGGCGTCACGCGGTCCGGTGCGACCCATCGCCCGCCGCGGCGTCGAGCACGGATCCCGCCGACCACCGGGACCGTTCCTCCCCCGACCGTCGTCTCGCCGCGCGCCGCCGATGTCCCATGAACCCCCGCGTGCGCCGACGGACGCGGGCCCGAACCGGAGGAAGATCATGTCCAAGCGCGACACCCTGCTCCACGCAATGCACGACATCGGGCTCGCCGCCTGGTTCGGCGGGTCCCTCGCCGGGGCGGTCGCCGTCGACGGGGCCGCCGACATCCCCGACCCCGCGATGCGGCTGGAGGCGGCCAACGACCCCTGGGCGCGCTGGACGCCGGTGAGCGCCCTCGCCATCGGGACGCACCTGGTGGGCGGGGCGGTGCTGTTACGGGCGAACCGGGACCTGGTCGCCGGTCAGCGCTGGGTGGCCCTGCAGGCCGCCGCCAAGCTCGTCCTGACCGGGGCGGCGCTGGCGGTCACCGGTTACAGCGGGGCGTTGGGCAGGAGGTTGCACGCCGTCGACGGCACCGCGGTCGAGGGCGGCACCACCGCGGTGACGCCCACCTCGTCGGAGGTCGCGCGCATCCAAAGGCAACTGGGCGCCTGCCGGTGGCTCATCCCGACCCTCACCGGCGCGGTCTCGGTGCTCGCGGCCCTGGACGCGGAGCGGCAGCGGCCCGTCCGGCGGTTGAGCGGGATGTTCGGCAAGCAGGTGCGGTGGCTCCGTGCCGGGAGGTGAACCGACCGCGTTCCACCGCGGGGAGCACGTCATGAGGCGGTGGGAGAAGCACCGCCACGCCGCCGACGACGACCGAGGAGGACATCCGCCAACGGGTCGGTCGTCGGCACCACCGGAGAGCACTTCCGCGGATCCTCACCCGAATGCGCTGCCGGTGGCGGCGCGGACGTGGGTGTCGATTCGTCGCCGTCGATTCGTCGCTGTCGCGTCGGATTGGCGTGGAACCGAACCGGGTGGTTTTCTCGACAAATCCGGTCCGGGCTCACCGAAAATCGGGGAAAAGGATTTTCGGGTGTAGTGTGAGGCATACCGAGGGAGCATTGAGCGCCGGCGTTCGAGCCGGTGTCGCCCTGGGCGCACCACGAGGTCCGGCCCGTCAGGCCGGAGGCGGGAACGCCGAGATGACCTTGAACCAGCCCAGTCCCGCCACCAGCCCGACCACGGGGCCCGGGTGCCGGTGGACCGCGAAACCGCGTGCCGGGGCACAGGGCTCCGTCGACGGGGGCTGGTGGCCGTGGTCCACCGACCCCATGACGGAATTTCCCCTGTTGATCACCGCCATGGCCGAGCTGGGGAGGCCGGTGCTGCGGATCTCCTACAACCTCGACACGTGGGACCCGTGCGAGCGCAAGCTCGTCGTGCGAGACGCGGTGGTGCGCACGGAGGGGTTCCACACCGGGCAGCCCCACTCGGTCACCCTGGTCGGGCCGGACCGCACCCGGACCCTGCTGCTGGTGGTCCCGCCGACCACACCGGGCGGTGCCGCGAGGGCAGCGCTGCGCGCCGCCGCCGACGTCGACTCGACCGCCACCGTCGAGGACATCCTGAACTGGAACGACGTTCGCGTACCCGCCGCGCGACCCGGCACCGCCGCTGCGCCGGGGCTGCGGGCGGTCAACCTGGGGGAGACGGGGCACCGGGAAGCCGACGACGACCCGCTCGACCTGCGGGAGGTACCGCACGGGCTGCGGCGGGAAACGCACCCCACCGGGGACAGGGTCGCGTCGTGACGTCCCCGGACCTGCCGGACGTGCCTCCGCCTGAGCACGCACCCGAAGCACCCGAAGCACCCGAAGTGCCGGTCGGCCGGCCCGCGGCCCGCGGCCCGCTGTGGCGCAGGCGCGTCAGGGTCAACGCCGGTCGACGCCGGCGGCCGCGTTCCACCGGTCGCTGACCCCGCGACCCCGGAGGTCCCCGGTGGACAACCCGACGGGTCGCGCGCACGCGTTCGAGGTGCCTGTTCCGGTCGCGCGCACACGTTCGAGGTGCCTGTTCCGGACGTCGGGCCCGCATGATCCGCCGGGCCTGCGCCGCACCTCGGAGGGCCGGTTCCGGGCCCCGCTCGCCCCTCATCGGTCGTCGGTCGTCGGCAATGACTTCTTGCCGAATTTCCACGGGCAGGATTTCGACGGAAATCCGTCATTGGTCGGCTTTTCGGTGTAACGTGGATCACGTCGAGGAAGTCCTGTTCCGGTGATCGGACGCGGGTCGTTCTCGACGAGGTGCCCGAACCGGCCGGATCACGCGACCAGGACGGGAGTGCAGGCGTGATGTCGGGACCGCCCGTCGCCACCCCGCCCGGCCGTGATGGCCGCAGAGCAGCCTCGACCTCGAGTGGGGAGAGGCGCTCGACCGGGGGATGTCGCGGAGCGCGGTGGTCCCGGTCGCGCGCCCCGTCCACCGGACTGCCCACACCCACCGGGTGTGGGCAGTCCGGTTTTCCGGCCGACACCGGACCGGGTCTTCCGGTGGCCTCGCGGAAATGCGCGACTCGTAGCCGCGGTCCGCCGGCCGATGCCGCCGGCGGATTTCCGCGTCGGCGTGGGATCCCCGCGGAGTCGCCGGCCGCGGTGCGGCGGGGAACGGGTGATCCGGCGTAGGGTGGAACGACCGAGGGGCTGTCGAGCGCCGGTGGTCAAGCCGGTGCCGCCTCGGGGCAGGACGACATCCGGCGGGGCGACCCGCCGGAGGCGGGAACCATGGGGATGACCTCGAATCCGCTCACCGCAGATCCCGTCGAAGCCCCGCGCGGAGCGCTGCGGCTGACGGTGAAACCCGCTTCCGCGCTCGGCGGTTCGGTCGACGGCGCCTGGTGGCCCTGGTCGGTCGACCCCGTGGCCGAGTTCCCGCCGTTGATCGCGGAGCTGGCCGTGGACGGCGACATCCGCCGCGTCTGCTACCACCTCGACTCCTGGGGGCGGACCGGCCGCGGGCTGGAGGTCGGGGAGTTCGTGGTGTGGATGGAGGGCTTCCACGCCACGCAGCCCGACACCGTGACCCTGATCAGGGCGGACTACACCCGCGTCCGGCTGCTGGTGGTGCCGCCGGGCACGCCGGACGACGCCGCGCACGCGGTGCTCCGGTCCACGGCAACCGCAGGCGCCACCGAGACCGTGGAGGACATCCTGGCCCGGAACGGCCTGGTGGCCGGCACGAACCCCGTGCACGCGGCGGCAGCCGCCCGGGAACGGCCGCTCGCGGCCGACCAGCACCTGTGGGACGCCCGCGTTCGCGCCGCCCTGCAACGGCCGGTGCTCGGACCAACCCGGTTCAGGGGGAACAACCCCGCGCGGTGACCTACCCGGTCCGGACCACCTCCGAGGGGCCGGCCACCGGCGGTGGTCGGGGCTACCGGTTCCGGGACGTGGCGCGGACACCCGCGGTGGCGAGGATCGCCGCGGGCAGGTGGTCGTTGTCCGGTGACGACGCGCCCGCCATCGCGCGGTCGGCCGCGGCGCCGAAGGCTTCCGGGGGGATCACCAGCAGGTCGATCCGCCGCTGGTCGCCACCGGTGATGTGCACGGTGTCGGTGTCCAGTGCGGCGAGCCCCTCCAGCGCCACGACGCGACCACCCAGTTCGAGCCGGTTCGGGGCGGAACCCCAGAAGGTCGAGGCGTACACGACGCGGTCGACGGAACCCAGCCGATCGGCCACCGCCTCGATCAGGCCGGGCAGTTCGGCCGGCAGTTCGCGCGAGGTCGGCCACCAGGCGCCGTCGACGTGTCCCCGGTGCGGCGCCACCGGCTTGAGGCGCAGGCGCAGCGCGGTGCGTGACAGGTCGACCCCCCGCGTCACGGACGCGGTCGTGTCCCGGTGGTGCGGTTCCGACGTCATGTCGGTGCTCCGATCTCCGGCTCGCGCCGGCGTGCGGTGGGTCGACCGGACAGTCCGATGTGGACGAAGTCCTGGAGAGGGGGGCGAGTTCGGCTTCCGCGCCTGCGCCCGGTGAGGCGCGACCTCGCGGCGGCCTGTTGTGCCCACGGCGGGGCGACCCGGTGGACGGGCCGTTCACCGGGACGCGGGTGTTCCGTCAACAGGGATCGACCGCGGGTGCCGGTGCTTCGTCATCGGTCACGGCGCGGCCAACCCGGTCGGTCGCGGTGCCGAACGGGTCCGGGCCATTCCGGCGCTTCCCGCCTCCGGCCGGGTGGGTGCCGGACCTCGTCGTGCGCCCAAGGCGGCGGCGGCTCGACCACCAGCGCTCGACATGCCCTCGGTCACCTCAGGCTACACCGGTGAGCGGCCGCCGAAACGCCGGTGTCGAGGTGGACCGCGGTCGGTTCGACGGGGGTTGGATCGGTCCGGTCCGGCACGGCGACCTCGTGCTTGGGTACCCTCGACCCGACATCGTTCGCCGTTGACGACCGACCCCGCAGGCACGGCCGGTGACGACGTCACCACGGCGAGCCGGCGGCGATCCGGAAGGAGAAGACAAGCCGGTGGAGCAGTTCCCGCGTCCCCGACGACCTTTACCCGACCCCGGCGTGTACGGGGCGGAGGAAGTGCGGGAGTTCCTCGACCCGTGGCACCCCCGGGCCAGCGTCGAGACCGACCACCCCGGGCAGGTGTTCGTCGATCCCGAACGCGTGCTGGACAACATCACCCTGGCCCTGCACCGGCTCGACGTCGACATCGACTCGCCGCCGGCGTTCGAACCCGACACGGTGACGGTGAACGAGCTGTCGGTCATGCTCGACGACCTCGACCGGGCGGCGGCGCTGGTGGCGCGCCTGGTCAACACCGCCGTGCAGCTCATGGCGACCCGCTACCCCGAGGAACTGGTCCGGTTCCCGCTGCCCGACACCTACGACCTGTGCGAGGCGGACCGCCTGGTCATCGGCGACCGCGAGCAGGACCTCGCCCGCGACATCCTCAACCAGCGCCTGGCCACCGAGGTCGACCTGCACCCCGACGACCTCGTCGAGCGGTTGCGCCCGCTGGGTCCCGGTGAGCAGGTCCACCTCCTGGTCGCCCTGTGCCGCATGTACCGCCACAAGCTCGTGGTCCTCAAACACCACACCGGCACCTGCTGACGCCACCGTGCCGCCATCGGCCCACTCGACCAGGGTGTCGGCCGAGAAGCCGTGCCGGAGCACCACCGGCACGGGGTGAGGGGCCACCCCCGCGTCCGGCTCCCGTGCAGTGGTGAGCGATTTCGGTGCCGTCGTCCACCACGAGGACGGAGGTCTGCGGCGCGGCTGCGGCTCCGGCTGCGCCGGGCGAGTCGGCCACGAGCTGCCTCCGGGGGGAGCCCCGACCGCGTTCGGGATGGGGACCCCGAACTGTATGGATTTTGTGCACGTCCCACGCGGTGCGGCACGTGGCAGGGTCTGGACCATGGCAGGTCAACAGGATCGTATGGGTCGTCGTGGGTTCCTGGCCGTGGTCCCGGGGGCCGCGGTCGCGGCCGTGCTGGCACCGCACGTCGCCACCGCGAGCGCGGCGACCGCCGACATGGAGCTGGTGGTGCTGGCCGCCCAGTGCGACCCGGTGAAGGCCGACACCGGTCTCACCCCGGGCGCCGGGCCGAGCGTGCGGCTGGTCGAGCAGGCGCTGGTCGCCGAGGGGATGCTCGCCGCGCAGTACGTCGACGGGCACTTCGGCACCTCCACCCGCACCGCCTACGCGCGCTGGCAGGAGTCCCTCGGCTACGCCGGGTCGGCGGCCAACGGCCTGCCCGGCAGGGCCTCGCTCACCGCGCTCGCACAGGGGCGGTTCACGCTCACCCGCCTCATCGGACCGGGCAGCCGCACCAGCTTCCGGGGGTTCCCGTTCAACACCCGGACCGTCGCGATGCTCACCGAGGCGCAGCGGCTCGCCGGGGTGTCGCTCGTGGTCGAGCAGGGGTCCTACTCGCCGGGCCAGGACCCCACGTCCGCGGGTACCCACGACGGTGGGGGCGCGGTCGACCTGGACGCGGAGGCACTGACCCCGGCGCAGCGGACCGCCGTGGTGACCGCGCTGCGTCGGGTCGGGTTCGCGGCCTGGCTGCGGAAGCCGACCCAGGGCGACTGGCCGCTGCACGTCCACGGCGTCGCGGTGAACGACACCGACCTGTCCACCTCGGCGCAGAAGCAGGTCGGCCAGTACCACCTCGGCCGCAACGGTCTGGCGAACAACGGCCCGGACGACGGGCCGCAGGTGACCAAGGTGACGTGGGAGCAGTACTCCCGCGCCGCCTAGGAGTTCCGAACACGACCCCGCACCAGTGAGGAAACGCATGACGAGCCTGACCACGTGGACACGCGCGGCCGTCGGTGCCGCCGTGGCCGTTCTCGTCGCCGGTGCCACCGTCCTCGCGGCCACCCCGGCGAGCGCCGCGGCACGGGACGGTGTCTGCGACAGCGGCGAGTTCTGCTACTACTACAACAGCGACAACGCCGGGTCGATCTCCGACTTCACCGGGTCGATCGCCGACTACGGCACCACCCAACCCTCCTGCTACGACTTCAAGGGCGCCGGCGCCGGCAAGGGCCTGTGCGTCAAGAACAACGCGGCGTCGGTGTGGAACCGCAGCGGCGGAACCGTGCGGGTCCACTACAACTCCGGCTACGGCGGGGCTCACCAGGACTTCGGGTCGGGCGCCAGAGGCAACCTGAACGCCACCCTGAAGAACAACAACGCCTCCCACCAGTTCAACCCCGGTACGACCGGCCGGTTCTGGCTGCCGTTCCCGTGCGGGGAGACCTGGGAGGCCGGCACCCGCAGCACCCACAGCCCGGCCAACGCGGTGGACTTCAACCACTACCCGCAGGACGACGGCTGGATGGTGTACGCGTCGGCGCCCGGCACCGTGTCCAGGGTCGCGAACCTGGGTGACACCTCCTACGGCCGCTACATCGTGATCGACCACAGCGGCGGGTGGCAGACCCTCTACGCGCACCTCAGCGCGCAGAACGTGTCCGTCGGCCAGGCCGTGTCCGAGAAGACCACGATCGGCAGGGTCGGCAACACCGGCGGCTCCACCGGCCCACACCTGCACTACGAGCAGAAGCTGAACGGCTCGGTGCAGCGGGTCACCTTCCGTGACGGCAGCCCCGTCTACTGGGGCCAGCGCAACCTGGCACGCACCACCAACTGCCCGTGACCGAACCCCGGTGCCCCGATCCGCTCACCGGAGGCCAGGGCACCGGCAACGGTTGCCGCTGCGCCGAGGACCGGGGCGGCGGGTCACCGGGGGAGGGGCTTGTCCAGCACCAGCGCCGAGTAGCGGCAGGCGGCGCCCCAGACGAGGTGCGCGCGCACGCTCTCGTCCACGCGCCGCCAGTCGTCACGGGTCAGTTCGCGCAGTCCCGGCCAGCGCAGTCGCAACACCCGGCGGCCGGCCTCGGTGGACGTGACGCGCAGCGCCGGGCGGGCGAGCCGCATCGGGAGTCCGAGCACCGGGCGCGTCCAGTCGTGCACGGCCCGGACGGTGAAACCGGCGTCAACGGCCTTCCCGGTGTAATCGGCCAGGGGCTCGACCTGCTCGAAGTGCCACGCGGTCCGGACCACGCGGTCCGGGTCCACGGCGTCGATCGTGGTCGGGTCCGGGTCCCGCCAGGTGAAGTCGACCAGCACCAGCCGCCCGCCCGGTCGCAGCAGCCGGAAGCACCCGGCCAGGAACGCCCGCCGTCCGTCCGGCCCGAAGTGGAAGGCGGCCTCCAGGCAGTGCACCCGGTCGAACGCGCCGTCACCCAGCTCCACGCCGTCCGCGCTCGGTGGCGGTGCGGTGGCGTCGGCGACCGCGAACCGGGTGTTCGGCCTGCTCCCGAACCGTCGGCGGGCCTCGGCGACCTGCTCGGGTTGCGCGTCCAGCCCCACCGCGTCGCAGCCGCGCTCGCCCAGCAGCGCGGTGGACAGGCCGCGCCCGCAGGCCGCGTCGAGCACCCGGTGCCCCGGCCGTGCGTCCAGCAGCGCCAGCGACCGCCGCAGCAACCTGCGCTGGAACCACCCCACCCCGCCCACGAGCAGCGGCAACGTCGGCACGGTGAAGTGGCCGACGTTGACCAGGTCACCCCAGCCCACGTGCCGCAGCACGTGGAACAGCACGTTGGCGTCGCTGTAGGAGTCGGCGATGTCCCGCTCGTCGGTCATGGAAGTGCAACCCCGCTCACCCGGGTGAGGCTCGATGACGTGGGGGGCAGGAGACCGCAGCGCGGCCCCTGATCAGTGGGATCGACCGGAGTGCTCATCCCGTGCGGGGCTGCCCCTGGGGTCGTGCTCGGGCGGGGCTGCGGTTGATGTAGGCGGCCAGGCCGCCGAGTTCCTCGTTGGCGATGAACGCCGACCGCACGTTGAGCAGGGCTTCCTCGGCGTGGTCGTGGCAGCCCCAGGCCGCGTCGCCCCAGGCGTCGGCGACCTTGAGCTCGGCCGGCGCGGTGCACCCGTCGGTGCCGCCGAGCTGGCAGTGCTCGGGGTGGGGCACGGCGGCCGTCGCCGCGGCGGCGGCGCGCATCCGGGCGGCCAGTTCCGCGGCGGCGGTGGCGCGCTGCTCGGCCTCGGCGCGCAGTTCCCGTTCCGCGTCCATCGCCTTGGCCAGCTCGGCGTGGGCTTTCGCGGCGCGGGTCTCGGCGTCGCGTCGCGCCTGCTCGTTGTGGTGGCGCTCGATGGCCAGGGCCGCGGTGCCCGCGAAGACCCGGGCCAGGGCCAGGTCGGAGTCCTGCGGGGCGCACGGGGTCCGGTGGTACATGGCGAAGGTGCCCAGCAGGCTCCCGTCGCGGGCCAGGATCGGCGTGGACCAGCAGGCGGCCAGTCCGGCCCGGTCGGCCAGGTCGCGGAAGTCGTCCCAGAACGGGTCGGTGGCGATGTCGGAGACGACGACCGGTTCGCGCCGGTGGGCGGCCGTGCCGCACGAGCCGACGCCCTCGCCGGTGGCGATCCCGTCGATGGCCTGGTTGTAGAAGTCGGGCAGGCCGGGCCCCGCCCCGTGGCGCAGGTGCGCCCCGTCCGGGTCGGCGAGCAGGACCGAGACGAGCACCTCCTGCGGCGCGAGGTTCTCGATGCACCGGGCCATCCCGTCGAGGACCTCGGTCAGCGGCGCCTGCCGGGCGATCTGCTCCAGCAGGGCGCGGTGCTCGGCCGTCAACCGCTGGGCGTGCTTGACCTGGGTGGTCTCCACCCCGATCACCCGGATGCCGACGACGCCGCCCCCTGTGTCGCGACGCGGCTCGTAGGTGAAGTCGAAGAACGCCTCCCGCATGTGCGTGCCGGCGTCGAGCAGGACGCGCACGTCGCGGCCGGTGTGGGACCTACCGGTGCGGTAGACCTCGTCGAGCAGGACGAGGAAGCCCTGGCCCTCCAGTTCGGGCACCAGCTCCACCAGCGGGACACCGGTGCGCGCCCGGTGCGCGCCGATCGTGGCGAAGAACGCCGGGTTCGCCGTCTCCACCAGGTGCGACGGCCCCGCCAGGGAGGCGAACACGGCGATCGACTGCCCGAACAGCGCCCGCACGTCCTCCTCGTCCGGCTGCTCGGTGACCGGGGAACCGGTGGACAGGGGGCGCTGGCCTGATGCCGCCGTCATGGTGTGATCCGTTCATCGTCTGGGGGTGCCACTTTAGTACCGGTGGCATCTCCGGTTCGAGCCGTCCGGCCGCCGGGTGCGTCGCCGACGCGGGTCGGGGCACTAGACGATGCGGCGCCGCACCCGCCACACCACCACACCGACCAGGACCGCCGCGACGGAGACGAACAGGGCCGCCTCGACGAGCTGGAACGGCCAGAACCGGTCGGCCGGGTGGTAGACGCTGAACTGCCGGGTGCCCCGGGCGTGCAGGAACTGGTTGAGGTTGGTGCCGGCCCGGTTGGCGGCGGCCTCCAGCTCGTAGAACTCGGTCCAGCTCAGCCTGCGCCCGGTGGCGTCCGCGTAGCCGCGTTCGATCGTCCAGTCGGCGAAGTCGGGCACGGACCGGCGCCCCGCCCGGTCCTCCGAGCCGCCGACGGGGACCGGCTCCACGGTGGTGAGCGGCGTGGCGTACGCGGGACGGGCCAACAGCGCCACCGCCATCCTCGCGGCGAGGAACGCCCCGAACGCGACGCCGAACGCGGGCAGGCTGCGCCGCAGGATCGCCCCGGCGGCGGTGGCGACGCCGAACGCGAACAGCGCGTACGCCACCGGCACAAGTCCCTCCAGGTCGAAGGCGTCGTACTGGAACCGCCCTTCCCACGCGTCGAACGGCCGGCGGAACCAGGTGAGCACCGCGGTGAACATCCCGGTGAGCGCGACGGTGACGCCGGCCAGGGCCGCGAGCTTGGCCGCCAGCCAGCGCATCCGCGGCACGGCCTGCGTCCAGGCGAGCTGCCAGGTGCCGTCCTCCAGTTCGCGCGCGAGCAGCGGCGCGCCGAGGAACGCGCCGATGACGACGGGGACCAGGTAGAAGGCCGCCAGGAGGTTCTCGACGTACCCGAACTCCTCGTCGAGCCGGCGGAAGGAGGCCGTGCAGGCGTCGTCGGCACCGGCCTCTCCGGCACACCGGGCGAGACCGTCGGGGAACAGGTCGTGGGCCTGCGACCCGAGCACGAGCAGGGCGATGCCGAACACGCCGACGAACAGCCCCAGGACGCAGACCTCGGTCCGGTGCTGGCGCCAGATCAACCACGTCATGCCGCACCTCCCGACGTGACCGCGGCGCCCGGCTCGGACGGCCGGCGCAGGTACGCCAGCACCAGGTCCTCCAGCGCGACCGGCCGGGCCTGCCACCCGGGCGCGGCCGGGATCGCGCCGTCGCGCACCAGCAGGGTCGTGTGGCGGTCGCTGTGGACGGCCTCCACGACGGCGCCGGCCCGGTCGACGTCGGTGGCCGTGCGCGGGCCGACGAGCAGCCGGTGCTCGGCCAGGAGGGTGTCGATGTCACCGGTGAGCGTGACCCGGCCGCGGTTGAGCACGACCAGGTGGTCGCAGACGCGCTCCAGCTCGTGCACGACGTGGGAGGAGAACAGGACGGTCACCCCGCCCTCGGCCACCGCGCCCATGAGGACCTGGAGGAACTCGTGCCGGGCCAGCGGGTCGAGGCTGGCCACCGGCTCGTCGAGGACGAGCAGGTCCGGCCGCTTCGCCAGGGCCAGGGCCAGCGCGACCTGGGCCTGCTGCCCGCCGGAGAGCGTGCCGGCCCTGCGGTCGAGCGGGATGCCCAGCTTCGCCAGCCGGCGCTCGGCCAGCCCCTGGTCGAACCGCAGGTTGCAGGCCCGGCCGAAGCGGAGCACCTCGGCGACGGTGAAGCGCTTGTACAGCGGGTGGTCCTGGGCCAGGAACCCGATCCGGGACAGGGTGTGCGGGGTGCTGGCGGTGACGTCGTGGCCGAGGACCTCCACCGTGCCGGTGCTCGGTGCCAGCAACCCGACGACCAGGCGCAGCAGCGTGGTCTTGCCCGCGCCGTTCGGCCCGACCAGGGCGATCACGCCGCCCGCCGGCAGGGCCAGGGTGCAGTCGCGCAGCGCCCAGCCCTTCCGGTACCGCTTGCCCACACCGTCGGTGCGCAGCGCGAACCCGGTCGCCGTCACGCCACGTCCTCGTTCCTCAGCTGCTGGTGGACGGACGTGAGGAGCGCGTCGACCGCCTGCTCGTCGAGGCCGGCCGCGTAGGCGCGGCGCAACCAGGTCGCCAGGCCGCGGCGCAGCGACGTGTACGTCGATGCCGACATCACGGCCGACTGCTGCTCGTCGACGAACGTGCCCTGGCCGGGCCGGCCGGTGACCAGGTTCTCCTGCTCCATCTGCCGGTACGCCTTGGCGACGGTGTTCGGGTTGATCGCCAGGTCCTCGACCACCTCGCGGATGAGCGGGAGGCGGTCACCGGGTTGGAGGAAGCCCAGCAGCACCGCCTGGCGGACCTGCTGGACGAGTTGCAGGTACGGCGGCACGCCGGAGTGGGTGTCGAGCCGGAAGACGAACACGGTAGCTCCTTACTGCTTTCCTAGTACCATAGTAAAGCAGTAAATCGGCGGTCAAGAGAGCCCGGGTCGGCGCGGCGGTGCGGGCCGCCTCCCGCCCGGTCACGTCCACGACAGCCGCGCCCCAGCCCGACACCGCGCACCCCGGCCTCTCCGTCCGGGTCGGCCATCACCGCATGGGACATCCGGTACCGGCGGCCAGTTCCCGGGAACGCGGGGCAATGCGCGGCACCGCAGGTGATCCGACGTGGTGCGGTCGCCCGGTTCCGCGGCTGACGTAGAGTCGGCCGCGCTTTCCCACGTCTCCTCGAACGAGATTGCGAGACCCCGCCCGTGGAATACTCCGAGGTGCTCCGCCGGCGCCGGATGGTCCGCCACTTCTCCGACCGGTCGGTCGCGGCCGACGCCGTGGAGCGGGTCCTGGCCAGTGCGCTGCGGGCCCCGTCGGGCGGGTTCAGCCAGGGGTGGGCCTTCCTGGCGCTGAGCGGAGCGGAGGACCGGCGGGCGTTCTGGGAGACGGTCCCGAACGCGGTCGCACAAGCGCCCGAACTGACCCCCGCACCGATCGTGATCGTCCCGCTCTCGCACGAGAAGTCCTACACGGACCGGTACTCCCAGCCGGACAAGACCGGTGACTTCACGGGTTTCTCCGTGCCGTACTGGCACATCGACGCCGGCATGGCCTCACTGCTGATGCTGCTCACCGCGGTCGACGAAGGACTCGACGCCCTGTTCTTCACCATCGGAGTCCCCGAAATCCCCGGTTTCCTCGACCGGTATCGCCAACGAGGAGCTCGGCGGCCTGGCCGCCTACATCAACCGCCGACCCTCGGCCAGGCGACCCTCCGGACGAACGACCCCGAGGCCCGACGCCTGAGGGACGTCACGCAACCCGGTGGTCGGCCGACTTGCGCGCCTCGACCAGTTTCGCCAGCAGGCGCGGTGTGGGGTGCTCGAAGACGTCCCGCACGCCCAGCCGGACGCCGACGCGCTGGTGCAGGCGGGTCAGGAGGCGGACGGCGATCAGGGAGTCGCCGCCCAGTTCGAAGTACGACGAGTCGGCGTCGACCTCGGCGTCGAGCACCTCCCGGTACGCGGTCTCGACGTGGGTCAGGACGTCGTGCGCGTCGTCCTCGACCGGTGCGGGCGCCCGGGGGGTGAAGGCCGCGCGCAGGGCGGCGACGTCGACCTTGCCGGTGGCGGTCAGGGGGAGGGACGACCGGGCGTGGACGTGGTGGGGGAGCATGGTGCGGGGCAGGCTCGCCTCCAGCGCGCGCACGACGTCGGCGGGTGTGGCCGGATCGGTCGCGGACGGCAGGTAGACACCGATGAGCGTCGGGTGTTCGCCGTCGACGGCGAACACGGCCGCGGTGGTCACGCCGGGGCACGCGGTCATGGCGCGTTCCACCTCGGCCGGTTCGACCCGGACCCCGCGCACCTTGAGCTGCCGGTCCGCGCGGCCGATGAACGACAGGCCGCCGTCCGGGCGGGTGCGCACCAGGTCGCCGGTGCGGTACGCGCGTCCGGTGCGCTCCGGGGCGAACCGCTCGGCGGTCAGGTCCGGGCGGTGGTGGTAGCCCCAGGCGACGGTGGGTCCGGCGACGGACAGCTCGGCGGCGCCGCCCTCCCGCGGTGCCAGGATCTCCTCGACGTGCGGCAGGGCGTGGCCGATCGGCACGTCGTCGGTGTCGCGCAGGGCCCGGCCGACCCGGCCGCCGATGTCGGCGGCGTGCGTGACCATGACGGTTTCGGTCTGGCCGTAGGCGTTGATCAGCCGCACGTGCTCCGGGACGTGCTCGGACCACAGCCGCACGGTGCGGGCCCTCGCCTCCTCGCCGCCCATGACGACCAGGCGCAGGCTCGCCGGCAGCGGCTCGCCCGTGGTGACCAGGTGGTCCACCAGCTCGTTCCACAGGGCGGTGGCGAGGTTGATCACGGTGACGCCCCGGTCGGCGACCACGGCGAGCAGGGTGGCCATGGACGCGTCGGCCGTGCGGTCGTCGCACACCACGGCCGCGCCGCCGAACAGCGTCGGGTAGATCTCCTCGCCGCTGGTGTCCCAGATCAGCGGGGTCAGGTTGAGCACCCGGTCCTGGTGCGTGATCCCGTACCTCTCGCGCAGCGCCGCGCCCGCGGTCAGCACGGCCCGGTGCGGCACCAGGACGCCCTTCGGGACGCCGGTGGACCCCGAGGTGAACATCAGGTAGGCGAGGTCGTCGGGCGAGACGACCGGGGTGGACCCGTCGGCGTGCCCGTCGACCGGCAGCGGCGCCACGTCGAGGCCCCGGAGGGCGGGCGCCAGCGCGGCCAGGGTGGCGTCCCGGGCGAGCACCGCGACGGCGCCGGCCGTGGTCAGCGTCGACCGCAGGCGGTCCGGGGGGTCGCCGGGGGAGATCGGCAGGTACGCGGCCCCCGCGTGCAGCACGCCCAGCGCCCCGGCGACGGTGCTCCAGTGCCGTTCGGCCGGCACCGCCACCCGCGCGCCTCGGGGCACGCCGTGCGCGGCCAGCACGCCCGCGATCCGGCGCACCTCGGCCAGCAGTTGCCGGAACGTCAGCTCGCGGTCGCGGTCCAGCAGGGCGGGCGCGTCGGGGGTGGTGGCGGCGACCCGTGCCAGCTCGGCGGTGATGCTCACCGGGGGTCCTCCAGGTGCTCGCGGAGCAGGGTCAGGTAGTCGTCGGCCAGCTCGGCGGCCGTGGCGTGGTCGAACAGGTCGGTGCTGTAGGCGGCGAAGCCGACCAGGCCCGCGCCGTCCCAGGCGAGTTCCAGCTCCACCTCGAACTCGCTGGTGCGGCTGGGCAGCGGCACGGGGGTGGCGGTCACGCCGGGCAGCCGCAGGTCGTCCTCGGCGAAGTCCTGGACGGTGAACACCGCCTGGAACAGCGGGGTCCGGGAGAGGTCGCGCGGTGGCGAGACCGCCTCCACCACCTGCTGGAACGGCACGTGCCCGTCGTCGTAGGCGTCGAACGCGGTCGACCGCACCCGGCGCAGCAGCTCGGCGAACCCGGGCGCGCCGGACACGTCGACGCGCATCACGACGGTGTTGGTGAACAGGCCGATCAGGGCTTCCTCGTCCGGGCCCTCGCGACCGGACAGCGGCACGCCGACGCTCAGGTCCTCGGCCCCGGACCGCCGGGCCAGCACGGCGAAGAAGTTGGCCAGCAGCACCATGAACAGCGTGGCGCCGTGCTGCCGCGCGTAGTCCCGGACGCGCCGCACGAGCTCCGGGTCGACGGTGATCGGGACGCGCCCGCCGTGCGGCGACCGGATCCGGGGCCGCGGCCGGTCGGTGGGCAGCGCGAGCGGCGGGGCGCCGCGCAGCCGGTCGCGCCACCGGGCGAGGGCCTCGACGTCGGGCGGTTCGGCGGCCGCGCGCCGCAGGTGCGCGGTGTAGCTGTCGCGCAGCGGCGGTGGCGGCTCGCCGCGGTAGAACGCGGCCAGGTCGTCGCAGAACACCGGCAGCGACAGGCCGTCCGCGCAGATGTGGTGGAGCACCACCGACAGGATGTGGTGGTCGTCCGCCAACCGCACCAGCAGCACCCGGAACGGGTTCTCCGCGTCCAGCCGGAAAGGCCGCAGGACGTGATCTTCGTTTTTCCGGGCGGCCTCGGCCTCGCCGTCCGGGTGCCCGGACAAATCGACCCGTTTGGCGGATGCGCGGACCTCCGGCAGCACAACCTGTCGCGGTTCGCCGTCGCCCAGGTCGATCCGGGTGCGCAATGGTTCATGCCGTTGGACCAACGCCGACAACGCGGCGTCGAGCAGGTCGGCGTCGAGCGGTCCGCGCAGCCGGTGGGCGAACGACACGTGGTAGACGCTGGTGGGCCCGTCGAATTGTTCGGTGAACCAGATCCCGTGCTGCGCGGGGGACAGCGGTGCGCTCGTGCCCGCCGTCCGGATTTCTTCCTGGGTCACATTCTCCCCCGCGAGGACGTGCGCCGGGCGATCCTCAACTGAGGACCTTCGCGACGAACTGGTTGATGTTGACGAGCATCCGCGCGATCCGCTCGTCGTCGCCGATCGTCTCGGCGGGCTGCGGCGCCGACGGCCGCCGCTTGCGCCGCACGTAGGCGGAACAGGCCAGGTCGGCGCACACGTAGGTGCCGACGGTGTTGCCCCTGCGCCCGGCCGCGCCCGCCTTCGGCGCGGCGAACAACCCCACGTCGGACTGCATGTGGGTGGTCAGGCAGAACGCGCAGGTGGACGACCTCAGCGCGCTGCTCGGCGGGTTGTTCGCGCGCAGCACGACACCCACCACCTCCTCGCCCCGGGGCAGCACGAGGTAGGCGTTGTTCACCGCACGGGGGTCGACCCAACCGAGGAAGTCCGTTGCCGCCCAGTCCTGCGAATCGAGCCCGGCCGGCAGGGTGAGCTTCTTCGCTTCACCTTTCGAACAGTTGACGAACGACTTTCGAATTTCCTCCGCAGGGGTCGGTCGCACCCTTTTGCCCTTCATTTCGCTGACGTGACGCCGACGCCAGTATGCCTGACCGTCGGCGCGGGTCAACATGCGTCTGCGCGGCGCTTCGACTACACGCAGGATCGTGCCCGCGCAAGGGTTGTACGGCTGGTCCTGGCGTTCGCTACGGGTCGTTGCCACGTGAGGTGGCCTGTGCTAGGAAGTGTTTGATCGCACTTGCCGGAAACCGGCGGGAAGGTTCTGGGGAGCTGGGCTGGGCGGTTGGCGCGCATTCCGCGCCGGCTGATCGCATTTTTGGGGAACGGTGGCGGCCGAGGGCTGCCCGGCCCCGGTCTGTCGCGGTGAGGGGCGGGTTGAGCGTGCCTGGGGAATGGAATCGAACGGACTCGGCCTTTCCGGCCCACCGGGGGCTGCACGAGCTGGTCGAGGACCGCGTCGCGGACTCCGGCGACCGCACCGCCGTCGTCTTCGGCGACGAGCGGATCACCTACGCCGAGCTGGACGCGCGGGCCAACGGGCTGGCGCACCGGCTGGTCGGGGCCGGTGTCGGGCTGGACGACGTGGTGGCCCTGTGCGTGGACCGGTCGGTGGAGATGGTGGTCGCGCTGCTGGCGATCCTCAAGGCGGGCGGTGCCTACCTGCCGCTGGACCCCGAGCTGCCCGCGAGCCGCATCGCGCAGGTCACGGCGGTCGCGCGGGCCCGGGTCTGCGTGGTGGCCGACGGCTACCGCGCCCTGCTGCCCGGCGACGTGGCGGCGGTGCCGCCGTCGGCGCCGCCCCGGACCGACCGGCCGGACCGGCGCGCGTGCGGCGCGAACCTCGTCTCGGTCTACTTCACCTCCGGCTCCACGGGTGTGCCGAAGGGCGCGGCCAGCAGCCACGAGGGCTGGGTGAACCGGATGACCTGGTCCCAGCGCCGGCACCGGCTGCGGCCGGGCGAGACCGTGCTGCACAAGACGACCCTGACCTTCGACGACGCGGCGCTGGAGCTGTTCTGGCCGCTGACGGTCGGCGCCCAGGTGGCCGTCCTCGAACCCGGCGCGCACCGCGACCCGCGGGCCATCCTCGACGCCCTCGAAGCGCACCGCAGCGTGTACCTCCAGGTGGTGCCCAGCATGCTGACGATGCTGCTGGACGAGCTGGAGCAGCGCGGCGGCCGGGACCTGTCGGCGCTGCGCGACGTGACCTCCAGCGGCGAGGCGCTGCCCCCGGGGACCACCGCCCGGTTCCTGGCGCTGCTGCCGTCGGTCGGCCTGCACAACACGTGGGGCGCGACCGAGGTGTCCATCGACTCGACCAACCACACCTGCGGCCCGGCGGACGCGGCGGACACCGGCGCGGTGTCGGTCGGCGTGCCGTTCGACAACAACCGCGTGCACGTGCTCGACGCCGACTTCCGGGAGGTCGAGGTGGGCGAGGTCGGCGACCTCCACATCGCGGGCGTCGGGCTGGCCCGCGGCTACCTCGGCGACCCGGCGGCCACCGCGCGGGCGTTCCTGCCGAACCCGTTCTCGCCCGGTGAGCGGCTCTACCGCACCGGCGACCGCGGCTACCGGCGGCCCGACGGCACGGTCAAGTTCGTCGGCCGCGACGACCACCAGGTCAAGATCCGCGGCATGCGGGTCGAACTCGGCGAGGTCGAGTCGGCCCTGCGCCGCTCGCCCCTGGTCCGCGACGCGGTCGTGGTGCTGCGCCGCCTCGGCGAGGACGACCACCTGGTGGCCTACGCCACCCCGGCCGAGCCGGACCGCGCGCCCGAACCCGAGCAGCTGCGCGACCTGGTCGCCGACCGGCTGCCCAAGCACATGGTGCCGTCGGTGGTCGTCGTGCTGGACGCGTTGCCGCTCAACGCCAACGGCAAGGTCGACCGGGCGAAGCTGCCGACACCTGCCCGGCCGCGCGGCGGTGACGCCGAGTACGTGCCGTGCGAGGGTCCCGCGCAGGAGGCGATCGCCGGGATGTGGCGCGAGCTGCTCGGCCTGGACCGCGTCGGCGCGCGGGACGACTTCTTCGACCTCGGCGGCCACTCGCTCATGGCGACCCGCTTCTCGGCCAGGGTCCGGCAGCGCTTCGACGTCGACCTGCCGGTGCGCACGGTGTTCGGCACGCCGACCGTGGCGGAGCTGGCCGAGGAGGTCGAGCGGCTGCTGGTGGCGAAGATCGACGACATGTCCGAGGACGAGGTGCGGGCGCTGCTCGGCGGTGCCGGGTGACGCGGCCGGACCGGGTGACGACGCAGAGGGGAGTGGGCGGCATGGCCGAGCGCGACGACGAGGACACCCGCACCTACGCGGTCGTGGTGAACGACGAGGAGCAGTTCTCGGTGTGGCCCGCGGACCGGGAGGTGCCCGCCGGGTGGCGGGCCGAGGGCGTCACCGGCACGAAGGAGGCCTGCCTGGCGCACATCGCCGAGATCTGGACCGACATGCGCCCGCTGAGCCTGCGGCGAAAGATGTCCCAGGGCACCGCGTGACGGCGCTGACCGGTCGGCTGGCCGCGAACCCGGCCGACCTGCTCCACGACGAGGTGCTGCGCCCGCAGTTCGAGCGGGAGGTCCGCCACCTGCTGCCGCACTACGTCGCGGTCGAACGGGTGCTGGTGGCCGAGTACCGGCGGATGGGCGTGCTCACGACCGGGCAGGCCGACGAGGTGGACGCCCTGCTCGCCGGGATCGGGCCGGACACCCTGACCGCCGACCCCGCCGCGAACCTGTCCGACGTCGCCTTCGCGGTGGAGCGGCACGTCGAGGCCCGGCTGTCGAACCCCGCGCCGCACTGGCACGTGGACCGCAGCCGCAACGACCTCCAGGCGTGCGCGCAGCTGATGTTCGGCCGCGAGCGCCTGGCCGACCTCGCCGACGGGCTGCTCGGGCTGGCGGCGGCGGCGCACGACCTGGCCGCCGCGCACCTGACCACCCCGATGCCCGGCCACACGCACTACCAGGCCGCCCAGGTGATGACGCCCGGCTTCTACCTGGCCGCGCAGTCCGGCCGGCTGCTGCACACCGCCCGCCGGCTGCTGGCCACCTACGACGGCATCGACGCCTGCCCGCTCGGCGCGGGCGCGATGACCGGGCAGAACCTGCCGTGGGACCGCGACCGGATGGCGCGGCTGCTCGGCTTCGCCGCCGCCGGGCGCAACGCGCTCACCGACGTGGCCTCGCGGGCGTGGGTCGCCGAGATCACCGCCGAGCTGTCCCTGTTCGGCGTGGCCACCAGCCGGTTCGCCACCGACCTGATCACCTGGGCGGGCGCCGGGTTCGGCTTCGTCGACCTGCCCGACGAGCTGAGCGGGATCTCCTCGGCGATGCCGCAGAAGAAGAACTTCCCGGTGCTGGAACGCATCCGGGGCCGCACCGCGCACCTCACCTCGTGCCACCTGGACGCGGTGCTCGGCCAGCGCGGCACGCCGTACACGAACCTGGTCGAGGTGTCCAAGGAGGCCGGTGCCCAGCTGTACGACGCGCTGGACACCGCGCGGTCGGTGGTGCGGCTGCTGACCGCCGTGCTGCGGCGGCTGGAGTTCCGGGCCGACCGGATGCGCGCGGCGTGCGAGCGGGAGTACCTGGGCGGGTTCGCGCTGGCCACGTCGCTGACATTGCACGCGGGCGTGCCGTGGCGGCAGGCGCAGGTGCTGGCCGGTCGGTACGTCGTCGCGGCGCTCGACGCGGGCCTGCCGCCGACCGCGCCGGACGCGGACCTGCTGGCGCGCGTCGCCGCGGAGGCCGGGCACGTGGTGGCGGAGCCGGGCGAGCTGCTGGCGCGGGCGTTCGACGTCGACCGCAGCCTGCGCGCCACCCCGACCGCCGGGTCGGCGCACCCGGACGCGGTCGCGGCGGAGCTGGACGTCCAGCACGCGGAGCGGGCGGCGCTGGCCGACGAGTGGGCGGCCCGGCGCGCCCGGCTCGACCGCGCGCGGGACATCGGGTAACGGCGGGAACCGGGGGAGGAGCCGACCATGATCTTCGACGACATCACCGACGCGATCGGCCACACGCCGCTGGTCCGCTTGCGCGTGCCGGCGGCCGAGGGGGTCGAGGTCTACGCGAAGCTCGAACTCCAGAACCTGTTCGGGATGAAGGACCGGGTGGCCGCGAACATCATCCTGGAGGCCAAGCGGGTCGGCGCGCTCGCCGACGGCGCGCACATCGTGGAGAGCTCGTCGGGCACGATGGCGCTCGGCGTGGCGCTGGTGGGCACCTCGCTCGGCCACCCCGTGCACATCGTCACGGACCCGCGCGTCGACCGGATGACGCTGGCCAAGCTGCGCGCCCTGGGCTGCGAGGTGCACGTCGTGGAGGCGATGACCTCGCACGGCTGGCAGAGCGCGCGCATCGAACGCCTCGAACAGCTGATGGCCGACCTGCCCGGCGCGTTCTGGCCGCAGCAGTACGGCAACCCCGACAACCCCGGCGCCTACCGCAGGCTCGCCCGCGAGGTGCTCGACGACCTCGGCGCGTTCGACGTGCTGGTCGGGTCGGTCGGCAGCGGCGGTTCGCTGTGCGGCACGTCGCGGGCGCTGCGCGAGAGCCTGCCCGACCTGCACGTGATCGGCGTGGACTGCGTCGGCAGCGCCCTGTTCGACCAGCCGGACGAGCCGCGCCGGCTCCAGAGCGGCCTGGGCAACAGCCTGCTGCCGAAGAACCTCGACCGCACCCTGCTGGACGAGGTGCACTGGCTCAACGACCACGAGGCGTTCGCGGCGACCAGGGCGCTGGCGGTCGAGCAGCGGATCTTCGCGGGCAACACGTCCGGCTCGGTCTACCGGGTGCTCACCGACGTGGCCCGGCGCGCCGGGCGGGGCACGAAGGTGGTCGGCATCTTCCCCGACCGCGGCGACCGCTACGCCGACACCGTCTACAGCGACGGGTTCTGGGCCTCCTCCGGCCTGACCGACCTGGCCGTCGCCGACGTGCCCGAGCAGGTCGACTACGGCACCGAGGTGACCCGGTGGTCGCGGGCGGTCAACAAGTCCGGGCTGGACCTCGACCGGCACCTGGTGTTCGTGGAGGCCAACACCACCGGCACCGGGATGATCGCGCTGGACCTCGCCGCGGGGCTGGGCCTGCGGCCGGTGCTGCTGACCGGGCAGCCCGAGCGGTACGCGGGGCTGGCCGCGACCGGCGCCGAGGTGCTGGTGTGCGACACGAACTCGCCGAGCGCGCTGCGCGCGGCCGTGCAGGACCGGTTCCGCCGCGAGGAGCTGGCCGGGGTGGTGAGCACCAGCGACTTCTACGCGCCCGCCGTGGCCGACCTGGCGGCGTGGCTCGGCTTGCCGCGCAACCCCGTGGACGCGGTGCGCACGTGCCGCGACAAGTCGCTGCTGCGCCGCAGGCTGGCGGGCGCGGGCGTGCCGCAGCCCCGGTTCGCCGTGCTGGAGGAGCCGGTGACGCCGGAGGCGGTGGCCGCGGCGGTCGCCGAGGTCGGGTTGCCGTGCGTGGTGAAACCGGTGGACGACTCCGGCTCCAACCTCGTGCGGCTGTGCCACGACACCGGGCAGGTCGCCGCGCAGGCCGACCGCGTGCTGGCCGTGCGGGAGAACGTCCGGGGCATGCCGACCGCCCGCAGCGTGCTGGTCGAGCAGTACGCGCGCGGCCCGGAGTTCAGCGTCGAGCTGTTCGGCCTGGCAGGGCGGACGGAGCTGGTCGGCGTCACCCGCAAGTCCGTTACCGGCGGGCCGCACTTCGTGGAGCACCGGCACCTGTTCCCCGCGCCGCTGAACCCCGCGGACGCCGACGCCCTCGCCGACGTCGCGCGGCGGGCGGTGGAGGCGGCGGGGATGGCGCTGGGCGCCACGCACACCGAGGTCGTGCTCACCGACGACGGCCCCGCCGTGGTCGAGGTCAACCCGCGCCTCGCGGGCGGCATGATCCCCGAGCTGATCCGCCTGGCCACCGGGGTCGAGCTGCTGGAGCAGCAGTTGCGCGCGGCGGTCGGCCTGCCACCGGACCTCGCGCCGTCGGACAGCGGCTGCGCCGGCATCGCGTTCCTGCTCGCGCCGGCACCCGGCGTGCTGCGCGCGGTGGACGGCGTGGCCGACGCGGAGGCCCTGCCGGGGGTGACCGCGGTGACCGTCACCGCCCGGATCGGCGCGACCGTGCGCCCGCCCGTCAACGCCTACGACCGCCTGGGTCACGTCATCGCCCGCGGTGCGACGCCAGAGGAGGTCGACGCCGTGCTCACCGCCGCGCTCGACCGGATCGACACCCGCATCGAGCCGGAGGCCGGCCAGTGATCGAGCTGCGCAGCGACACCTTCACCCTGCCCACGTCGAACATGCTCAAGGCGATGGCCGACGCGCCGCTGGGCGACGACGTCTACGGCGAGGACCCGACCGTGCGCGGGCTGGAGGAGCTGGCCGCCGAGGTGCTCGGCAAGGAGGCCGCCTGCCTCACGCCCAGCGGCACCATGGCGAACCTCGCCGCGATCATGACCCACGCGCCGCGCGGGGCGAAGGTGCTGGTCGGGGACGAGTCCGACATCTACGTCTACGAGGCCGGCGGCGCGTCGGTGCTGGGCGGCGCGGTCTACGAGCCGGTCCGCACCGGTGCCGACGGCACGCTGGCCCTGGAGGACCTGGCCCGCGGCTTCCCCGACGACCCGGACGACCCGCAGTTCGCGCTGCCCGCCCTGATCTGCCTGGAGAACACGCACAACCGGGCGGGCGGCAAGGTGCTGCCGCCGGACTACCTCGCGCGGGTGCGGCGGTTCGCCGACGAACGCGGCGTGGCCGTGCACCTGGACGGCGCGCGGGTCTTCAACGCCGCCGTGGCCTCGGGCGTGCCGGTCGCGCGGATCGCCGAGCACGCCGACTCGGTGCAGTTCTGCCTGTCCAAGGGCCTGGGCGCGCCCATCGGCTCGATCGTCGCCGGTTCGGCCGAGTTCATCACCGGGGTCCGGCGGCTGCGCAAGATGCTCGGCGGCGGGATGCGCCAGGCCGGCGTGATCGCCGCGGCGGGCATCCTGGCCATCACCGCGGCCGACCGGCTCGCCGAGGACCACGCCAACGCCCGCCGCCTCGCCGAGGGCCTGGCCGACGTGGACGGCGTCGAGGTCGACCCGGCCGCCGTGCAGACCAACATCGTGATGTTCCGCGTCACCGACCCCCGGTTCACCTGGCGGTCGTTCGTGGCCGCCGCCGCGGCCGAGGGCCTGGCCGTCGGCGAGCTGGGGCACGGCCGCATCCGCGCCGTCACGCACTCCGGCGTGAGCACGGCCGACGTGGACCGGGCGGTGGTCGTGGTCCGCGACGTGGTGAAGCGGGGGCCGCTCGGATGACCGCCGACCAGGGTGCCGCGACCGGCGTCTACGTCTTCCCGGCGTCGCGCGCCCAGTACCAGATGTTCTTCGTGCAGCAGGTGGTCGGCGACGCGCCGACCTACCACGTGCCGCTGTGCTACCGGCTCAGCGGGGAGGTGGACGAGGGCGCGTTGCGCCGGGCCGTCGCGGACGTCGTCGCCCGGCACGAAGCGCTGCGCACCCGCTTCGCGCTCGCCGACGGCGAGTTGTTGCAGGTGGTGGACCCGACGGCGGAGCCGGAACTCACCGTGGCGCACGCCGTCCCGGCCGACGGGTGGGTGGCGCGCGAGGCCGCCCGACCGTTCGACCTGGAACGCGGCCCGCTGTTCCGCGCGGCCCTGCTGCGCCTGGGCGGCGCCGAGTCCGTCCTGGTCCTGACCATGCACCACATCGTGTGCGACGGCTGGTCGGCCGACCTGGTGTTCGGGGAGGTCGTCGAGGGCTACGCCGCGCACGTCGCGGGCCGCGACCCCGACCTGCCCGCGCCCGCCTTCCAGTACGCCGACTACTCCGGCTGGCAGGACGAGTGGCTGGCCGGTCCGGCGGCGGCGGCGCAGCTCGCGCACTGGCGCGAGGTGCTCGCGCACCCCCTGACCACCCTGGAGCTGCCCACCGGGGGACCGGGCGGGCCGCCGGCGGGCGCCGACCTGTCGTTCGACCTGCCGGCCGACGCGGTGGCCCGGTTGCGGGCGCTGGCGGCCGAGTCCGGCGCGACGCTGTTCATGGTGCTGCTGGCGGCGTTCAAGGTCCTGCTGCGCGAGCTGTCCGGTGTGGACGACGTGGTCGTCGGCACGGTGTCGGCCAACCGCGGCCGGCCGGAGTTCGCGGGCACGGTCGGGTTCCTGGTCAACACCCTCGCCGTGCGCACCCGGCTGGACGGCGCGCCGACGTTCCGCGACGTGCTGCACCGGGTGCGCGGCAACGCGCTGGCCGCCTTCGCCAACCAGGACGTGCCGTTCGAGCTGGTGGTGGAGGAGGTCAAGCCGCCGCGCGCGGGCGACCGGCACCCGGTGTTCCAGGTGCTGTTCACGTTCTTCGAGGCGGGCGACGGCACCCGCACGGCCGCCGATGTCGGTTTCACGCCGTTCCTGCTCGACTCCGGCACGGCGAAGTTCCCGCTCACGCTGGAGATCACCGACCGGGACCGGGGCGCGGGCGCGAACTTCGAGTACCGGTCGGACCTGTTCGGCGCCGAGCAGGTGGGCCGGTTCGCCGAGCGCTACGCGCGGCTGCTGGAGGACGTGGCCGCCGACCCGGACCGGCCGCTGGACGCGAACCGGCCGCCGGACCCGGACCGGCCGCCGGACGCCGTCCGGGCGCGACCGGTCGCGGCGGAGGACGACTGGGACGAGCCCGCGCCCTACGCCGCGCCGACCAACGCGGTGGAGGCCGTGCTGGCGGGCATCTGGTCCCAGGTCCTGGGACGCGACCCGGTGGGCATCGACGACAACTACTTCGAGATCGGCGGCGACTCGATCCGCAGCGTCCAGCTCCTGGCGCGGGCGCGGGAGCACGGTCTCGGCATCAAGGTGACGGACCTCGTGCTGCACCAGACGATCCGCGAGCTCGCGCCGCGCACCACGCCGGCCGAGCCGGGCCAGACCGCCGAGGTCGGCCGGCTGGAGCTGCTCGCGCCCGCCGACCGGGAGCTGATCGGCGACGACGTCGTGGACGCCTACCCGCTGTCGGCGTTGCAGGCGGGGATGCTCTACCACAGCGAGTCCTCCGACTCCGAGCAGATCTACCACAACGTCGCCACCTACCACCTGCGCGTGGAGCACTCGGAGACCGCGTGGCGGGAGGCCGTGGCAACGGCCGTCGCCCGGCACGAGGTGCTGCGCACGTCGTTCGCGGTGGCCGGGTTCGGCGAACCCGTGCAGCTCGTGCACGCCCGGGTGCCCACCCCGCTCACGTTCGAGGACCTGCGCGACGAGGCGGACGTGGAGGCGGCCGTGGCCCGGCGGTTCCGCGCCGAGCGGGCCCGCCCGTTCGACTGGACCCGCCCGCCGCTGATCCGCTTCCACGTCCAGCGCCGCGCCGACGACGAGGTCCAGCTGTGGATCGTCGAGCACCACGCGATCGTGGACGGCTGGAGCGGCCGGTCCCTGTTCGCCGAGCTGCTCACCCTCTACGTGCGGGCGCTCGGCCACGACCGCGAGGTCCCGCCCCCGCCGAAGGCCCGGTTCCGCACGTTCGTCGCCCTGGAGCGCGCCGCGCTCGCCGACGACGCGCAGCGGGCGTTCTGGACCGACCTGCTGCACGACGTCACGGCGGGCGCGCTGCCGCTGGGCGGACCGGCGACGGCCGAGCCGGACATGGCGATGACGGAGTTCACCGTGCCGGCGGAGGTCGGCGCCGGCCTGCTCGCGCTGGCCAACCGGCTCAGGGTGTCGGTGCGCGTGGTGCTGCTGGCCGCCCACCTGCGCGTGGTGTCCCTGCTGTCGGGCCGCGACGACGTGGTGACCGGCGTCGTCTACAACGGCCGCGGCGAGGAGACCGACGGCGACCGCGTGCTGGGCCTGTTCCTCAACACCGTGCCGTTCCGGCTGGAGCTGCCCGACGGCACGTGGGCCGACCTGGTGCGGCACGTGTCGGACGCGGACGTGGCGATCCAGCCCCACCGCCGCTTCCCGCTGGCCGAGCTGCAACGCGCGCACGGCGGCGAGCCGCTGTTCGAGACCTTCTTCAACTACACGCACTTCCACGTCTCGCGCGACCAGCCCTCCGGCGACGTGCTGGAACTGGTCGACGAGGACAGCGTGGTGCCGACCAACTTCCCGTTCGGCGCCGAGTTCTTCCGCGACGCCGGGACCGGCGAGATCGCGATCGGCCTGCGGCACGACCGGACCCGGCTGGACACCGGGCAGGTCGAACGGGCCCGCGACTACTACCTGGCCGCGCTGCGCGCCCTGGTCACCGACCCCGACGCGACGCACACCGACGCGGAGCTGCGGCCCGAGCGCGAACGGGCGCTGCTGGCCGGGTGGAACGACACCGACCGGCACTACCCGGGGCCGCACCTGCTGCACGCCCTCACCGACGGCGACCCGGACGCGCCCGCCGTGCGGTTCGGGGACACCGTGCTGACCTACCGGGAGTTCGACGCCCGCGCCAACCGCCTCGCGCACCGGTTGATCGAGCTGGGTGTCCGCCCCGGCACGTTCGTCGGGGTCAGCGCGGAGCGGTCGGTGGAGCTGGTCGTCGCGCTGCACGCGGTCGTGCGCGCGGGCGGGGCGTACCTGCCGCTGGACCCGGACAACCCGCCGGCGCGCACCGAGGAGATGGTGGCCCAGGCGCGACCGGTGGTGGTGCTGGCCGACCGGGACCTGCCCGGCGCGCACCGGCTCGACCTCGCCACCGCCTACCCGGACACCGCCACCGGCCACCCCGACACCGCCACCGCTCACCCGGACACCGCGCCCGTGACGGCGGTGACGCCCGACGACCCCGCCTACCTGATCTTCACGTCCGGCTCGACCGGCCGCCCCAAGGGCGTCGTGGTCCCGCACCGCGCCATCGCCAACCGGCTGCTGTGGATGCAGGACGAGTACCCGATCGGGCCGGACGACCGCGTGCTCCAGAAGACGCCGTACTCGTTCGACGTGTCGGTCTGGGAGTTCTTCTGGCCGCTGATGACCGGGGCGTGCCTGGTCGTCGCCCGACCGGGCGGTCACCGCGACCCCGCCTACCTGACCGGGCTGGTCCGGGAGGCCGGGGTGACGGTGCTGCACTTCGTGCCGTCGATGCTGCGCGCGTTCCTCGACGACGACGACGTGCCCGCGTGCACGTCCCTGCGGCGGGTGTTCGCCAGCGGTGAGGCGCTGCCGCACGACCTCCAGCAGCGGTTCTTCGCCACCCACCCGGCCGAGTTGGTCAACCTGTACGGGCCGACGGAGGCCGCGGTGGACGTCAGCCACTGGCGGTGCCGCGACGACGGTCGCGCCGTCGTGCCGATCGGCCGGCCCATCGCCAACGTCCGGCTGCACGTGCTGGACGCCCGCCGCCGGCCCGTGCCGATCGGCGTGGCCGGGGAGCTGCACATCGGCGGCGTCGGCCTGGCCGACGGCTACGTGGGGCGGCCCGACCTGACCGCGGAGCGGTTCGCGGGCGGGCTGTACCGGACCGGCGACCTGGCCCGGCACCTGCCCGGCGGTGAGCTGGAGTACCTGGGCCGGGTGGACGACCAGGTCAAGGTGCGCGGGTTCCGGGTGGAGCCGGCCGAGGTCGAGGCGGTCCTCGGCGGGCACGACGGCGTGCGGGGGTGCGCGGTCGTGGTCCGGGACGGCGCGCTGGCCGCGTTCTTCGCCGGCGACGCCGACCCGGCGCGGCTGCGGGCGTTCCTGCTGGACCGGCTGCCCGAGCACATGGTGCCGCGGCTGTGGCGGGCGGTGGACGCGATCCCGCTCTCCGCCAACGGCAAGGTGGACCGCAGGGCGCTGGCGGCCGTCGAGGTGCGCCGTGACCGGACGTCCGCCGCCGAGCCCGTGACCGAGGCCGAACGCGTGCTGCTGGACGTGTGGCGCGACGTGCTCGGCATCGAGGACGTGGGTGTGCTGGACACGTTCGGCGAACTGGGCGGCCACTCGCTCAAGGCGTTGCGGCTGCTCACAGCGGTGCGCAAGCGGTTCGGCCGCGCGGTGCCGGTGAACGGGCTGCTCGACGGCGGCACGGTCCGCTCGGTCGCGGCCCTGCTCACCGGGAACGACGCGGCCGTGGAGGACCGGCCGCGGCTGCGGGTACTGCGCGCCGGCGGCGACGGCACGCCCGTGGTGCTCGTGCACCCGGCGGGCGGCGCCCTGTCGGTCTACCGGGCCTTGGTGGCGGCGATCGACCCGCGCCACCCGGTGCACGGCGTCTCCGCGGCGGCGCGACCCGCGGCCGACGTCGGCGAGACCGCCGCCGCCTACCTCGGCCTGCTGCGCGGGTTCCCCCGGCACCACCTGGCCGGGTGGTCGTTCGGCGCGGTGGTGGCGCACGAGATGGCGGTCCGCGCGCCGGACCGCACCGCCTCGCTGACCATGGTCGACCCGTCCTACCCCGGCCAGTACGACGTCGACGACGTGGACTTCGCCGAGCAGCTGCGCCACGAACTCGGTGACGGGCCCGCCGGGGACGCCGCCGCGCTGCTGGCCGTGTTCGAGGCCAACGCGCGCGCGCACGCCCGGCACCGACCCGGGGTCTACGGCGGTGACGCGGTGTTCGTCCAGGGCGAGGAGAACCGCGAGCACGACAGCGCGGGCCGGTGGGCCGCGCACGTCGCCGGCCGCTTCACCGCGCACGACCTGCCCGCCGACCACTTCGCGCTGGTGCGGCCACCGCACGCGGCGGCGGTCGCGGCCCTGATCGACCTCGGCGCCGGTTCCGACCCCGGGCCCAACCGGGGAGGCGGCACGTGACCCACATCGGCCACGGTCGCGCCTCCGGCACGTTCGGCGAACTCCTCCAGGGCGCGTTGCCCGAGGGCGAGCGCGACTTCCTCGTCACCCTGCCCATCACCGAGTACTCGACCGCCCGGTTCGAGCTGACCGGCGAGCACGACCCGGTGGTGGTGTCCCCGCCGAACAAGGAGAAGTCGCGGCGGCTGGTCGAGCGGATGCTCAGCGCGGGCGGCCACCGGGGCGGCGGCGTGCTCGACCTGGCGAGCAGGCTGCCCGAGGGCAAGGGGCTGGCCAGCTCGTCGGCGGACCTGGTGGCGACCGCCCGCGCGGTGGCGGCCGCGCTGGGCCAGCAGCTCGACGCGGTGGCGATCGAGGGCTTCCTGCGGCACATCGAGCCGACCGACGGCGTCATGCACGACGGCATCGTGGCGTTCTACCACCGCGAGGTGCGGCTGCGGAAGCGGCTGGGCTGCCTGCCGGTGCTGACGATCGTCGGCGTCGACGAGGGCGGCCAGGTGGACACCGTGCGGCACAACCGGGTGCCCAAGCCGTACACGGCGCGGGACCGGCAGGAGTACGCCGAGCTGCTGGAGGCGTTGACCGACGCGGTGCGCGGGCACGACCTCGCCGCCGTGGGCGCGGTGTCCACCCGCAGCGCCGAGCTGAGCACGAAGGTGCGACCCCGGCCGTTGCTGGCGGAGCTGCGCCGCATCGGCGACGAGGTCGACGCGCTCGGCCTGGTGATCGCGCACAGCGGGACGGTGATCGGGGTGCTCATCGCCGACAGCGACCCGGCCCGGGAGGACAAGGTGCGGTTCGTGGTGGAGGAGTGCCGGGAGCTGTCCGGCGCGGTGTCCGTGCACACCTCGCTGTGCGTCGAGGCGACGTGCGCGCCGCAGAGGGTGGGTGCCTGATGGGGACCGTCCCGGGGGCGCGGCCGGCGGGGGTGGGCGGCTGATGGAGCTCACCGTCCCGGCGCGCTTCAACGGCCCGCCCGACTCGGGGCAGGGCGGGTACGTGTGCGGCCTGCTCGCGGGCCTCGCCCCGCCCGCCGAGGGGCGCGCCGTGGTCACCCTGATCGCCCCGCCGCCGCTGGACACCCCGATGCGCCTGGAGGCCGGCGCGCGCCGGTCGCACCTGTGGCTGGGCGACGAGGTGGTCGCCACCGTCGGCGCGGCCACCCGGCCGGTCCCGGTCGTGGCCGCGGTGCCGGCGGACGTGGCGCGGCGCGCGTCGGAGGGGTACCTGGGCCACCGGGACCACCCGTTCCCGACGTGCTTCGTGTGCGGGCACGAGCGGGCGGACGGGCTGCGGCTCGCACCCGGCCCCGTGCCGGGCGCCGACGGCGTGGTGGCGTGCGAGTGGGTGCCCGAGGACACCTCGACCGAGGTCCTGTGGGGTGTCCTGGACTGTCCGGGCGGCTGGACCGCCGACCCGCGCGCCGACCCGATGGTGCTGACCCGGATGACCGCCGAGGTGGTCCGCGCCCCGCGCCCCGGTGTGCCGCACGTCGTGGTCGCCCGCCGGGAGGAACGCCACGGGCGCACGGCCGTGAACCTGACGAGCGTCTACGGGGCGGACGGCGGCCTGGTGGCCACCTCGACCGCCCGGTGGACGGCCATCGACACCGAAGGGGTGTGACATGCGGACGATCCCGGCGCTGTTCGCGCGCCAAGTCGCGGCCGTGCCGCAGCGGACCGCCGTGACCGGCACCGGGCGGCGGCTGTCCTACGCGGAGCTGGACGACGCGTCCGCCCGCCTCGCCCTGGCCCTGCGCGTGCGCGGTGTCCGGCGCGGCCACGTGGTGGCCGTCGACTCGGCGCGGTCGCCGCTGGCGCCCGTCGCCCTCCTGGGTGTCGTGCGCGCCGGCGGGTGCTACCTGGCGCTGGACCCGAACGACCCGCCGGAGCGCCGCGCCGCCCTGCTCGCCGACGCCGGGGCGTCGGTCGTGCTGACCGAGGACGAGGTCTTGGTGGACGGACCGCGCGGCGAGGACGTCGAGGTCGGCCCCGAGGACCTGGCCTACATCGCCTACACCTCCGGCTCCACCGGCACGCCCAAGGGCGTCTGCGTGCCCCACCGCGCCGTGGCCCGACTGGTGCACGGACCCGACTTCGTCACCCTCGCCGAGACCGACGTGGTGTTGCAGCACGCCCCGCTCGCCTTCGACGCCTCCACCCTGGAGGTCTGGGGGGCCCTGCTCAACGGGGCGCGCCTGGCCGTCGCGCCGCCCGGCGACCTGGCGCCCGCCGAGGTCGCCGACTTCGTGCGCGCCGAGGGCGTCACCGTGGCCTGGCTGACCGCCGGCCTGTTCCACCAGGTCGTGGACACCGCGCCGGCCGACCTCAAGGGCGTGCGGCAACTCGTGGCGGGCGGCGACGTGCTGTCACCGTCCCACGTGGACAAAGCGGTCGGGCTGCTGCCGGACACCACGCTGGTCAACGGGTACGGCCCGACCGAGAACACCACGTTCACCTGCTGCCACACCGTCCGCGGCCGGCTCACCACGGCGACCGTGCCGATCGGCACGCCCATCCGCGGCGGCGGGGTGCACCTGCTCGACCCCGACCTGCGACCCGTCCCGGACGGCGAGGTCGGCGAGCTGTACGCGACGGGCGACGGCCTGGCGCACGGCTACCTGAACCGGCCCGCGCTGACCGCCGAGCGGTTCCTGCCCGACCCCGCCACCCCCGGCGGGCGCATGTACCGCACGGGCGACCTCGCCCGCAGGCTGCCCGACGGGGCGTACGAGTTCGTCGGCCGCGCGGACGCGCAGGTGAAGCTGCGCGGGTTCCGGGTCGAGCCCGGCGAGGTGGAGGCCGCGCTCGCCGCGCACCCCGACGTGCTGGACGTGGCGGTGGTGGCGCAGCCCGACCGGGCGGGCGGCAGGCGGCTCGTCGCGTTCTACACCACCGACGGGCTGGTGTCGGTCGCCGACCTGCGGCGCGCGCTCGCCGCCGTGCTGCCCCCGTACATGGTGCCCGCCACGTTCAGCAGGCTGCCCGCGCTGCCGCTGACCGCCAACGGCAAGGTGGACCGCGCCGCGCTGGCCGCCACGCCGCTGCGCGAGCGGCCCGAACTCGACACCGACTACCGGGCGCCCAGCGGCGAGGTGGAGCTGTGGCTGGCCCGGCTGTGGGCCGACGTCCTCCAGGTCGACGAGGTCGGCGTGGACGACGACTTCTTCGAGCTGGGCGGTCACTCCCTGCTGGCCACGATGATCACCGCGGAGATCGGCAACGAGCGGGGCGCGTTCGTCCGGGCCCGCACCTTCTACGAGAACCCCACCATCGCCGAACTCGCCGAGCACTTGGCCGCCGTGGCGGAGGGACCCCGATGAGGCTCAGCACACCGACCGGTGACGAGGAGGTCGACCTCGACGCGGTGGACCTGTTCGACGCGGCCACCTACTCCGACGGCGACCCGCACGTGGTGTGGCACGCCATGCGCGACCGCGCGCCCGTGCACCGCCAGGTGCTGCCCGACGGCCGCGGGTTCGTGTCCGTGACGCGGCACGACGACGTGAGCGCCGTGCTGCGCGACCACACCCGGTTCACGTCCAAGCGCGGCACCCTGCTGTCCATCCTCGGCAGCGCGGACCCGGCGGCCAACAAGATGATGGCCGCCAGCGACCCGCCCGTGCACACCGCGATGCGCGAGCCCATGGCCAAGGCGCTGTCGTTCACCGCGCTGCGCGCCCGGCACCCGTCCGTGCTCGCCGTGGTGCGGCGGCTGCTCGCACCGCTCGCCGGGGCCGAGCCGTGGGACGTGGCCGAAGCGGGCACCGGGTTCCCGATGGAGTTCACCGGGGCGCTGATGGGCCTGCCCGAGTCGGACTGGCCCGAGCTGGCCCGGCTGACCACGATGGCCATCGCGCCGGAGGACCCGTCGTTCGGCGCGGAGGCCGGGCACGGCTCGCTGGTCGCCGCGCACCACGAGCTGTTCGAGTACTTCGGCGAGCAGGTCCAGGGCCGCGGCGAGCGCGACGACCTGATCGGGTTCCTCAAGGCGATGGACGTCGGCGGTCGCGGCATGCGCGCCGACGAGCTGGTCTACAACTGCTACAGCCTGCTGCTCGGCGCGAACGTCACCACACCGCACGCGCTGGCCGGGACGGTGCTGGCGTTCGCCGAGCACCCCGACGAGTACGCCCGCCTCACCGGCGACGACCACCAGACGTCGATCGCGGTGGAGGAGGGGTTGCGCTGGGCCTCGCCCGCCAACCACTTCATGCGCTACGCCGTGGTCGACACCGAGCTGAGCGGGCGGCCCGTCCGGGCGGGCGAGGCCGTGGTGGCGTGGCTGGGCTCGGCCAACCGCGACGAGCGGGTCTTCGCCGACCCCTACCGGTTCGACGTCGCGCGCACCCCGAACCGGCACGTGGCGTTCGGGTTCGGCCCGCACTACTGCATCGGCGCGCCGCTCGCGCGCATCGCGCTGCGCCTGCTGTTCGGGGAGGTCGTGCGGTTGGTCGAGCGGTTCGAGCTCGCCGGTCCCGTGGCGCACCTGAGGTCCAACTTCGTGGCGGGCATCCGGAGCATGCCGGTGCGCGCCGTCCTGCGGCCGGGCGCCGCGGTCGAGCCGGGGGAAGGTGCCGATGTCGTCTCCGCCACGTCGAGGTAGGTGGTTGCTGCGGCGCCCCGACCCGGAGGCCGCCGCCCGCCTGTTCGTGTTCCCCTACTCGGGGCTGGGCGCGTCGATGTACGCCCGGTGGCCCGCGCGGGTCGGCGACATGGAGGTCTGCGCCGTGCAGCCGCCCGGCCGGGAGAACCGCATCCGCGAACCGCACTACGGTGGCTACGCCGACCTGGCCGAGGCCGCCGTGCCGCAGTTGCTGCCCTACCTGGACCGGCCGTTCGCGTTCTTCGGGCACTGCGGCGGCGCGCTCGCCGCGTTCGCCACGGCCGTGCGGCTGGAGGGGACCGGGGGACCGCCGCCCGCCGTGCTGTTCCTGTCGTCGCAGGTCGCGCCGCACGAGGGCCCGTACGGGCGCTTCCTGTCGATGACCGACGCCGAACTGGCCGTCGAACTGGCCGCGCTGACCCGCGCGATGGGCGGCGCACCGGACCCCGACATGATCGACCTGGGACTGGGGGTGTTGCGGGCCGACATCACCGCGAACCAGCGCTACCGGCTCGACGACCCGATCGGCCTGCCGAGCGCGGTGTGCGCCCTCGGGTGGGCCGACGACGTCGAGATCAGGCCGGAGCAGATGGGCGGCTGGCGCGAGTACGCGCCGCCCGGCCGGTTCTCCGCGCCCGTGCTGGCGGGCGGCCACCACGAGTTCCTCGGCGCGCCCGGTCACCTCGTGGCCGAGGTGGACCGGACCATGACCGAGGCACTTCGCGTGACCGGGGGGCGGGCATGGCCGGGCACGTCCTGAGCCGCCGCCCGACGCGCACCCGCCGCGAGCGGTTGTCCGCCGATCGGGAACCGGGTCGCGACGCCGCCCGGAACAGGTCGGGAAACGCCGGTCGCACCGAAAGCGCGATGTACCCGATACCGCGATTGCGGGCCGGACCGGAGCCGGAGGCCGCCGAAGACGTGAAGGGCTTGGCGGACTATGTTGGCCCGGTCGACCCGGTGTTCGAATTCCGGATCGACGAGTTCCGACGCGACCAGGGTCCCGGTACCCGGTTTTCCCCCGGAAGGCACACGTGATGAATGGCCGGCCCGGCAGTTTGTTCCAGCAGGCGAATTTCCGCAACCTGTGGTTCGGACAGACCCTGTCGTTGTTCGCGGCGGAGATCACCGCCGGTGTGATCCCCCTGCTCGCGGCGCTCACCCTGAACGCCAGCGTGCTGGAGATGGGCGTGCTGTCCGCCGTCTCCTTCCTGCCCTACCTGGTGATCAGCCTGTTCGCGGGTGTGTGGCTGGACCGGCTGCCCAAGCGGCCGGTGATCGTGGCGGCCGACCTGGCGCGCGGCGTGCTGCTGCTGCTCGTGCCGCTGGCCGCCGTGCTCGACCTGCTCAGCATGCCGTTCCTGCTGGTCATCGCGGTGCTGATCGGGGTGGGCACGGTGATCGCCGACATCGGCAGCGCCTCGTTCCTGCCGAGCGTGGTGGGCCGGCGGGACCTGGTCGACGGCAACGGCAAGCTGGAGATCAGCAACAACGCCTCCCGGATGGCGGGCGAGGCGGTGGGCGGCGTCCTGGTGCAGGTGCTCACCGCGCCGTTCGCGCTGCTGTTCAACACGGTGGCCTACGCGGCGTCCGCGGTGTTCACGCAGCGCATCCGGGTGGACCCGGACGTGGAGCCCGAGGTCGACGAGGACGACGAGGAGCAGCCCGACGCGCGCAAGCCCGACTTCTGGCGCGAGGTCGGCGAGGGGCTCCGGTTCGTCTTCGGCAACCCGATCGTGCGCACGCTCGCCATCACCGCGCTGCTGTTCAACCTGTTCACGTTCTTCATCGAGCCGGTGTTCCTGATCTTCATCACCCGGACGCTCGCGCTGGAGCCGATCTACATCGGCCTCATCCTGTCCTCGTCCGGCGTGGGCGGCGTGGTCGGCGCGATGATCTCCGGTCGGGTGTCGCGGAAGCTGCCGCTGGGCACGCTGCTGGTGGTGACGCAGGTGCTCGCGGGCGCCGCGTCCCTGCTGATCCCGGTCGCCACGCTGGTGCCCAAGCCCGCCGCGGTGGTGCTGATCATCGTGATGCACTTCGTGGACGCGGTCATGGTCATCGTCTACAACGTCAACCAGCGCAGCTACCGGTCCGCGGTCACGCCGGACGCCCTCCAGGGCCGGATGAACGCCTCGATCCGGATGATCGTGATGGGTGTGTGCCCGCTCGGCGCGCTGCTGGGCGGCGTGGTCGGCAACGCGCTCAGCGCCACCACCGCGCTGATCATCGGCTCGGTGGGCATCCTCAGCTCGGGCGTCTACATCGCGTTCACCCGCATCCGCTCGGTCAAGGAGATCCCGACCGAGCAGCCCGCGTCCTAGGCGCCGGGGAGGAGGGCCGCCCGCACCGGGCGGCCCTCCTCGTCGTGCCCGGTCACCGCGTGCGGGCGAGATCCTCGGCGACGGCCTTGCGGTCGACCTTCCCGCTCGGGGTGCGCGGCAGCGCCGGCCGCACGGCGATCGACTGCGGCACGGCGTGCTCGGGCAGCACGCCCTCGAGGGCCTTGAGCAGGCCCGGCACGTCCAGCTCGGCGCCCGCCTTCGGGGTGACGGCCGCGCGCAGGCTCCGCGCGCCCTCGCCCGCCTCCACCACCACGCACACCGCCGCCGCGACCCCCGGCTGCTCCAGCAGCCAGGCGTCCACCTCCAGCGGGTTCACCCGGTAGCCGCGGATCTTCACGTCGTGGTCGGTGCGGCTGAGGAACCACGCCACCCCGTCCGCGAACCGCACCAGGTCGCCGGTGCGGAACGCGCGGGTGTGGCCGTGCGGCGTGCGCGGCACCTCCACGTACCGCCGCTCGTTCAGCTCCGGCTGGTTCAGGTAGCCCAGCGACAGCGGCAGGCCCGCCACCAGCAGTTCGCCCACGTCCGGCACGTCCGGGTCGGCCGGGTCGAGCAGCAGCTCGCAGCCCGGCAGCGGCACGCCGATCGGCGGCAGCGCGGGCCACGACGAGGGCGGCCCGGTGAGCACGTGCGAGCTGACCATCGCCGACTCGCTCTGCCCGTAGTGGTTGGTCAGCCGGCACCCCGGCAGCCGCTCGAACAGCTCGCGGATCGGCGGCGTGCACACCAGCTGCTCACCCGCCGTGTTGACCTCCACCAGCGAGAGGTGCTCCAGCGAGTCCTCGGCGGACGCGGCCACGGCCAGCATGGTCAGCGCCACGTTGGGCAGGAACAGCCGCTCCACCCGGTGCTCGGCCAGCCAGTCCAGCAGCTCGAACGGGTCCTGGCGCAGCTCCTCGGGCACGATCACCAGCGTGCCGCCGCCGCACAGCGTGCCCAGCACCTCCTGGAACGACACGTCGAAGTTCAGCGGCGCGAACTGGGCGGTGCGCAGGTCCGGCCGCGGCGAGTGGGCGCGCTGCCACTCGGCCATGCCGTCCAGGCAGCTGTGCGGGATCGCCACGCCCTTGGGCCAGCCCGTCGAGCCGGATGTGTAGATGACGTACACCGGCAGGTCGGGCGAGCACGCCACCACCTCGTAGGCCGCGCCCGCGCCGGGCCGCGGGATCGCCACGGGCACGGCGGGGGAGTCGAACCGGGGACCCGCGCCGGTGTGCAGCAGCACCGACGCGCCGCTGTCGGTCAGCATGTGGGCGAGCCTGCGCTGCGGGTACTCCGCGTCCAGCGGCACGTAGGTGGCGCCCACCGCGGCCACCGCGAGGAACGCGGTGACCACCTCGGCGCTGCGCGCGCCCGCCACCGCGACCCGGTCGCCGGGCCGCACGCCGTGCCCGCGCAGCAGCGCGACGACCTCGCCGACCCACCCGTGCAGCCCGGCGTAGGTGAACGAGCGGTCGCCGTCGACCACGGCGACCCGGTCCGGGTGCTCGCGGGCCGTGGTCACCAGCGAGTCGAGCAGGCACGGCGGTCGCGCCGGGCCGCCCCACAGGGTCGTGGTCGCAGCGGTCATGTGCCCTCCACTCCGTCGCGCCCCAGCCCGTGCAGCCGCATGATCCGGCACAGCTCCGGCCCCGTGCCGCGACCGGTCTCGCGCAGGCTCGCCATGATCCGGGCCTGCACCTCGGGGGGCTTCTCCTGGCTGAGCTTGAACATCGAGTCCACCGATTCGACGTGGAACCGGAACGCGCCGACGCCGGGGACGATCTCGGCGAAGTACCCGTGGGACGACTCGGCCGCCCACCCGTCGCCGAACGCCGCCTCGAACACCTCGACCGTCCGCTTCACCACCTCCAGCGAGCCCTCCCGACCCTCGATCGGTTCCACCCGGCCGTGCAGGTGCACCGAGACGAAGTCCCAGGTCGGCGCGGCCGGCGTGGTCCGGTAGGTGGTCGGCGTGATGTAGGAGTGGGGCCCGGTGAAGATCAGCACCGACGGGGGCCGGTCGGCCAGCGCCGCCCAGTGCTCGTTGGCCCGGTTGAGGTGACCCCACAGGGTGGTCCCGGCCAGCTCGCCGTCCTCCGGCGCGCCGGGCGGCCGGACCACGGGCAGGTGCGTGGCGAACGGCACGCGGGGCCCGTTGGTGACCAGGGTGGCCAGCGGGTGGTCCCGCACGATCTCGCGAGGCCGGCCGTCGTCGGTGGCGTGGTACATCGGTGGCACGTACACGGGGACCTCCTCACCGGTCCTGGTCGAGGATCGACCGGACGATCTCCCCGGCCCGGACGGCCGTGGTGGACAGCAGGCCGGCGGACAGCCCGTGCGACGGCTCGGCGACCGCGCCCTGGAGGTAGATGCCGCAGCGCACGGAGTCGGAGGTCACCACCCGGTAGTCCCGGTCCAGCACCGGCCGGCCCGCCTCGTCGAGCTTGGCCAGGCCGCGCAGCATCGGCGTCGGGTCGGCCGGCCGGTAGCCCGTCGCGCACACCACGGTGTCCACGTCGAGGTGCGAGACCGCGCCGGTCGGCAGGTGCTCGACCCGCAGCACCACCCCGTCGTCGGTCTCGACCAGGTCGTGCAGCCGCGAGGAGTTCACGATCCGCAGTCGCGGCGTGCCCAGCACCTGCTCCTGGTAGTGGGTGCGGTAGAGCTGGGCGGACAGGTCGGCGTCGACCACCGAGTAGTTGGTGTTCGCGTGGTAGGCGAGCAGCTGCTCCCGGGCCTTGGCGGGCGCGTCGAAGAACAGGTCGACCGCGTCGGGGTCGAACACCGCGTTGGCGAACGGGCTGTCGTCGGCGACGCTGTAGCCGTACCGGGAGAACACCGCCAGCACCTCGGCGCCGGGCAGCTCGCGGTGCAGGTGGTCGGTGACCTCGGCGGCGCTCTGGCCCGCGCCGACCACGGCCACCCGGCGCGGCGAGCGCGAGCGCAGCTCCTCCACCCGGTGCAGCAGCTCGCTGCTGTGCCAGACGCGGGACGAGGTGGTCACGCCCCGTGGCAGGCACGGGGTCAGGCCGGTGGCGATCACCACGTTGCGGGTGCGGTGGGTGGTGGTGCGGCCGTCGCGGCGCACCACCACGTCCAGGTGCTCGACCGCGCCGTCCTGGGCGACCGGCTCGATGCCGACCACCTCGCTGCCGTAGGCGACGGAGTCGGCGAAGTGCCCGGCCACCCACTCCAGGTAGTCGTGGAACTCCACCCGCAGCGGGTACAGCGTCTTGCTGTTGATGAAGCCCGGCAGCCTGCCCTTGGCGTGCAGGTAGGCCACGAAGCTGTGCCCGCTCGCCGGGTTGCGCATGGAGACCAGGTCCTTGAGGAAGGACACCTGCATCGTCGCGCCGTCCAGCAGCATCCCCCGGTGCCAGCCGAACCGCGGCTGGCGCTCGAAGAACTCCGCCCTCAGCGCGTCGACCTCCGCCACCGCCACCGCGAGCGCCAGGTTCGACGGTCCGAACCCGACGCCGACGACGTCGGCAACCGTGGTGATCCCGCGCGGTACCGCAGCCAATCGCTCCGCCTCCCCAGTGGCGCGTCAGATGAAGTCGAGCAGCTCCTCGGTCAGCAGGTCCTCCATCGGCATGAGCCCGGCGACGACGGCGAAGTAACCCGTGGTCAGGTCGGGGTCCGCGGCGATGGCGCGCAGCATCTCCAGCCGCGCCCCGGTGACCTCCAGGCGCGCGAGCTGCAACGTGCCGTGGTAGCTCTCGACCAGTTCCTCGTCCCGCCGGGCCGCCCAGGCGCGCAGGCCGGCGGCCCTCGCGCCGGGGTCGCGCAGACCGTCGCCGAGCGCCTCGGTCAGCAGTTCGGCCTGGAGGAACGCGTTGGAGATGCCCTGCGCGGTGATCGTGTCCCGGTGGTGGCCCGCGTCGCCCACCAACGCCCAGCCGCGACCCGCGGCCCGGCGGAAGAAGTTGCGCTGGTCCCCGGTGCCGACCAGCCTGCCGACCTGCTCGCCGCCCGCGAGCTGCTCGAACACCTCGCCGGCCGTGGTGGCCAGCGCGTCCAGGTGCGCGGCGCGCGGGTCGAGGCGGACCTCGTCGAACCGGTCCTGCGGGAAGTACGTGGCCAGGACCGTCGCGCCCCCGTGCGTGGGGATGGTGGCGATCCAGCGGCCGGTGCGCTCGTGGAACCCGAACCCGGTGTCGATCCCGGTCCACAGCGAGTAGTACACGCAGCTCAGGCGGGGGTCCTCGACCTCGGTGGGCGCCCCGACCAGGTCGGCGACCGCGGAGCGCATCCCGTCCGCGCCGACGACGAGGTGCGCCGGTGCGGCGACCTCGGCGCCCGAGGGCGCGCGGAACCGCACCCCCGTGACCGCGTCGCCGTCGGTGAGCAGGCCCCGCACCGACGAGGAGTCGGAGAACTCCGCGCCCGCCGCCACCGCCGCGTCCACCAGCGCCTGGTCCAGGACGTGGCGCCGGGGGCCGTAGGCGGAGTCGACGCCCTCGAACGCGGGCGCGCGACTGCTCAACCGCACGTCGCCGACCGCGTAGGTGACGGTGTCCAACCGCGGCGCGCCCGAGGCGGTGATCGCGTCCAGCACGCCCCAGCGGGCGAGCCTCGCCACGCCCGGCTGGTGGATGTAGAGCGTGGACATGGTGTCGGAGGGGAACCGGGCCCGGTCCAGCAGCAGCACGCGGTACCCGCGGCGCGCGAGCAGCAGCGCGGTGGCCGCGCCGGCGCACCGGGCGCCCACCACCACGGCGTCGTACATGCCCGCCCTCCTCGGCTGCGCGCCCGGCCTGTCCGGCGCGGTGGTGACAAATGGCGGATAAAGCGATCGTTAAACAGGTCCGCTTAGATCGCGGAATATCGCTTATCGTACGCAACGTAACTCATCGCCGGACGGAGCGCAACGGGCCGGAATAGCTGCCGCAGCCAGCGGAAAAGGACCGCAGTTCGTTGTCTTGACAACCCCTGGGGTGGCTGCTGTAGTGGCCTGGGAGAGCGGCAAGCACTGGGGGTGGACATGCTGCGGGGTTTGTCGCGGTAGTCGTGTCGATTAGGCCGACCGGGTGTCCCACGACCTGATCGGACGCGTACGTAAATGCGGGTGGTGGCACACCGGAAATCCTCCGGAGCGCCGTTCGAGTACCTCAACGCACGATGCTGCCGCGCCTCGTCCCACCGGGGCGGGCGCGTCCGCGCACGCCCGTGAACGGAGGGGATGACGATGGCCGACAGTGTCGCGCAAGCCAGGCGGGAGCTCCTGCGCCGGATGCTCTCGTCGGGGGTGCAGTCTTCGGGGGTGTCGTCTTCCGGGATGCCGTCTTCCGGGGGTCGCGCGCCGGCCGAGCCGGTGCGGACTACCGAACGACCCGACCGGGTCCCGACGTCGGCCGCGCAGAACCGCCTGTGGTTCCTGGACCAGCTCAACGGCCCCAACGCCGCCTACAACGTGCCGTTCGTGCTGCGGTTGCGCGGGGCGCTCGACGAGGGCGCCCTGTGGTCGGCGCTGGACGACCTGGTGGCGCGGCACGAGGTGCTGCGGACGACGTTCGAGGTCGTGGACGACGAGGTCCACCAGGTGATCGGGCAGGCGCGACCGCTGCCGCGCGAGGTGCTGGACCTGCGCGCGCTGCCCGCCGCCGAACGCGGCCCGGCGGTCGACGAGGCCGTCCGGTCCGCGGCCGCCCGCCCGTTCCGGCTGGACGGCGAGCCGCTGGTGCGGGCGTCGCTGCTGCGCGTGGACGACCACCTGCACCACGTCGTGCTGAACCTGCACCACGTCGTCACCGACGGCTGGTCCGAGACCGTCCTGTTCCGCGAGTTCGGCGAGCTGTACTCGGCGCGCGTCCGCGGCGTGCCCGCCGAACTGCCGCCGGCCGCCCAGTACGCCGACTACGCGGTGTGGGAGGCGGAGCAGGCGGGCGGTCCGCTGTTCGAGGCGCAGCTCGCGCACTGGCGCGACCGCCTGTCCGGCCACCTCGGCGAGGCGGGCATCCCGGCCGACCGGCCACGACCGGACGGGTCGAGCACGCGCGGCGACAACGTGCCGGTGGCGGTGCCCGACGACCTCCGCGCCCGCCTCGGCGGCACGTCCCTGTTCACCGGCGTGACGACCGCGCTGGCGGTGCTGCTGCACCGGTACGGCGACCAGGACCGGGTGATCGTCGGCGTGCCGGTGGTCAACCGGACCCGCGAGGACTGGGAATCCGCCGTCGGGTTCTTCGCCAACACGGTGGCGCTGCGGGTGGACCTGTCCGACAACCCGACGCTGGCGCGGGTGGCCGAGCGGGTGACCGAGGAGGTCCTGGACGCCCTCACCCACCAGCACGTGCCGTTCGACCGGGTGGTGGACGCGCTGGACGCCCAGCGCGGCGCGGGCATGAACCCGGTGTTCCAGGTCATGTGCTCGGTCAACGCCACCACGCCGCCGCCCCGGATGGCCGGGTTGGACGTGCGGCTGCGGGCGCTGGACAACGACACCGCGAAGTTCGACGTCGAGCTGGCCGTGGAGTACGACGAGCACGGCGTGGAGTGCCGCTTCGAGTACGCCACCGACCTGTTCGACCGGCCGACCGTGCAGGCGCTGGCCGGGCACTACCGCGTCGTGCTCGACGCCCTGCTGACCGCGCCGGACACCCGGGTGGGCGACATCGCGCTGGCCGACGAGGCGGAGGCGACCGTGGTGCTCGACGGGGTCGAGGCCGTGCTGCGCGACCGTTACGGCGCACCGGTCCCCGTCGGTGTACCCGGTCGCGTGTGGACGGACGGTCGCGAGGACGGCCGGGTGGCGAGGGTCCGCCGGAACGGCGCGGTCGAGGCGGTGTCGACCGGCGCGGGCGACACCGCGGGCGTGGCGGACTTCGCCGAGCCGGCCACGCCGGTCGAGCGCGAGCTGGCCGCCATATGGGCCGAGGTGCTCGGCCGGGACCGGGTGAGCCGGGACGAGAACTTCTTCCGCGGCGCGGGCGGCGACTCGATGCTGGCGACCAAGGTCGTGGTGCGGGTGCGGCGCAGGTGGGGCGTGCGCATCACCGTGCGCCAGATGCTCCAGTTCCCGGTGCTCAAGGACCTCGCCGCGCACCTCGCCCCCTCGGTGCCCGAGACCGCGCCGGACGACGTGCCGGTCATCGACGCCGCGCCGACGGTGCAGGACGTGCCGCTGTCGTTCGCCCAGCAGCGCCTGTGGTTCATCGACCAGCTCGAACCGGACAGCGCCGCCTACAACATCGCCGAGCTGCTGGAGATCACCGGCCCGCTGCGCGTCGACGCCCTGGAACGCGCGCTCAACGCCGTGGTCGCACGGCACGAGGCGCTGCGGACGACGGTGGCGGTCGTGGACGGCGTGCCCGTGCAGCGGATCGCGTCGGAGTCGACGATACGTCTCTCCGTCGAGGACGGACGATCGCCGGAGCAGGCGCGGGCGCGGGCGTGGCAGGACGCGGACCGGCCGTTCGACCTGACCGCCGGGCCGCTGCTGCGCGCCACCCTGCACCCGACCGGTCCCGACCGGTTCCTGCTCGCGTTCACCTGGCACCACCTGGTGTTCGACGGCTGGTCGCAGGACCTGTTCTTCCGCGAGCTGACCGCCTGCTACGCCCGCGAGACCGGCCGCGACGCGGAGGTGCCGCCGGCGCCGGTGATCCAGTACGCCGATTACACGCGGTGGCAGCGCGCCTCGCTGCGGGACGCCGAACTGGCGCGGTTGCAGGACTTCTGGTCCGCAGCCCTGGACGGCGCGCCCGCGCTGCTGGAGCTGCCCACCGACCGACCCCGACCAGCCGTGCGCGGCACCGCGGGCAGCAGCCGGTTCCACGACCTGCCCGCCGACCTGGTGGACGACCTGCGCGCGGTCGCCGACCGGCACGGCGTGACGCTGTACCTGGTGCTGTTCGCCGCGTTCACCGCGCTGCTGGCCCGGCACAGCGGGCAGACCGACATCGTGGTCGGCGGCACCACGGCCAACCGCGTCACCGAGGAGACCGAACGCGTCGTCGGCCTGTTCGTCAACACCCTCGCGCTGCGCACGGACGTGTCCGGCAACCCGGCGTTCGGCGAGCTGGCGGCCCGTGCCCGCGACACCGTCACCGCCGCCTACGCGCACCAGGACCTGCCGTTCGAGCAGGTGGTGGAGCTGCTGCGGGTGGAGCGGTCGTCCAGCCGGACGCCGCTGTTCCAGGTGCTGTTCGACTACCAGGAGGGCAGCTGGTCCTCGCTGGAGCTGGACGGGCTGGCCGTCGAGCGGGTGCGCGGCGCGGACAACGCGGCCATGTTCGACCTGACGTTCGTCGCCGTGGTCGACGACGACGGGCTGCACTGCGACCTCCAGTACGCCACCGACCTGTTCGACGAGGCCACCGCGCGGCGGCTGCTGGAGCGGTGGGAGACCCTGCTGCGCGCCGTCGTGCGCGACCCGGACGCCCGCCTGCACGCCCTCGACGTGCTGCCCGACGACGAGCGCGACCTGGTGACGCGGCGGTTCGGCGCGCCCCGGCCCGCCGTCGGCGGCCGCGAGCCGGTGCCCGCGCGGATCGCGGCGCAGGCCGCGCGCCGGCCCGGCGCTGTCGCCCTCGCGCAGGGCGACCGGCGCCTGTCGTACGCGGAGCTGGACGAGGCGTCGGCCCGGCTCGCGGCCCACCTGGTGTCGCGGGGCGTCGGTCGCGGCGACCGGGTGGTGGTGTGCGCGCCGCGCGGGTTCGAGTACGTGATCGGCTCACTGGCCGCGATGCGCGCCGGCGCGGTGTACGCGCCCGTGGACGCCGCGTTCCCCGCAGCCCGCGTGGCGCAGGTGCTGGCCACGGCCGGCGCGGCGGCGGTGCTGGTGACCGGGGAGACCCGCGGCCTGGTCGACGGCTTCGCCGGCGTCGTCGTGGCGGTGGACGAGCCGCGCGACCCGGCGCCCGCGCCCGACGTGCCGATCGGCCCCGACGACGCGGCCTACGCCATCCACACCTCCGGCTCGACCGGGCAGCCCAAGGGCGTGCTGCTCGACCACGGCGGCCTGGCGCTGCGCGTCGACTGGTACAACGCCGACTGCGCGACGACCGAGCACGACCGGGTGTCCCAGATCGCGGGCACCGGGTTCGACGTGTCGGTGCTGGAGATCTGGTCCGCGCTGGTCGCGGGCGCCGAGCTGCACCTGGCGGACCCGGACACCACGGCCTCCGGCGAGCACGCCGTGCGCTGGCTCGCCGAGCACGGCATCACGGTCGGGTTCCTGCCCACCCCGCTGTGCGAGCTGGCGCTGGACGTGCCGTGGCCCGCCGGCAGCCCGCTGCGGGTGCTGAGCACCGGCGGTGACGCGCTGCGCAAGCGCCCCGCCCCCGACGCGCCGTTCACCCTGATCAACCTGTACGGCCCGGCGGAGGCCACGGTCGTCACCACGAGCTGCGACGTGCCGCCGACCGGGCCGCGGGTGCCGTCCATCGGCACCCCGGTGCCCGGCGCCCGCGTGCACGTGCTCGACCGGCACCTCAACCCGGTGGGCGTCGGCGTGCCCGGTGACCTGCACGTCGGCGGCGGGGGAGTGGCCCTGGGCTACCTCGGCAGGCCCGACCTCACCGCCGACCGGTTCGTGCCGGACCCGTTCGGCTCCGGCGAGCGCCTCTACCGCACCGGCGACCTCGTCCGCTGGCTGCCCGACGGGTCGCTGGACTACCTCGGCCGCATCGACACCCAGGTGCAGCTGCGCGGGTTCCGGGTGGAGCTGGGCGAGATCGAGGCGGTGCTGCTGGCGCACACCGACGTCACCGACGCCGTCGTCGTGGCCCGCGACCTGCCCGGCATCGGCCTGCACCTCGTCGCCTACGTCGTGGGCGACGCGGACACCGAGGAGCTGCGGGCGCACCTGCGCGGCCGGCTGCCGGACTACATGGTGCCGGCGATGGTGCACCCGCTGCCCGCCCTGCCGCTCAACCGCAGCGGCAAGGTGGACCGGGCCGCCCTGCCCGAACCCGATCGCGAGGGCGGCGAGGAGCACGTCGAGCCCCGCACGGACGTCGAGGTGACCGTCGCCGCCGTGTGGTGCGACCTGCTGGGCGTGGACCGCGTGGGCCTGCACTCGAACTTCTTCGCCCTGGGCGGGCACTCGCTGCTCGCCATGCAGGCGGTCGCGCGCCTGCGCGCCGAACTGCACCGCGACCTGCCCGTGCGCCAGCTCTTCGAGACCCCGACCGTGGCGGAACTGGCCGCGGTCCTCTCGACCGCCGCGACCACCGGCACCGCCGAACCCGCGGTCGTGCGGCGGGAACGCCGCCTGCAGCAGCTTCCAGTCATCTCCTGAGCAAAACGGAGCCACAGATGTCGGAGTCATTCGCCGCGCCCGCAGCGGCGCCGGGAGCACCTTCCACCGAGCAGTGGTCGGACTGGCGCTGGCACATGCGCAACCGCGTCACGAACCTCGACGGGCTGCGCGAGTGGGTGAAGGTCAGCCCGGAGGAGGAAGAGGCGATCGCCGGGACGGCGGGCAAGTACCGCTGGAGCGTCACGCCGTACTACGCGTCCCTGATGAACCCGGAGGACCCGGACTGCCCCATCCGGTTGCAGGCCGTGCCGGCGCACGGCGAGCTGCTGGAGTTCCCGGACGCCGACGTGGACCCGGTCGGCGACATGTTCTACCGCAAGACCAACCGCATCGTGCACAAGTACCCGGACCGGGTGATCATGCTGATCACCGAGTCGTGCCCGGTGTACTGCCGCCACTGCACCAGGAAGTTCCACACCACCGACGTGGAGGGCACGTACTTCCGCGACAACGAGGGCGGCGACTTCGAGGAGGACTTCCGCTACCTCCGGGAGCACCCGGAGATCCGCGACGTCCTGCTCACCGGCGGCGACCCGCTGTCCTACCGGGACGAGAAGCTGGAGACGATCATCTCCGGCCTGCGCGCCATCCCCAGCGTCGAGATCATCCGCATCGGCAGCAGGTTCCCCGTGCTGCTGCCGCAGCGCATCACCGACGAGTTCTGCGAGATGCTGTCCCGGTACCACCCGGTGTGGCTGAACACCCACTTCAACCACCCGCGCGAGATCACCCCAGAGTCGGCGGCGGCCGTGGACCGGCTGCTGCGCCACGGCGTGCCGGTCGGCAACCAGACCGTGCTGCTCAAGGGCATCAACGACGACGTGGACACGATGCGCAAGCTGATGACGGAACTGCTCCGCATCCGGGTGCGCCCGTACTACCTCTACCACTGCGACAACGTCACCGGTGTCTCCCACTTCATGACCTCGATCGAGAAGGGGTGGGAGATCATGGAGGCGTTGCAGGGGCACATGACGGGCTTCGGCGTGCCGCAGTACGTGCTGACCACCAGGATCGGGAAGATCCCGGTCAGCCGGCCGTACCACGAGGTGGTGGAGGACGGCCTGGCGCTGCGCAACTACCGGGGCCAGACGATGACGGTCACGGGGGAGCACTACCGGGTCACCGAACCACCGCCGGCCTGACGTCCGGCGGTCCGGCCACCTCGTTCCGGGGTGGCCGGGCTGTTTGGTCGGAGCGGGTCGGGTGGTCGTCGTGGCTTGCTCGGGGGTGAACGGCGGGTCGAGCAGGTTGGCCGGCCGGGTGTGGGACCCGGCTTCCGGTTCCGTCACGGGGAGTTCGGCGGTGGGTACCGCGGTGGTCGGCCCCGACCGCTGCCGTCACCAGGTCGGGAACGCCGATGGCCGATCCCCGCGCGGCGCGTTGCCGAGGACTGCCGGCCGCACTCCTGAACTTTTCACGACCACCGGTGAGCCGTGCACTGTCGACCACGCCGGCGCGTGGCACAGGATCGACCTGCCGACGCGACGGGTGCGGGGAGGTCCGGCATGACGGGGAACCGAACGGGAGTGTGGTTGGTCGGGGCGCGTGGTTCGGTGGCGACCACGGCCGTTGCGGGTGCGGCTGCGTTGCGGGCCGGGCTGTTGCCGCCCACCGGGTTGGTGACCGCTCTGCCCGACTTCGTCGGGACCGCCCTGCCCGCGCTCGACGACCTGGTGTTCGGTGGCCACGACGTGGTGGTGTCCCACCCCGCCAAGCGCGCGGAACTGCTGACCCGGGCCGGGGTGTTGCCGCCCGGGGTGGCGGGACTGGTGGTGGACGACTTGATCGCGGCCGATGCCGAGGTCCGGCCCGGCGCGCACGCCGACGCGCCCGGTCCGCAGTGGGCCGTGGTGGAGCGGTTGGCCGCCGATATCTTGGACTTCCGGCGGCGCAACGGGTTGCGGCGCGTGGTCGTGGTCAACGTCGCGGCCACCGAGCCGCCTGCCGTGCCGCACGCCGCGCACGCCGACTGGTCGGCGTTGGAGGTCGAACTGGGGCGGGGGGCGGTTTTGCCGCCCAGCTCGCTCTACGCGTGCGCGGCGTTCCTGGCCGGGTGCGGCTTCGTCGACTTCACGCCGTCCACCGGTGCTCGGCTGCCCGCGCTGCACCAGCTCGCCGTCGAGCGCGGCGTGCCCTACTCGGGCAGTGACGGCAAGACCGGCGAGACCCTGGTGAAGTCCGTGCTCGCCTCGCTGTTCACCCGGCGCGCGTTGCGGGTCCGCTCCTGGTCGGGCACGAACCTGCTCGGTGGCGGGGACGGTGCGAACCTCGCCGACGCCGACCGCGCCGCGGCCAAGGCGGCGTCCAAGGCGGTGGTGCTGGAGCGTTTGCTCGGCCACCCGGTGGAGGGTGGCGTGCACATCCACCACGTGGAGGACCTGGGCGAGTGGAAGACCGCCTGGGACCACATCGGGTTCGAGGGCTTCCTCGGCGTGCGGATGACCATGCAGTTCACCTGGCAGGGGTGCGACTCGGCGCTGGCCGCGCCGCTCGTGCTGGACCTGGCGCGGCTGCTGTGCCTGGCCGACCGCGGCGGTCCGGTGCCGGAGCTGGGGTTCTTCTTCAAGGACCCGCTCGGGGCGGTCGAGCACGGTTTGGAGGCGCAGTACGCCGCGCTCGTCCGGTGGACCCGGCGATGAGGGCGCGCTACCCGGTCCGGCCGGTGCGGGTGCCGGGCCGTGGGGTGTCATCGGCATGAGCTACCTGCGCTTCGGCTACGGCACCAACGGCTTCGGCGACCACACCCTGGCCGACGCCGTCGCGGTGCTGGCCGACCTCGGTTACGACGGCATCGCCGTCACCCTCGACGCGCGCCACCTCGACCCGTTCGCCGACGACCTGCCCCGCCGGCTCGCGACCCTGCGTCGGCTGCTCGACCGCACCGGCATGGCGGTCGTGGTCGAGACCGGTGGCCGCTACCTGCTCGACCCGTGGCGCGAGCACCAGCCGACGCTGATGTCCGCGCACGGCGCGCAGCGGCGGCTGGACCTGCTGCGGCGCGCCGTGCACATCGGTGCCGACCTGGGGGCGGAGGCCGTGTCGTTCCGCAGCGGCACCGCGGACCCCGGCAGCGACCCGGCGACGAACCGGGACCGGCTGGCGCGCGGCTGCGCGGCCGTGCTGCGCAGCGCCGCCGTGGCGGGCGTCCCGGTGGGCCTGGAGCCCGGACCCGGCATGTTCGTCGACACCCTGGACAGCTTCGACGAGCTGGTCACGCGGTTCGACCTCGGCCTCGGGCTCACCCTCGACGTCGGTCACTGCCGGTGCCCGGGGCCGCGGCCGGTGGCCGACTGCGTGCGGCGGGCCCTGCCGCGCCTGGTCCACGTGCATATCGAGGACGTGCGGTGCGGCGCGCACGAGCACCTGGAGTTCGGTGCGGGCGACCTCGACTTCCCGCCGGTCCTGGCTGCGCTCGAGGAGGGCGGCTACCGGGGGCTGGTGTCGGTGGAGCTGCCGTGCCACTCGCACGCCGCGCCGGAGGTGGCGCGGCGGTCCTGGGAGTTCCTCCGGTTGCGGGGAGGTCATCGGGACAACGGACGAGCGGCCTGGACCGGCGATGACCCGGTCGGTCGTCGCCCGGGGTGAGCCGGTGGCGGTGTGGGGGAGGCCCGGCGACCCCGCGGGGTGGTACAACCATGGGGTACCGGCCTTACGCCGCGCCGTGGAGAGGCCCCGCCCATGATCAGGATCCTGCTCGCCGAGGACATGCACATGGTTCGCGGTGCCCTCGTGGCGCTGCTCAACCTGGAGCACGACATCGAGGTCGTCGCCGAGGTCGCGTCCGGCGACGAGATCGTGCCCGCCGCGCAGGCCAACGCCGTGGACGTCGCCGTCATCGACATCGACCTGCCCGGCAAGGACGGCCTGACCGCCGCCGCCGAGCTGCACCAGCGGATGCCGTCCTGCCGCACGCTGATCCTGACCAGCCTCAACCGGCCGGGCACGCTGCGCCGCGCGCTCGCCGCCAAGGTGGGCGGGTTCATCCTCAAGGACGCGCCCTCGGACCGGCTGGCCAACGCGGTGCGCGGGGTGGCGGCGGGCCGCCGCGTCGTCGACGCGGAGCTGGCGCTGTCCGCCTGGGACTCCACCGACTGCCCGCTGACGGGCCGGGAGCTGGAGGTGCTGCGGCTCGCGACCGCGGGCGCCAACCCGACCGAGATCGCCGCGCGGTTGTTCCTGTCGGCCGGGACCGTGCGCAACTACCTCACCACGATCGTCACCAAGTTGCAGGCCCGCAACCGGGTCGACGCGATCCGGATCGCGAAGGAAGCCGGCTGGCTGTAGCCGGCCCGGTCAGCCAACGCCGGTCAACCGCCGCCGATCAGCCCCCGTCCGGCGGTGGTTTCGCGGGCACCTCTGCGGTGAAGCGGTGGCCACCGGTGGGCAGCGGGTGCGCGGTGAGCTCCGACCCCAGCTCCGCGACGCGCTCGCGCAGCGCCGCCAGCACCGCGCTGTCCCGACCGTCGTCGCGGTCCACCACCTCCACCACGGTCACCCCGCCCCCCGGCCGGACGCTGATCTGCCAGCCCCGCCCCGGGGTCGACCCGCTCGCCGCCAGGTCGTGCAGCACGGCGGTGAGCACGCCGCGCACGTGCAGCGGCAACTCGCCCACGTCGCGCTCGACGGCCACCACGGCCTCGGTGGCGAGCAGCGACGCCATCGCCGAGTGCACCTCCTCCGCCGGTGTCTCGCGGTAGCCCCGGGCCACCGACCGGACGTCGGCCAGCGCGCGGCGCGACAGCTCCAGCACCTCGACCAGCTCCCCCTCGGCGCGCTCCCGGTCGGTCGTGATCAGCCTGCGGATCAGCTCGCTGCGCAGGATGATCGCGGACAGGTTGAGCCCGAGCAGGCCGTGCAGGTCGCGGGCGAACCGCACCCGTTCCTCGGTGACCACGCGGCCCACCAGGTCACCGCGCGCCTGCTGCACCCCCACCACCAGCCGCGACAGCACGCCCAGGGCGTACACCACCAGCCCGCTGATCGTCGTGGCCACCACGTTGAACACGACGTCGAGCACGTTGCCCGTGGTCAGCCCCTGCGCGACGCCCACGCTGAGCACCACCGCGCCGAACCCGGTCCACGCCACGGCCGGGTGGAACAGCATCAGCGCGGAACCGGCCGGGAACCCCGGGGTGCTCACCCACGCCGCGCCCAGCACCGGCAGCGGCAGGTACACCAGCACCGCCTGCGCGGCCAGCGCGAGCCGCGACGCCCGCGGGTGCTCGCGCGGGTCGCGCAGCACGAACCACCGGACCTGGAGGGCCAGCACGCCGGCGGCGCTGCCCACGCCCAGGGCGAGCAGCCACGGGTCGTGGGTGAGGTACAGCAGGTGCACCGCCGCCGCGACGAACATGCCGACGAGCACCAGCACGGTCAGGCCCGGCCGCACCCCGGCCTCCGGCGCGGCGTCGCCGGTCGGGGCGGGTGAGCCGTCGTCGGCCGCCGCCTCCGGCACGGTCGCGGTCAATCGGAACCCGCCGACCCCGTCCGGGCCCGCCCGCAGCTCGCCGCCCAGCGCGCCCACCCGGTGCGCCAGGTTGTCGATGCCGCTGCCGCCGCCGCTCGCGGGGCTCTCCTCCGGCACGCCGTCGTTCCACACCTCCAGCACCGCCCGGCCGTCGCGCCCGCCCACGGTGACCGAGCAGTGCTCGGCCTTGCTGTGCCGCAGCAGGTTCGTCACCGCCTCGCGCAGCACGGTGGCCAGCACCGAGCTGACGCCCGCCGGCAGCGCGTCGTCGCGGCGCACCTCGACGTGCACGTTGGCCGCCTGGAGAATCGCCTCGGCGTGGTCGCACTCCTGGCTCAGGGACAGCTCCGCGTAACCGCCGGCGACCGAGCGGACGTCGCCCAGCGCCCGGCGCGCCACCTCCAGGATCTCGCCCAGCTCCTCGGCGGCCCGCTCCGGCCGCGCGTGCAGCACCCGGTGCGCCAGCTCGGTCTTGAACGTGATCGCCGACAGGCTCAGGCCCAGCAGGTCGTGCAGGTCGCGGGCGAACCGCAGGCGCTCCTCGCCCACCGCCACCTCGGCGAGCCGGGCGCGGGCCGAGTGCAGCTCGCCGACCAGCCGGGACAGCCGGGTGAGGCCGTAGACGGACAGGCTGAACACCAGCGTGCCCACCGAGGTGTAGACCACGTCCAGGGTGCTGCCGCCGATCACCGCCTGGGCCGCGGCGACCACCCCGAGCCCGACCGCGAACGCGACGCGGCCGGCCGCGGTGGAGCGCACCAGGAGCAGGCTGCCCAGGAAGAAGCTCGGCATCCCGACCCACGACTGGCCGAAGTCCAGCAGCGGCAGGTAGGCCAGCAGGGCCTGCGCGGTGAGCGCGACGGTCGTCGCCCGGGACCGCAGCGACCGCGCGGCGCGGCCGAAGTAGAACAGCTGCAACGACAGCAGCGCCGCCATCGCGACGACGGCCAGCACGATCTCGGCGGGGTTGGGGCCCTCCAGCAGCACCTGGAGCAGGCCGACGACGCAGTACCCGCAGAAGACGACCGTGACCACGACGGCGGCCAGCCGCGGTGCCAGGCGCACCCCTTGACCCACCCGGATCGAGCGCATCGTCCTCCGTCCCCCGGCGGTGTCGCCTCCCGGGCGCCGATCCACCGGGTCCCGGCGCGTCCGGGGCCACCGGTCATACCGGACATGTCGGCGGAACGTGCATCCTAACGCGTTCACGGAGCGTCGAACGGCACCTGACCGGCGGGAACTTCTTCCCCGCGCCGTTCGGCGTACCCGAGGGCGCACCCGCCGACGGCCGTCTCGACCAGCCAGTCGAGGCCCAGCGCCCGATCGGCGACCTCGCCGGGTTCGAGGGGAGGCACCAGCGGCGCCAGGCCCAGCGCGCCGGCCACCAGGTGCAGCAGCTGCTGGAGCGCGCCGGTGTGCGCCAGGGCCGTGGCGTAGCCGATGTCGCGGTAGACCCACGAGGCGCGCTCGGTGCGCACGGTGATCACCAGCAGCACCGGTGGCCGGTCCGCCGCGCTCACCGCGGCCCGGACCTCGTCGAGCAGCTCGTCGAACCACTCGTCCGGGTCCGCGACGCGCACCAGGGCGTGCGCGGCCGGGTCGTAGTGGTAGGCCCCCCGGTCCAGGCCCTCGCACCGGTCCACGCAGGCGTACACCTCCAGTTCGTGCAACCCCAGCCGGTCCACGTGCGGCCGGTCGCTCACCTCGTGCGGCGGGCTGCCGAACCCCGAGGTCTCGCCGACCGAGCGCACGCGGGCCGTGCGGAACAGCAGCTCGCCCAGCAGGCGCGCGGTGGGCACGGCGGCCACCGGGCCGCGCCGCTCGCCCGCCGGGCGCCCGACGGCCTCCACGGTGGCGAACAGCGGCGGGCCGCCCTCGTCCGGCCGGTCCGGGCGGTGCAGCGGCACCGCCGGGCCGGGACGGGGGCGCAGTGCGGGCGGTGGTGGCGTGCAGCCCGCCAGCGGGTACACCGCGCCGGCCGGACCGTCGCCGCGGCCCCGGCGGGTGCTGACGTGGAACAGCAGGTCGTGCCGCGTCCAGCGGGCCAGCACCGGGTCGGTGTCCTCGGCGAAGCGCGTGACGCCCCCCGGGTCGGCGCGCCCGCGCAGCACCGCGCCGCTCGCCACCAGGTAGGCCACCAGGTCGGTCACCACGGGACGTGCCACGCGCAGCGCCGCCGCCAGGTCCACCACGGCGACCGCGCTGCCCAGTCCCGCGACGACCTTGACCGCCAGGTGGCGGTGCAGCCGCACCTGGTAGGGGGCCAGCGGCGACTCCAGCAGCATCTCGCCGTCACCCGCGCGCAGCGCCGCGTACCGGGACAGCCGCACCTCGTCGCGGGGTTGCAGCAGCGGCAGCTCGAACGCCGCGTCCGCCTCGACGGGCACCGCGGACAGCAGCAGCCGGCTGTCGTTGCCGGCCAGCGAGTGCACGACGACCCCGCCGAGGCGGTCCAGGGCGGCGCCGAACCGCTCCCACTCCCCGCCGCCGTCCCGGTGCCGGGGCGGCAGCACGTTGCCCGGCGCGATGGGGCCCAGCGCCATCCGGTGCAGCGACTCGCCCACGACGCCCCCGACGTCGTCGAGGTGCGTCTCGCCCCGTTCGGACACCACGACCGCCGTGCCGAGGTCCCGGTCGATCTCCAGCAGGGCGTCCTCGCGCAGCGACCACAGCCGCACGAGGGACAGCGCACCGTCGCCCCACCTCTTCGGCACTTCGCGCTCCTGGCGTCGGGCCGCTCCCGGACGTCACAAGAACATCGGGAGCGGGTTGAGTCGGTCGTAGGGGGTCGGTTCCCGCAGCCGGCCCAGGCGGACCGGCACGTCGAACAGGCGGCCCGGGGCGAACCGGGCCCAGAAGTGGCGCAGGCCCGGTGCCAGCACCTTCACCGCGGGCATCCCCACGTCCGGCCTGGTCTGGTCGAGCACCAGCACCTCGGCGCCCGCCGCCTCGACGCGCCGCCGGACCAGGGTGACATCGGCCAGCAGGTCCTGCTCGGGCGCTGGCGGGTACGCGGCCGGGCCGCGCGCGGGCACGTCGGGGTCGGGCAGCAGGTAGGGCTGGTTGGAGGTGTTCGCCGACCGCCACCACGCGCACGCGTCCGGATCGCCCTCCACGGTGGCGCCGCCCTCGGCGGACAGGGCGGCGGGCATCATCTGGTTCAGCTCGGCCAGGGCCCGGTGCAGCGCCGCGCGCGCGTCCAGGTGGGCGCCGAAGCCCAGCACGACGTGCCCTCCCGGCCCGTCGACCAGGCAGGACAGCGCCACGAGGACGGGCACCGAGAGGTCCGAGGTCACGTCGAGCACCCAGACCCGCCTGCCGAGCCGGGCGTGCACCCGGCGCAGCTCGTCCACCCAGGGGTCGGCGAACGCGTCCAGGTCCACTTCGGGAACACGAAGACGGTTGTACCACCACAGCGCCACGGCGTCTCGTTCGACGAGTTCGCACAGGCCCTGGAGCACGGCGTCCTCGACGCTCGCGCCGGCGGCGTTGCCGTTGGAGTCCGCGCGCACCGACGCCGGGCCGGGCGCGTCGAAGTACAGCATCGCGGTGGGCAGCAGCCGGTGCTCCTCGCGGGTGAGGGACCACACCGGGGTCCAGTCCAACCGCAGGTCGGGGTCGAAGGGCTCGGTCACGTGCTGGAACGGCGAGTGGGCGGCGTTCCAGCGCCGCCGGTCGGTGAACTGGCGCGGGTCGTGGAGCAGGACCTCGTTGGGGTGCAGCGCCCGGTCGCCCAGGGACCGCAGGCTGCCGCGCATCCGCTCCTCGTCGCCGTGGAACAGGGCCGAGTGCCGCTCGACCGCCTCGCACAGCGCGCCGACCTCGGCGTGCAGCGGCGTCACGCCCTTGCCGCCGTTCTGGGCCCGCAGCACGGACCGGAGGTGGTCCACGTCGGTGATCGCGGCGGCGGCGTTGGCGCCCGACCGGAAGCAGTTGAAGAACTCCGGCCCCCGCGGGTCGCGCTCGACGCGCTTGACCACGCCGGTGACCGGGCTGACCAGGTGCCCGAACCGCTCCCGGACCGCGCCCGCGGTCATCGCCCGGCCGCCGCCGGCCTTCGGCGTCGGCGCGAGCCGCACCGGCCGCCGGGTCCGCGCGCGCACCAGGTCCGGGTCGCCGCACGTGCCGCACTGCGGGTAGGGGCGCAGTTCGTGGTGTTCGCTGCGGAAGGTCAGGCTGTCGAACGTCCACACCGCGCGGGTCCCGTCGTGCCGGTGCCCGGCCAGCCACTGGGCCGCGGTCACCGCGGCGAGCCGCACGGCGGCGTCCGCGAGCGCCGGGAGCCCGCACGGCGGGAGGGGCGCGGGCCCGGTGCGGCCCAGGGCGCTCTGGGCGCAGGACTCGGCGCGCCGGTGCCGCCACAGCCGCACGGACAGGCAGTGCCAGCAGCCCGGCCCGTCCGAGGGGAACACCGGGCCGATCCAGATCGAGGTCCCGCCGGTCTTGACCGGCAGCCACGGCGTGCGGCGCGCCCGGTGGGCGGCGTCCACCGCGGCGAGCGCGGGGTCGAGGTAGTCCTCGCACAGCAGCAGGGTCAGCGCCGCCGCCCCGGTGCCGACCTCCCCGGTGCCGACCTCCCCGGCGTCGACCTCCCCGGCGTCGACCACCTCGAACCCGCTGTGCCGCAGCGCCTCCACCGCGCCGTCGCGGTCCATGCCGCCCAGCGCCCGCACGGCGATCCGCCGGGTGGCCGGGACGTTCCCGGCCACTCCCGCGGCGTCCCAGTACGCCGCTTCGGGGGAGCGGTCCGCGAGTTCCCCGCCGAGGGCGAGCAGCCCCTCGTCGGACAGCCGCAGCACCAGGCCGGCGACCTCCTCGGTGGCCGCGCCGCCGCCCGGGGGCATCGCGTCGAACACGCCGTGCAGGTCGCGCGTGCCGTCCAGCAGGGCGACGGCCGGCGCCACCTGCCGTCCTCCCATGACGGTGACGCCGTGCTCGGAGAACGCGTAGCTGTCGCCGTTGCGGGCGGTCTCCACGCGCAGGTGCCGCTTGAACCCGATGCGGGGCGGAAGGGCGGCCACCGGGATCACCTGCCGGCGGGGGCCGGCACGGCGTGCCGGGTCGCGCACATCGTCGGCGCCAGGGTCGCGTCGGGCCGGTCGACCAGGTGGCCGAAGGTGTCGACGCGCACCCCGGTGGTGGCCGGGCGCACACCCAGCCGGGTGAGTTCGCGGAGCAGTTCGCTGCGGGTGGCGTTCACGGTGACCTCCGGGGCGGGGCGAAGGAGCGGGCGAGGTCGAGTCTTGTTTCCGCAGTGGTGCGCAACCAGTGCCGCGGTCACGGCGGAAATGTGTTCTTTTCACTTCCGATCACCGAGGGGGAATTCCGACGGCATTCTTTGCGCTCTCGTTGGGCCGTTCGCCCGAACGGGGACCGGCCTTCGGGCGCACTGCTCCCGGTCGGCGATTCGCTGAGGTCCGGCCGAGTGCCGGGGCCGTCGTCCCGGTCGTGCATTCGTCACGGTCCGGCCCGTGACCGACTCCGAAACGCATTCGTGGTGCGCGCACTGTCGGCCGCCGCCGGCGTTCTGCGAGCGTTTTTGTCGAGCCCGTCGTTCTGTCTCCGACGGCGAACCCGTCCACTAGGGGGTGCACGATGCGTGTATCGGTACTGGGTCCCCTGGAAGTCGAGGAGGGCAACCGCGACATCACGCCGTCGGCGGGCAAACCGCGCCAGCTCGTCGCGCTGCTCGCGCTGCACGCGGGTGAGGTGGTGCCGCTGCGCGGCATCGTCGAGGAGCTGTGGGGCGCCCGGCCGCCGGGCAACCCGGTGCAGTCCGTGCAGACCTACGTGCTGAACCTGCGGCGCACGGTCGACGCCGCCGGCGGCTCCTGGGCGCGGGCCCGGCTGACCACCCGCCACACGGGCTACCAGCTGGACCTGGGCCCGGACGAGCTGGACGTCCGGCGCTACGAGCGGTTGGCGGGGGCCGGCCGGTGGGCGCTCGACCAGGGCGATCCCGAGCGCGCCTCGGTGCTGCTGGCCTCCGCGCTGGACGTGTGGCGCGGTCCGGCGCTGGTGGACGTGCCGGTCGGCGGCCTGCTGGCCGGCAAGGCCCGCCGGCTCGACGAGAGCAGGCTCGGCGTGCTGGAGGCCCGCATCGACGCCGACCTGCGGCTGGGCAGGCACCGCCGGGTCCTCGGCGAGCTGAGCGAGCTGAACGCCCGGTACCCGATGCACGAGGCGGTGTGCGCGCAGTACATGACGGCGCTGTACCGCAGCGGCCGCAAGTGGCAGGCGCTGGAGGCGTTCCGCGCCCTGCGCGGCGCGCTGGTCGACGAGCTGGGGCTGGAACCGTCACGCCGGGTGCGCCGGGTGCACCAGGCGATCCTCAACTCCGACCCCGCCCTCGACGCGTTCGACGAGCGCGCCGCCACCGCCTGAGCCCCGCACCGCCCGAGCCCCGCACCGCCGACCGGCAGACCACAGACCGACAGGAGGAACGAGCGATGTCCGTGACGGACCACGGCCCGCGCCGGGCACCCCGCCAGGGTCCCGCGAGGGTGCTGCCCCTCGGCATGGCGGACTTCGCCGGGCGCGGGTTCCGGCTGGACCGGCCGCCCGAGCGGGAGGTGCTGGAACGGCACGCCCGCTGGTTCCTCACCGGCTTCAACACCGCGGTGCGCCACTGGCGCGACCCGCACCCGGCGCTGGCCGAGGTGCCCGCGGCCGAGCGCGGGTTCGCCTACGAGGGCGCCGGGATGCACGCGGCGCTGCGCGACCGGCTCACCCCGTGGCCCACCGGCGCCCTCGACCGCCTGCTGTCGGGCCCCGGCGACCGGTACGTGCACCTGGTCAGCGTCGGCTACGGCTGGGCGGTCGCCCCGGCCACGACCGTGCTGCGGCTGCCGCTGCCCGCGCCGCGCCCGCCCTCGGCGCAGCCGCTGCTGCGGTGCCTCGCGCTGGACGGCGCGGGCTTCGCCGAGACCTACTTCGGCGGCCTGGCCGCGCTGCGCCGCCGCGCCCGCCGTCCCCGGTCCCCGCGCTGGGAGGCGGTGCTGGCGGGCAGCGGGCGCGCGCTCTGGTTCGCCGAGTCGGCCGACGTGGACGGCGTCGCCGCGGTGATCGGCTCGCTGCCCGAACCCGCCCGGCCGCACGTCTGGGCCGGGGTGGGCCTGGCGTCGTGCTACGCGGGCTGCGCCGACGCCGACGCGCTGGACCGGCTGCGCGCCGCGGCCGGTCCCCACCGGTGGCACCTGGGCCAGGGCGCGCTGTTCGCGGTGGCGGCCCGCGACCGCTCCGGCATCGTGCCCGACCACACCTCCGCCGCCGCCGCCCACCTGTTCGGCACCGACCCGGCCACCGCCCGCCGCTGGACCGACGAGGCCGCCGAAGGGCTCACCGGCTCCGCCGACCTGTCCGCCTACGCCGAGTGGAAGGCGCGCCTGCGCGAGCGGGTCGCCCGACTGGGCTGACGCCCTCCACCACGGCCACCAGATGGGAGTTCTGCCATGCCCGATCACCTCCGGCGGGCGGTCGCCCCCGCCACCGCGGTGGCCCTGTGCGTCGCCGTGGGGCTGTGCACCGCCCGCCCCGGTCTGGGCGCGGACGAGACCGCCGCGCTGGCCGCGCGCTTCTCGTTCACCACCACCCGGCTGGCGCCCGCGCCCGCCGACCCCCGCTCCCAGCGGCCCGTGCAGCCCGCGCTGGAGCACATCCGGGGCTGGATCTCCGCGGTCGGCGCGGCCGTGGCGCTCACCGACCTGCGCGGTCAGCGGCACCAGGGCGACGTGTGCCTGGTCGACCCGCGCGACGACTCGGTGACGGTGTTCCCCGCGCCCGGCGCGGGCGGGCCGGACTACGACCGCTTCGCCCTGGACCCCGCGCCGCTGCCGGTGGACGCCACGATGGCGCCGATGGGCTGCGTCCCGGCGGACCTCAACGAGGACGGCGCGATGGACCTGCTCGTCTACTACTGGGGCCGCTCGCCCGTGCTGTTCGTCAACGAGCGCCGCCTGCCCGGCACGCCCTCGGCGGCCGACTTCCGCGCCGAGGAGCTGGTGGCGCCGACGCAGGTGTGGAACTCCACCGCGCTCAACGTGGCGGACGTGGACGGCGACGGCCACCTGGACGTCATGGTGGGCAACTACTTCCCGGACGGCGCCCGCGTGCTCGACGTGCACGCCGGGGACGACGGCCGGATGGCCATGCAGGACTCCATGGGCATGGGCGTCAACGGCGGCACCAACCGGCTGCTGCTGGCCACGCCGACCGGCGAACCGGGCGCCGTGCCGGACCTGGTGGACGTCAGCACGGCGTTCCCCGACGAGTCCGCCCGGTCGTGGACGCTGGCCTTCGGCCTCCAGGACCTCACCGGCGACCAGCTGCCCGAGATGTACGTGGCCAACGACTTCGGCCCGGACCAGCTGCTGGTCAACCACTCCACGCCCGGCTCGGTGCGGCTGACCCGGGTGGACGGCGACCGGGACCTGACCACGCCGCGCTCCCAGGTCCTCGGCCACGACTCGTTCAAGGGCATGGGCGTCACGTTCACCTACCCGGACGGCGCGGACTCGCCGACCATCGCGGTCAGCAACATCACCTCCGAGTACGCCCTGCACGAGAGCAACTTCGCGTTCGTGCCCACCGGGCCGGGCACCGACCTGCTGCGCGGCGAGCTGCCCTACGACGAGCGCAGCGAGGAACTGGGGTTGGCGCGCAGCGGGTGGGCGTGGGACATCAAGGCCGCCGACCTGGACAACTCCGGCGGCGACGAGCTGATCCAGGCCCTGGGCTTCCTCAAGGGCGACCGCGACCGCTGGCCGATGCTCCAGGAACTGGCCATGGGCAACGACCAGCTCCTGCGCCTGCCCGGCGCGTGGCCCAGGTTCGGTCCGGGCGACGACCTGTCCGGCGACGAGCACAACCCGCTGTTCGTGCGCGCCGCGAACGGCCGCTACCACGACCTGGCGCACGAGATCGGCATCGCGACCCCGTACATGACCCGCGGTTTCGCCGTCGGCGACGTGGACGGCGACAACCTGCTCGACGTGGTGGCGGCCAACCAGTGGAACGACTCGGTGCTGCTGCGCAACACCGCGCGGGACACCCCGCGCGCCGCGGACCTGCGCCTGGTCGTGCCCGGGGCGGCGGGCGGCGAGCGCGACGCCGTGGGCGCCCGGGTCGAGCTGCGCGACCCGCGCCTGCCCCAGACCACCCAGGTCTACCCCGCCAACGGCCACGCGGGCGTCTCGGCGAGCACGGCGCACGTCGTGCTGCCCGACGACGAGGCCGAGGTGGTGATCACCTGGCGCGCGGGCGGCGGGACCAGCTCGGCGCAGGTGCGAGTGCGGCCCGGCCACCACACCGTGCTGCTCGGCGACGACGGAACGGCGGTGCTGCGATGACCACCCTCGACCAGTCCACGACGCCCCTGGACCTGGGGGACGTCAACAACACCAGGGTCGACGGGCTGACCAGCGCGTTGGCCGAGCGGGAGGCGCCCGCGGCACCACCGGTGGACAAGCGGGTCAAGGCGCTGCGCAGGTTCGCCACGTCCATCACGGTGTTCAACGTCGTCGGCCACCTGTTCCTCGGGTTCGAGCAGTCACCGGTCACGCCGATCACGTGCGTGCTGGTCGGCTACGCCTCCGCGCTGCTGCTGGAGTTCCTCGACGCCCGCGGGCGCGGTCGCGCGCCGGAGTACGCGGGCGGGCCCGGCAACCTGGTCACCTTCCTGCTGCCGGCCCACATCACCGCGCTGGCCTGCGGGATGCTGCTGTGGGGCAACACGTCGCTGTGGCCGTACGTGTTCGCGGTGGTGTGCTCCAACTCGATGAAGTACGTGGTGCGCCTGAGGGTCGGCGGCCGCGTCCGGCACGTGCTCAACCCGTCGAACTCCGGCATCGTGCTGACGCTGCTGCTGTTCGGCTGGGTCGGCATAGCGCCGCCCTACCACTTCACCAACGCCGTCGGCGACCCGCTCGACTGGTTCATCCCGGTGGGCATCCTGATGCTCGGCACCATGCTCAACGCCGGCCTCACCGGCAAGATCCCGCTCATCGCGGGGTGGATCGGCGGCTTCGTCGCCCAGGCCGCGGTGCGCTGGGCGCTGCTGGACCACGCGTTCCTGGCCGCCCTGGTGCCGATGACCGGCGTGGCGTTCATCCTCTACACGAACTACATGATCACCGACCCCGGCACCACGCCGACCAGGAAGCGCAACCAGGTCGTCTTCGGCCTCACCACGGCCGCCGTGTACGGCGTCCTGGTCAGCGCGGGAGTCGTGTTCGGCCTGTTCTTCGCCCTGGTGATCACCTGCGTGCTGCGCGGGGTCGTGCTCTGGGCCGCGTCCCGCCCGGCCGCGCGGGAGGCGTCCACCACCGGCGGTGCGCCGTGACCCCGCCCCGCGTGGCGGTGGTGGGCCTGGCCTGCCGCTACCCGGACGCCGACGGGCCCGGCCGGCTCTGGGAGAACGTGCTGGCGGGTCGCCGGGCCTTCCGGCGGCTGCCGCCCGCGCGCCTCGCCGACGCCTACCGCGGCGACCAGCCCGACCTGACCTACGCCACGCACGCCGCGGTGCTGAGGGACTGGTCCTTCGACCGCGCCGCGTTCGGCATCCCCGGCCCGCTGCACCGGGCGGCCGACCACGCGCACTGGCTGGCCCTGGAGACCGCCGCGGCCGTGCTCGCCGACGCGGGCGTGCCCGGCGGCGAGGGCCTGGACCGCGACACCGCGGGCGTGGTCATCGGCAACTCCCTCACCGGCGAGTTCACCCGCGCGGGCCTGCTGCGGCTGCGCTGGCCGTTCGTGGCGGACGCGGCGGCGACCGCGCTGCGCGGCGCGGGCGTCGGGGAGGAGGCGTCCGCCGAGGTGCTGCGGCGGATGCGGGCGCTGGTCAAGGACCCGTTCCCGGTGCCGGGCGACGAGACGCTGGCGGGCGCGCTCGCCAACACCATCGCCGGCCGGGTGTGCAACCACTTCGACTTCCACGGCACCGGCTACACGGTGGACGGCGCGTGCTCGTCGAGCCTGCTGGCGGTGATCACCGCGTGCCGGGCGCTGGTGGAGGGCGACCTGGACTTCGCCGTCGCGGGCGGCGTCGACCTGTCGCTGGACCCGCTGGAGCTGGTGGGGTTCGCCCGGCTGGGCGCGCTGGCCCGGGGCGACCGGATGAGGGTGTTCGACGCCGAGCCCACCGGGTTCCTGCCCGGCGAGGGGTGCGGCATGGTCGCGCTGGCCCGCGCCGAGGACGCCGAACGGCTCGGCCTGCGGGTGTACGCGCACCTGGTCGGCTGGGGCACCTCCTCGGACGGCGCGGGCGGCCTGACCCGTCCGGAGACCGCGGGCCAGGAGCTGGCGATGCGGCGGGCGTACCGGCGGGCCCGCGTCGACCCGGCGGACGTGGGCCTGGTCGAGGGGCACGGCACCGGCACCCCGGTCGGCGACCGGGTCGAGCTGGAGGCGCTGGCGCGGCTCCGGGGCCCGGCCGCGCCCGAGGCGGCGCTGGGCAGCGTGAAGGGCAACATCGGGCACACCAAGGCCGCGGCGGGCGTGGCCGGGCTGATCAAGGCCGTGCAGGCGGTGCACTCCCGGGTGCTGCCGCCCACCACGGGCTGCGAGCGGCCCCACGAGCTGCTGCGGGACTCACCCCTGCGCGTGCTGCCGGAGGCGGAGCCGTGGACCGACCCCCTGCCCCGCGCCGCGGTGTCGTCGATGGGGTTCGGCGGCATCAACGCGCACGTCGTGGTGGAGGCGGCGGTGCGCCGCCGCACCGCCGCCGCGTTGTCGGCGGCCACCCGTCGGTGGGCGGCGCGCGTGCCGGGGCCCGAGGTGGTCGTGCTCGCCGCGGCGGACCGGCGGGAGCTGGTGGCCCGGCTGGTCCGGCTGGCGGCCGTGGCGGGCTCGTTCAGCGAGGCCGAGGTGCGGGACGCGGCGGGCACGGCCTGGCGCGACCTCCGGCCGGGCGGCCACCGCGCGGCCCTGGTCGCCAGTACCCCCGCCGGGCTCGCCGACGCCGCCGCCGCGGCGGTGCGGGCCGCGTCCGACCGGGACGGTGGGGTCGTGCTGGACCGCCGCGCCGGGTTCGTGCTGGGCACCGCCGGTGGGCGGGTGGGCCTGCTGTTCCCCGGCCAGGCCGCCCCGGTGCGGCTCGCGCTGCCCGGGTGGGCCGAGCGGCTGGACGTGCCGGCGCTCCCGGCCGCGCCGGGCGGCCGGGACGGCGACGTGGACACCGCCGTGGCGCAGCCCGCCGTGGTCCGCCAGTCGATGGCCGCGCTGGCCTGGTTGGAGGAGGCGGGCTGCGTCCCCGTGGGGGCCGTCGGCCACAGCCTGGGCGAGATCGCCGCCCTGTGCTGGGCGGGCGCGCTCCCCCCGGCCGCGGCGGTGGACCTCGCCGCCGCCCGGGGTCGCGTGATGGCCCGGCACGCCGTGCCGGACACCGGCATGGCGTCGCTGGACTGCGCCCCGGACGCGGTGGCGGCCCTGGTGGCGGGCACGCCCGTGGTGGTCGCCGCGCACAACGGGCCCGACCGGGTCGTGGTCGCGGGGGAGCGGGCCGCGGTGGCGGAGGTGCTGCGGCGCGCCCGCGCGGGTGGCGTCGCCGGTGCCGCGCTGCCCGTCTCGCACGGCTTCCACAGCCCCGCGATGCTGCCCGCTCGGGAACCGCTGCGGGCGGTGCTGGCGGGGGTGCGGCTGGACCGCCCCGACCTGCCGGTGTTCTCCACGGTGACCGGCGAGGCCCTGGACCCGGACGCCGACCTGCGCGACCTGCTGGTCCGCCAGCTCACCGAGCCCGTGCGGTTCACCTCGGCGCTCGCCCGCCTGGCCGAGCGCTGCGACCTGCTGGTCGAGGCCGGCCCCGGCACCGTCCTGTCCGGCCTGGCGGCCGGCTGCGGCACCCCGGTGGTGGCGCTGGACGTCGGCGGGGACGAGGCCGCGCACGCGTTCGCCGCCGCCGCCCTGGCCGCGGTGGCGGGCATCGGGCCGGGCCCGTGGTTCGCCGACCGCCCGTTCCGGCCGATCGCGCTCGACGCGGAGCCCGCGGTGCTGGGCAACCCGTGCGAGGACCGGTCCGGGTGGGAGGACGCCGTCCGGGCTGCCGAGACCGACGCGGCCGGGGTCGACGCAGCCGGGGTTGTCGGCACCGACGCGGCCGGGGTCGACGGGTCCGGGCCCGACGCGGTGGCGGACGGCGACCCGCTCACCGCGCTGACCGCCTACCTGGCCGAGTCGCTCGAACTGCCGCTCGCGTCTATCACCCCGACCTCCTCGATGCTGGGCGACCTGCACCTGAACTCGTTGCAGGTGGCCCAGGCAGTGGCCGCGGTGGCGACCGCGCTGGGTCGCGCGCTGCCGGAGGCGCCGCTCTCGCTCGCCGGGGCGACGGTCGGCGAGGCGGCCGAGGTGCTCGCCGCGCTGCCCGTCGCCGAGGACGCGCCCGATGCGCCCGCGCTGGCCGGCGTGGCGGACTGGGTGCGGGCGTTCGCCACGACCTGGGAGCCGTTCGCGGGCGGCTCCGCCCCGGCGGTGCGCTGGTCGGTCCGCGCGCCCGCCGGGCACTGGCTGCACGACCTGCCCGCCGCCGGCGGCGCGCCGGGGCTGGCGGTGCTGCTGAGCGCGGCGGACGGCCCGGACGAGGTCGCGGCGGTGCTCCGCGAGGTGGCGGGCTCCGCGCCCGCGCACCTGATGGTGGTGCACGCGGGCCACCCGGCTGCCGCCGCCGTGGCGCGCAGCGCCGTGGCCGAGCTGCGCTGCGCCGCGGTGGTGGTGGACGTGCCGGAGGAGGCGCACCGGCTCGACCCGGCGGTGCTCGCCGACGCCGTGGGCAGCCGCTACCTGGAGCTGCGCGTGACCGGCGACGGGGTGGAGCGGGCGGGTACCGCGGTGGTCGCCCTCGGCCCCGGTGGGGAGGGCGCGGCCGAGCCCGACCTCCACCTGCGCCCCGGCGAGGTGTGCCTGGTGACCGGCGGCGTGCGCGGCATCACCGCGTACTGCGCCGCGCACCTGGCCGAGCGGACCGGCGCGGTGCTGGTGCTCACCGGCCGCTCCGACCCAGACGACCCGGCGGTGCTCGCCGCGCTGGCCGACCTGCGGGCCCGGGTGACCGCGCACTACGTGCGCTGCGACCTGGGCGATCCCGCGCAGGTCCGCGCCGCGGTCGCCGCCGCCCGCGGGCACGGCCCGCTCCGCGGCCTGCTGCACGGCGCGGCGGTCAACGAACCGCGCCGCCTGGCCGAGGTGGGTGCGACGACCCTGCGGGCCGCGCTGGCGCCCAAGGTCACCGGCCTGCGCGCGCTGCTCGACGAGGCGGGCGACGACCTGGCGCTGCTGGTCGGCTTCGGCTCGATCATCGGCAGGCAGGGGCTGGAGGGCCAGGCCGAGTACTGCGTGGCCAACGACTGGCTGCGCGTGGACGTCGAGGCGTGGGCGGCGGCCAACCCGGATCGCCGGGCCCACGTGGTCGAGTGGTCGGTCTGGTCGGGCATCGGCATGGGCGTCCGCCTGGACGTGCTGGACGGCCTGCGCCGCCGCGGCGTCGAGCCGATCGGCCCGCGCACGGGCACCGCGGCCCTGGTCGACGTGCTCGCCGCGCCCACCGCGCCGGTGACGGTGCTGGTCTCCTCACGCTTCCCGGCGGGGCCGGCGCTGGACCCGGCCGGGCCCGCCGTGCCGTGGCTGCGCTTCGACGAGCACCGCCTCACCCGCACCGCCGGGGTGGAGGCCGTGGTGGACGCGGCCGTCGGCACCGGCACCGACCCCTACCTGGCCGAGCACCGGGTCGCCGGGTCGCCCGTGCTGCCCGCCGTGGTCGGCCTGGAGGCCATGGCGCAGGCCGCGCTGGTGGCCGGCGGCGCGCCCGACGGGCCGTGGGAGATGTCCGACGTGCGCTTCCGGGAGCCGGTCGTGGTGGACGACGCCCGCGGCGCCGTGCTGCGGCTGGCGGCCCTCGTGGAGGCCGGCCGCACCCGCGTGGTGCTGCGCCAGGACACCGACCGGTTCGGCCACGACCGCTTCCTGGCCACCGCGGGGCCGGCCGCGCCGCCACCGCACCCCCGACGGGCGCAGGCGCCGCCCGAGCCCGGTGGGGACCCCCACCCCTGGTACGACCACCTGCTGTTCCACCGGGGCAGGTTCCGCCGGTTGCTGCGGCACGACGTGCTGTCGGCGTTCCGGCTGGAGGCGTGGATCACCGCCGACGACGCGGCGGGGTGGTTCTCGGCGTTCCACTCCGCCCGGCTGCTGCTGGGCGACCCCGGCGCGCACGACGCCACCCTGCACGCCCTGCTGGCGTGCGTGCCGCACCGCCGGGCGCTGCCGGTGGGCGTGGACCGGGTGTCGTTCTGGCGGCGGCCCGACGGCCCGCTGCGGGTGCGCGCCCGCGAGACCGCGCACACGGCCGACGACTACGTGTTCGACGTGGACCTCACCGCGCCGGACGGCGCGGCGGTGGCGCGCTGGTCGGGGCTGCGGCTGCGGGCCGTGGGTCCGCTGCCCTGGCCCGACGGGATGCCGCGCGAGCTGGTCGGCCCGTGGCTGTCGCGGCGGCTGATCGAGTGCGACCTCGCCGACGGGGTCGAGCTGGTCACCGCCGACGGTCCGAGCACGGTCGCGGCGGCGGCCGTCACCGGCGCGCGGACCTGGCACGACCAGGCGGGCGCGCTGCGCGTGGCGGGCCGCGAGGCGAGCGCGAGCCGCACCGGCGACGAGGGTCGGTTGCTGCTGGCGCTGGCCGACCGGCCGGTGGGCGTGGACTGGCAGGAGGTGCCCGCCGGGCCGCTCCCGCTGCACGACGACGACCTGCGCGCGGCGGGGCTGCTGGCCGACAAGCTCGGCGAGGACGCCGCGACCGCCGCCACCCGCGTGTGGGCGGCCCGCGAGGCGCTGCTCAAGCTCGGCGCGGCGGCGCGCACCCCGCTGCGGGTCGACCACGCCACCGAGGACGGCCTGGCCGTGGCGCGGGCGGGTGACGCGGTGGTGGTCACCGCGTCGGTGAGGGTCCTCGGCGCGGGCGGTCCCACCGCCGTCGCCGTGGCGCTGGGGGAGGGGCGATGAGTTCTTACGCGCACCGGCACGTGGTCACGCTGGACGAGACCAACCTGGTCGGCAACGTCTACTTCGCGCACTACCTGCACTGGCAGGGCCACTGCCGCGAGCGCTTCCTGGCCGACCACGCGCCCGGTGTGCTCGAGGAGCTGGCGGGCGGCGACCTCGCGCTGGTGACGGTGTCGTGCTCGATGGACTACTACGCCGAGTGCTTCGCGCTGGACACGGTGGACGTGGCCATGTCCCTGCGCGGCACCGGCGGCAACCGGATCGCCATGGGCTTCGACTTCCACCGGGCGGGCGCGCTCGTGGCCAAGGGCTCCCAGACCGTCGCCTGCATGCGCCGCGCCGGTTCCGGTGTCGTGCCCACGGCCGTGCCCGACGAGCTGGCGCGGGCCCTGCGCGCCTTCGACGACTGACCGCACGGCTACGCGCCGGCGAAGCTCGCCGGCGCGGTGTTCACCAGCTCGGTGTTCGCCGGCCCGGTGCCGGCGGTGGTGCTCCACCACCGCCGGCTCAGGAGAGCCCGAGCATCCGCACGCAGCAGTGGATCGCCCGCTGGTCCCCCTCGACCCTGATGCGGCCGGCGGCCATCGCCTGGAACGGGGTCAGCATCTGCGCGCCGATGCGCACGAACGTGTCGGGGTCGCTGGTGACGACCAGGTTCGCGGCGGGGTCGCCGCCGCGGGCGAAGGACACCTCGCCGCCTCGCACGCGGACGACGAACACCGGCTCGCCGATGCGGAACTCGTAGGTCTGGTCCTCGTCGGGCACCGCGTCCGGGCGGACCATCGCCTGCACCGCGAGGAAGCCCCACTCGCCGCGCACCACGCCGGCACCGTCCTCGTCGGACAGGAACGACATGCCCCACCGGGCCAGCTCCAGCACGGGCCCGCACAACCGCCGCCCCAGCTCGGTCAGCCGGTACTGCCTGCCCCTGGCGTCGCCGCGCACGGGGAGCTGCTCGACCACCCCGTGCTCGGTCAGGACGCGCAGCCGTTCGGCGAGCAGGTTCGGGCCGATGCCCGGCAGGTTGTCCATGATCTCGGTGAACCGGACGCCGTCGATCAGCAGCTCGCGGATGACGAGCAGCGTCCAGCGCTCGCCGATCACGTTGAGCGCGCCGGCGAGGCCGCAGAACTGGCCGTAGTCCCGCTTGATCGCCATGACGCCTCCCCGGTTGATTTCGGCCAAAGCATAGCGCAGTACCGGTTAAGAAACACTTACCTATATGGAGGTATCGCGATGGCCGCCCGATACCGACCGGCCTTGCCGCCGCCCTTGCCCGCGGGTGTCGGACAAGGGCGGCAGCCGGCTTCCGCCTCGCTGCGGCGGTGTCGACGAAGTCCACTGTGGACTTATGAGGCTTCGTCGCACAAATCTCGCCCATCAAGATGTCTGCCGGTTTTCCGATCGCCGAACGCACGGAAAGCCGTCCGTTGCGGTATTCGGGCCAGTGCCGGTCAACTCTCGGTCAACTCCCGGTCAGGATTCACCGGTCGAGCGTTCCTCCGCTCTTGTCGACACCGGAAAGCCGTTCAACACTGGCTATGCGATTCCATAGTGAACCCTTGAAGGGATCATGAAATGATCAACGAAACGACGAGGACGACCTCGACACCGATCGGCATCGCCGCGCACGTGTCGAGCACCGAGCGGTTCCACGACCCGGTCGAGCACCTGGACTTCGCGCGTCCGATGGCGGAGAACTACCTGCCCTACGACTCCCGCTCGGAAGCCGAGCTGCGCACCGCGGCGTTCGAGGAGGAGACGGCCCTGGAGCGCGAGCGGGCGCTGTGGGAGCTGGCCGACCGCCAGGGCGCCGGCGCCCTGCCCGCCATCCAGGACTACGTGGACCGGGAGCCCGACGGCCTGGCCCGCTCCGGCGCGCTGTGGCTGGGCCTGAAGTCCGCGGGCGCCCAGTCCGCCGGGCTGCTGGAGTCGCACCGGGACGACGACGACCCCGAGGTCGCCGACTGGGCCCGCGTGCTGTACGCCGACGCCACCGCCACCGCCCCGAACCGGGTCTACGGCGTGGCCGAGGTCGAGGAGACCGGGAACTTCGACCAGACCGTTCCGCTGATCATCAGCGGCTACACCACGGTCGTGTTCCCCGAGCTGGGCGCCGTGCGCGTCGTGCTGTCCCCGAAGTGGTTCGACTCGATCATGGGCCGGGTGCTGGCGTCCACCAACGTCCGCAACTTCCAGACCGACCTGACGATCGAGAAGATGCTGGAGGGCCTGCACGACGACGGCACCCCGCACTACGAGATCTACCCGTTCCGGGGCTTCTCCGTCGAGTACGACAAGAAGTACTGGGAGCACAACTACCTGTCCCAGACCCTGCGCGACTTCTACCCCAGCGGTATCGTCGAGCAGGGCGAGGCCGTGCAGGTGCCGATCTCGCTGGAGCGCATCGCGTTCACCGAGCTCGCGCCGAAGGGCACCGCGGAGATCCTGGGCCAGGGCGAGCGCGCCGACCGCATCCGCGGGGCCGACTTCGGCTTCGTGCAGAGCGTGCGCGGCCGGTACTTCGGCTGGGCCGCGGTCAACCTCCAGGCCGCCGTCGAGGCCGGTCGCGTCACGGCCGGTCACGTGCAGCTGTCGAACCCGACGGACCCGGTGTCGGGCCCGATGACCAACGCCAAGCTGTTCGGCACCTTCCGCGGCAAGAGCGGCGACTACCTGGGCAAGGGTCACATGACCCTCAACCACGTCAAGTGCCACGGCAAGGCCGACGGCACGACCGACGTCGTCGGCGGGCGCTGACCCCGGGGCAGGACCGGTGGCGCGGACCGCGCGGTCGGTGGTCGCAGAGGGTGGCGACCACCGACCGCGCGGAGCACAGGCGGGCGGTGCACACCGCCCGCCTGTTCGGCGTGTCCGCGGAACCGTGTTTTCTTCATGGTCGTCGACTCGGATTCTCAGGTCGTCATTCGTGGTCTGCTCACTGTCCGTGAGTGCCGGGCTCTGCGAACTTTGGTGGCACGAGCACGCCACACCGCAGACGGGAGAGTCCCATGTACCAGGAGCTGTTCGTCTACCGCGTCCCGGAGAACCGCACCGACGACTTCGAGCGCGTGGTCGGCCAGGCCATCGAGGTGTTCCGCCGGCACGGCGCCCTCGGGGGCGAGCTGGTGCGCGTCACCGACGACACGGACAAGTTCGGCTGCCGGTCGATGGGCAACGCCCTCGGCATCGACGGCGACGAGGTGCTGTACGTGGAGGTCTCCTACTTCCACGACAAGGCGCACTACGAGCGCGTGTCCGCGTCCACCGACGCCGACCCGGAGGTCGTGGACCTGTTCGAGGTGCTGGTCAAGACCGTGGACATCCAGCACGTCGCCCGGTCCGAGTTCTCCTCCGCCGTCCGCAGCGTGGACCACGCCGCCATGGCCGCCCACGCCTCGATCTGATCCCGGAGCACCGATGTACGTCATCTGGTTCCTGCACCGCGTGCCCAGGGCGCGCGAGGAGGAGTTCCGGACGGTGGTGCACCAGGCGATCGAGGTGTTCCGCCGGCACGGGGCGATCGGCGGCACCGTGTTCGAGATGGCCGACCCGACGGCCAAGTACGGGTGCTCCGACATCGAGTCCTCGGTCGACGTCGCCGACGACGAGGTCCTCTACGCCGAACTGGCCTACTTCCACGACCGGGCCCACTACGACGAGGTCATGCCCCGCGTGGACGCCGACCCCGAGTTGATGGTGCTCTACCACGAGCTCGTCCGGACCGTCGACATCGGACGGGTCGTGCGGGCCGAGTTCAGCACCCTGTTCGACCTGTTCAACGAAGCGGAGCACGAGCGGTACCTCGCCGAGCCCCGCACCCACTGGGCCCCGGCGCCCGCCTAGGAGGAGATGACGGTGTCAACCGGTATGGACGAGAGGACCTCGGGCGGGGGTGGCACCGCTCCGACGTGGAGCCTGCGCGCGGCGTCCTGGCTGTCGGGGACGCAGTTCTTCGTCTTCGGCATCGCGATCGGCATCATGACGGTCGTCTGGGCGAAGGTCGTGACCGCCCTGAACCTCACCGACGGGGTGTTCGGCACCGCCCACCTGACGCTGCCCGTCGTGGGTCTGGTGACGCTGCTGTCGGCGAAGCGGCTGTACCGGCACTTCGACCACCGCGCGCTGGGCATCGCCGGCCAGGCCGCCATGATCGGGATGCTCCTCACCCTCGCGATCAGCACCAGCCTGCTCGGCCTCGTGGTCGCCTTCGTGCTGGCCGGTCTCGCCTCGGCGCTGATCGACACGGCGACCAACAGCGTGTTCATGGAGATCGAGAACCACGGCGGGCGCGACGTCATGAACGTCATGTACGCCATCAACAGCGGCGGCACCGTGATCAGCGCGCTCGGCGCGGGCGCGCTGATCAGCGCCGGCGTCGACTACCGGTGGGTGGTCACCGGCTCCGCGGTGCTGCTGCTGCCGGTCCTCGTGGCGTCGTTCCTGATCGCCTACCCGCCCGTCGACCGCGGCGCGGCGGCGGAGGAGGACCAGGGCGAGCAGGTCGGCACCAGGGTGCTGATGCGCAACCGGCTGTTCCGGATCGTGTTCATCATGACCGTCCTGGCCATCGCGGTGGAGAGCATCGTGCAGGTCTGGTCGGTCATCTACGTCGACCAGCTCCTCGACGCGCCCATCGTCGTGGGCGGCGCCGCGTTCGCGCTCTTCAGCCTCATGATGATGATCGGCAGGCTGATCAACGCGTGGATGGTGCGCAAGCTCGGCGTGCGCAGGTCGTTCCTCATCTCGGGCGGGGGCACCGCGGTGTCCGGTGTCGTCCTGGTCGTGGCACCGTCGGTGGCGCTGTCGGTGTTCGCGTTCGTCCTCATGGGCATCGCGATCGCCGGCGTCCAGCCCACCTGCCTGAGCGCGTCGGCCCGCGTGGCGCCCAGCCACACCGGCCTGGTCGCGGCCGCGATGATGCTGCCCGCGTACGGCGCGTTCATCGCCACCCCGACCGTCTACGGCTGGCTGGCCGACCTGACCAGCCTCAACACCGCGATGGTCCTGGTGCTGCTGAGCGGCCTGGGCATCGGCCTGCTGGCGCTGGACCGCGCGGTCGGCGAGGCCGACCGGGCGCCCGAGCCCGACGGGGAACCCACCACCGAACCCGCGACGCCCACCCCGGCGTCCGGCACCGCCTAGCGGTGCGCTCCTCCGGTCCCCTCCGAAAACGACGCACCAACCGATCGCGCCCGGCGCGATCACCGGAAGGAGAGAGCTCGTCATGAGCGAAACGACGACCACCCTGCTCGGGCAGGCGTCCCGGACCAGGCGCGAGGCGCGCCTGGAGCGGGTGCTGCCGGGCACCCCCGACGCCGTCTGGGCCGCCTGGACCGACCCGGCGCTGCTGCCGTCCTGGTTCGGCCCGGTGCTGGCCGGCGTCCCGGGCCCCGACCAGGAGTACGTGCTGGAGGGTCGGGGCGACCACGGCGACACGATCACCTGCCGCGTTCTCCAGTGGCGGGAGCCGGAGCTGCTGGAGCACACGTGGCGCTACATCGGCGAGTCCGCCGACTCGGTGCTGCGGGTGGAGATCAGCCCCGCTGGCGACGGCACCCTGCTGCGGTTGCGGCACGGCGACCTGCCGTCGGAGGTCGACCCGGCCGACTACTGCGCCGGCTGGCACATGTACACCGACGCGATGGAGGCGCGGCTCCAGGGCCGCGAGCCCGTGGCCGACTCCGACGCCCGGTGGCTGGAGCTGCTGCCCGCCTACTCCGCAGCGGCCGAGTGAGCACCGGGGAGAACGCGATCATGAGCACCTCGGGCACCTTCTCGGCGGAACCGGCCGTGGTCGTGCCGGACATCCTGCACTCCACCAAGGTCCGCGCCGCACCGGCGGCGGTCTTCGAGCTGCTGTCCAGCGGCGCCGGCTGGGACAGGTGGTTCACCGACGGGTCGAGCTTCGAGCCCAGGGTGGGCAGTCCCGTGCACCTGGTCTGGAAGGGCTGGACCGACGACGGGTCGGCGATGACCGACGAGGGCGAGGTCGTGGCGTGCGACCCGGGTGAGCGCTTCGCGTTCACCTGGGGCTCCCCGCCCTCGCTGGTCACCTTCACCACCGCGCCGCACGCCGAGGGCACGTGGCTCCAGGTGGTGGAGACCGACCTGCCGCAGACCGAGGCGGGGCTGCGGCGCTTCGCCGAGTGCGCCACGGGCTGGGGCGAGGCCCTGACCCTGGTGCGCTGCTACGCGGAGCACGGCATCCGACTGTCCACCTAGAACACCACGGAGGGGTTTGCGATGAACGGACACACCGGGCGGCGGCGGGTCGCCCTGGTCACGGGCGCGAGCACCGGGCTGGGGGAGACGCTGGCCGAGTTCCTGGCCGGACAGGGCTGGGCCGTGGTGCTGACCGCGCGGACGGCGGCCGACCTCGACGTCGTCGCCGAGCGGCTGCGCGGTCGCGGCGCCGAGGTCGTGGCGCTGCCCGGTGATGTCGGCGACCACGGGCACCGGGAGCGCCTGGCCGCCGCCGCGGCCGGCCTGGGTGGCCTGGACTGGCTGGTCAACAACGCCTCCGTGATGGGGGTCAGCCCGATCCGGCCGCTGCTGGACCACCCGCTGGACTCGTTCGACCTGGTGCTGCGCACCAACGTCACGGCGCCGGTGGCGCTGGCCCAACTGGCGATGCCGCTGCTGGTCGAGTCCGGCGGCCTGGTGGTGAACCTGTCCAGCGAGGCCGCGGTGGAGGTGTTCCCGTGCGCGGGTGTCTACGGCGCCAGCAAGGCGGCGCTGGACCAGGCTTCGCGCATCATGGCGGCGGAGATCGCCGACAGCGGCGCGGGCGTGGTGTTCGTCGACCCGGGCGGCATCCGCACCCGCGGCTACGAGCAGGCCGAGCCGGGTTTCGACCTGTCCGGCGTGCCGTACCCGGACGTGACGCTGCCGTTCTGGACCTGGCTGCTGGACCGGAAGGCGGTCGAGGTCAACGGCTGCCGCTACCTGGCGCAGCAGTTGGGCTGGACCGTCGCCGAGGCGGTCTGACGTGGCTCGCGGACCGGTTGCCGCGAAGCCGCCGTACGGCGGGATCGCGGGCGTGTACGACCGGTGGATGGCGGCGGACCGCATCCCCTACGAGGAGTGGTTCGCCTTCACCTCCCGGCGGTTCGCCGAGGCGGGCCGCGAGGTCCGCTCGGTGGTGGACATCTGCTGCGGCACCGGCGTGACCGTGCGGCGGTTGCAGGAGCAGGGGTTCGGGGTGACCGGGGTGGACGCGTCGCCGGAGATGCTCGACATCGCCCGGCGACGCGCCGCACCCGGTACGGAGCTGGTCGAGCTGGTGCTCCCCGACGAGCGGCTGGCCCGGCTGGGCCGGTTCGACGCGGCCCTGATGTGCTTCGACGGCGCGAACTACCTCACCGGTGAGGACGCGCTGGCCAGGACGCTGGGCCACATCGCGACGGCCCTGGAGCCCGGCGGGGTCGTGGTGTTCGACCTGAGCACCCGGCTGAGCTTCGAGGCCATCGCGGCGATGGGCGAGTTCGGCGAGCGGTTCGACGACTTCGGCTACACCTGGGACACCCGCCACGAGCCCGGTTCGGCGCACTACGAGTACCTGGTGACCCTGACCGACCCGGAGGGTCGTGAGGTGGCGCGCGAGCGCCACCCGCAGCGGTGGTTCGACCGGGACGAGGTGGAGGCGGCGCTGACCGCGGCGGGCTTCACCGGGATCGCCGTCCACGACAACTACGGCAAGCAGGCCGCGGGACCGCGCACGAGGCGCGACACCTGGAGTGCTCGCCTTCCCTGAGCGGTGGCGGCAGTGCTTCCGCCGTCACCGGCTCCGATGCCCCGCCCGCCAGGACCGGACGGGGCATCGAGCCGCGCTCATGGCCTCGCGCGCTCATGGCCTCGCGCGCTTACGGCTTCACAGCCCGCCGCCTTGCACGCCCGCCGCCTTGCGCACCCATCGCCTCGCGCCCGCCGCCTTACACCCCTACCGCCCGGCGCGGCCGGGTGAGCGCGCCGGCCAGCGCCCGCTGCACCGCCGGCGTGTCCTCGCGCAGGTAGAAGTGCCCGCCGGGGAACAGCCGGACGTCCACCGGCTCGGTGGTGTGCGCCCCCCACGCGCGCAGGTCGGCCTCGGAGATCCCGTCGTCACGGCCCGCGAACACGGTCAGCGGCACGGGCACCGGCGGACCGGGCCGCCACGCGTAGGTCTCCAGCACGCGGTAGTCGGCGCGCAGCGCGTTGGCGGTCAGCGCGCGCAGCGCGGGGCTGGTCAACACCTCGGGCGGCAGGCCTCCGTGGCGGCGCGCCACCTCGGCCACCAGCTCCTGGGTGGGCAGGTCGTGCACCGGGGCGGTCACCCGCACCCGCGAGGGCGCGGGGAACGCCGACACCACGACGTGCCCCGGTGGCGCCTCGCCCGCCTCCCACAGCACCCGGCTCACCTCGTGCGCCACCAGCGCGCCCAGGCTGTGGCCGAAGAACGCGTACGGACCGGTGACGCCGAACGGCACGGCCCGCACCAGCGCGGCCACCAGCGAGTCCAGGTCGGTCAGCGGCGGTTCGGCAGGCCGGGCACCGCGGCCGGGCAGGTGCACGGCGTGCACCTCGAACGCGGGCAGCGCGGCACCCCACCGCACGTACTCGGCGGCCGAACCGCCGCCGTGCGGGAAGCAGTACAGCCGGGGCGCGCCCGGCCTGGCCGGGCCGGGCACCAGCCACCGCGACGTGACCGCTCCGGACACGCAGCCTCCTCCGGCTCGGGGATGACTCAACTATTCACCACCTAGGTGGAGGAATGGCTCAGCTTTCGGTCAACTGACTGACCAGCAAGAACGTTGCGACCGAACCTTTCCAAGTGGGATTTCGCGAGGTGGCGAGGCGGGCGTGAATTGACCATGGCTAATGCAACTGATAGCAAATTGGCACCGCAGTGGACCGATCTGGACCTATGTGGACTATGAGGAGGTGCCATGTTCCAACGCGCAACCGTGCTGACCGCAGCCGCCGCGCTGCTCGTGCCGGTCGTCGTGGCCGCGGTGCCCGCGAGCGCCGCGGGTGACCGGCACGGGCCCGGCCGGACGGCCGTCGAAGTGGTCGCGAGCGGCTTGGACACACCACGAGGGCTCACCTGGGACGCCTGGGGCAACCGGGTGCTCGTCACCGAGGCGGGGCGCGGCGGCCCCGCGCCGTGCGCACCCGGGGTGGGCGACTACCCGGCGTGCTTCGGCCTCACCGGTGCCGTCACCGCGTACTCGCCGCGCTCCGGCCGCGCCACCCGCATCGCCGAGGGCCTGCCGTCGGTCATCAACGAGTTCTCCGTGCTGGGCCTGCACGACGTGGCCGTGGACCGCGGCCGCGTCCTGGTGGTGTTCGGCCTGGGCGGGCGCATGTCCACCCGGGACGGCCTGGGCGCCGAGGCCCGCGGCCTCGGGCAGACCGGCGTCGTCACGCCCGGCGGCGACCTCGTGCCGCGCGGCGACCTGCTGGCGTTCGAGCAGACCCACAACCCGCACAAGGCCGACGTCAACACCAACGCCTACGGGATCGTCCCCGTGCCCGGTGGCGCGCTGGTGGCGGAGGCGGGCGGCAACAACATCCTGTTCGCGGGCGACGACGGGACCGTCCGCATGGTCGCCCTGCTGCCCGACCAGGTCATCGGCGACACCGTGGTGGAGTCCGTGCCCAGCGCCATCACCCGAGGCCCCGACGGCGCGTTCTACATCAGCGAGTACAGCGGCGAACCGACCCGCATCGGCGCGGCCCGGGTCTGGCGACTCGTTCCCGGGCGCACGCCCACCGTCGTGGCGCGGGGGTTCACCGGCATCATCGACATGACCTTCGACAACCGGGGAAGGATGCTCATCCTGGAACTGGCCGAGAAGGGCTTCGACTCGCCGGACCGCACGGGCCGCCTGATCCGCGTCGAGCGCGACGGCACCCGAACCGTCCTGGCCCGCGAGGGCCTGGAGCACCCGGGCGGCGTGGCGGTCGCGCCCAACGGCGACATCTACCTCACCAACCGCACCACCGGCATGGGCGACAACTCGGGGCAGCTGCTGCGCCTGCGCGCCACCCGCTGACCGCGGTGGGCGTCTGCCTCCCCCAGCACGACACCGAGCGTGCTGCGCGACCAGCGCCCACCCGCACACCCCGAAGCGGGGCGCCGCACCGGCGCCCCGCTTCCGCACGAGCCCGGGTCGGCAGGGTCGCGGTACCGGCGCTGCGCACCACCGCGTTCCAGCGGGGTTCGTGGTTGAGGCTCTTCGCGCGCCGGCGGTCAGCGGGACGTGGTGTTCCGGTCAAGCGCCGTTCGCCAGAAGGCAGCGGCGCTTGCACTTCCACGGATCAACTTCCAGCCGGTCGCCAGTGCTCGTCGCACGCCGCCAGGTGTTGTCGTCCGCGGTTGCGCTACGCACCGTCCTGGAAAGCCACCGGGCTATTGGGGGAAGCTCAGGCCACGGGATCGGGTGGTGGCCTGTGTCCCCGGCCTCGGCGACCACGCCGAGCAGTTCGGTGAATCCCTCGACGGACTCGGCGGTGCGCCGTCGGGCGACCGGACCGCCGTGCTCGTCGACGAGTGCGACGTCGTGGTGCTCGCCTGCCCAGCCGATACCGCACCCGATCATCCACAACGTTCTCCGCGAAGGTCGACGGAGGACATCACCGCGTCGACTCGGCCGGCGCGTCACCGCGCCGACACGACCAGGCGGCTGCCTCGCGCGGGTACCAGGGTGACGTTGTGCGCGCGCTGCCGCTCGCGGCGTGGCCGGTCCGGCGCCAGGTGGTGGTGGCGCAACACCTCGCGCAGCACGATGGTGGCCTCCATCAGGGCGAACCCCGCGCCCAGGCAGCGCCTCACCCCGCCGCCGAACGGTATCCACGTGTTCGCTGCCGGCTGTCCGGAGAGGAAGCGGTCCGGGTGGAACCGGTCGGGGGTCGGGTGGTGGGCGGCGTCGGCGTGCACCAGCCCGATGGCCGGCAGCACGGTGATCCCGGCGGGCAGCTGGCGGCCACCGATGTCCAGCGGCTCGGTCAGCTGCCTGGCTATCTCGTGCACCACGGGCTTGAGCCGCAAGGATTCCCTGACCACTGCCGTGAGGTGGGCGTCGTCACCGAGGTCGGCGGCCTGCTGCGCGGTGCGCAGTTCCGCCGGGTCGCGCGCGAGGTCGTGCAGCGACCACGCCAGCGCGGTCGCCGTGGTCTCGTGCCCCGCCAGCAGCAGGGTGACCATCTGGTCGCGCAGCTCCTCGTCGGTGAACCCGTCCTCCTCGTCGGCGGTGGCCCGCAGCAGGTGCGACAGCACGTCCACGCGCTCGGTGAGGTCGCCCTCGCGGCGGCGTTCGACGATCTCGGCCTGGAGGAGCTCGTGCAGCTCCCGCTGGGCGCGGGCGTACCGGCGCCACGGGTCCACCCGGCGCAACGCGTGGAACGGCAGGCCCAGCAAGGTGACCGGGCCGATGTCCGCGATCGTGCGCACGAGTGGGCGCAGGGCGGCCAGCTTCGCCGCGTCGGTCACGCCGAACACCACCTGGAGGATCACCTCCAGGGTGACCGCCTGCATCCGCCGGTGCACGGGGAAGGCGGTTGTCCGCGGCCACCGGACGACCTCCGCGCGTGCCAGGTCCGCCACCAGCGCCTCGTACCCTCGCAGCGCCGCACCGCTGAACGCGGGCACCAGCAGCCTACGAGCGCGCCGGTGCTCGTCGCCGTCGGCGAGCAGGATCGACCGCATGCCCAGCGCCGGCCCCATGATCCCGTTGCCCTTCCCGGCGTGCGCGACCTCGGGAGAGGCGGCGAACACCTGGCGGATGTCGTCCGGATCGCAGATCACCACCATGTGCCGGGGCGGTGCGGTGAGCCGCAGGGCGAACGCGTCGCCGTACCGCCGCCGCAGCAGCGGGAACAGCCGGTGCCGGTAGCGCGAGTACAGGACCGTCTGCACCGACGCGGGCAACCGGGGACCCGGTGGTATCCCGGTTCCGGGTGAACGCGATCGCCCTGCGGTGTTCGGCATGGGAACCCCCTCGGTACGCGAACGGCAAGACGGCCGGAAGCGGGATGACGGGTGCGTATGTGTTTTCACGGTAGCAGCACGGGAATGGTCCGGAAGGGGGAAGTGGTGCTCCGCGTGATCGGCGGGGGCCGTTTTCGGTGTTAACCTGAGGGCGCCAGAATTATTCCGGGCGGGGGATACATGCTGGAATTGAACGGCGCAGTCGGAATTCTCACCGGAGCATCACGCGGCATCGGCCCGGTGATCGCCGACCACCTGTCACGGGCCGGTGTCCGGCTGGCGCTGGTGGCTCGCTCGGAGGACGGCTTGCGAGAGACGGCGTCGGTGATCGCGCGCCGCGGTCCCGAGCCGCTCGTGGTGCCGGCCGACGTGTCCGACGAAGGCGCGCAGCGTCGCGTCGTGGACGTGGTGCGCGCCGAACTCGGTCCGCCCGCCCTGCTCGTCAACAATGCCGCCCTGGAGCGCGTCGGCAGGTTCCAGGAGATCCCGGTCGAGGAGATCCGGCGGATTCTCATGGTCAACCTGTTCGGCGTGGAGGCGCTCACCAGGCTGGTCCTGCCGCACCTGCTGGCCGCCGGTCGCGGCCAGGTGGTGAACATCGGCTCGGTTGCCGGGCGCGTGCCCTATCCCTACGGTGTGGTCAACTCCTCGACCAAGCACGGCCTGACCGGCTTCACCTGGTCGCTGCACGAGGAGCTGCGCGGAACGGGCGTCGGGGTTTCCGTCGTGCACCCGACCGCGGTCTCCGACGTCGGCATCTCCGCGCGCTGGCCGGTGCGCCGCCCGGCCCTGCTCGGTGGGGTCGGGCCCGATGACGTGGCTCGTGCGGTGCTGCGCTGCGCGCGGGAGAACAGGGTCGAGATCACCGTCGCGCCGGTGGTGGAACGGGTCGCCGACGTGGTCAGCGCGATATCGCCGAGGTTGACCTCCTGGGTCATGCGGAAAACCGGTGTTCGCGACTTCCTGCGCGAGGTCGCGAACCGGGGTTGACACCGGTTGCCGCGCGTCCGGGGCTCTCGACTCAGCCCGGTGGGGTCGGGAGCTCGCCCTCCTGCCGCCGCGCCGCTTCCTGCGCCGCCGCGCGAGCCAGCTCGCGTCGGCCCACCTGGAGCCGGGACATGATCGGCAGGAACACCTCGCGCAGGAACGCCTTGCGGTCGATGCCCACGGCCCGCATCACCCGCACCCTGCTCTCGTAGTCGGGGACCAGGTCGTAAGCGGGCATGGTGAACCGGGAGAACACGTGGTGGAGGTCCGAGATGGTGCCCGCCCGGTCCTCGGCCAGGCAGCTGCCGATGACGTCCAGGTAGAAGCCGCCGTGCGCCGCCTCGTCACGGGAGATGAACCGGTAGATGGAGGTGAGCAGCTCGTCGCCGGAACTGCGGGTGGCCAGCATCTGCTTGCGGTAGATCATCCAGGTCGTCTTCTCCTGGAGGGCGCCGTAGCAGACCATCTGGCGGATGGTGCCGAACGGCAGCGTCCACCGCTTGCGCAGGACGTCGGCTTCGAAGTCGATCATCTGGTCCATCGTGCGCCGACCGGTGCGCACCAGGTACTCCCTCAGCGCCAAGGCGTGCTTGGCCTCCTCGTAGCCCCAGTTGACGTGCCACCACGCCTGGCCGAAGGATTCGCGGACCAGGTTCAGCCCCTCCGCGACGTAGTCGGGCATGTAGGACTCCACCGCGCAGAACGTCTCCGCGCACAGCACCGCGTCGGCGGTGGGCTCGACCTTCCCGGCCAGGTCCCAGTCGATGTCGTCGAACACGCGCCAGCGGCGCTTGCGCTCGGCGGTCTCGAAGAACTCCATGTACTTCCGGTAGAGCTCCTTCTCGCTGAGGTAGCTCACGGGGTGCTCCTTCGTTCGAGGCAGAACTGGCCGAGGCTCTGGTACCGCTTGGCGAACGCGAGGACGCAGACCGACAGGTAGCGCTCGTGGTCCAGGAACGTCCGGTCGCCCCACCGCCGCCGCACCAGCCGCTCGTTCGCCCGCAGCCGCCGCAGCCACTCCGCGCAGGTCCGCCGGTAGTGCTCGCGCCGGGTGCGCACGCCGACGACCTCCCAGTACGGCTCGGCGGTGGCCAGCACGTCCTCCAGCCGCGGGCTCATGCCGCCCGGGAAGATCGAGTTGGTCACCCAGCGCAGCTCGGCGAGGTCGGCGCGGTCGCGGGGCACGCGGTCGCGCAGGATCACCTGGAGCGCGAACCTGGCGCCGGGCCTGGTCCAGCGGTGCGCCCGGCGGAAGAAGTCCCGGTAGATCGCCAGGTTGGCGCCGGACCACACGTCGGCGGGTCGGGCGATGTGCTCCATCATGCCGATCGAGATCACCGCGTCGAACGGCTCGGCGGGTGTGAAGTCCCGGTAGTCGCACAGCTCGACCGTCGCACCGGGGATCGCCCGTTCCCGGACCGCGCCGAACTGGGCCGGGCTCAGCGTGATGCCGTGCAGCCGCCGCACGCCCCGCTCGGCGGCCTGGTGGGCCAGGTTCGCCCCCCAGCCGCAGCCGACGTCCAGCACGGCGGTGTCGGGCCCGGTGCCCGCCAGGTCTCCGAGGTAGGACAACTTCCGCCGCTGCGCGGTCTCCAGGTCGTCCCCGTCCTCCCAGAGCGCGCACGAGTAGTTGCGCTCCTCGTCCAACCACAGCGCGAAGAACTCGTTGCCGACGTCGTAGCTGACCTCGATGTCGGCCTGGGTGGACATCAGGGCACCTCGGCCTGCGCGCGGACCACCAGCCGGGTGAGGTCCGCGACGGACTCCACGCCGGACAGCTCGTCGTCGGACATGGTCAGGTCGAAGCGCTCCTCCAGGCGTGCCACCAGTTCCAGCATCTGCACGCTGTCGATGCCCACCTCGGTGATGTGCGCTTCCGGCCGCAGTCGCGCCGGGTCGAGGTGCGGCGCCATGGCGGTGGCCTCGGCGCGGATCGCCTCCAGGATGTCGTCGTCGGTAGCTGCCATCGGGTCGTGCGCCTCCCGGTGTCGTCGCTGCGGGTGTCGTCGGTGGTGGGTCGTTGTCAGTCGACGCGGTGCAGCGTCAACCGGGTCAACGTCAGGTGGCTGTCCTCGAATGCCTGCGCGCAGGTCCGCAACAGGTCCTCGTGCTCGCCGTCGATCGCCGGCCCGGTGGCGCGCAACCGGTGGAGCCACGCGTGGACGGTGCGCACGGCGTCGCGCCGGTGCGTGTCGACGGTCCGGACCTCCCAGGCGCCGCCGCACGCCTTGACGATCTCCTCCGTGCGCCAGCACAGGCTCCACAGCGGTAGCGCGCGGCTCACGCGGGCCAGCGCGAGGGCCGGACCGGGACGCCGCGGCAGCCGGTTGGCGGTGGTCGTGTGCACCGCGAAGACGGCGCCGGGAGCCGCGAGCCGGTGCACGGAGCGGAAGAACGCCCGCAGCAGGGCCAGGTGCTCGCCCCGGTCCCGTTGCCGCGGCGTAGCCAGGTGCTCCAGGCCGTGAACGCTGACCACCGCGTCGAACGCCGCGTCGGCCGGCGCGCTCCGGAGCGCTTCCGCCACCGCTGGACCACCCAGGTCGAGCACCCGGCTGTCCGGCCCCACCCCGGCGGCGTCGCGGGTCAGCCGGGCCGTGCGCGCCGCGGCGCCGTCCAGGTCGTCGCCCTCCGCCCACAGCGCGCAGACCAGGCCGCCCGGCGGGGCGATGCGGCCGAGGGCGTCGGCGATCCCCGTCGTCACGACCCGCTCACCAGCCCGCCCTCGTCCAGCAGGTCCGCCGTGCGCGACCGCCGCAGCTTGCCGGAGCTGGTCTTCGGCAGGTCACCGCGCACCACGACCACGTCGCGCAGCGGCAGCCCGATCCGGCGGCTGACCGCGTTCCTGACCTCGGTCGCCAGGGTGTCGCGATCCACTTCGCGCGAGGTGGCGACGGCGAGCCGGACGCCTTCGGTGTCGCCGTCGCGGACCGCGAGCGCGGCGACGTTGCCCAGCCGTACGCCGGGCACCTCGCTCGCCGCCCGCTCGATGTCGTGGGGGTGGTAGTTGACGCCGTTGACCACGATGAGGTCCTTCACCCGCCCCGTCACGTACAGCAGGCCCTCGTGCAGGAGCCCGTGGTCCCCGGTGTGCAGCCAGCCGTCGCGCCAGGCGCGGGCGGTGCCCTCCGGGTCGCCGTGGTAGCCGTCGGCCAGGCTCGGTCCGCGCACCACGATCTCGCCCTCCTCCCCGTCCGGGCGCGGTTCGCCCGCGGGGCCCACGACGCGCACCTCCGCGCCCTCGACCGGCGGTCCGCAGGACACCAGGTCGACGACCCTGCTGCCGGCGCTCGTGGGCGGTGCCGCCCTGCCGCGCCGCGCCAGGACCCCGGCGTCCGCGGTGAGGGTCGTGACACCGCTGTCGCGCGGGGTGAGCGCCACCGCCAGGGTCGACTCCGCCAGGCCGTAGGAGGGCATGAAAGCCGTGCGGCGGAACCCGGCGCCGGCGAACCGGTCCGCGAACGCCGCGAGCGTGTCCGCGTGCACCGGTTCCGCGCCGCACCCGGCGACCCGCCACCGCGACAGGTCGAGCGCGCCGAGGTCGGCGTTCGCGGCGCGCCTGGCGACCAGGCCGTAGGCGAAGTTGGGCGCGAACGCGATCGACGCGCCGACCTCGCTCATCAACCGGGGCCAGGACAACGGGTCGCGGGCGAAGCGCAGCGGAGGCAGGTACCAGGTCGGCACCTGGTCCAGCAGCGGCACCAGGAGGAACCCCACCAGGCCCATGTCGTGGTACATCGGCAGCCAGCTCACCGCGCGGTCGTGGTCACCGTCGGTGGCCAGCACGCCGCGGATGGCACGCGCGTTGGCCAGCAGCGCGCGGTGGCTGATCGTCACGGCCTTCGGCGTCCCGGTGCTGCCGCTGGAGAACTGGAGGAACGCCGCGTCTTCCGGGCGCGGCGCGTGGACCGGGCCGGGCGGGGCGCCCGCCAGGTCCTGGGGGGTGTGCACCGGGACCCCGCCGAGCGCGCCCTCGACGAACTCGCGCAGCGCTGCGCCGACCACGCAGCAGACCGCCGCCACTGCGGCGCGGGAGCGGCGGAGGTCGGCGGGGTAGGACTCCAGCTGGCCGATCCGGTAGGGCGGGTAGACGGGTACCGCCACCACCCCGGCGCGCAACGCGGACAGGAACAGCAGGGCGAACTCGCGTTCGTCCGCGACGACCAGCACGACGCGGTCGCCGCGCCGGACGCCCAGGCCGGCCCAGCGCGCCGCGAGGTCGCAGGTGAGCGCGCCCAACTCCGCGAAGTCGATCCGGTGTTCCCGGTCGCCGCCGGTGAAGGACAGCCCGCGGCCGTCCTGGTCGAGCCCGGCGAGGACGTCGGCGAAGGTGGTGTCCGGCTCCGAGGCGGGCGCTGCGTGGTCGGGCGCCGAGTGGTCGGGCGCTGCGTGGTCGGGCAAAGCTCATCCCCCCGGTGTCTGCCGCGACGCGGATCGACGGCACGCGGCTCCCACCGGCGCGGCCGTGCCCGAAAACGCCGGTATTCCACGTCGAGGCTCCGGTCGAATCATTGATCGCGGCTTTGTGGTGGCGTCCTGGTAAATGTGAAAGACGCTTGCCGGTCCACCGGGACGCTAGCACGGAGGGGTGCACCTCACAAGAACACGAAAGCACCATTGTGTGTCCAGGAGGTCGCGGTACCCTGCGATGGGGGCTGCACGGACGTGGGGGTGCACCTGCCGGATTCCGCGAGTACGGAAACAGCTGCGAAACTCTTGCCGTCCCGGTCAAAGCCGTTAGTCGAATGAAAGGGGAATACTTCCATGACCGGGAGCACCGTGCCCGGCGCGGGCGTCGATCCCCTCGTCGAGCAGGTAGCTGCCCTGGTGGCAGGTGTCCTCGGCGACGTGGGAGCGCCAAGGGCGGTCGATCGGCCGGTTTTCCCGGAATCTCTTGAAGCCCTTCGGATCAAATCGGCGTTGGACGCGTCGCACGGCACCGACGTGCCGCTCTCGCTGCTCTTCGAGGGGTGTACCGCCGAAGGGCTGGCGGAATTCATCCGAGTGCAGGAACCGGTCCTCGGCGCCCCTCGACGGAGAATAGAGCACGACGCCGCGGCGAGGTTCGAACCGTTTCCGCTCACCGACGTGCAGCAGGCGTACCGACTCGGCTCGGACGACCTCGAACTGGGCGGCAGGTCCGCGCACTTCTACCTCGAAGTGGATTTCCTCACCGCCGGTGCCGAGGAGGTCGAGGAAGCACTCAACCGGCTGATCGCGCGGCATGACATGCTGCGTGCGGTCGTGCGCCCGGACGGCCGCCAACAGGTCCTCGCCGAAGTGCCGCGCTACCGGGTCCGGCACGCCGACCTGGCCGGGTTGCCCGAGGCCGAGGCGCGAAGCCGGCTGGAGGCCACCAGGGCGGAGCTGTCCGGGCAGGTGTTCGACCACGGCTCCTGGCCGCTCTACGAGGTGCGCGGGCACACCCTGGCGGACGGTGCGCTGCGGTTGCACCTGAGCGTCGACCTGGTCATGCTCGACGCGAGCAGCGTCCAGCTCCTGCTCACCGAGCTGATCGGCCTCGTCCTCGACCCCGACCGCGAGGACCCGCCGCCCGCGGTCGTGTTCCGCGACGTGGTGCAGGCCGCCGCGCACGAGGACGAGGCGCACGCGCGGGCACGCCGGTACTGGCTGGACCGGTTGGCCGCGCTGCCCCCGTCACCGCGGCTGCCGGTCCGGCCCGGTCCGATGCCCACTCGCCCGGCGTTCACCCGCCGCCAGGTCCGCCTGCCCGCGCACGCCTGGGAGGGGCTGCGCGGCCTGTCCCGCACGATCGGGGTGACCCCTTCGGTGCTGCTGTGCGCCGCCTACGCCGAGGTGTTGCGCGTGTGGAGCGCGTCGGCCCGCTTCACGCTCAACCTCACTCTGGCCGACCGCCCGGCCCTGCACGCGGACGTCGAGCGCGTGGTCGGGGACTTCACCGGCACCCTCCTGCTGGAGTGCGACCTGGACCGGAGCGGGTCCGTCGCGGAGAGCGCCGCGACGATCCAGGCGCGGTTGCGCGCGGACCTCGCGCACACCGGCTTCGGCGGCGTCCGGGTGCGACGCGAGCTGGCCCGACGCGGCGGACGGGCGGACATGCCGGTGGTGTTCACCAGCCTGCTGCGCGAACCCGGTGGTCTCGGCGCGCTGGAGGGCGTGGCCTTCGACGTGGTGCACGCGGTGTCGCAGACGCCGCAGGTCTACCTCGACAACCAGGCGCTGTTGCTCGGCGGCGGGCTGGTGGTGGCCTGGGACGCGGTGGACGAGGTGTTCCCGGCGGGTGTGCTGGACGACATGTTCACCGCCTACGTCGACCTGCTCGACCGGCTGGCGCGGGACGAGGCGGTCGTCGGCGCACCGACGCCGGTGTCGCCGCCCGCCCGCTCGCTAGCGGTCCGGGCGCGGGTCAACGACACCGCGGGTCCCCTACCGGAGGAACCGATCCACGCCGCGGTCGATCGACAGGTGGCGCTGCGCGGGGACGCGCCGGCGGTCATCACCGACGGTCGGGTGTTGACCTTCCGCGAACTGGACGCCCGCGCCAACCAGGTGGCCCACCGCGTGCGCGCGCTGGGCGCGGGCCGGGGAGACCTCGTCGGCGTGGTGATGCACAAGGGCTGGGAGCAGGTGGTGGCGGTGCTGGGCGTCGTCCGCGCGGGCGCCGCCTACCTGCCGGTCGACGCCGGGCTGCCCGCCGCCAGGATCGCGCAGCTGCTGTCGGCGGGCCGGGTCTCCGCGGCGCTGACGCAGGTCGGGACGGACCTGCCCGCGGGTGTGGCAGTGCTGGCGGTGGGGGAGCGGCCGTGGGAGGGCGTGCCCGGCGAACCCGTCGACGGGCCCGTCGCCCATCCCGACGACCTGGCCTACGTGATCTTCACCTCCGGCTCGACCGGTGTGCCCAAGGGCGTCATGACCAGCCACCGCAGCGCGGTGAACACCCTCTCCGACGTCAACGAGCGGTTCGGGGTCGGACCGGACGACCGGGTGCTGGGCGTGTCCTCGCTGAGCTTCGACCTCTCCGTCTACGACGTGTTCGGCGTGCTCGGCGCGGGCGGGGCGGTGGTGCTCCCCGGTGTCGAGGACGTGCGCGACCCCGGCCGCCTGGCGGGCCTCGCGCGGCGGTACGGGGTCACCCTCTGGAACACCGTGCCCGCGTTGTTCGAGATGCTCGTGGAGCACGGCGAGCAGTCGGGTGAGCCGCTGCCCGGCGCCCTGCGCCTGGTGCTCCTCAGCGGCGACTGGATACCGCTGTCCCTGCCCGGCAGGGTGAGCGGACCGGCGCTGCACGGCCTCGGCGGCGCCACCGAGGCGGCGATCTGGTCCACCTGGCACCCGATCACCGGCGTGGAGCCGGGGTGGCGGAGCATCCCCTACGGCACACCGCTGCGCAACCAGTCGTTCCACGTGCTCGACGAGGTGATGCGACCGAAGCCGGACCTCGTGCCCGGTGAACTGTTCATCGGCGGCGCCGGGGTGGCCCGGGGCTACTGGGAGCAGCCGGCGCGGACCGCCGAGTCGTTCCCCCGGCACCCGGTCACCGGTGAGCGGCTCTACCGGACGGGCGACCTGGGCCGGTACCTGCCCGACGGGAGCATCGAGTTCCTGGGCCGACGCGACGACCAGGTCAAGATCGGCGGCCACCGGGTCGAGCCGGGAGAGGTGGAGGCCGTGCTCGGCGGCCACGCGGGGATCCGCACCGCGGTCGTGGTCGCCACCGGCGAGCCCACCGGGGCCAAGCGGCTGGTCGCCTACGCGGTGCCGGCGGCGGGCGCCGACGTCGACGCGGCCGGGCTGACCGCGTTCCTGGGCGAGAGGCTCCCGGCGTACTCGGTGCCGGCGGCGGTCGTGCTGTTGCCGTCCCTGCCGCTGAGCGCCAACGGCAAGGTCGACCGCGCCGCCCTGCCCGCGCCGGAACCCGACCCGGTCGACCCGCCGTCCACCCCCGTCGAGCGGGCGCTGGCACGGGCGTGGACGGCGGTGCTGGGGGTCGAGCGGGTCGGCAGGCACGACGACTTCTTCGCCCTCGGCGGTGACTCCCTGCTGGGCATGAGGGTGGTGGCCAGGATCGCGGAGCAGGGCCTGCACCTGACGGCCGGCGAGTTCCACCGCAACCCGACGGTGGCCAGGCAGGCCGCCGTGGCCCGCACCCGGACGGCCGTCGACGACACCCCCGGCGCGGAGGCGTCGAGCGGGGCGATCGGCCTGACCCCCGGCCAGCGCTGGTTCTTCGAGTTGGGCCTGCACGACCCGGACCACTGGAACGGCATGTGGCCGGTGTTCGAGGTGGACCGCCTGGACACCGACCCGCTGGCCCGTGCCCTCCACCTGGTGGTCGGGCGCCACGAAGCCCTGCGCACCCGCTTCCGCGCCCGGAACGGTCGTTGGACGGCCGAGATCGCGGACCCCGCCGCACCGGACCCCGCCGCACCGGACCCGGTTGTCGAGGTGTCCCTGGCCGACGTACCGGACGACGAGCTGGAGCGCCGCGTCGGCGAGCACGTCGCGGAGCGCAACGCGAGCCTCGACCTGGCCGACGGCCCGCTGGTCCGGCTGACGTACTTCGACCTGGGACCGGCGCGGCGCCCCCGCCTGCTGGTCTCCGCGCACTGGCTGGTGATGGACTACTACTCGTCGAGGGTCTTCTTCGAAGACCTCAGGACCGCCTACTCCGCCATGGTGTCGGGGGAGCCGCCGCGACTGCCACCGAGGACCGCGTCCCTGTCCACCTGCTTGGCCCGGTTGGAGGAGCACGCGGCGAGCGACGACCTGGCGGCCGAACTGCCGCGGTGGAGCGCCCTGGCCGACCTCGACCCGCCGCCACTGCCGGTGGACCACCGCCTGGGCGAGAACACCCAGGCTTCCGCCGCGCGCCACTTCGTGCGCGGCGGGAAGCCCGCGGCCCGTGACGAGCTGCTCACCGCGCTGGTGCGCGCGGTCACCGCGTGGACCGGGCAGACGGAGCTGCTGGTGGAGCTGGAGGGGCACGGTCGTGGCCGGGCCTTCGGCGAGGTGGACGTCTCGCGGACGGTCGCCAGGCTGTCCACCCTGACGCCCGTGCTCCTGCGCGCGGACGGTCCCACCCCGGTCCGCGACCAACTCGCGGCGGTCCCCGACGACGGCGCGGGGTACGGCGTCCTGCGCCACCTGCACCCGGACCCCGGGGTCCGCGACCGCCTCGCCGCCGTGCCCCGACCGCAGGTCGGGTTCAACTCCTGGGGGGACGTGAGCGAGTTCTTCAGCGCCGACGCCCGCCCGCTCGTCGACTCCTTCGGCCACCACCGCGGCGACCTGGACCACCGCCCGCGCGTGCTGGACCTGACCGCGCTCGTCGTCGCCGGCGAGTTGTGGCTGATCTGGGGCTACAGCACGAACCTGCACCGCGGGTCGACCATCCGCGCGCTGGCCGACCGCTTCACCGCGGAGCTGGCCGCGGCGGCGGGGGAGCGGCGGTGAGCGCCTACACCACCCCGGAGGAGCACTTCGGCGCGGCCACCGTGCCCGAGGCCGTGGAGCGGGCCGCGCGCGGCGGGCGGGGCATCACCCTGCTGGACGTGTCCCTGGCCGAGACGCCGCTGCCGTACTCGCTGCTGGCCCGCTCCGCCCGCCGGGTCGCCACGGCACTGGCCGGGCTCGGCGTGCGGCCCGGCGACCGCGTGGCCCTGATCTCCCGCACCGACGCGCGGTTGCTGCTCAGCCTGTTCGGCGTGTGGCGCGCGGGCGCCGTGCCCACCGTGCTCGCGCCGCCCCACCGGCTGTCCGGCCTGCCCGGTCTCGTGGCCGACCTGCGCCACCGGCTCGATCAGGTGGACGCGCGGTGCGTGGTCGTGGCCGACCCGTTCGGGGAGTTCCTCGCCAAGCGGCTGGGGCGGCAGGTCACGACGTGCGGCGAGCTGACCGCCCGGCGCGCCGACCTCGCGCCGCCGATCACCACCGACCCGGACGAGCCCGCCTACCTCCAGTTCACCTCCGGCACCACCGGTCCGTCCAAGGCGGTCGTGCTCACCCACCGGCAGCTGCTCACGAACGCGGTGGTGTGCTGCGAGCGGCTGCTGCTCGACGGTGCCGACAGCGTCCACGCGAGCTGGGCGCCGCTCTACCACGACCTGGGCCTGGTCGCCGTGGTGTCCTGCGCCGCGGCCGGGGTCGGGCTGGTGCTCCAGTCACCAGAAGCGTTCCTGGCCTCGCCCGACTCCTGGGTGGACGCCATGTCGCGCTACCGGGCCACCAGTACGGTGAGCCCCAACTTCGCCTACGGCCTGGCCGCGAACGGGATGCGGGCCCGTCCGCGTGCCCTGGACCTGTCCGCCTTGAGGGTCTGCGGCGACGGTTCCGAGCCCACCAGGCGCGAGGCCGTCGAGGCGTTCACCGAGCAGGGCGCGCGGTACGGGTTGCGGCCGGAAGCCGTCACCCCCATGTACGGGCTCGCGGAGGCCACCCTGTCGGTGTCGATGGGCAGCCTGTCGGAGCCGCTGCTGTGGGACCACGTGCGGCGCGGCGCGCTCTCCTCCCGCGGCGTGGCCGAGGTCGTGCCCGCGCACGCCCCTGGGGCGCGTTCGCTCGCGGTGGTCGGCCACCCGGTGCCCGGCGTGGACCTGCGGGTCGTCGGCGCGTGCGGCGAGCCGCTGCCGGACCGCACCGTGGGCGAGGTGTGCGTGCGCGGCCCGTCGCTGATGCTGGGCTATTGGCAGGACCCGGTGGCGACCGCGGAGGCCGTGCGCGACGGCTGGCTGCGCACCGGCGACCTCGGGTACCTCACACCGGCCGGTCTGGTGGTGTGCGGCCGGGTCAAGGACATGATCATCGTCGGCGGGGCCAACCTCTACCCCGAGGACTACGAGCACGTCGCGTCGCGGGCCGACGGCGCGCGCGCCACTTGCGCGGCGTTCTCCGAGCCCGGTGCCGAGCGGATGGTGGTCGTGGTTGAGCCGGTCGACGGCGGAGATCCCGCCCGGGTCGCCGAACGGGTCATGGACCGGCTCCGGGAGGAACTCGGGCACGCGCCCGACCGCGTCGTGGTCGTCGGCCGGGGTTCGATACCGCGCACCTCGTCGGGCAAGGTGCAGCGCGAGCGGTGCCGGGCGCGGTACTTCGGCGGCGAGCTGCCCGTGGTGGCCGACCTGCCGCGCTGACCCCGGGTGCCGACCCCGGGCGGTGGCCCCGGGCGGTGGCCCGCGTGGTGCGCCCGCACGCGACCACCGCCCGGGGCGCCGGTCAGGTGTTGGCCGGCAGGGTGGTCCCGGCGCCGCGGCGGCGGACCGCCACCAGGTCGTGACGAGCGGTGGGCAGGGTGCGCTCCTCGGCGCCCTCGACGGTGAACCCGGCGTCGGCGATCATCTTCAGGTCCTCCTCACCCGGCTGCCCCTCGCTGGTCAGGTAGTCGCCCAGGAAGATCGAGTTGGCCAGGTGCAGGGCCAGCGGCTGCATGGTCCGCAGGTGGATCTCCCGCCCGCCCGCCAGCCGGACCTCCACGTCGGGGAACATGAACCGGAACGCGGCCAGCACGCGCAGGCACCGCTGCGGCGTCAGCTCCCACCGGCCGTGCATCGGCGTGCCCTCGAACGGGATCAGGAAGTTGACCGGCACCGAATCGGGGTCCAGGTCCTTGAGCGCCATCGCCACGTCCACGACGTCCTCGTCGGTCTCGCCCATCCCGAAGATGGCGCCGGAGCACGGCGACAGGCCCGCGTGCTTGGCCTGCGAGACCGTCTGGACCCGGTCGTCGAAGGTGTGGGTCGAGCAGATGTCGCGGTAGTTCTCCTCGCTGGTGTTGAGGTTGTGGTTGTAGGCATCCGCACCGCTCTCGCGCAGCCGCTCGGCCTGGCCGGGCTTGAGCAGGCCCAGGCACACGCACACCTCCACCTCCGGAGCCGCGCCCTTGATCGCGCCGACCGTCTCGGCCACCCGGTCGATGTCGCGGTCAGCCGGACCGCGCCCGCTGGCGACCAGGCACACCCGCTTCGCGCCCGCGGCGACGGCCCGCTCGGCGTTGTCCGCCGCCTCCTCGGCGCTCAACCACGAGTACTTCATGATCTGCGACTTCGAACCCAGCCGCTGGGAGCAGTAGGTGCAGTCCTCGGGGCACATGCCGCTCTTCATGTTGACCAGGAAGTTCAGCTTGACCCGCGTGCCGAAGTAGCGGCGCCGGACCCGCGACGCGGCGGCGACCACGTCCAACAGGTCCTCGTCCGCCGACCGCAACACCGCCAGCATCTCCTCGGGGGTCGGCCGAACGCCCGAGAGGGCCTTCGTCGTCACCGACTCCAGAACACCGGCGAGAATGGTTTCTGTCATGACGGCCATCGTGGAGCGCCCCGGACAGGGGCGCAAGGCGCTCCCGCACAAATAGTCGGGTGATTCGTTGTTCCTTTCGGTGGGTGCGCCACCTGCCGATCGGGTTCGCGCTGCTTGCTGATCCGTGCACCGGATCAGACCCGCGGATGCGTGATCAGGATCTCACCCGGGTGGTCCGCGCACCGGTGAAAACCATTGCTTCGTCAACTCTTCCCCAACGCAGCGCCACGCTGTCCACCAGGTAGTTCATCGCCGATCGCCACGGTGCGCGACCGCCCTGCCTCGGCAGTTCGTCCAAGGCCCGCAGCACGTAACCGGCGGGGAAGTCCAGGAACGGTTCCCGGGCCGGCTCCGGATCGGTGTAGGTGGGCGTGGCGACGTCATACCCGTGCGCGTCCATGTGGCGGAGGAGCCGTAGGAAGTACTTCGCGACCAAATCGACCTTAAGCGTCCACGACGCGTTTGTGTAACCGATCGTGTATACGAGGTTCGGCACGTCGCCCAGCATCATCCCCCGATATGCCGCGGTGTCGCGCAGGACGACCTGCCGGCCGTCCACGGCCAGCGCCGTGCCGCCGAACAGCGACAACTCCAGCCCGGTCGCGGTGACCACGACGTCGGCGGGCACCTCCCCGCCGGACGCCAGGCGCACGCCGGTCGGGGTGAACCCCGCGATCCGGTCGGTCGTCACCGACGCCTTCCCTTCACGGATGACGCGGAACAGGTCGCCGTCGGGCACCATGCACATCCGCTGGTCCCAGGGGTCGTAACGCGGGTTGAAGTGGACGTCGACCGCGTAGCCCTCGGGCAGCCCCGACACCGCGGCGGCCCGGTGCAGCCGCCGGACCAGCCTCGGGAAACGTCGACTGACCTGGTAGAGCGCTGTGCTCAGCAGGATGTTCTTCCACCTGATCAACGGGTGCGCCACCCGCTCGGGCAGCCCGCGCAGCAGGGCACGGGCCACTGCGTCCTCGGCGGGCAGCGCCAGGACGTAGCCGGGGGAGCGCTGCACCATGGTCACGTGCGCGGCCCGGTCCGCCAGCGCGGGCACCAGCGTGACGGCGGTGGCGCCGCTGCCGACCACCACCACCCGCCTGTCCGTCCAGTCGAGGTCGTCGGGCCATGCCTGGGGGTGCACCACCGGACCGGCGAAGCGCTCGACGCCGGGCAGCTCCGGCGAGTACCCGCGGTCGTACCGGAAGTAGCCGGTGCACATGACCAGGAACCCTGCGGTGCACCGCGAGGTCTCCCCACCACCGGCGACCTCGACGTCCAGCGCCCACCGCCGCCGCTCGCCCGACCACTCGGCGCGCACCACCCGGTGCCGGAACCGGATCCGGCCGGTGATCCCCTCCTCGTCGGCGGTGTCGCGCAGGTACGCCAGGATCGCCTGCCCGCTGGGCATGGTGGCCGCGTGCCGCCACGGGCGGAACCGGTAGCCGAGCGTGTGCATGTCGGAATCAGAGCGGAATCCGGGATAGCGGAACAGGTCCCAGGTGCCACCCAGATCGGACCGCGATTCGAGCACCGCGAAGCGGGCGCCCGGCCGTTCACGGACCAGCCGGCAGGCCATCCCTATACCGGAGAGACCGGCGCCGACGATCACCACGTCGAAGTGCTCGACCGCCATGCCCGAAGCCTGCCGGAAAGGCGCCGAACGCGCCAGGGTCGTCACCCGCAAGTCGTCGTGCAATTCCACACCACAACGCCACGGCACGGTTGACGCTGTTGCTCCGATCAGCGGAGATCGACGACAAACGGGACTTCGCCTTTACCGCGGGAACGGGATCGGTGGCGTCCGGCGTATTCGGTCGGAGTGCGGCGCGTCGTTGGTCGGACCACTCGAACGGCGCATTCCGCCCGTTGTGCCTGTATGGTTACTGTGGCGCAGGCGGCGAGTGGCGTCGTATGAGAGCGGTGAACCGAAGCGCGGTCGGACCGCTGAGCCACGGCTGAATGGTGATCGGTCAAGAGTCTTGCCGCTTCCGAAGAACTCTGTCCACGTTCGATGGAATTCGCAGTCAGGAGAATACGTGTTCCGCATCCGACAGGTCCTGGCGGTCGCCTTGGCGGTCCTGCTCAGCGCGATCTCGATCTCGGCCAGCGCCGCCGAGGCGCCGCAGGGCCACGCGCAGCAGGCCGAGCGGCAACTCTCGTCCATCACGGGCACCTGGTTCAACCAGCTGGGCTCGAAGCTGGTGGTGACCGCGGAACCCGACGGTGACCTGACCGGGACCTACGAGTCGGCGGTCGGCAACGCCGAGAGCACCTACGTGCTGAACGGACGGTACGACACCGCCCCGCTGACGACCGGCGCGGGCACCACCCTCGGCTGGACGGTCAACTGGCGCAACGCTTACCGCAACGCGCACTCCACGGCCACGTGGAGCGGCCAGTACTTCGGCGGCGCGCAGGAGCGCATCGTCACGCACTGGTTGCTGACCTCCAGCACCCTGCCCGCAGACGAGTGGGGCGCCACGCGCGTCGGGAAGGACACCTTCACCCGCACCGCGCCGACCGCGCAGCAGGTCGAACAGGCCAAGGCCCTGGGAGTCGGCTCGCCGGTCGTCTCCTGAGCGGCGACCGCGGCCCGAACGCAACCATCGCCGCCCCGGAGCCGGGGCGGCGATGGTTGCGGTGGAGCCTTCCCGGCCGGCCGCGGATCACCGGCCGTCACAGCGGCGGGTGCATCGCGACGTAAGCCGCGATGCTCTCCTCGGCCGGCCCGTCGGAGACCACCAGACCACCGTCGAACACGATCACCCGGTCGAACCCCGCGACCAGCTCCAGGTCGTGCGACACCACGACGATCCGTTGCGGCAGGTCGTGGATCAACTTGCCGATCCGGCGCCTGTTCCGCAGGTCGAGCAGGGTGGTCGGCTCGTCGAACACCACGTGTTCGGGCTCCAGCACGAGCACCGCCGCGATCGCGAGGAGCTGTTTCTGGCCGCCGCTGAGGAGGTGCGCGGGGTGATCCCGGAACTCCTCCAGCCCGTGGGTGGCGAGGGCGTCGGACACCCGTCGCTGGATCTCGTCGCGCGCCACCCCGTGGTGCTTGAGCCCGAACGCGAGGTCCTCGGCCACGGTCGGCATGACGATCTGCACATCGGGGTCCTGGAAGACGAACCCGACCCTGCGTCGGACCGCCTTGCCCTGCTTGCGGGTGTCGAGGCCATCCACGCGCACCCGGCCCTCGGTCGGCACGAGCAGGCCGTTGAGCAGGCGCGCGAAGGTGCTCTTGCCCGAGCCGTTGGAGCCGATGACCGCCACGCGCCGTTCGTCGAGCCTCAGGTTGACGTCGTGCAGCACCCTGCGGTCACCGAACCGGTGGCCGACGCCCTCGACCTCGATGGTCATCCGACGCCCCCGGCTCGGGGCTCGATCGGCGCGACCTCTTCGATGCGCACACCGCCCCCTCGGATCGGGACACCGGATTCCCCGGACCCCATCATAGGGACGATGGGACGGCTCCCCGCCGGGCCGCCGCCGCGCCTGACCGCCGCGCGGTGACCCGCCGCCGACCGCAGCTGGCGCTCAGCGCCGGCGCGGCGGTTCCGCGTCGAGACCGCGGGCGTCGAGCGCCTCCCCGAGGCCGTCGGCCAGGCGCAGGGTCTTGATCAGCAGGGGGGTGAGGAACGCGAAGCTGCGCTCGACGCCGCGAGCCCTCTGCGCCGCACGCACCTGGTCGGCCTGCTCCTTGATCACCGGGATGAACCTGATGGTCAGCGCCACCAGGAGGCCCACCCGTTCCGGCCGCACGCCCAGCGGTCGCAGCGGCCCCAGCGCGGCCTCGACCGCGACGATCATCGCCGTCGTGCGGGTGGTGAGCGTGACGAGGTTGGCCAGCAGCACCAGCACCAGCACCCGCTCGCCGACCAGCACGGCGTTGCGCCAGTCGGCCAGCACGAACTGGGCGACGACGATCAGCGCGGTGAACGGCAGCACGGGCCGCAGCTGCCGCCACGCGGTGCGCCACGGCACGCGCGCCACCGCGTACAGCAGGACGACTCCCGCGAACGCGATCCCGAGGCCGAGCACCGACCGCACGAGGAACAGCGCCGCTCCCACCGCGAACAGCACCAGCAGCTTCACCCCGGCGGGCAGGGCGTGCACGGGTGTGTCGGCGTCGTGGTAGAGGCTCAGCACTCCGGGCTCCTAGGTCGTCACCCGTTCGACCAGCGTGGCGATGCCCAGCCCGCCCGCCGCGCCGAGCGTGGCCAGGCCGTACCGGGCGGTGGCGGAGACGGGGTCGAGGTCACCGAGCATGTCCGCGAACAGCCGCGTCAGCAGCACGGCCCCGGACGCGCCCCACGGGTGGCCGAGCGCGATCGCCCCACCGCCCCGGTTGACCTTGGCCTCGGGGATGCCCAGCTCGTCGAGGCACGCCAGCACCTGCCCGGCGAACGCCTCGGTGAACTCGACCACCCCCACGTCGCCCAGCGACACGTCGGGGTTGCGCGAGAGCAGAGCGCGCACGGCGGGCACCGGCCCCCAGCCCAGGACCTCCGGGTCGACCCCGTGCGTGACCGAGTCGACCACGCGCAGGCCGCGGCGCGGCCCCAGCTCGCGGAACCTGCGGCCGGACACCACGGCTACCGCCGCCGCGCCGTCGTTGACCGGGCACGCGTTGCCCGCCGTGACCGTGCCGCCGTCGGCGAACACCGGGCGGAGCCGGGCGAGCTGCTCCAAGCTCGTGTCGGGGCGCGGGCACTCGTCCTCGGTGACCAGGACGGTGCTCTTGCCGACGCGGACCTCCAGCGACACCAGCTCACCGGCGAACCGCCCGGCCGCGGTCGCCGCGACGGCCTTGCGGTGGCTGTCCAGCGCGAACCGGTCCTGCCGCTCGCGGCCGATGCCGCCCAACCGGGCGACGTTCTCGGCGGCGACACCCATGTCCGGGTCCCCGAACTCGGCGGGCACGAAGTGCGGCCGGGCGTAGAACCTCGGCGTGCCGTGCAGGGCGGTGGGCCGCTCGACGCGCCACGGCGCGGTGCTCGCGCTCTCCGCCCCGCCCGCGAGCACCACCTCGGCGCCGCCGGAGGCGACCAGCCGCGCGGCGAGGTTGACCGCCTCCAGCCCGCTGCCGCACTGCCGGTCGATGGTCAGCCCCGGCACGTCGACGCCCAACCCTGCGGCCAGCGCGGCGAACCGCGCGGGATTCCCACCGGAACCGCCCGCGTTGCCGATGACGACGTCGTCCACCTCGCCGCCGTCGATGCCGAGGTCGCGGACGAGCGCGACCAGCACGGGGGCGAGCAGACCGTCCACGGTGGTGGTGGCCAGCGAGCCGCCGATGCGCCCGATGGGCGTGCGCCTCGCCGCGACGACGACGGCGTCCCGGTCGTTCACCGGACCTCCCGCACGTCCGGCGCGTTCGCCTGCACCAGTTCGCGCACCCTCCGCCGGTCGACCTTGCCGCTCGCGGTGTGCGGCATGGCGGTCAGCTCCACCAGGCGACGCGGGCACTTCTGCCTCGACAGGTGCGCCGACGCGCGGTCCCGGACGTCCGCCAGGGTCAACCGCGCACCGTCGCGCCAGCGCACCGCTGCGCACACGAGGTCGCCCCAGCGCTCGTCGGGCAGGCCCACCACCGCCACCTCCGCCACCTCGTCCAAGCGCGCCAAGGCCGCCTCGACCTCCTCGGGGTACACGTTCAAGCCGCCGCTGATCAGCATCCCCCTCGCACGGCCGACCAGGTGCAGGTAGCCCTGCTCGTCGAGCCTGCCGACGTCGGCCACGGTGAACCACCCGTCGGCGTCCGGCCCACCCGAGTCCTGCTCCGACAGGTAGCCGGAGAACAGCATGTCGCTGCGCACGTGCACCTGCCCGACCTCGCCGACGGCCACCTCCGCGCCGTCCGGCGAGCGCACCGACACCTCCACGCCGTCGACCGGCCGGCCCACCGAGTCGAGCGGACCGCCGCGGTCACCGTGCAGCACCGACACGAAGCTCAGCTCGGTGGCGCCGTAGAACTCCACCGCGTCCGCCCCGGGGAACAGGGTCACCGCTTGCGCCCGCCGCGCCGGCGACCACTTCGCGCCCACGGACAGCAGCGACCGCACCCCGGGGAACACGTGGCCCGGGTGGTGGCTCGCGTGCTCGAGCAGCGCCTCGAACATGGTCGGCACGAGGTAGAGGCGCGTGATCGGGTGCCGGTCGAGCTGGTCGAACACCGCCGCCGCGTCGAACTTCGGCATGAGGTGCGCGGTCGCGCCCACGTGCAGGGCGTGCAGGGCGCCGTAGAGGAAGTGCGAGTGACCGAGCGAACCGGGCAGCAGCACGTGGTCGGTGTCGTCGATGCCGAACTCCGCCTTCGACCGGTCGAAGGTGCGCAGCCACGACCGGTGCGAGCGGACCGCGCCCTTGGGGCGCCCCGTGCTGCCCGACGTGAAGGCCACGTAGAACGGCGCGCTGTCCGGGACCTCCGGGAGCGACGCGGTACGGGGGAGATCCCGCCACCGCGCGAAGTCCGGACCCGGCACCTCGACCACGGCGCCCGGCGGCGCGTCGCCGACCGGCGACCCCGGCGTGCAGAACAGCCGCGCGGGCGGGGTGTCGCGCAGGATCGCGGACAGCTCCGTCGCGCTCCACGCCGGGTCGAACACCATCACCGGCACGCCCGCGACCGCACCACCGCAGAAGATCTCCAGGAACTCCGGCCGGTTGCCCAGCAGCAGGGCGATCCGCGCGGTCTCGTGGTGCTCGGGGCGCAACTCGGACCGCAGCGCACCCGCCACGGCGACGGCGCGGTCCCGCAACTGCCCGAACGTGCGCCGCTCACGGCCCAGCACGAGCGCCTCCCGATCGGGGGACACTCGCGCGTGCGTAAGGAAACCGTCGATGACGTTCATGCGCCCCGGTCCTCGATCAGCGGGTACGCGCGCCGCACCGTGACCGCCACCACCGCCGCGATCACCGCCTTCGTCAGGTCGCCCGGTACGTACACGAGCGAACCCACCAGCGCCTTGTCGAAGCCCAGGTCTCCCACCAGCGCCATCCACGGTATGCCGATCAGGTACACCACGAGCACGCCGCCCACCACGTTCCACGCGATGCCGAGCAGCACGGTGTACCGGCGCCAGAAGCGTTCCGTCAGTAGACCGACGACGAACGCGGCAACCGGCCACGACAGGATGAACCCGCCGCTGGGGCCCAGCAGCACGCCCAGTCCGCCGCGTCCTCCCGCCAGCACCGGCAAGCCGACCACGACCAGCAGGACGAACAACAGCAGCGCCGACCCAGCCCGCCTCGAGCCGAGCACGGCTCCGGCGAGCATCACCCCGAGCGTCTGCGCGGTGATCGGTGCCGGCACGAGCGCCACCTCGACCGGCGGGAGCAGTCCCAGCGCCGCGGTCAGCGCCGCGAACAGCGCCACATGAGCGAGATCCTTGGTACGCATCGCACCCCCGCACGTCGTCCGAACTCGGCGCCACTGCCCCTCTGGACCACCCTGACCGCACGGCCCGCGTCGTGCTCCGCCGAACCTGTCCGTGCGGTGAGCCGAGTGCGGGGTGCACGTAACCCATCCTCCGGTGCACCCGTCAGGTTCATCAACGCAAAAAAAGGGCCGCACTTCCGCGATTGAACGTGCCAAGCAGGCCGTTTGGAGTATTAGTGGTTGCTTCGGCATTTCAACTGCGGGTCACTCCAACGGCGCATGTTCCCGTCGGGCGCCTGCCGATATGGTTGCCGGTGCGACGAGGTGGCGTTTTGGGAATCGGTGCCCAGAACGTTGTCGCCCTCGTTATCATTGGCTCCCGGGAACGGTGTCAAGCGTGCCGTCCGGTGCGTCCGCTCAATATCGTGCGTATGCCTCCGAATTCGATTTCAGGAGAAAAAGTGTCTCGTGCGCGACAGGTGCTGGTCATCGCCATGGCGATGGTGCTCAGCGTTCTCTCGGTTTCCGCCAGTGCCGCCGAACCGCAGGTGGAGGAGCAGCAGCAGCTCTCGGCCATCACCGGCAGCTGGTACAACCAACTGGGCTCCGAGATGGTGATCACCGCAGGTCCCGGGGGCACGCTCACCGGGACCTACGAGTCGGCGGTCGGCAACGCGGAGAACACCTACGTGCTGCGCGGTCGCTACGACACCCAGCCGCTGGCCACCGGCGCGGGCACCACGCTCGGCTGGACGGTGACCTACCGCAACAGCTACCGCAACGCGCACTCCACGGCCACGTGGAGCGGCCAGTACTTCGGCGGCGCGCAGGAGCGCATCGTCACGCACTGGTTGCTGACCTCCAGCACCCTGCCCGCGGACGAGTGGAGCGCCACGCGCGTCGGGAAGGACTCCTTCAGCCGGGTCGAGCCGACGCCGGCGCAGGTCGAGCAGGCCAAGGCGCTGGGAGTCGCTTCGCCGATGGGTTTGTGAACGACGTGCCGCCGCGGGGTGCCGAATTCCCCTCGTCGGTGTCCGAATTCCGGCCGGGAAACCGCGGTGGCGATCGCCACCGCGGTTTCCCGGCTGTTGCCCGTACCTTCCGGGCCGGTGATCGGTGGGCCGCTGAACCGGGAGCGCAAGCGGATCGGGAGTTGTCCCTGCGGGGTGCCGGAAGTCGGCTACGCGGTCTGAGATGCGGTCAGGCCGTTGTGGAGTCGTGCTCGTCGATCAGGCCGTCGAGGACCGGTCGGTGGTGTGTTGGGTACGGCCGGGCTCTGAGCTTGACTCTGTCGGTGATCTTGGAGCGATCAGCGTGTCGCGGAGGGTGACCGATCGGTAACTGAGGCTTCAGGGGTCTGTGAAGGTCACAAGGCTCCCGAGGTGGTCAGATGTCGTTACCGGTTGGTTCCCGGTCTGTGGTGGAGGTCCCGGAGCTCACCGCGTGGATGGCACGAGCCAGCAATCCCGGTGGTACGACGGCGATGTGGGTGCGTGACCGTCTCGGCGGTCTGTGGAGCGACGAGGACTTCGCCGACTGTTACTCGCGTAACGGACGCCCCGGGCTCTCACCCGCCCAACTGGCCACGGTGAGCGTGCTGCAGTTCCTGCTGGGCCTGTCCGACCGCGGCGCCTGTGCCGCTCGAAAAGTCATCGTCGCTGGTAGAGCAAGGCGTGTCGCCGTGTTGAGAGCATGTCCGGGTGATCGTGTCCCTGCTGTACAAGATGACCCGGAGGTTGCTGTCCGTCCCGTCGGCCCTGCTGCGCAGCGAGGCGGCGAAGGACGCCGAGCTGCTCGTGCTGCGGCACGAGAATGCGGTCCTTCGTCGGCACCTGACAGGCCCGGTCCGCTATGAACCCGCGGATCGGTTCTGGTTCGCCGCCCTGTCCGGGTTGGTGGATCGTCGGCGGTGGCGGGAGGTCTTCCCTGTCACGGCGGGCACCCTGCTCGCCTGGCACCGCACACTCGTGGTCCGCAAGTGGGACTACTCCGCGCGGCGACCTACCGGACGCCCACCGACCCGAGCGGCGGTCAAGTCGCTCGTGTTGCGCCTCGCCAGGGAGAATCCGAGGTGGGGTCATCGACGGATCCAGGGCGAACTGGCCCGGCTCGGCCACCGCATCGCCCACTCGACGGTCTGGCGGATCCTGCACGATGCGGGCATCGACCCGGCGCCACGCCGGAGCGGCCCGACCTGGCGCGAGTTCCTCACCGCCCAGGCCGAGAGCATCATCGCGGCGGACTTCCTCCACCTCGACACCGTGCTCGGCACACGCCTGTACGCGCTGGTGTTCCTCGAACACGGCACCAGGCGCCTGCACGTCACCGGCGTCACCGCCCACCCCACCCGGGAGTGGACGACACAGCAGGCCGGGAACCTCGCCGCCGACCTCGGACGCCGGATGGAGTCGCTGTGCTTCCTGCTCCGCGACCGTGACGGCAAGTACGGCCAGGCGTTCGACGCCGTCTTCCAAGCCGACGATCTGCGTGTGATCAAGAGTGCGCCGCAGGCACCCCGGATGAACGCCCACTGCGAACGGTCATCGGCACCATCCGACGCGAAGGCCTCGACCACATCCTGATCCTGGGCGAAGCCCATGCACGACAAGTCCTCACGACCTACGAAGACCACTACAACCGACACCGACCCCACCAGACCCGCAACCAACTACCGCCCGAGGCTCAGCACCACCCCACCGCGGTAGACGACCTCGACAACCGCAGACTGCTCCGCACCCGCATCCTCGGCGGCCTCATCAACGAGTACAGACACGCCACTTGACCAGCAGCGATGACTTTCCGAGCGGCACACGGTCACCCCGCCGGCACAGCTCCACGATCTCGGCCTTGAACTCCGGAGTGAACGACCGCCGAGGCCGCCGCTTCCTGCTGCCCATGGACTCCATGATGGGACATCCTTCCGGGGACACGCGTCCCCTGATCTCGGATGTCCGTCAGAACGGGTAGGCCCACACCGGGGAGCGTCCGGGGGTGTTTGGTGACGCCGTGGCCCGGCGGCCACCGGGAGCTCACATCTCCGGGTTTCCCGACTCGACACCAGGACGCGCGATCGGATCGGGACCCGGCGGCGTCGACGGCCAGCAGCGGCACGGCGAATTCCTCCCCACCCCTGCGGCCGACGGGGTTCGGCATCCCCGATGTGCCATGTGGTCGCGGTGTGCGGGTCGAGAACCGGTGCGGTCTTCTGATGGGGTCCGTACCGCTCCGGGAAGTCCGCACATGTCCACGGGAAGCCGATTGCGACGCGCGCTCGTCCTGGGTGCCTCGATCGTCGTGCCTGCGCTGCTGATCGCACCGCAGGCCACCGCGGCCACCACCACCTCCTGCACCAGCGGCACCAGGATGATCAACACCGACGTGGTGACCGGCGTCGGCTGAGCCGCCTTCGTCGACACGGGCGCACGCTACGTCTTCCGGTTCGTGAACTTGAAGATCGACAACTTCATGTTCTCCCCGCCCCTCCCTCGGTACACGAACCGCTCGAACGCCGTGGCCACCTGCGCCACTCACTCGGTGGGGTCCGGCGGAGTCGTCGGCGGCGACTGCACGTTCCAGTACCAGAGCGGGACGGGCGGACGAACCCCGGGCCGCTCACCGCCGATCGGATCGCGCGGGTGCGAGGGCCACGGGTCGGGGCGCCACGCGGATCCGGCAGCCGGTGCGGCAGTGCCCCGTCCGGGTGCAAGGCGCCGCCGCACCGGTTTGCTGTACCGCTCACCCCGAATCGTTCAGGGATCAGCAGTTGACCTCGCGGATGGCGACCGGGGGAAGACCCACCACCGGGTACACCTGGTAGCAGCGACCGGGCGCCGGCGGGTTCGTGGCCTGGTCGATGAGGTATTCCGCGAGCACGCCGCAGACGAGCCCGGGGATCGGGCCGCCGAGCCGCGCGCAGATGACGGCCACCGCGCCCGCTCCGCCCGTCTTCGCCGCGTTGTAGAGGGCCACCGAGGTGGCGTGGCTGAACGTGTAGTTGATCGCCTCGGCCCGGACGTCGTGGGAACCGTCCGGTGCGGGGGACACCGCCGAGGTGGCGGTGTCCTGGGCGGGCTGGGCGGCACGGGCGGTTCCGGGGACCACCGCGACGGTGGCCAGGGCGAGCGTTGCCGCGGTGATGGCGAGTTCGGCTCTCATGGGCATTCCATTTCTTCGTCGTGGGCAGTTGGTCGATCGTCGTTCTGCCGAGTCGACCCGCGACGCCTCGTCCCGCCTGGTCCACGGGGCGCCGCTCGATCGACTTCGCGGCGGCGGTCAGGGGGCGTGCCGTGCGTGCACGGTGAATTTCGATCATGATTTCTCCCCCCGCTGTTGCCGATGGGAACGATGCACGCCCGATCGTGTGAACTTCTGGCAGGTTTTCTGTACTGCGCTGGTCGAGCCGCTGCGTCTGGTTCTCTTGGAGGTGCCCAGGGGGGAGGCGGTACGTGTGGTGGTGCGTTTGTTGGGGGAGGTGTGCGCGGAGTTCGCCGATCGGTCGGTGGATCTGGGGACGCCACGGCAGCGGTGCGTACTGGCGGCGTTGGCGGTCGACGCGGGTCGGGTCGTGCCGGTGGACCGGTTGGTCGAACGGGTGTGGGGCGCGGACGCGCCGCCGCGGTCGCGGTCGACGCTGCACAGCTACATCTCCCGACTGCGGCACGCGCTGGTCGGCGCGGACGGCGTGGCCATCGTGCGCCGCTCGGGTGGCTACGCCCTGATCACCGACACGACCGAACCGGTGGTGGACCTGCACCGGTTCCGCGAGCTGCGCGCCCGCGCCCGCGGCGATGACGGCCACGTGGTGCGGGCCCTGACCGAGGCGCTGGCGCTGTGGCGGGGGAAGGCGCTGACCGGCGTGGGCGGGGAGTGGGCGCAGGCCGAGCGCGACCGGCTCGACCAGGAACGACTGACTGCGCAGCACGACCTCGCCGACGCCGTGCTGCGCGCCGGGGACGGCCGGGAGTTGGTGGCCGAGCTGGCCGCGCGGGCCGCACGGCACCCGTTGGACGAGCGGGTCGCGGGTCAGTACCTGCTGGCCCTGCACCAGGCCGGACGCACCAACGACGCCCTGGAGCACCACCGGCAGGTCCGTGCGCGGTTGATCGAGGAGTTGGGCACCGAACCCGGCACCATCCTCCAGGACGCCCACCGGCAGGTCCTCACCGCCGACGCTCCTCCCACCGGCACGAGTCGTGGCGCGGGGCCCCGGCCGGTGGTACCCCGCCAACTGCGTGCCGGGCCCCTGGTGTTCGCCGGCCGCCACGACGAACTGCACCGCCTGGACGACCTGGTGGACGCCGCGAGGTCGGGCGGCACGATGGTGATCTCGGCCATCACCGGCGCGGGCGGGTTCGGCAAGACCTGGCTGGCCTTGAGGTGGGCACACCGTCGCCTCGCCCGGTTCCCCGACGGCCAGCTGTTCGTGGACCTGCGCGGCTTCGACCCGGACAGCGCGCCGATGACGCCGACCGCGGTGCTGCGGGGCTTCCTCACCGCCCTCGGCGTCGCACCGGGGGCGGTCCCGTCCGACGTGCACGCCCGATCCGCGCTGTTCCGCAGCCTGACCGCAGACAAGCGGGTGCTCGTGGTGCTGGACAACGCCGCCGACACCGATCAGGTCGTCCCGCTCCTGCCCGGCGGCGAGGCTTGCACGGTCGTGGTGACCAGCCGCAACCAGCTGACCGGCTTGGTCACCGGCCACGGTGCCCACCGCCTGCCACTGGACGGGCTGTCCGACGACGAGGCGCGCGAGCTGCTGGCCGCCCGGCTCGGTGCGCCGCAGGTCGCCGCCCAGGACGCGGCGGTCGACGAACTGATCGGCCTGTGCGGTGGGGTGCCGCTGGCGTTGAGCGTGATCGCCGCCCGCTCGCGGGTACCGCTGTCCGTCACGGTCGCCGAGCTGCGGGAATCCGGACTGGCCGCGCTGGACGACGACGACCCGTCGGCCAGCCTGCGAGCCGTGCTGTCCTGGTCGTTGCGCGCGCTCGCCGAGGAGCACACCGCCGCGCTCGCGTTGCTGGCCGTCGCACCCGGCCCGGACATCGGCCTGCCGGCCGCGGCCAACCTGACCGGCCTGCCGCCCACCGCCGCCCGGGCCGTGCTGCGGAGCCTGGAACAGGCGTCGCTGCTCGATCGCGACGCGCACGGCCGCTACCGGATGCACGACCTGATCCGCGCCTACGCCACCGACACCGCGCGGCGACTACCCGGCGGCGTGCGGGACGCGGCGCTGCGGCGCGTGATCGACTTCTACGCCCACACCGCCCACACCGCCGACCTGCTGCTGGACGTGCACCACAGGCCCGTCGGGCTCGCTCCGCCCACCTCGGTCGCGCACCCCCACCCCCTGCCCGACGCCGCGGCGGCAACGGCCTGGTTCGACGCCGAACGCACCACCCTGCTCGAAGCCCAGCACCTCGCGGCCCTCCAGCGCGATCACCGCACCGTGTGGTGGCTGGCCATGTCCACCAACACCTTCCACCACCGACGGGGTCACCGCCACGACCGCCGCGCCACGTGGCAGGCCGCCGCGCACGCCGCGGCACACCTGCCCGACTCCATCTCCCGCATCATCGCCCACCAACAGCTGGGTGGTGCCTGTGCCGCCCTGGGGCTGACCGAGGACGCGGTCGGGCAGCTGGACCGCGCCATCGCCCTCGCCGAAGAGCACGGCGACCCCTACCAGCAGGCCCACGCCCACCAGGCGCTCGCCCGGGTGCGGGGTGGGCGCGACGACCGCGAGGCCCTGGACCACGCCACCCACGCGCTGCGCCTGCTCCTCGGCCTCGACGCACCGCTGTGCCAGGCCCACGCGCACAACGCGGTGGGCTGGTACACCGCCCGACTGGGGGACTGCGACACCGCCCGCGACCACTTCCGCACAGCCTTGGCCCTGCACCGGCAACACCGCAACGCCACCGGCGAGGCGAACACCCTCGACAGCCTCGGCTACATCGAGCACAACACCGGCAACCACCACCTGGCGATCCACCACTACCGCCAGGCCCTCGTCCTGCGCCGCGCCCTCGGCAACGTCTACGACGCCGCCAGCACCCTCGAACACCTCGGCCACCCGTACGCGGCGCTCGGCCGACACGACCACGCCCGCACCGCATGGCGCACGGCACTGGAGCTGTACCGGCAACAGGGACGCAACGACGACGCCGAACAACTGCAGGGGCAACTCGACCGCTCATCCACGTCAACGACGACCAACCCACCGGATCCGCAGAGCTGACCGCCTGACCGCTCCGAGGCGGAGGGGCTGGAGGACGACGTCCCACGCGGCGAGCCCAGCGAGTCGTCGGAGCAGGTCGGCGCTGTGGCTGAACCGGGAGCGCAAGCGGATCGGGAGTTGTCCCTGCGGGGTGCCGGAAGTCGGATACGCGGTCTGAACTGCGGTCAGGCCGCTGTGGAGTCGTGCTCGTCGATCAGGCCGCAGAGGACCGGTCGGTGGTGTGTTGGGGTATGGCCCGGCTCTGCGATCGGGTGTTCGGGTCGTGGTGGTGCGAGCTGGAGCGCCCGGTGGGTCGGTGGTGGTTGCGGCAGGCCGCGTGGTGTTCCGGCACCGCCCGCGAATGGTGTTCGTCGAGGGTGCGGCGAATCCCTCGATCGTCGGGCCGGCCGGCGCCGTCTCCTCCGGGTTCGCCCGTCGGGGCGGTCACATCCGGCACACCCCGACACCCGACCCGGCAAGGCCCTACCGGTGGGCCGGGGGAGCGGGGTGGATGAGGGGGCGGACCGAGTCGCGGATGACGATGTGGGTGCCGAGCATGACGTGCTCGGCGGTCCGGGACTTGTCGCGTGCGCGTTGCAGGGCCATGCGCACGGCGGTGCGACCCAGTTCCTCGTGCGGCACGTGGACGGTGGTGAGGTCGATGTCGGCGGAGGGGGGCAGGTCGTCGAAGCCGACCAGGGAGATGTCGTCGGGGATGCGCAGCCCGTGCTCGCGCAGTGCCTGGCGGGCGCCGGCGGCGATGAGGTCGTTGCCGGCGAAGACGGCGGTGAAGTCGCGTGGCCCGGTGGCCAGCCGTTCGCGGATCATCCGGTAGCCCTCGCCGCGTTCCATGGTGCCCTCGACCTCCAGGTCGGGGTCGTGGGGCACGTGGTGGTCGGCCAGGGCCTTGCGGTAGCCGGCGATGCGGCTCTCGGGGGTGGTGTAGTTGTCGCGGCGGCCGAGGAACAGGATGCGCCGGTGGCCTGCCGAGAGCAGGTGGCTGGTGATGGCGTGGGCGCCGCCGGTGTTGTCGTACTCCACGACGAGGGCGGGCACGTCGGGGCCCAGCGCCGGGCGTCCGCACAGGACCAGCTGCGAGCCGGCGAGCGCCAGGGCGCGGGCGTAGTCCGCCATGCGCTCCCGGTACGCCTCGTCGGCCACGACGTTGCCGACGAGGATCACGCACTCGGCGTGCTCCTCGCGCATGAGCTGGACCGTGGCGAGTTCGCGTTCCGGGTCGCCGCCGGTGGTCCCGACGATGCACAGCTTGCCCTCGACCGCGGCCTGGGTCTGCACGCCCTGCGCGACGTGGGCGTAGTGGGGCGAGATGACGGAGTTGACGATGATGGCGACGCTGCGGCTGCTCGCACCGGCCAGGCCGCGGGCGTTGGCGTTGGCCACGTAGTCGAGTTCGCGGACCGCCCGCATGACCTTGGTGCGGGTGGCGGGGGCGCTGGGGTAGGTGCCGGAGAGGATGCGCGACACCGTGGCGACGGAGACGCCCGCGTGCGCGGCCACGTCGCGGATCGTGGTGGGCCGCGGCCCACCGTTGTCGGCCGCCGCGCGCCGGACCATGTCGCCCCCTGCTGCTGAAACCTCGTGGTAAACCGCTTACACGCGATGTTTCCGGCTGGGTGTCGCACTGTCAAATCACCGCAGGTGGTGCGGGCAGGGCGGGTGCTCCCACGGTTGATCGTCCCCTCTCCGCGCGAAGGTAACCGCATCCTGATGAGGTCGGGGAGTGTTGACACGAAACAGTGGACGTGCTGCGATCGAGGACGTGTAAACGGTTGAACTAGAGGCCGTCTCGCCGGCGCAACGCCCACTCTCGCGGAGCCCTCATGTCGATGATCTCCCGGCGCAACCTCCTGCTCGGCGCGACGGCGGTCGGCGCGGCCGGACAGCTCGTCCACCCCGCGGGTCGGGCGCGCGCGGAACCCGCTGCGGGCACGCGGGCGGTCCGGGTGAGCGGCCTGCCCGAGGACGGCGTCCAGCTCAGGTGGTTGGAAGGCGGCGCGCCGGGGCGGTTGGCCGCAGGCTGCACGTGGGGTGTGCCGTGGCCCCGGGGCGCGGTGCCGGTGGACCAGGCGTTCGCACTGCGGACCGCCGCGGGGCAGCAGGTGCCGGTGCAGTCGTGGGCGACCGGGTACTGGCCGGACGGGTCGTTGAAGTGGACCGCGCACGCCATCGGGGCAGAGGTGCCGGCGGCCGAGCAGTACGTGCTCACGGGAGGGCGGCCCGCGGCGCCCGCGACGGCCCTGACCGTCGAGGACGGTCGTGACGAGGTCGAGGTGGGCACCGGCGCCATCCGGTGCCACATCCCCAAGCGGGGCGACCGGCTGGTGCGCAGCATCGTCCGGGGCGGCCGGGAGGTCGCCCGGCAGGGCAGGTTGGTGTGCCTGCGGCAGGGCGAGGCGGGGGACGACGAGGGCGGCTCGGTGAAGTCGGAGCGGTTCACCGGCCGCACGGAGAGGGTGACGGTCGAGCAGTCGGGCCCGGTCCGCGCGGTGGTGAAGGTCGAGGGCAGGCACCGGCACGGTGGGCGGTCCTGGCTGCCGTTCACCGTGCGCCTGTACTTCTACGCCGGCAGCGACGGCATCCGCGCCGTGCACACGTTCGTGTTCGACGGCGACGAGGAGGAGGACTTCATCCGCGGCCTGGGCATCCGGTTCGAGGTGCCGATGCGCGACGAGCCGCACGACCGGCACGTGCGCTTCGCCGGCCCCGGCGACGGCGTGCTGTCGGAAGCGGTGCGCGGCATCACGGGCCTGCGCCGCGACCCCGGCGCGGCGGTCCGCCGGGCGCAGGTGGCGGGGCAGGCCACCCCGCCCACCGCGACCTGGGACACCCGGGTCAGTTCGCGGCTGCACCTCGTCCCGGCCTTCGGGGACTACTCGCTGCGCCAGCTGTCCGCCGACGGCTTCCAGATCCGCAAGCGGACCGAGGCCGGGCACGCGTGGATCCCGGTCGACGCCGGCGGCCGGGCGGGCGGGCTCGGGTACGTCGGCGGGCCCACCGGCGGGTTCGCCTTCGGGATGCGCGACTTCTGGCAGCTGCACCCCACCCAGCTCGACATCCGCGGCGCGGCCGGGGACGCCGCCGAGGTGACGGTGTGGTTGTGGTCGCCCGAGGCCGGGGCGATGGACCTGCGCTTCTACCACGACGGCATGGGGCAGGACACCTACCCGGAGCAGTTGGAGGGCCTGGAGATCACCTACGAGGACTACGAGCCGGGTTTCGGCACGCCGTACGGGATCGCGCGCACGACCGAGCTGGTGTTCTGGGCGCTGGACTCGACGCCGGCCGCCGCGCGGGTGGCGGAGCTGGCCGAGGCGGTGCGGACGCCGCCGTTGGTCGTCGCGTCGCCGGCGCACCTGCACGCGGCCGGGGTGTTCGGCGACTGGTCGCCGGTGGACCGCTCGACCCCGGCGAAGGCGCGCGTCGAGGACCGCCTGGACTTCCTGTTCGACCACCACAGGGGGCAGGTGGAGCAGCGGTCCTGGTACGGGTTCTGGGACTACGGCGACGTCATGCACAGCTACGACCCCGACCGGCACGTGTGGCGCTACGACGTCGGCGGCTACGCCTGGGCCAACTCCGAGCTCTCCCCCGACCTGTGGCTGTGGTACCACTACCTGCGGACCGGCCGGGCCGAGGCGTTCCGCTTCGCCGAGGCGATGACCCGCCACACCGGCGAGGTCGACGTCTACCACCTGGGCGAGTGGCGCGACCTCGGGACGCGGCACGGCGTGCAGCACTGGGCCGACAGCGCCAAGCAGCTGCGGATCAGCACCGCGGGCTACCGGCGCTTCCACTACTTCCTCACCGCCGACGAGCGCACCGGCGACCTGATGCGCGACCTCGTCGACTCGGACAAGACGTTCTTGGCGCTGGACCCCCTGCGCAAGATCCGCACCGAGCCGTACGAGCCGGACCCGCACGCGCTGGCCGTGAGCACCGGCACGGACTGGAGCGGCCTCGCGATGGCGTGGCTGACCGAGTGGGAGCGCGGCGGTGACCCGGTCGCCCGCGAGAAGCTGCTCAACGGCATGCGCACCATCGCCGCGATGCCCAACGGGTTCGCGCAGGGCAGCGGCCTGTACGACCTGGACAACGGCGAGTTCGCGCCCGCTCAGCCCGCAGTGAGCGTCGGTTCCCTGGGATCGGTGTTCGGCCTGGTCGAGGTGTGCGGCGAACTCATCGACCTGACCGGCGACGAGGCGTTCACCAGGGCGTGGCTCCAGTACTGCCGCCTCTACAACGGCACCGCCGCCGAGCAGCAGGCGGAGACGGGCCAGGCGTGGGGCAGCCTCAACCTGCGCCAGGCCCACTCCCGGCTCACCGCCTACGCCGCCGCCAAGCTCGACGACGCCGCCCTGGCCGCACGTGCGTGGCAGGAGTTCGACACCGGCCACGCCGGCTATCCGGCGACCCGGGAGTTCACGTCGGTGCGGGTGGAGGGCCCGGCCGTGCTCAAGCCGGTCGACGAGGCGGCCTTCGTCTCCACCAACGCCAGCTCCCAGTACGGCCTGGCGGCCATCCAGTGCCTGGCCCTGGTGGGACATCACCTCCCCGCGTGACCCTCGCACAGGAAGCGAACCACGTCATGGATGCCTCCGCGTTGGCCTTGCCGCCGCCAGATCCGCAACGGTCACCGCGCACCGGGTGGACCCGGGCGCACTGGGAGGCGGTCGCGGACCACCTGCTGGCGTCGGTGGCGCCGTACGCGACGGCCGACTTCGCCCAGTACCGGCTGCCCGGCAGGCCGAGCCGGGCGGGGGAGGTCAGCGACGGGCTGGAGGGCTTCGCCCGGACGTTCCTGCTCGCCGCGTTCCGGATCGCGGGCGCGGGCGGCGACGTGCCGCCCGCCCTGCTGGAGCGGTACGCGCGCGGCCTGGTCGCCGGCACCGACCCGGCGCACCCGTACGCGTGGCCCGCCCTGGTCGACATGTCCCAGCAGCTCGTGGAGGCCGCCTCGGTGGCGCTGGCGCTGCACGAGACCCGCCCGTGGCTGTTCGACCTGCTGTCGTCCGCCGAGCGGGAGCGGGTGGTGGCGTGGCTGGCCGGGTTCACCGGCAAGCGCACGCCGGAGAACAACTGGGTGCTGTTCCGGGTGGTCGTGGCGCAGTTCCTGGCCGAGGTCGGCGGCCCGCACGAGCCGGACGAGATCACCGGCGGGCTGGAGCGGATCGAGGACTGGTACCTCGGGGACGGCTGGTACTCCGACGGCAGGGGCAAGAACTTCGACCACTACTGCGGCTGGGCGCTGCACCTCTACCCGTCGCTGTGGGCGAGGATGGCCGGCGACACCACCCGCCAGGAGCTGTACGCGTCACGGCTGAGCCGATTCCTGGAGCAGTACCAGCACTTCTTCGCCGCCGACGGCGCACCGGTGCACCAAGGGCGGTCCCTGACCTACCGGTTCGCCACCGTGGCGCCGTTGTGGCTGGGCGCGTTGACCGGCGCGTCACCCCTGCCGCCCGGCCGCACCCGGCGCATCGCCAGCGGCGTGCTGCGCCACTTCGCCGAGCACGGCGTGCCGGACGAACGGGGGCTGCTCACCCTGGGCTGGTACGAGCCGTTCCTGCCGACCGTCCAGGACTACTCGGGGCCGGCGTCGCCGTACTGGGCGAGCAAGGCATTCCTGGGCCTGCTGGTTCCGCCCGACCACCCGGTGTGGGCCGACCAGGAGGAATCGGCGCCGGTGGACCTGGCGGACCAGGCGGTGTCCCTGCCCGCACCCGGCTGGCTGCTGCACGCCACCCGCTCGGACGGCGTGGTGCGCCTGGTCAACCACGGCAGCGACCGCGACCGCGTCCCGCCCCCGGACGGTGTGCCGGACCCGCACTACCTCAAGTTCGCCTACACCACCCACACCGGGCCGGAATTCGGTGGAGCGGCGTCGGGGGTGGACAACCACCTCGCCGTCATCGCACCCGACGGCACGGCCTCCGCGCGCCGGCGCATCGAACCCCTGGCGGTGGGCTACCGGTTTGCCGCCTCGGCCTACCGGGACGGCGACGTCCACGTGCTCACGGCCTCGATCGTCCACGGCGCGGCGGAGATCAGGATCCACCAGGTCAACGCACCGGCGGGGCACCGGGTGCAGGACGGCGGCCACGCTGTCGCCGGACCTGTCCCGCTCGATCTGCGTGAAGGCGGCGACGTGGCGCTGGCACGGCGTCCGGACGGGCTGACCAGCGCCGTGCGCGCCCTGCACGGCTACACCGGTGCGGGGGTGCTGACGGCCGAGGGAACCAATGCTTTCGGCCCCTGCTCGGCCACGCCGTACGTGATCGCCGACGGCCACGGCGGGGGAGCCGCGATCTACGTCAGCCTCGTGCAGCTCGGCGTGATGGTCGACGAGCCACCCGCGGTCGGCGCCCGGGTCCAGGGCGACGTGGTCGTCCTGGAACTGCCGGATGCGCGGATGGCGACGGTTCGACTGGACGGTGTGCCGACGTGCGAATGGGCGTTTCAGGGGCGGTAGCGCCCCTGAAACGCCCCGGTTCACTGGTTCGCCGCGTGCTCCTTGGCCAGTTCCTCGGCGACCTGGTCGCCGCCGGCCTGCTGCCACTGGGCGACGACGCCCTTCCAGGCCGACGGCGGCTTGCGGCCGAAGGTGATCGCCGCGATCCCGTCGCCGATGATCTGCGAGAGCTGCGCGCCCTTGCCCGCCTCGGTGGCGGAGCGGAGTCCGGTGGCGGGGTTGCGCACGCTGCGGGGCAGGGTGGCCTTCTGCCAGTCGTGGACGGCCTTGGCGGTCTCCGGGTAGCCGGGCAGGTAGAGCACGGCGGGCGCGGTGCCGACGTACTTGGTCGGCAGCAGGGAGTTGTTCTCCTGGCCGTACAGGTCGGTGGTCCTGATGCCGCCGGCGTCCTTGGTGAAGTGCTCGCCCTCCACCCCGTAGTTGGCCAGCTCGTGCTCCGCGGTGCCGAAGGGCGCGCTGAAGTAGTCGCAGACGCGCAGCAGGAGCCTGATCCGGGCGGGGTCGGCCTTCTTGAACGTGACGTGGCCGAAGACGCCCGGACCCCGCCAGGGCGTGGCCTGCGGCCCGTACGGGCGGCCGAGGTCGAGCGCGAACCGGTTGTCGACCTTGTTCAGGGTGGCCAGGCTCACCGAGCCGAACCCGTCGTTCATCGAGGCGACGGTGCCGTTGTGGAAGTGGCTCTGCATGTCGGTGGAGCTGACGGTGAGGCTGTCGGGGTAGTGCGCGCCCGCCTCGACCAGTTTGCGCATGACCTCCAGGGCCTGCTCGAACTGGGGTGTGGTGAGGGTGGAGGTGAACGTGTCGCCGTCGACCGACCAGGTGTTGGGCGCGCCGAGCGAGCCGGCGTGGTAGGTGATGCCGCCCAGCCCGCCGAACAGCGTCTTGAACCAGCCCACCCCCCACCTGCGGTCGCCGGTCAGCTCCCTCATCGCGTCGAGGTACTGCTCGGTCGTCCAGTCCTTCGGGATGCCGGCCGCGTCCATTGCCGTGCGGTTGACGAACAGGCTGTTGGCGGGCACCGGCCGTTCCAGCGGGATGCCGTGGAGCTTGCCGCCGATGCGGCCCATGCCCTTCCAGGCGTAGGTGGGGATGTTGGCCAGGTTCGGGAACTCCTTGACCGCGTCACCGCCGACGAACCCCGACAGGTCCGCGCAGCGGGCCTGGACGAACTCGGCCGCGTGCGGCAGGGCCAGGTTCGTGAACATGATCATGTCCGGCAGGTCGCCGCCGGACGCCATCAAGGTGGCCATCTTCTGCCCGTACTCGGGGTCGGGCACGACGGTGACCTTGAGGTTGACCCCCAGCGCGGCGTTGACCGCCTGCCAGTACCGGTTGTCCTCGACCGGTTTGGGCGGTGCGCCGTAGGACACGACCACCACCGTGACGTCCGAGCCGTCACCCACGGGGTTGTGCACCGACCGCACGACCTCGTCGGGGTAGTTCAGGAACAGCGGTTGCACACCGGAGTCGTCCCCGGGGGCGTCGGGGGTCGGACCGGAGAACGGCACGTGGGTCGGCCACGGGGCCAGGTCCTTGCCCGCGTTGGAGACGCCGTCCCCCGACGAGCCGGCCCCGCACGCCGAGAGCAGGGGCGGGAAGGCCAGGCCGAGCGCGCCGACGCCCGCCAGCCGCAGCAGGGAGCGGCGGTCGGTGCGGTGGTCCATGTCGAGGTTCCTCTCCCGGCATCGTGCTGGAAGGAGCGGGGGCGTTCACGCCTTCACGGCTCCGGTGACGACACCCTTGACGAAGTAGCGCTGCACGAAGGGGTACACGCACACGATGGGCAGCGTCGCGAGCATGACGACGGCCATCTGCACGGACTGGGGCGAGGCGGTGGCCAGTTCCCCGGAGGTCTCGGCGAGGGAGGCGCCGCCGGTGACGTACTGGCGCAGCACCGTGCCGATGGGCCACTTGGTCTGGTCGTTGAAGTAGATGATCGCCTCGAAGAAGCGGTTCCAGTACGCGACCGCGTAGAACAGGCCGATCACCGCGATGACCGCCTTGGACAGCGGCAGCACGACCTGGCGCAGGATGCCCAGCTCACCGGCTCCGTCGATGCGCGCGGCGTCGATCAGCTCCGGCGGGATCGACTGGAAGAAGCCGCGCATGACGACCAGGTTGAACACGTTGACCAGGAAGGGCAGGACCAGCGCGGCGTAGGAGTCGAACAGCCCGGTGCCCTGCACGACCAGGAACAGCGGCACCATCCCGGGCGGGAACAGGAAGGTGAACAGCACCAGCAGCAGCATGGGTTTGCCGCCGTAGACCTTCGGCCTGCTCAGCGTGTAGGCCAGACCGATGGTGCACAGCAGGCTCAGCGCCGTGCCGACCACGGTGACGCCCGAGCTGACCAGCAGCGCGCGGGTGATGATCCCGCCCTGGAGGATGTCGGTGTACGCGTCGAACGAGAACTCGTCCGGCCACACCACCCAACCGCCGTTGTCGATGACGTCCTGCGGACTGGCCAGGCTCGTCGCCAGCACCGTCCACAGCGGGAAGACCACCAGCGCGACCACCACGGTCAACGCCACGGCCTTGGCGGCGCGCACGGCGGGGGTCGGGCGGCCCATCCAGGCGGGGGTGTTCGCTCTGCTCATCGGTGGTAGACCCCCTGTTCGCCGAGTCGGTGTGCCACCTTGTTGGCGGTGTAGACGAGCACCACGCCGATCACGCCCTTGAACAACCCGATCGCCGCGGCGTAGCCGAAGTCGCCGCCGGCGAAGCCGGTGAAGTAGACGAACGTCTCCAGCACCTCGCCCGCCTCGGGGCCCACCGATTGGCGCTGGAGGAAGAACTGCTCGAACCCGATGGACAGGAACTCTCCCAGCCGCAGCACCAGCAGCAGCACGATGACCGGCCGGATCGCGGGCAGCGTGACGTGCCACAGCCGACGCCACCAGCCCGCGCCGTCCAGCGCAGCGGCCTCGTACTGCTGCTCGTCCACCTGGGACAGCGCGGCCAGGAAGATGATCGTGGCCCAGCCGCACTCCTTCCACACCAGCTGCGCGACCACCAGCGGCCCGTAGGCATCGGGGTTGCCGATGATCGCGACACCGCTGAAGCCCAGCGACGACAACCAGCCGTTCACCACGCCCGCGCCGCCCAGCACCTGCTGGAACAGCGCCACGACGATCACCCACGACAGGAAGTGCGGCAGGTAGACCACGCTCTGCACGAACCGCCGCAGGGTGTCGCCCACGACGCTGTTGAGCAGCAGCGCCAGGGCCAGCGGCGCGGGGAAGAAGAACACCAGCTGCAACACCGCGATGAACAGGGTGTTCCCGACCGCGTTCCAGAAGGCCGGGTCGCCGAACATGCGCTCGAAGTGCGCCAGGCCCACCCACTCGCTGCCGCCGAGGCCGAGGAACGGGACGTAGTCCTGGAAGGCCAGCACGTTGCCGAACAGCGCGCCGTAGTGGAAGACCAGGAAATACGCCAACCCGGGTAACGCGACGGCCAGCAGCACCCGGTCCGCCCGGGTGCGGCGGAGGCGACCGGTGCGAGCGCCGGCGTGCTCCGACCGGTCGGGTGCCTCCTCGCCCGGAGGTTCGGTACCGCCGTCACCGCCTCGGACCCGCGTCATGCTCACAGCGAACGCCTCTCTCGCGGGCAAGGCCGATACAGAGCGTTCACAAAGTAAACCGCTTACATAGGCTCGTCAACAGCCCTCCCGTTCCGCCGCGCGCCCCAGTCCCTCGCACGTATCAGGTGCATTTCGGGAAGACATCGTTGTCGGCGGGGGACAGGGCCCGTAGAGTGATCCCGTCGGTAACCGTTTACATAGGTCTGCGCCGATCCGTCGAGAGGGGCCCACACCGTGCCACGGCGACCCGTCGCGGTCTTCGCCCTCGCCTCGTGGGCGCACCGCGACATCTTCCCGGCCGACCTCATCACCCGGTTGCGGCAACTGGTCGACATCGACCCGACGACGACGTTCACCTCGTTCCAGGGGGCCGGTGCCGCCGCCGCCCTGGCGGAGGCGGACATCCTGCTCACCGGGTGGGGCGCCCCGAGGGTCGACGCCGACGTGCTGGCCGCCGCACCGAGGCTGCGCGCCCTCGTCCACGCCGCCGGCACCGTGAAGACCCGGGTGGACCCGGTCGTCTTCGAGCGCGGCCTCGTCGTGTCCTCCGCCGCCGAGGTCAACGCCGTCCCGGTGGCCGACTACACCATGGCCGTGCTGGTCCTGGGCGCGAAACGGGTGTTCGACCGCGCGAAGCGGTACTCGACCGCCGTCGAGGGCGAGCCCCGCGACTGGCTCTCCGGCGACGGCACCGGGCTGCACGGCTGCACCGTCGGAGTCGTGGGCGCCTCCCGGATCGGGCGGCTGGTGCTGGACCGGCTGCGGTCGTTCGACGTCGAGGTCCTGCTCCACGACCCGTACGTGTCCCCGGCCGAAGCGGTGCTGCTCGGCGCGGAGCGGGTGGGCATGGACGACCTGTGCCGCCGCAGCGACCTCGTCACCGTGCACGCGCCCGCCCTGCCCGAGACCCGCCACCTCCTCGACGCCCGCAGGCTGGGCCTGCTGCCCGAGGGCGCGGTCGTCGTCAACACCGCCCGCGGCTCCCTGATCGACACCGAGGCGTTGACCCGGGTCTGCCTCACCGGCGCGGTCTCCGCCGTCCTCGACGTCACCGAGCCGGAGCCGCTGCCGCCGGGACACCCGCTCTTCGCCCTGCCCAACGTCCTGATCACCCCTCACCTGGCCGGTGCGCAGGGGCGCGAGCTGCGCCGCCTGGGCGAGTTCGCCGTCGCCGAGGTGGGCCGGTTCGTCAAGGGCGCACCGCTGCTCGGGCGGGTGGAGCCCGAGCAGCTCCCGTACATCGCTTGACACGCCGCCGCTGACGGCCGAACGGCATTCACCGGGCGAAGACCTGCGAGGTTCCGACGTGGTTCCGCCCGGTCCGCCCGGACAAGCGGAGGTGAGGCGCACGTGACCGCATCGTGGCGGTTGGCGGTGAGCACGCTGGGAATGCCCGGCATCCCGGTCCGGGACAGCGTGCGGGTGGCGGCGGAGCACGGTTGCCACGGCTTGGAGATCCGGGTTCACCCGGACGAGGAAGTGCGCCTCGGCCTGCCGTCCTCGCGGTGGACCACCGTGCGCGCGCAGGTCGAGGACGGCGGTGTGGTGCTCGCGTGCCTGGCCGGTTACGCCAAGGTCTGCGCGCCCGGCCCCGACGGGCCGGTGGTGGCGGAGTTGCGGGCACTGGTGGACCTGGCGTCCGGGCTCGGGGCTCCCGCCGTCCGGGTGTTCCCCGGCGGTGTGGACGGCGGCGTCGGCCGGGCACTGGAGCGCATCGGGGCCGTCCTGCCCGACCTGCGCGACAGCGGCGTCCGGCTGCTGGTCGAGACCCACGACTCCCATCCCACGGGTGAGGCGGCGTTGCGCCTGGTCGAGCCGTTCGCCGACCCCGAGCTGGTCGCCGTGCTGTGGGACGCGGTGCACCCGTGGCGGGCGGGGGAGCGCCCCGCCCGGACCAGGCGGGTGCTGGGGGAGCACCTCGGCTACTTCCAGGTCAAGGACGTGGCCGAAGGCAGTCCGACCCCGGTGCCGCCCGGCGAGGGCGCCGTGCCGCTGGAGGAGTGCGCCGAGGTGCTCCGATCGTGGTCGGGCTGGGTCTCCCTGGAGTGGGAGCGCGCGTGGTACCCCGGCATCGCCCCGCTCCCGGCGCCGTTGCGCGCCGCCCGGACCTGGTTCGAGAGGTGGCGCCCGCGCGTGTGACGCCCGGGACGTCGCGTGCGGGGATCGGACCGGGCCGGCGCGGGAGACGCCCGTGCCGGCCCGGTCCCCGGTTCACCCGGTGGTGCCGGATCCGCCTACCTGGGCTGGTAGGTGATCCTCGGGCGGGGCGGCTGCGCCATGCCCGCGCCGATGAAGTAGTCGGTGTGGTTCGACTGGATGTAGCCCTTGAGGGTCATGGCGTTGCGGTAGGCGGGGTTGTGGGCGAGGGTGTAGAGCCTGGTGCTGCTGGGCCGGTCGGTGGTGAAGATGATCAGTTCGTTGAAGGCGGCGTTGGTGTAGAGGACTTCCTCGCGCCAGTCGCCGAGGATGTCGCCCTGGAGGACGGGGGAGTTGCCCTGGGCGGCGTCGACCGCGCCGTAGTTGCCGGTGGTGAGCAGGCGGGGTGTCCGGTTGGTGGGGGTGGGGTTGTTCGGGTCCCACTTCTCGAACTTGCCGTCGTTGAGCAGTTCCATCGTGGTGTCGCCGTCCCAGTACAGGCCCAGTTGCGGCCAGGGCTGCAACGAGGTGTCGGAGTGGGTGAGCCGGTTGCCGGCGGCGTTGTGGACGCCGGAGAAGGCCCAGACCTCCATGCCGGGGTGGCGGGGGTCGATGTCGCCGGCCATGCCGCGGCCGACGTCGGCGGTGCCGGACGCGGTGTGTCGCCAGATGATGTTGCCGGTGGCGGCGTCGTAGTAGTAGTCGCGCAGCCCGTTGGGGTTGTTCTGCTGGACGCCGTAGCCCTCCAGGCCGGGGCGGTTGGGGTCGATGTCGGTGATGTGGAAGCGGTCGCCGTGCACGACGCCCTGGGTGCCCAGTGAGTAGCGCAGGGTGCCGTTGCCGTTGAGCACGAACCCGATCTCGGCGATCTCGTCGCGGCCGTCACCGTCGACGTCGACGATGCGGGTGTTGTGGCCGTCGGGCAGGTTCTGGTTGCCGCGCAGGAACTTCCACTGCATGGTCAGCGCGCTGCCGGTGAACCGCCAGGCGGTGAACACGAGGTTGAAGTCGCCGCTGCCGATCCGGTTCTTCATGAACGCCACGAGGCTGGGGTTGACGCCGTCGAGGTGGCCGACGCCGAAGCGGGCGTACATCGGGCCGTCGGCCAGGTAGTCCGTCGGAACAGGGGCGGTGGCGCGGGGCGCGCCGGTCATGCCGTCGAGGACGGCGATGAACTGCCGGTTGTTGTCGCTGTTGGTGAACCTGACCCCGTTGCCGAACGTGACGCCGTTGGCGATGCGCACCGCGACCTCGGCACGGCCGTCGCCGTCGAGGTCCTGGACGGTGACGCCGTCGTTGTGGCCGACGTCGATGGTGGCCGAGCCACCCTCGATGTTGTCCTGGTCGGTGCTGTTGGGGCCCATGTCGACCTGCCAGAGGAACCGGCCGTCGCGGCGGTACGCCTCGATCTTCTGCGGCGAGGTCTGCCGGTCGAGCACGTAGTCGTACTCGCCGTCGCCGTCGAGGTCGCCGACCCAGAGGAACTTCACCGCGCCGCCGGCGCGCAACGGCACCCGCACCACCGGCTCGGTCGCGGAGTTGGCCCGCAACGTGAACGCCCCGCTGGGCGCCTGCTCCGCACCGCCCACCACCGGCCGCACCCGGTAGGTGTTGGACTGGGACAGGGTGGCCGTCGAGTCCACGTGGTTGGTGCCGCCGGTCAGCACGGAGGAGTTGATCCTGACCTCCGCGCCGCCGTTGGCGGACCGGTAGACGTTGAACCCGATGCCGGCCGGGTCGAGCCCCAGCAGTCGCCAGCTGACCAGGACCTGGGTGCCGCTGGAGCGCACGGCCACCACGCCGCGGTCCAGGCTCTCCACCCTGCGCCCCTCCGCGGGCGGGGTGGTCCCGCCGTCGACCTCGACCAGCCGCCACTGCTGGTTGACCCCGCCGTTGTCGGTGAACTGCGAGACGCGACCGCCGTCGGCGGTCGACTGCTCCCACACGTCCATCGCCTTGCCGCTGTGCCGGTTGACCAGCTTGACGTGCCCGCTGTCGGTGTCGAGCACCCGCCACTGCTGGTTGGCCGCGCCGGTGTCGGGCCACTGGATCAACTCGGCGCCGTCGGCGGTGGACCAGTCCAGCACGTCGACGACCTTGCCGGAGTGGCGGGCCTTGAGCCGGTGGTAGCCGTCGCCGGAGGAGACGAACTGGAACTGCTGGCCGGCCTGGTCGAGCGGTGCCCACTGCTGCAGGCAGGCGCGGTCGGCGGTGGACTGGTCGCACACGTTGACGGCCTTGCCGCTGTGCCGCGAGACGAGCTGGTACCAGGCGTTGGTGTCGATGACCGCCGCAGCGGCGGAGGTGGGGGCTGCTGCGGTGACGATGCCCGCCACGACGACTCCCACGGTCGCCATCAGGGCGGCACGCCATCTCCGGCGTACCGGGTTCGAGTGGATCACGGAACTCCTTTCGGTGGTCGGGTGCCGGTCGTGCCGGCCCCGGGTGCCGGTCGACGGCCCGACACCCGCGTGGTGAGGCCGTCCGGCGGGGTGATCGGGCCGGCCGTGGCGGTGGTGGCAGCGGCCAAGCCGCTGCGGGCGGCTTGGAGGTGGAGGTGCGCCTCCACCGGACCGGGCCGGCGTCGCCGTCGCGGATCACCCGCCCGTCGAGCTGGTGGTGAGCAGCGCGAACGCACCGGTTGCGGTGCCGGGGGACGGCACCCCGCGGTTCCGGGGCACGGACGGTCAATCGTTGTGTTAGCGCTAACAAGATGGTGCGCAACAGGTCGGCCCTTGCTGCGGACCACTCCTGTGGGGCGAGGTCCATGAAGAGGCCGACCTCGGTGCCAGCTGGGCCCCGCAGGTGATCTGGGAGCGCTCCCAGACGACTGTGGCGCAACCTTCGGGGTCAGCGGGACGGCCGCAGCGGGAGCGGATCTGCGTTAGCGCTCACAACCCCTGCCGCAGATCGTTCACCGCTCGCCCGGACCGCACTCGGGCCGGCGCGCCGGCGTGTCGCCCGCCGGCTGTTCGCCGCATCGGCCTCCCGTCGTCATTGGCGGTCGCCCGGTCAGGGCTGGGCCGTCAAAACATAAAACGCTTACTCGGTGCCGTCAACCCTTTGACCGCGCTGGATCGGTACCTCTACCGTAGGTAGTTGGTAAACGTTTACATGCGGAGTCACCGGTCCCGCTCGGCCTCGATCGCACTCGATCGTCGTCCAGGGCGGCGACGGCCCGGCGCGAGGTGGACCGGCCGGGAGGCAGGGAACGCGAACAGGTCTTGCTCGCAAGGAGGCGAAGCTCGGCTGCGTGGAGAACGGGCTCCCGGGGGAGCCGGCGCAATCGACTTCCACTCCGTTTCCGTCATCGGGAGTACCCATGAGTTCGCCCGTCGGCACGACGTGGTCCGATGAGTTCCGACGCCCGCCGCGGGGAACACGATGTGGGCCCCGACCTGGAGCGGATCGACAACCGCCGGTACCTCTGCGGCCGCACGTTCCCGACCTGCTCGGCCGGCTGCTGCGGCACTGCGGACCACGAGCCGGGACACCGGAGCACCGCCGCGGCGACCCGCTCGCGGCGTCGTCGTGGACGAAGTCCGCCAACCCGGTCTTCCGGCGCGGCAACGCCAACGCACCTCCAACCTCGGTGTCCCGGTCTCCCCCTCCACCGTCCTCGCCGGTCCTCCGGGTGGGACCGGAGGGTCCAAGAGCGGCCACGCCGGGTCGCCCAACGAGCGAACAGCCCTGGTCGGTCGCGCGGTCGACAAGGCTCGCCCCGGTCGCTCGCACCGGCCGCCTCCGCCTGAACCGGCACCGAAGCGGGCCGCCGAGTGCGCCCGACCTCCGGGCGACGTGCTCCGGGAGCCCGTCCGCGTCCCCTGCCGCGCTCCCGTTCCACGGCAGCACCGCGTGTGACCCGGGCAGCCGCAGGCCGATCGCCGCCGTGGACGGCTCCCCCAACGTGTGACCCGGCCACCGACACACCACAGGATCCCGAGGAGATCCCCGTGTACTCCACAACCACCGGCGCGTGGACCACCAAGAACCCCACCGCACACCTCTCCCCGTGAAAGGCGCCAAGATGACCAGAACACCGCGCACGCCCGTGAAACGGCGCCTGCTGACCGCAGCCGCACTGCTGTTCGCAACGGTGCTGACACCGCAGCCGGCGACGGCCGCGCCGCAGTCCGCCACCGCGGCGGCCCCGGTCGCCGAAGCCGCCCCGGTCGCCGAGGAGACCCAGTCCGCCGAGGAGACCCAGGTCGTCGAGGACGTCGCGGCCGATCCGCACGGTCTGAAGAAGACGGTCGCCGACTACCGGACACGGGTCCCCGCCAAGTACACGACCGACTCCTGGAAGTCCTTCGCCAAGGCGCTGACCACGGCCGACGACATCGCGAAGAAGCCTTCGGCGAGCGTGGCGGAAGCCGCCGCGGCGAAGACGGCCCTGGTCACCGCCGCCGCCGACCTGGAGGCCGCGGACGAGGGCACATTCCAGACCATCACCAACAACACCTTCTGGAACGACACCAGCGGCAACCCGATCCACTCGCAGGGCGGCGGGGTCTTCAGGTTCGGGGACACGTACTACTGGTACGGCGTGCACTACCGGGGTGCGGAGAGCTACCGCGCCAACCCGACGCGCAAGTACGACAACGAGGTCTCGTTCGTGTCGATCCCGGTGTACTCGTCCAGGGACCTGGTGAACTGGAGGTTCGAGAACCGGGTCGCGACGGGCTCGACCGCGATCAACAACGGTGCCACGCTCGGCCAGGCGGGCTGGGTCGGGCGGCTCGGGGTCTCCTACAACGAGAACACCGGCAAGTACGTGCTCGCCACCCAGGCGTACGTCGGAGGCGGGCACGGGGTGCTGTTCCTGCAGGGCAACACCCCCACCGCCAACTTCACCTACGGCTACTTCCAGACGCAGGTCGTCAACTCGCCGACGACCGGCACCGGTGACCAGACCGTCTTCACCGACGACGACGGCCGGGACTACCTGATCTTCTCCAACCGCGAAGGACGTTCCCGCGCCTTCGTCGGGAAGTTCCGCGAGTCGGACTCACTGCGGATCGAACCCGGGGTGGAAATCGGCCGCAACCCCGACGGCCGCGAGGGCAACGCCATGTTCAAGCTCGACGGCAGGTACTACCACGCCGCCTCCGACCTGCACGGCTGGAACACCTCGGTCAACTACGTCCTGGAATCGACCTCCGGCGACGTCCAGGGCTCCTACTCGAGCGAGTACGTCCTGCCCGGCACCGAGATGGACTACAGCCACGTCACCCAGACGGGGTTCTTCGTCACCGTCAAGGGCACCAAGCAGAACACGGTGATCTACGCGGGTGACCGCTGGGCCGACTTCGCCTGGAACGGCATCGGCTACAACCAGTGGCTGCCGATCACCAAGACCGGCGCCCGGCCCCGGTTCCACTCGGTCAGCCAGTGGCAGTTCAACATCACGACCGGTGAGTGGCGGGTCGGTCCGGACAACAACTACGTCCTCAACCCCGATTTCCAGGCCGACCGCATCACGACCTCCACGTTGACGGGGTGGACCAACTTCCGTGAGTCCGGGCCGAGTTCGTTCGTGACCAACGTCGCCGGTGCGAACGGCTCCCGCTTCGCGCTGCAGATCGGCGCCGCCCAGCCCTACGCCGGTGGCGCGCGGCAGCGGATCACCATCCCGGCCGGGAACTACAAGGTGTTCCTGCACGCCAAGACCTCCGGTTCGCCCGGCGCCGCGCAGATGACGGTCACCGACGCCGCCGGCAACTCCCGCACGCTCGACATCCCCGCCTCCAGCGGCTGGACCCGCCGCGAGCTGTCGAACATCCCGCTCTCAGCCGGCGACGCCACGGTCACCATCCGCGCGGCCGCCGGCAACGGTTACCTCGCCGTCGACCAGCTCGGCCTCGTCAGGACCGACGGGGGGACGGAGGTGGGGCAGCGCTACGAGGCGGAGGCGGCACCGGCGGTGTGCCAGGGCACGGTCGACTCGAACCAGGCGGGCTTCACCGGTACCGGGTTCTGCAACGGCAACGCCGCCGTGGGCGCCTACGCCCAGTTCAGCGTCAACGCGGCGCAGGCGGGCACCGCGGCGCTGGGCGTGAGGTTCGCCAACGGCCACAGCAGCGGCACCGCCCGACCGGCGAACCTCGTGGTCAACGGTTCCGTGGTCGGCGCGGTCACGTTCGAGACCACCGGTGCGTGGACGACCTGGATCACCAAGGACATCACCGCCCACCTGAACGCCGGCGGCAACACCGTCCGCCTCGAACCCACCACCGCGGAAGGTCTGCCCAACGTCGACCACCTCGACGTCGTGGTGGCAGCCGGCTGACCTCCCCGGCCCGCGGGGCCGGGACGCGGGTGGCCGGCCGCCCGGCCGCCGCCGGCGGCAACCCGGTGACGAACGCCCCCGTCGCCAACGGCGTCCTCCCGTCCGCAACACGACCCACGGCTACGGGCAGCAGCCCGCAGGACTCCCTCCCTGGTCGTCATCCGGGCCCTGGTCCCGGCGGCCTGCTCACCCGCGGCCTGCTCACCTCCTGGCGACACACCCGGTGGTCCGGCCGCCTGCACCTCACCGCCCAGCACAGCGGCAAGGCCGCCGAGGTCGACGAAGCCTCCACCGCCGACGGCTCCCGCATCGCGCAGCGGACCTGCAACGGCAACCCCGACCAGCGCTTCACCCGCCGGCGCGTGGGACCCGAGACCCGACGGGGCTCGGGTCCCCGCTCCGCGGATCGGAGGTGATCGCCACCGAGAGCCCGCCCGTCGCCCGACCGGTGTTCGCGGTGCCACCAGCGCGTAAGAGGTGGGACGCCGGAGCCGGAGCACCCCCGAGGCGTGCCCGCCACCGGTCCGGTGGTCTTCCCCCGGCGGAACAGCTCCTCCGCGGGAGGTGGTGGCCGGCGGGAGGAGGGCCGCCGGCCACCACGGGGTTCGTCGTTCGGCCGGCAGGTTCGCCGGAGGGCGCGGTGAGGGTGGTGCCGAGCCGGACGGGGGTGCTGGGCTGTCGCGCTGCCACCCCGGGGTCAACGCCCTGAACGGCGCTCCGGGACGCGCACGGGTCAGGAGGTGCGGGTGAGGCGTACGGCGGTCCACGAGACGGGCGGCAGCACGACGTGCAGCTCACCGTCGGTGATGGTGGCGTCCTGCGGCTTCGGCACGACGCGGTCCGGCTCGGCCTCGGTGTTGGTCGCGGAGCCGTCGGGGTCGTGCACGGTCCACGCCTCGGTCACCTCGACGTCGCCGAACGCGACCAGCGCGACCTCCAGGTCGACCGGCTCCGACCGGTGCCGGTTGACCACGAACACCACCGTGTCGCCGGTCTCCTCGTCGTGCGTGGCGACCGAGTCGACCACCGGCACGTCGCCGAACCGCTCGGTCGAGTACGTCGGCGAGGACGTCTCCACCCGCAGCACCTTCCCCCGCGCCAGCCGCGAGGTCAGCGCGAACGGGTGGAAAGTCGTCTGCCGCCACGCCGGGCCTCCCGGTTCGCTCCGGATCGGCGCGATCACGTTCACCAGCTGCGCCTGGCACGCCACCGCCACCCGGTCGCTGTGGCGCAGCAGCGAGATCAGCAGGTTGCCGACGACCACCGCGTCGGTGACGTCGTACTGGTCCTCGATGACGCGCGGTGCGACCTCCCACTCCGTGCGCGGCTCGGCCTGGAACCGCTTCATGTACCAGACGTTCCACTCGTCGAACGAGAGCGTGATCTTCTTGCTGCTCTTGAGCCGCGCGCCGACCGCGTCCGCGGTGGCCACCACGCTGTCGATGAAGTGGTCCATGTCCGCGGCGGAGGCCAGGAAGCTGTCCACGTCGCCGTCGACGACCTCGTAGTAGGCGTGCAGCGAGATGTGGTCCACCTCGTCGTAAGCCAGCTCCAGCACGGTGGACTCCCACTCGCCGAACGTCGGCATGGACGAGCTGGAGCTGCCGCACGCCACCAGTTCCAGGTCCGGTTCCGCCTGCCGCAGCGCGCGGCCCGTCTCGGCGGCCAGCCGGCCGTACTCGTGCGCGGTCTTGTGGCCGAGCTGCCACGGGCCGTCCAGCTCGTTGCCCAGGCACCACAGCTTCACGCCGTGCGGCTTCTCGGCGCCGTTCTCGCGGCGCAGGTCGGACAGGTGCGTGCCGCCGTCGTGGTTCACGTACTCGTGCACGTCGAGAGCCTCCGCGACACCGCGCGTGCCGAGGTTCACGGCGTACATGATCTCGACGTCGGCCTTGCGCGCCCAGCGGACGAACTCGTCGATGCCGACCTCGTTGGTCTCGATGCTGTGCCACGCGAGCTCGCGGCGCACCGGCCGCTGCGAGGCGGGGCCGACGCCGTCCTCCCAGCGGTAGCCGGACACGAAGTTGCCGCCGGGGTAGCGGACCAGCTCGACGCCCATCTCACGGGTCAGGGCCAGCACGTCGCCCCGGAACCCGTCCTCGTCGGCGGTCGGGTGGCCGGGTTCGTAGATGCCGGTGTAGACGCAGCGGCCCATGTGCTCGACGAACGACCCGAAGAGCCGGCGTCGCACGGGCGCGATGACGTAGTCGGGGTTGAGGACGAGGGAGGCGTTGAGCACGGTGCTCCTACTTCAGGGCGCCCGTGGCCGCACCGCTGCGCCAGAAGCGCTGCAGCAGGACGAAGGCGACGATGAGCGGGACGATGGCCAGCAGGGAGCCGGTCACCACGAGGTTGAACAGCACGCGGGTGCCCGCCTCCTGCTGCGCGGTGTTGAACCACGTGGTCAGGCCGACGGTCAGCGGGTACAGGTCGGAGTCGCTGAGCATCACCAGCGGCAGGAAGTAGTTGTTCCAGGTGGCGACCAGGGTGAACAGGAAGACGGTGACGATGGCGGGCCGCATCATCGGCACCACGATCTGCCAGAAGATGCGCAGCTCGCCCGCCCGGTCGATGCGGGCGGCGTCGATCAGCTCCACCGGCACGCTCTCGTCCACGTACACCCGGATGAGGTACGCGCCGAACGGGCTGAGCAGCGACGGCAGGATGACCGCCCACATCGTGTCGACGAGCTCCACCTCGGACAGGATCAGGTAGGTCGGCAGGACCAGGGCGGTGGCCGGCACCATGATCATGCCCAGCAGCGCCGTCTCGAACAACCGCTTGCCCGTGAACCGGAACCGGGCCAGGCCGTAGCCCGCCGCCGCCGCGAGCGCCGTCGCGCCCAACGCGCTCAGCCCCGAGTACAGCGCCGTGTTGACCAGCCACTTGCCGTAGACGCCGTCGTCCTCGCGGAACAGCAGCCCGATGTTCTCGACCAGGTTGAACTCGGCGAACCACAGCGCCGGGCTGTCGAGCAGGTCGGGCTGGCTCTTGGTGGCCGCGACGACCACCCACAGCAGCGGGACGAGGAAGTACAGGATGCCCACGCCCATCAGCAGGTGGGGGAGCCGGGTCTTCACCTTCATGAGCGGGCCACCCGCCTGCGGTTGATGAACACGAACAGGTAGGCCACCACGAACACCAGGAAGCCGAGCGCGAACGACAGCGCCGCCGAGTAGTGGAAGTCCGAGTAGGCGAACGCCTGGTTGTAGGCGTACAGGTTCGGCGTGTACCCGGCGGAGATCTGCGGCGCGAACCGGGCCATGATGTGCGGTTCGGTGAAGAACTGCATGGTGCCGATGACGGTGAAGATCGCGGCCAGCGAGATGGCCTGCTTGATCGCGGGCACCTTGACCCGCAGCGCGATCTGCACGGGCGTCGCGCCGTCGATCACCGCGGCCTCGTGCATCTCCCGCGGCACGCCCTGCAACGCCGAGTACATGATGATCATGTTGTAGCCGGTCCAGGCCCACGTCACGATGTTGCCCAGCGACACCAGCAGCAACGAGGTGCTGAAGAACTCGATCGGATCGCCGCCCACCAGCGTCGGCAGGTCGGCGAACGGGCCGAACGTGCGGCTGTACAGGAAGCCCCACATGAGCGCGCCGACGACGGCGGGCACGGCGTAGGGCATGAACGCGATGAGCCGGAACGCCAGGGCGAACCTCGTGGTCACCACGTCCAGCACGAGCGCGCCCGCCAACGCGATGCCGAGCATGACCGGGATCTGCACGAGTCCGAAGAGGACGACCCGCAGCAGGCCGTCCAGCAGCAACGGGTCGGTGAACGCGCGCACGTAGTTGTCGATGCCGCTGAACCGCGTGCCGAGGGCCAGGCTCTTGCTGGACAGGCTGAGCCAGAACGCGTACCCGAGCGGCACGACCAGGAACGCGACGACCACGAGGAAGAACGGCAGGACGAACAACATCCCGGCCACCGGGTGCGCGGTGACCCGGCGCGAACGCCGCCGCGCGCGGGACTCGACCGGCACGACCGGCGGCGGGTCGTCGGCCTCGGGCGCCGTGATCGGCGTGGACCGCGTCACGGTGAACCTCCTGACTCGGCCCGGCGCCCGCCGCGGTGTCGAGCACACCGCGACGGGCGCCGGAGCGCTACTGGCTGACCTTGAAGCCCTGCTGCTCGGCGTACGCGACGACGTTCTCCTGCGTCTCCTCCAACACCGTGCTCCACGGCCTGCTGCCGGACATGGCCTCGGCGCTGCGGTCGTTCAGCTCGCCGAACACGAAGTCCTGGAACGGCGTGTACTGGAACTCGCCGAGCTTGTTCGACACCGGCACGAAGATCTCGTTCACCTTCTGGCCGTTGAAGAAGTCGTAGGACTTGCCGGTGAACGCCGGGTCCGCCGCGACGTCCTTGACCAGCGGGTAGAGGAACGCCTTGTTCAACCCGACGTCCCAGGCGGCCTTGGACCTGCCGAACAGCTCACGTGCCACGACGGTCGCGGCCCCCGGGTTCTCGGCCTGCTTGGTCACGGTGAACGTGGAGCCACCCCAGTCGCCCTGCTCGTCGGCACCCGCGGTCCACTGCGGCATGGGCGCGACCGCCCACTTGCCCGCCGTGTTCTTCAACGAGCCCGCGACGTAGCCGGGTGTCCACCCGGCCGCGGCCCAGGTCCAGTACTTGCCCGAGTCCAGCGCGGCGGTGGCGTCGGCGGTGAAGAACGGGTCCTTGGCCATGAGGCCCCGGTCGACCAGGTCGCCGTAGAAGTCGAAGACCTTCTTGCACTCGGGCGCGGTCAGGTCGATCTTCACCTGGTCCTTGGCGGTGGCCTGCGAGTAGCCGTAGGGCCGGCAGCCCGCCTGCCACATCAGGCCGTTGATCCAGCCGCCGTCGCTGCCGAAGCTCGCGACGTACGCGTTCGGGTCGGCCGCCTTGATCTTCGCGGCCGCCTCGCCGTACTCGGCCCAGGTGGCCGGCACCTCGATGCCGTGCCGGTCGAAGAGGTCCTTGCGGTACATCAACGCCATCGGACCGCCGTCGACGGGGATCGCGTAGACCTTCTCCCCGTCGGTGGCCTGCTTCCACGCCCACTCGGCGTAGAGGTCCCTGTCCTCGTTGGCGCCGTGCTCGCCCATGTCCACCAGGGCGTCGAGGATGATGAAGGTGGGTATCTGCTGGAACTCCACCATCGCCACGTCCGGCGCGCCCTTGCCGGCGGTGAACGCCGTCTTGAGCTTGGCGTACTGGTCGGGGCCGGTGCCGACGTTGGTCCACTCGACCTTGATGTCGGTGTGCGAGGCGTTGAACGCCTCGACCACCTCCTTGAACTCCGGGTACCAGGCCCAGACGGACACCGTCACGGGTCCGCCGTCGTCACCGCCGGCCCCGCCGCACGCGGCCACGGCGAGCAGGCCGCAGGCGGCGAGCCCCCCTCGGAGTTTCGCCAACCATGTGGTGCCGGGCATGAGTGCGCCTTTCCGTCGCGGCATGCGTCAGGGCACGCGCGACCGCGATCACGGTGCGTGAGCGAGACGGACAGGGGTATGCGTCGACCCCGCGAGGCACGATCCGGTGCCTCGCAAGTCGTGGTCCGGGTGTCGCGCCACGGCCGGCAGGTTGGCGAACCGACCGTGGTTGCCGCCGTGGCACCGGTATTGCTGCGCTGCAAAGCACTATGAACGCCCTTTTGCCGCGCTGCAAGACCTCACCTGAAGTTAATTCAAACGAGATGTGAGGGGGCTGCGATCACCCGACGGCCTGGGCTTGCCGGGGTGGCGGTCGCCGGGCACACTCCTTTGCAGCGCTGTAGCGGTAGGGCCGCCGCACCGGTCCGACGGAGGAGAACGATGCGCGACGCCACGCTCCGTGACGTAGCCGAACTCGCGGGTGTGTCCGCGCGGACGGTCTCGAACGTGGTCAACGGCTACGCCAGGGTGACCGAGCGGACCCGCGAGAAGGTGGAGCGGGCGATCCAGGAGCTGGGCTACCGGCCCAACGTCCTGGCCCGCAACCTGGCCAACGGCCGTTCCGGGCAGATCGCCGTGGTCGTGCCCTACCTGGACACCCCGTACTTCGCGGAGCTGCTGCAGGCCATCATCCCCAGGGCGCGCGAGCGCGGCTACAACGTCCTGATCGACCAGACCGACGGCGACCCGGCGCACGAGCGCGAGCTGATCCGGCGCGGCGCGCGGGCGCTGCTGTTCGACGGCATGATCTTCAGCCCGCTCGGGCTGGCGCAGGAGGACCTGGACGACGGCGATCCCGCGCTGCCGCTGGTCGTCCTCGGCGAGCGGTCCTCCAACGGCACGTTCGACCACGTCGGCATCGACGACGTGGCGGCCTCCCGCGAGGCCACCGCGCACCTGATCGGGCTGGGCAGGCGCCGGATCGCGGCCATCGGGGACCAGCCGTACCCGACCGGCGAGGCGGCGCAGCTGCGCACGCTCGGCTACCGGCAGGCGCACGCCGAGGCCGGGTTGCCGGTGGACGAGTCGTTGGTGGTCCGCACCCCGAGGTTCAACCGGGCCGACGGCTCGGGCGCGATGCGCCTGCTGCTCGACCGGGACGACCCGCCGGACGCCGTGTTCTGCTACAGCGACCTGGTCGCGCTCGGCGCGCTGCACGAGGTGCTGGAACGCGGGCTGCGCGTGCCCGAGGACATCGCCCTCATCGGGTACGACGACATCGAGGAAGGCCGTTACTCCAACCCGACGATCAGCACCATCTCGCCGGACAAGGTGACCATAGCGACCACGGCGGTGGAACGGCTGCTCGCGCGCATCGGCAGCACCGGGCCGTTGCCCGGCATCGAGGTGCGCGCCGCGCACGAGCTGGTCGCCCGGCAGAGCACCCTGGGCCGCACCCCCCACCCCGACCGGAACGTCGAACCCGGGGGTCCTGGACGGTCGGCGCACCAGGTCTGAGCGCTCGACACGCGCGGCGCGAACCCGTCCACCACTCCTCACGCGTACGGGCGGAACACCGCGACGTCCACACAGCGGGGATGCCACGCAGCGGGGGATGCCACGCAGCGCCACGTGGTCGCCGCCGAGCCCATCGGTCAGGTGGCCGGTCCGGCGCCACCGCACTCGCCCTCGGCGCGGCCGGCGCCACCCTCCATCAAGGGCGGCTCGCTCGGCTCGCTCGGCTGGACCGCGAAGTCCTACGGGCAGTAGTCCCGGTCACCGACCGCTGCCGATGACGACGAGGAGGGTGCGGACCGTGAGGTCCGCCCCCTCCTCCGCGGTGCGACGGCTGTTCGCGGCGACCGGGGCCCGACGTGGTCCTCCCCGACGGGTAAGGGGACACGTCCGGTGAGGTTCGGGGTCGGGGTCGGGGTCGGCTCGGGCCGGCTGGTCGGGATGTCGGTGCTCGGCAGCCGGCCGCCGCGGAAGACGGCCACTTCGGCGAGGTCGAACCCGGTGGCCGCGACGCAGGTGGTGTGACGGCCCGGGCTCAGCCCGGCCGTGCCGGCGCAGCGGTCATGCCGTGGCTGCCTTCGGTGAGAGGCGGCGCAGGTTGGCGGCGAGGATGCGGTCGAGTGCGCGGTCCGACAGGAGCGGGCCCAGGCGCATGATCAGGGCGGCATCCCGGCCGGCGGTGTAGCGGGTGCGCGGTCTGCGGGTCGTCACGGCCTTCGCGATGACCCGGGCGGCGGCGTCGGCGGTCAGGCCCGACGCGGTGCCCGAGGCCATCAGCTCGTTGTTCGCCTGGACCAGGCCGCCGTAGCGCTCCTCCTGCTCGGGTGTCATCTTGGCCGCCAGGTTGTTGGCCGTCGCGATCCCGCGGGCGGCGATCTGCGTGCGGACGCCGCCGGGCTCGACCACGACGACCTGTACGCCCAGCGGTGCGACCTCGCGGCGGAGTGAGTCGCTGACTGCTTCCAGGGCGAACTTCGCGCCGGCGTACGCGCCGTAGGTGGCCATGGCGTACTTGCCGCCGATCGAGCTGATGTTGACCACACGGCCCCCGCTGCGCAGCAGTGCGGGCAGGAGCGCCTGGGTGACGGCGATGTGGCCGAACAGGTTGACTTCGAACACCCGCCGCCACTCGGCCATCGGCAGGGCTTCGACCGGGGCGTTCACCTGGATGCCGGCGTTGTTGACGAGTGCGTGCAGTGCGCGCGGGTCGTCGGCGATCCGCGCGGCGAGTGCCTCCACGTGCTCGGACTCGGTGATGTCGAGGATCACCGGCTCGATGCCGGTCGATCGGACGGCGTCGGCGTCGCGGTCGCGTCGCACGCCGGCCAGGACGTGGAACCCCCGCCGGGCCAGTTCGCGGGCGGCTGACGCGCCCATGCCCGTGGAGGCTCCGGTGACCACGACCAGCTTGTGGGTTTCAGTCGACGTCATGGTGTGTCCAGTCGTGGGGGTCGGTCGGCTGGGCCGAGGACAAGGGCGATCGCGAGGTGGATGTGCCGGGCCCGGTCGCTGGGCGGGACGGTGAGTTGCTTGACGCCGGCCGCGACGGCGAGCAACTGGAAGGCGAGGTCCTCGGCGGAGGCGCCCGGGTTGCGCTCCGGCGCCCCCTCGGCGCGGAGAACGTCGGACACCGCCTCGACGACGAAGCGCTCCAGGTCGTGCAGGAGCGAGTTCCCCGACGTGCGTGCTGCGGCGAGGAGTTCGTCCACCGCGTCGCCGGTCGCCGTGGCGGCGGGTCCGTGCAACGCGGTGAAGGCGCCCATCAGCCGCTCGTGCGCCGGCAGGTCCGCTCTGGCCAGTTCCCGGGCGACGGCGGCCTGGGTCTGGGCGACCACGCGCTGAAGGCCGGCGTGGAAGAGCTGCTGCTTGTTCTTGAAGTGCAGGTACAGGCCCTGACGGGAGAGCCCGGCCGCCTTGGCGAGGTCGTCCATGGAGGTCTTGCGCAGGCCGAAGCGCAGGAAGACCGGTATCGCGGCGTCCGCGATCTCCTCACTGCGCGACAGCGCCCGCCCGCTCCGGCCCGTCACGCGGGCACCTGCGCTTCCCGCCGCCCGGGGGGCGAGTGGTCCGTGCCCGTCAGGTCCGCGTTCGTCTCCCCGCGGCCGACGCGCCGTCCGCGTCCTGGTCCCGTACCTCCCTGCGCCCTGCGCACGGTCTGCGTCGTCATCACACTCCTCACGAGGCTTTGGTCAAACTTTACACATTGAGACTAATCTGTCCACCTTGGCAAGTGAGGGCTCGATGGCGACCGCGCCGCGGTCCACGCGCACGACCGTGCCGAGCACCGGCTCCCGGACGAGTCCGCCCGCGGTGGACCCGATCGCCGGCTGGTGGTCGGGGAAGCCGCGGTGGGGGCAGCCCGTCCCACCCGATCGTGGTCGACGTGGAGACCGTCGTCCGGGAACGCGGCGCGGCCGTCACCTCCGCGGCGCCCGCCGCGCGCCGTCAGGTCGCCAGCCGTCGCCAGGAGATCAGGAACACCAGGGCCGCGATGAGCGATCCGGCCGAGGCGAACGACCCGGCGCCGAGGTAGGTGTTCCACTCGTAGTCGTGGTCCCGCACCACGCCGGCCAGGCCGACCCGGGCGAGCGGTACGCCCCACAGAACGCCCCCCAGCGCCAGTCCGACCACCGCCGACACACCGGCGAACGCCCCGATGACAACCCGGCCGACCCGACGAGGACCCTCGTAGCGGTGCAGCCCCCCGCGCCGCGCCAGCCACCACGACGCGAGCGCGGCCAGGGCCAGGGCGATCGCGTCCGCGGCGAGGGTGTCGCTGAGCCGGTGCCACTTCGCGGTGAGCGTGTACTGGCCGATGCCCACGGCCCACGGCAGCAGGAGCAGCACCACCACGCCGCGCCAGCGGTGAGGCGCCACGATCACGGCGGCGAACAGGACGGTCATGGCGATCGCGGTGTGCCCGCTGGGCAGGCTGTTGTGGGTGTAGTCGCCCGCCACCTCCACCAACGGGGGCCGGACGAGCACGAACCGCTTGAGGCCCTGGACGACCACCTGGCCGAGCACGACCACGCCGACCGCCGCGACCGCGAGGTCCCACCGCCGCCGCAGCACGCCGACCAGCGCGATCAGCACCACGGCCGCCGCCAGCGAGTAGACGGTGATCTCGTCCAGCGCCCGCCACGCCTCACCGGCCTGGGCCGCGTCGGCCTGGTCCGCGCCGCGCAGCGCGGCGTTCTCCAACTCCTGGCCCCCCACCGTCCACACGGCGAGCACGTAGACCAGCGCCGCCACCCCGGAGGCCGCGACCGCGACCACCGCCCACCGCCGGGGTCGGATCGGTGCCGCGACCCGCTCCGACCGCCGGTCGGCCTGTTCCTCCGTTGCCACACCCACACCTCCGCCAGCGATCGGAGGTCCATCATGGAGCGACCCGGCGCCCGCCGCCCGGCGGTGGCGACGCCGGAGGCGGTCACCGGGCGCGTTCCCCCATTCCGGCGGGCACACGTCCGACCGCACTCCCCGCCCGCGCCCGGGGTGGTCCGATCGGTCAGCGCTCACCGCGTTGGTGCGGCGCCTGCCACGGCTGCTGTGCGAGCACCGGTTGGTGGCACCGGACACCCTCCTGCGCCGGCAGCGCCGCCCGGTCGCGAAGAAGCGGACCTGGTCTTCCACGTCGACCGCCCCGCCGACCGCAGCCGCGTCCGACCCGTTGACCGAGGGCACCACCCGGACCGGGTGCGCCTTGCGGGCGAACAACCGGCGGTCCAGCTCCCGCTGGAGCACCGCCTGGTGGATCGAGCCCGCCACCGCGAAGCCCTGCCCGGCCAGGACGATCGCGTCCAGGTCGAACAGGACCGCCACGGTGACCGCGGCGTGACCGAGGTAGCGCGCCGACCGCTCGACGAGTCCACGGGCCTCGGGGTCGCCGGCGTTCGCGGCCGCGGCGATCCGCGCGAACTCGGTCAGGAAGTCGTCGGCCGCCGGGTCGAGCGCCGGCCGCCGGGCGAGGTCCGGCATCGCCGGCGCCTGCCGGACGAGGGCCGACGGGCCGGCGTAGTTCTCCAGGCACCCGACGTTGCCGCACGGGCAGTCGTCACCGTGGACGTCGATCGAGATGTGCCCGATCTCCGCGCTGTTCGACGAACTGCCCTCCACCGCGCTGTTGCGCCAGGCGCTGTTGACCAACCCCGACGGCGGCCTCCTGCCCAGCGGTGGATCACCGGCTCCACCAGGGCTTCGCCCGTGTCCGTCGACATGCCTTCTCCGGAACCGACGAGCACGGGTAGGCTTATCAAGATTCTTGGAAGTTTCAGTGAAGACCAAAAGAAATCATCGCAGGCCAGGGGCAACCGCTCTTCACCGGATGGACCACGCCGACACGAGCCAGGGGGATCAAGACGCACATCGTCATGAATCCTCCTCCGGGAGTGAGGTTGTGGTACCGCTCATCGAGCACCAGGACGCGGAGACCTCCAGGTGGTGGCCTGCAGGTCGTTGATCAGGGTGTCCGGTGATCCCGCGATCCCGTGGACGCTGCGCACGGGTGTCGCGTGGCGGGATCCGCCCGACCGTTGTGGGCCGTGGGGGACCGCGCACGAGCAGCAGCTCCCCGGTTCGAGCGGCGTGCGATCAAGGGGCGGTCATCAACTCGCCGCCGGCACGATCCTGCTGGGCCCGGCACCGGAGGCGTTGCGCGGCCTCGAGGGCGCGGAGTTCTTGGTGGTGCTCGGCCCGGAGGCGTTGTCGGCCTTCTGCGTGCCGCGAGGCACCTCGCCCATTTCGCCCTGCGTGGCCACCGGGGGTGTGACCAAGACGTTCCGCTCCTCCGTCACCGGGTGACAGCCCGGCACGGTGGACACGGGCGGTGCGCGCTGGACACCACCCCCGCGCACCTCGCCGGGCACCGCGTCATCGCCACCGAACTGCTCGTGTGGGGCGAGGACCCGTCCGGATCGGTCGGCGGCGACTGGTGGTCCCTCCCGCTCGCCCGCGACGGCTCGCTCGCCACCGCGCTCGCCCCCGACACCCTCACCGCCCACCGGAACCCGCGCGACCGCTGTCGGCGATAGGGTGAGGTGGCGGCCGGTCCGGCCCCGAGGTCCGGTCCTCCCCGGTCGGAGCAGGGTGCGGAGGCGCAGTCGTGGACAACCCCACTCGCACACCGGACGACCCCGGCGGTATCCCGGTGGTGGTGCTGATGACCGACCACGGTTCGCACGAGGGCAGCGCGGAGCCGTTGGCGCAGGCGGTCGAGCGGTTGACCGGGCGCCCGGCGGTGCGCGTGGACGCCCGGCACTTCATGGCCGGTGGAGGTGGTCGGGCGGACCTCGTACCGGAAGGGCTGCGGCTGGAGGTGCCGGCGAAGGGGTTCGTCGCGGTGCCGGACGTGCTGGTGGTCTACGAGGTCCGACCGCATCGGCGCGGGGAACTCGCCGGTTTCCTGGACCGCCTGCCACCTGACGGACCTGTCGGCCCGGGTGCGGGTCGGCGGGGGTGGCGCGACGCCACGGACAAGCGCCGCGCGGTCCAGTGCTTCCGCCGCGCGGGTGTGGCGCACATGCCGACCATCGCCCTGCACCGGCCCGATGCCGGTGCGGCGTCGGCGGCGTTGCGGGAACTGGGCGGCGACGCGTGGGCCCGCCCGGCGGTGGGCGCCGGCGGTGCCGACGTGTTCCACGTGACCGGTGAGCCGGAGCTGCACCGGGCGGCGGCCCACTACGCGGGGAAGGGCCAGGACTGGTTGCTCTCCCGCGACGCGGGCAACTTCGGCCCGGACGGGCGCCGTCACCAGTTCCGCGTCGTCGTGCTGGGGGACCGGGTGCTGCGGGTGTGCGAGCACGTCCAGGGCGATCCGGACGCGCCGTGCAACGAGGCCCGGGGCGCGGTGTCCGGGGTGCTGCCGGTGGAGGCCCTGCCCGAGCGGTACCGGGCGTTGGCGATCGCGGCGACCCGGTCGCTGGGCCTGGTCTTCGGCGGGGTCGACCTGGCCGTGGAGAACGGCGGCGTGGTGTTCGAGGTCAACGTGCACCCGACCCTGGCCGTCCCCGGCGGCCTGGAATCCATGGCCGTTCCCCTGGTCCAGGCCCACCTGAGCCGGTACGGGGCCACCGGGGACGTCGTCGTCTCGGCGATCGGCTGAACCCGGTACTGCCACGACCGTCCACGACGGCCGGCACGGGTGAACCACAGCGGACTCGTGCCGTGCCACGAGCACTCCACCTACCGCTCATCCACGGCGATCGCGGACACCGACCTCGGGGTGCGCGACCCGTCACGGGTCGACCGGCCCGCCGGCGACCCGGAAGAGGTCGAGGTCCGCGCCGGACGCGTTCGCGGAGCGGCCGGACTGCGGCGTGGGCCTGCTGCCCGCCGGCCCCGGCGGAGCCGGGGACGGGGACGGGGTGGTGGGGCCTTGGCCGAGCGGGGTGGGAACGGCGGGGAGGCAGGTCGCCCCAGGCGGATCAGCAGGTGCCGGTGTGGTGTTTGAGGGCCAGGAGTTTGTGGCGGTACATGCGGCACAGGGCGACCAGGAGGTGGACCTGCCCACCGGGGCCCAGTGGTCGCAGCCGCTCGACGAGGTCGTCGGGACCCAGGTCGGCATCGGTGGCGAGGCGCTGGTTGAGGATGGTGCGGGCGAGGTCGTGCTCGCGGTCGCCGATGGCCAACCCGTCGACATCGCGCAGGTCGTAGGTGTCGGGCAGCGGGAACCGGACGAGCGCCTCGGGATAGCGGGCCGCCATGAGCTGCACGGCGACGTTGACCAGGTGGGACACCAGCACCGCCGCTCGATCCGGGTCCTCCAGCATCACCGACAGCTCGTTCACCGTCACCGTGTCGGGGTCGAACGCCGGTGGCGAGTCGATGTCGACGTCGAACCGGTGCAGGGCCAGGGTGATGTTGTCCAACACGCGCTCGGGATCGACGAACACGCGTTCGGGGCGACCGCCCTCGACGCTGGCCCGCGGGTGCCACGGATCGAGGAACTCCCGCACCGCCGCTTCTCCGTACACGCCTGGATCGGGTAAAGGCCCTCCTGTGCGGGGGGGACTGCTCCACCACCCTGCCTCCTGTCGGATCGCCGCCGGGGCACCGCTGCTGTGTCGTCGCGGCCCGGCGGCAGCGTCTGCGGTGTCCCCGCCGGTGTACCCGCTACCGGCCGGTATACGACAACGAACCTGCGGATCGAAGCCCGCCGAGGTGCCTCCACGACCGGCCGTCGACGACACCCCGTCGTCGGAACCCGCGACCGCGGTCACGACCAGGATCGCCGCGGCCGTGCCGCTCTGGCGAAGGCCAGGGGAGCGCCTCTGCACCGGGGCGGCCGGACCACCGGTCGATCGCACCCCGGACCTGGGGGTGTCGCGGTTGCCGACCGCCCGGCGACCCGGTTGCTGCCCGGTGGGGTTGCCGCCCCGCGCGGTGCTGATCGTGGCGGTGACGGTCACGGCTTCGGTGGTGCGGGTGGTTCAGGCGGTGCGGACGGTGCTGCCGTCGATGCGATGCTCGGCACCGGTGATGGCCGAGGCCCGGTCCGAGACCAGGAACGCCACCAGGTCGGCGACCTCCTGGGGCGGGCTGGGCACTGGGAACAGGCGTCCTCCACATTGATGAAAGCCACGACCTTCCCGCCCGTAGTCCACGTCCAGACCCCAACGTGCAGCCTGTTCCCCGACCACCCCGACCTGGTCGAGAACTACCGCGATACGGCCACCCTGCTCCTGCAACACACACCGAGCCGCACGCAGACCCACGTTCTCTTGCTCGACCTGGCACACCCCGCACCGGTCACCGCGGAACCCACCGGCACCGCACGACCCGCTTGTCCCCGGATCGCACCGACGAACCGGTTTCCGTGAAACCGGTCGCAGGGTGTCGACCACCCCTGACCGTTCTCCGCCGCCTGTGGGAGAGGGCTGCGTTCAGGTGGGTCACCCGGACACCACCCTGCGGGGATGCGGTGACCCGAATGGTGCACCGGAACGTCACGCCGGGCAACATCCTCGTCACCAACGACGGCACGGCGAAGCTGATTCCACGAAGAGGCGCCCAACTCGCGGGTGACACTGGGCCGGGACGCGTGGCACGCCAGGAGCAACAACCCGAAAAAGGGCTGCGGCCGGTCCGTGTCCGGGCACTTCGCCGACGTGTCGATCGCCGAACTCACCGGGCACGGCCTGTTCGCCTGGAACTCCAATTCCGAGGGGGTGCTGTCCAGAACGGGCAGGCCGCCCCTCGACTTCGTCAAGGACGTCGTGCGGCGCACCGGGCGGGAGTCGCGGTGGGCGCTCGTACCCGTCGGGCGGGACCCGACGCCGGGGTGGTGGTCGGTTCGACCTGGTCGGTGTGCCAGGTGGCTCCGTGCTCATCGGGTCCGCGTGTCGGCCGGCTTCACCGGATGCGGTCAGGTGGTCGCGGCGGTCAACCGGAGGTCGGCCGGCAGGTGCAGCCAGGCGGTGGACTCGGCATCCCAACCGGTCAGGGTGGCGATACCGTGCGGTGTCGCGACCGGGACGTGTTGCGCCACGAGGAGACCCGACACGGTCAGGTGCACGGCGTCGAGGTCTTCGGCGGCGCGGGTCCAGCATACCCGTGCCCGGCCGTCCGATGAGCGCGGGTACCGGTTCACCAGCCGTTCGTAGTCGGCGGGCGAGCCGATGGTGGACACGCGGAGGTCGGTCGGGTCGAACACGACGGTGAACAACTGCCTGCCGTGGCCGAACTCCGCCCATTCGCCCCACTGCCACATGCCGGCGCCCTCGGGCAGGAAGGACGAGGTCCACAGCGCCCCGACCGGTTTGTCGGGGGCCGTGGTGCTCGCGGGTCCGTCGGACACCTGGACCGTGCCCGGTGTCGCGTCCCTCCCGTACCTCGACTGGGGCGACCGCAGCGAGGTGTTGCCGAGGGACCCCGTCGACAGCCGTCGCAGGACGGCGGTGGCGATGTGGTCGAGTTCCGGCGTGTGCCGCGCGGTGAAGTCGGGGCGGGAGTGCCGGAGGGACGCCGCGAAGGTGATGTGCCGGTAGAGGTCGTCGTCGGTCAGGTCGTCGATCCGGGTGTCGAGGTCGGGATCGCCGAGGAAATCGCGCAGGAGCAGGCACAGTTCGATGAGAACGGGGCTCCTGGATTGGTTGGTGGGGCGATCGGCCGTGCGTGGACCTCGTGTTCGCGCGGGGAGCACAATGATCCTTGACCATCGGGGCTGGTGACGGCGGGACCACCCCGCTCGCGCGAGGAGCACACTTCTTGACCAGGGACTTCACAAGCCGAGGTGCGCGTTTTCATTCGGTTTGTTTCAGTCTCGTACATCGGTGATCGTCTGATTCTCCCGGAGACGAGACGCCGACGACGCGCGGACCACAAGGCTGCGTTGGCGGGGACCAGGACGTCGTGCGCATCGCTCCTGCTCGCCTGGGGACACCGCCGGCCACGCTGTCTGCCGATGGACGGGTGCCGGACCGCAGGATCCGGCTGACACGGACCAGACGGTCTTTCGGCTGCATCCCTGTCCCATCCCTCCCCGTAGCGCCGGCTGGGTGCAGGCCCGACTCGAACGCGTCGACGGGAACACGGCGAGCGCGGGTGTTCTGTCCGCCGCAGTGCCAGGTGTGGGAGCGTGCGTGCCGCGACCTGCTCACCGCCGTGCACCGAGGCCCAATACCGCCGGCGCGGACCCCGGCGACACCGGGTTCACCCGGTGGGGGTTCCCTGCGCGCGGGGCTGGGCGTCGGGGCTGGGCTTGCGGCCGGGGTTGAAGGGGACGGTCAGGAAGGCTACCTCGACCGGGTGCTCGTAGCGCTTGCCGTTGACCGGGTCGTGGCGCATGAACTGCGGCGGGTCGATGTGGACCTGGACGTCGTAGTCGCCCGCCCCGGGCATGGTGAAGTTGGTGCCGTAGTGGTACAGGAACGGGTGCCACAGGAAGGGCAGCGTCGTGTCGAGCACCTTCTCCCCGCGTGAGGTGACGGTGACGGTGACGGTCACGTCCAGGCCGGGCACGAAGCGGCCGTCGGAGGCGTCGGCGACGGCGATCTCCAGGTGGCCGTTGGCGTCCTCGGGCGCCTCGTGCCAGACCAGGTGCCCGTCCTGGAGGGCGTACATGCCCTCGGCGTCCTCCTGCACCAGCGCCACCAGGAACTCGCCCGCCTGCTTGATCACCGCGCCGGACTCCTCGCGCATCGCTTCGAGGGCCTTGCGGTAGGCGGCGCCCTCGGCGCGGGCCACGTCGAGCTGGCCGGGGTCGGCCTCGTTGCTCGCGCCCATCGGCGGGGTGCTGCCGGGTGTGCTCATCCTGCTCTCCTTCGCGTCGTGCGTCGTCGAGGTGCCGGGGTCTCGAAAGAGTCGTCCAGCCGGGCTCGGGGCGTTGTGGTCGGCTCCGTCGTGAGGAACCCGCTGCCGGCCACCGCGACGGCCAAGGCGGCGTTGGCCCCCGGTGGCCTACCCGTTCGGGCGGGTTCCACGCGCCGTGCGATCGCACCTCACCCCCGTGAGCGAGGGCGTCACGCGTCCGTCGCAGCCGGCCGCCTGGTGGAGACCGACTGGGGCACCGCGATGGGCCGGGTCGTGGAGGTCTCGAAGCGGCTGCCGGCCGACAAGGGGCCGCTGACCCACGGCTTCCACACCACCGGCCAGATGTTCATCGAGGAGTACTACGCCCTCGGCGTCATCGGCAAGGCGGGTCTGGGCACGCCGCACATGGACGGCAACACGCGCCTGTGCACCGCGACCAGCGCGGCGGCGTTCAAGGAATCCCTCGGCGCCGACGGGCAACCCGGCTCCTGCACCGACATCGAGCACTGCGACGCGATCTTCCTCTACGGCCACAACACGGCCGAGACCCGGACCGTGCTGTGGATGCGCGTCCTGGACCGCACCCGACCCGCCGACCCGCCGACCATCGTGTGCGTCGACCCGCGCCGCACCCCGGTCGCGCTGGAGGCCGAACGCACGGGGGGAGTGCACCTCGCGCCCAGGGTGGGCACCAACCTGGCGCTGATGAACGGCCTGACCCGCGAGCTGTTCGTCAACGGCTGGGTGGACGAGCGGTGGGTGGACGCCCACACCCCGGGCGTGGAGGACCTGCGCGCCACGGTGGAGCCCTGCACCCCCCAGGAGGTGGCCCGCACCTGCGGCGTCGACGCCGACGACCTGCGCCGGGCCGCCCGCATCCGCCGCATCCTCGACGGCGACCGGTGCTTCGTCGTCGTGCAGGACCTGTTCCTCACCGAGACCGCCCGACTGGCCGACGTCGTGCTGCCCGCCGCCGCCGGGTGGGGCGAGAAGACCGGCACGTTCACCAACGTCAACCGCACCGTGCACCTGTCGGAGAAGGCCGTCGACCCGCCCGGCGAGGCCAGGAGCGACCTGGACATCTTCCTGATGTACGCCGCGGCGGTGGACTTCCGCGACGGGGACGGCGCCCCGCTGATCACCTGGCGCACCCCGGAGGAGGTCTTCGACGCCTGGCGCGAGGCCACCCGTAGTCGACCGGTCGACTACACCGGTCTGTCCTACGCCAGGCTGCGCGGCCCGACCGGCATCCCGTGGCCCGTCAACGACCAGGCCCCGGACGGCACCGACCGGCTCTGCACCGACGCGGTGTTCCCCACCGCCACCGACGAGTGCGAGACCTACGGCCACGACCTGCTCACCGGCGCGGCGGTCACCGGGCAGGAGCACCGGGCCCTGCGACCCGGCGGGCGGGCGTTCCTCAAGGGCGCGCACCACACACCGGCGCACGAGGAGCCGAGTGAGGACTACCCGCTGCTCTGCACCACCGGCCGCACCGCCTACCGGTTCCACACCCGCACCAAGACCGGCCGCTCCCGCTCGCCGCGCGACGCCGCGCCCGACGCCTGGGTGGAGCTGTCGGTCGCCGACGTGACCGACCTCGGCACCGGCGAGGGCGACGTGGTCCGGGTCGAGTCGCCCCGCGGCGCGATCCAGGTCAAGGCCCGCGTCGGGCAGGTCGTGGCGGGAGCGGTGTTCGCCCCGTTCCACTACGGCTCCTGGGACCTCGAGGACGCCGACCCCCACCGCCACTCCGGTCAGGCCAACGAGCTGACCATGACCGTCTGGGACCCGGTGTCCAAGCAGCCCTGCTCCAAGACCGCCGCCTGCCGCGTGGTCAAGGTCCGCGACGGCGACGGCCCCGCACCGGCGCCCACCACCGCCGCGTCCGCACCCGCCGGCGACGGGGTCCCACCCACCGCGGGCGGGGCGCCCACGACCACCCGGCGCGTCGACACGCCGCACTACCCGAACGACCCGGCGGCGGGCACCTCCGGTTCCGCACCGGCCGACGCCGCCGCCGGGGGCCGGTGATGCACCTGAACACCTACCTCGGCCTGGCCCACCGGTCCGAGCAGGCCCTCGCCGACTCCTTCCGCGTCGTCGGCGAGGGCCACGCCAGGCACCCCGACGTGCTGTTCACCTGCCGAACCCCGGCCGCCTTCAGCGGCGACCACGTCACGCGGCTCGGCCCGGTCGTGCGGCGCTGCGGCGACCAGGGCCACGGCGACGTCGAGGAACCCGAGCGCCTGCACGCCGCCGGCCTGGCCGAGGTCCGCTCCGGCCCGGTGGGGCTCCTGCGCGACCTCCAGGACCTCCACGTCCTGGGCGCCCTGGTCCTCACCGCCTGGACCGTCATCACCCGGGCCGCGCAGGGACTGCGCGACGTCGGGCTCCTGCGGATCGCGCGGGACGCCGGCGGCGGGATCTCACGCCAACTGGCCTGGCTCGACACCCGGATGAAGGCGGCCGCACCGCAGGCGCTCATCGTCGCGACGTGACCACAGGGTCAACGTCCCGAGGTGCGGCACCGGCCGTTCATCGGGCCGTTGGTCCGGCTCCGCGCGGATCGGATCGGCCGGGCGGCGCCATGACCTGCACCACCACGGTGGAGGTGGCTCGGTGCGACACGGGTCAGCGGCGGGGTAGCACGCCCAGGAGGGTCGCGGTCAGGGCCAGCTTCAGGTAGTCCCCCAGCTCCAGGTGGAAGCGGGCCAGGTCGGGCTCGGCCCGGTAGGCCGCCTGCAAGCTGGGCGGGGGTGTGCCGTACGCCGACAGCGCGCCGGCCATGACCATGGTTTGCAGGCTGAACAGCGTCGCGTTCTCGCCCAGTTCCGGCAGGTACTCCCGGAGCAGGGCGGTCATGGTCGTCAGGCGTTCCAGGGAGGCGCGCTTGTAGCGCGCCACGACCTCGACGGAGACGTTGTGCTCCAGGACGCTGCCCTGTGCGCCGAAGAGCTCGCACAGCACCACTCGGCCGGAGAGCGAGCGGCTGAGGACCTCGGCCACCGCTGTCGCCCGCTCGCCCATGGGCAGTTCCCGGTCGACGCCGGCGGCCAGCTCGCCCGCCAGTTCCGTCAGCCACTCCCGGAGGAAGTGGTCCAGCAGTTCCAGCAGCACCGCCTCGCGGGACTCGAAGTAGCGCAGCACGTTCGGCTTGGCCAGGCCCACCCGGCGGCTGAGCTCGTTCAAGGTGACCGCGGCCACGGGCATCTCGTCGAGCATCGCCGACGCCGTGTCGAGGATCGCCCGTCGGCGGATCTCCCGCTGCTCCTCGGTGCGCGCCCGCTGGAAAGTCACGATCGCCAGCCTAACTTGAGTACCTGCGGTACGTTGACAACGTACCGCAGGTACCTTATGGTCGTCACTACAAGATACCTTCGGTACTTTAGTGGTGGGGAGCCTGACATGGGCGAGAAGTGGACGACGGCGGACATCCCGGACCAGCGCGGGCGGGTGGCCGTGGTGACGGGGGCCAACACCGGGCTGGGGTACGAGACCGCCAAGGCGCTCGCCGAGCACGGGGCGTCCGTGGTGCTCGCCGTGCGCGACGTCGAGAAGGGCAGGCGGGCCGCGGCCCGCCTGACCGGTGACGTGACCGTGCAGGCGCTGGACCTGACCTCGCTCGACTCCGTCCGGACCGCGGCTGCTGCGCTGCGGTCCCGGCTCCACCGGGTCGACCTGCTGATCAACAACGCCGGCGTGATGTACACCCCGAAGCAGACCACCCGGGACGGCTTCGAGATGCAGTTCGGCACCAACCACCTCGGCCACTTCGCGCTCACCGGGCTGCTGCTGGACCTGATGCTGCCGGTGCCCGGCTCGCGCGTGGTGACGGTCAGCAGCACCGGCCACCGCATCCGGGCCGCGATCCACTTCGACGACCTCCAGTGGGAACGGTCCTACAACCGGGCTGCCGCCTACGGGCAGTCCAAGCTGGCCAATGTCAACTTCTGACTCACTGCCCATAGTTGTGCTGCCTGTTTCAGCAGGTCAAGCCCTGCCTCATCGTTGGCCCTGGTGGCTCTGACCGCCAGTAAGGCCCGTCCGGGGGGCTGGTTCCGCGTAGAGGACGCGTCCGGGCGCGGTGCCGCCGTTAACCGCTGGCTGACTCCTCGTTGCTGATCCTCGTCAGAAGTTCGTGACAACCGTGCAGTCGTGGAGCGTTCGCACCAGTTTCGACGCCAGGACCCAGCGGATCGCAGGGTCGTCGAAGGTGACCGGTTCGTGGTCGACGGGCACGGGGAAGTGCGGTCCTGCGCGGTAGTGGACCCCGTCGACGCCGTGGATCGGGTGTTCGCGTGCGCGGATGACGAAGTGCCCTTCCTTGCGCAGCGCGGGGCAGACGCGAGTCGCCAGGTGCGCGCAGGGCAGGCAGACCGGGGGCTCGGCGACGACCATCCCCTCGGGCCAGCCGGACCACTCCCGGGTGCGGTCGGGGATGAGCCAGAGTGTGCCGTCGTCGTTGCGGTCGGCCGGTCCGGCGCAGACCTGGCACAGCAGTTTGCGCATGGCTCGACGTTGCCGGTGGACGTGGATCTGGGCGAACCGGGGCGTGCCCTGGCCGGGGTTGACCGTGGCGCGGTCCCACAGGACGCCCCTGCTGTCGCGGTCGCCGAGGATCTCGTCCGCGTAGGCGATGCCTGCCCCGCCCGGGAGTACCACGAGTCGCGGGTCCTCCGTCGTTTCCCCGCTCCACATGGCGATGTAGGGGACAACGAGGCGGGACCTGGCCGTTCCCGCGCTGCCGAAGTGGTCCGGAATGTGCGTTGTCAGTGCTGATGACATCAGTGCTGTCGCCTCCGTCGATGTGTGCTTCTTCAGGTAGCGGACAAGACGGAACAGATCAGGCGGCTCGTCGAGCGCGACCGACATCCTCAACGTCCCCTTGCGGCGTTCTGCCGCTGTCGATGCCGGGCACCACCACCTCGGTTTCTCCCCGCACCACCTCGAAGTAGCGGTCGAACCGGGCGAACACCGCGACCACCCCGGCGATGAACGCCGCACCCGGCTGGAGGTCACCCGCGAGGATCCGCGTGACGGTGGAGCGGTTCATCCCGATCACCCGGGCCAGGGCGTAGGCGGAGTTCAGACCGGCGGCTTCGCAGGCCCGGTCGAGTTCGTCCCGACGAAGCCGAATGCGATAGACCGAGGGCTCCATGGCACTCCTCCCGTCGACAGGTCGGCAAAGCGCGGTGGTGCTCGGCCACTTCGCGGTGCCACGCGCTCGCAGTGATCAGTGTTCAGGTAGATGAGCTGGGAAAACACAGCTTCCACGGCGGAACATGGCCAGTGGTCCACGTCGTATCCGGCATTAAATGCGGAGAACCGGCGGTTCTCGCGCACCCGGTAGCCTCCTGTGCCGTGGACCTTCTACCGTTCGAGGAGTACGCCGCCTCGCTGAACCGGAAGCGCACGTCCGCGGGTGTTCTCTTCAGGGACGCGGAGGACCGGGTGCTCCTGGTCGAGACCACGTACAAGCGGGCCTGGGAAATCCCCGGCGGCTCCGTCGACGCGGACGAGACACCCTGGCGAACAGCCGTGCGCGAGGTGCTGGAAGAGATCCACATCGACCGTCCGCTCGGCCGGCTCCTGCTGATCGACTACGTCCCCACCGACGGGCCGATGCCCGAAGGGCTGGCGTTCATCTTCGACGGCGGAGTGATCACCGAGGAAGAGGTGGTGCGGATCGAACCCACCGATCCCGAGATCCGCTCGGTCGGCCTCCACACCCTGGACGCCGCCCGTGATCTGGTGAAGCCGATCCTGGCGCGCCGGATCGAGGTGGCTCTCGACGTTGTCGTGACGGGCGCGCCGGCTCTGTGCGAGTCGGGCTACCGCGTCACCGTGCAAGAGCATCGCTGACCAGCCGCAGCCGGAGGCAACCGTGCACAACGCGCTCTCGGAGAACCTGCCCAGGTTGAGGAAGGCGCGCGACCTCTCCCAGGAGGAACTCGCTGCGGCTGCCGATGTCGGCGTCGACACGGTGGGACGCATCGAACGCGCTGAGACCCGCATGACGCGCCCGTCCACCATGACCAAGTTGGCGAAAGCGCTCGGGGTGTCCGTCGAGGCCCTGCTGGGCGTCGCTTCCGGCGACGAGAAGCAGGACGCCCGAGGTATCGGTGCGCTACGTCAGGCGATCACCGCCACCTCGGCGATCCCCGGCCTGTCCGACTTCGCGGAGCCCGCCGAGGTGGAAGCGCCCACCACGTTGGCACTGACGGCCCACGAAGCTTGGCGCGCCTATGTGGACGGCCGCCACACGACGTTGTTGCACCTGCTCCCGGCGCTGCTCGTGGACGCACGCCGACTCGTGCACAGCACAGCCGGTGACGACAACGCGGTCGCGCACCGCATCCTGTCGACGGCCTATCGCCTGGGCGCCGGTCTCGTCGGCCGGTTCGAACTGGACGACCTCGCCTGGACATCCGCCGAACGCGCCTTGGCCGCCGCGGGCAAGTCCGACAACGTCGAACTGGAGACCGCGATCTCGCTCCGCTACCTCGTGTGGACGCTGGTCAGGCAACAGCGCACCGAGGACGCCGAGCGGGTTGCCGTCCGGGCAGCCGAGCAGGTGGAACCGCGGATGCTCGACCGCGACCCGGACCGCGCCGGGGTGTTCGGCAACCTGATCTTCAACGCGGCCAGCGCGGCCCTGCGGTCCGGCAGCGAGGGGCGTGCGGACGACCTCTTGGCGATAGCGCAGTCGGCCGCCGTCCGGGCAGGGCGCGACAGCGCGAGCGAAGCGGCGATCTTCGGGCCGCGCGTCGCCGCGTTCCAGCTCATCGACCACACCATGCGCCTGGGAGATCCCGAGACGGCGCTGCGGCTCGCCAAGTGGGTGCCCCAGGCCCACGGTGCGGTGCCCGCATTCTGGGAGGCCGGTCACCGGCTGCACCTGGCCCACGCGGCATCCCAACTGCGTCAGGACCGGTTGGCGCTCGCCTACCTCGCTGAAGGCCGTCAACTGGCCCCTGACTGGGTCCGCCGCCAGCCGTTGGCGGTGAAGACCATGCGGACCCTGGTCGATCGCGCACCCAGACGACGGGGCAAGGACTTCGCCGCACTCGTCGCCCACTACGGGGTGATCGAGCGCGTGTGACGTCCGGTGCGGCCGATTACACGAAGCTGGTCGCGAGCCACCAGTACGGCAGACCACCCACGATCAAGCCGACGACCGTACCGGCTGTGACCTGTGGCGTCGTGTGATCCCCCAACTCGACCCGCGACCACGCGACCAGCACTACCGCAAGGCCGACGAGCGCGAGCCAAGGCCCGTAGGCGACGGTGAGGATCACCGCCGAACCAGCGGCGACGGCCGCGTGCATCGAGATCTTCCACCCCCGGGCACCGCGAACGGGAAGCGCGAAGGTGATGGCGATGCTGACGAGCAGGGTCGCGAACATCGCGAGTGCGAGCGCGATCATCTGCCGGGGTGCATCGCCGAGCACGAGCACCGCGATGCCGACGCCGAGGGAGGTGGTGCAGGCGATGAACGGCACCACCCGGCCTTCGCGGTTGATCACGTGGCGGCTGTCCCACCGCCCGCGTCGGGCGCCCCGGATGATGATCGCCATCGGGATGATCGAACCGGTGATCCCGACGATCAACCCCCAGAGCAGGGCGGCGCCGGGGTCGCCGGTGGCGTGCCACCCGATCGCCAGGGGCAGGACGAGCACCCAGACCCAGGGGGCGAGCACTTCGGTGGCCAGCCTGGCGATCCGCCGGTGAACGGTCCTGGTGTCAGTGGACGTGGTCATGGTGGTCCTGGAACTCCTTGACGGCGGCTGTGACGAGGTCTGAGCCGGTGAAGGCGTCCGCGATGCGGACGAGCTGGGCGGCATCGTCGGTCTCGCCGATGACGACGGGCGCGGTGGTCAGCGGTGGCAGGTTCCGGCGCTTGGCTTCGAGCGCGACGGCGATGGTCGCGGCTTCGGCCGTCGCGCGCGCTTCGTGCTCGGGCATCCCGAGGTCGTCGGCTCGTCCGCGCACCTCGGCGGTGACCTCGGGATCGAGGTAGGCGTGCAGCGGCCCGATCAGGACGTCCCGGATCTCGGTGACGCGGATGCGGAGGCGGTCACCACGGCTGCGACGGCCGTAGACGAGTTCCGGGGCCATGGTGGTCAACGCGGACCAGAGCGGGTGCAGGGCGGCATGGGTCCTGCGGGCTTCCAAGCGGACGCCGATCGGGGGCACGAGGACGCCCGCCATCAGCAGCATGACGGCCAGGAACATCCACGGGTTGGAGCCGCTCCACTCGCTGGAGTCGGGTGGGACCGGGACGCCGAGCGCGGCGGCGACGCTGAAGCCGAACCGCCAGGCGACGTAGAGGAGGCCGGTGACGCTGCCCGCGCCGAGCAGCCGCAACCCGAGCCGCAGGTTCGGCCGGCTGATGTGGCGGGCCAGCCGGGACATCAGCAGGACGTCGAGCAGCACCCAGCCGAAGTAGGCCGAGTACACGGCGAGGTACTGGGTCACCCAGGGCCGATCGCCGTATGCGGAGTGGACCTCGGTGATCCCGTGCTGCCACGGACCGAGGAAGTAGAAGGCGGTCAGCCCGAGCAGCGCCGCTACCAGGACGAACCGGCGAAGTCGGGCCTGCCTGACCACGCGGGTGGTGTCGCTGGTGAGGTGCAGGCAGAACATCTGGAGGTAGAACGCGGCGGTCAGGATGCACACGTGCTGCATGAACTGGAGCGGCAGCGCTTCGGTCGCGAGGTCGAACGAACGCCCGGCGAAGCTGATCGCGCCCATGAGCACGCCGAGGTCGAGCAGCAGGAGCGCCACGCACATGGCGCGTACCCCGGGCTTGCGGGTGTGCCGGTAGGACGACATCCAGAACCAGAACGCGGCCGTGACCACCACCAGGACGGGCAGGAAGAAGCTCAGCACGGTTCACCCTTCGAGGATCGAGCCCGCGCGCTCGATGGTGTCGGTCAACTTCTCGTCGGTCGGGTGGTCGCTGGACAGCACGCGCACGGGGCCGAGTCGGCGTTCGAACTCGTAGGCGAACGCCTCAGCCGCCTGTTCCTGCGCGTCGTCGTAGGTGCTGCGGAGCAGGGTCCGGACATCGGTGTCGGCGCTCGGCGTGCCGTGGCGGCACAGCAGGTGCCCGACCTCGTGGAGGATGGAGTGCCGCTGGTGGCTCGGCGTCGTGTCCGTCCGGTAGAGGACGTGCGCGCGGGTGCCCGCCACGATGCACAGCGCCGCGGGCAACGCCTCACCGAGACGGCGGGCGTCCTCGACGGTGTGCGCGGGGTACGGCGCGAGCGCGATCGGTGTCCCGACCATCCGGGAGACCTCGCCCAGCAGGGCGTCCAGGTCGAAGGGGTCGGTGATGGGCAGGCTGCGCGCGAGGCGCACGATCTCCCGGTTGTCGAGCACGGGCCTGTGCGGGTCGCGGTCGCGCGCCCGGGGGACCAGGGCCTGCCACAACCGCGTCAACCGGCGGAGAGGCCCTCGGCGCTCACGCGTCCGGGCTGTCTTGCACATGGCTTCTCTCCCATTCGACCACCTGCTCCACCAGCCCGGCGATCAGCGACTTGCCCGACTCGGTGAGGCTGTCGACGCGGCGCATGAGCACCCGGGCCTTCGCGTTCTGGCGTGGTATCGACAGCTCGCCTTCCTCTTGGTCGTCACCAGGCAGGTTCCCGAGCTGGGCTTCGGTCTCCCAGTACACCTCCGGGTCGAGGAAGTACGCGGGCCGGTAGCCGAAGAAGTCCGCGATGACCTTCAGGTGACTCACGCGCGGGTCGACCGCCTTGGCCTCCTGGCGGAGGTTCCAGAGGTGGGTCTGCGACATCTCCACACCGCGTGCGGTGCACCAGTCCGCGACTTCCTGGTTGCTGTAGGACCGGCCGGGGCGTCTGCTGCCCGACGACGCGGGCTTCCGGTGGCGGTCGAACAGGGTGTTGAGGATCGCGGCCACGCTGGGCATCGGCTGTTCGTCGCTACTCACGACCCATCCCCCTCATCTTCACAGGCTTGAAGATACAAGCACATCTCTTCATCCTGGTTGACGCAACCCCCTGACTTCAACCATGCTGCCCCTACGCAACAACGCACGTGATGATCCTTCTTCACACCCGTGAAGACAGCTCATCGTTGGGGGACGAGTGCTCCGTAGGGCCCAAACCGCAATATCGCGGTCTCGCTGCTGCGCGTTACAGCTCGGATGCGCTCAGTGGTGTAGATCGCGTGCCGCTCTGCTGGCCCGATGGCTGGCGGCGTTATCCCGACCGTCCAACCCGCAGCGTCATCGGCCGTCGAGGGGGCGGCCCACCATGTCCAAGACCACCACCACTCCCGCGGAGTCCGTCGAGCTGGACGACCTGACCGGGCACCTGGAGCTGCTGCGCACGATCGAGGACCAGCTCGCCCGCCTTAAACGCTTGCGCGGTGACCTCCAGAACACGCTGAAGCGACGCCTCGGGGACATCGAGGTGGGCACGGTCAATGGCGTGCCCATGGTCACCTATCGGGCCACGCTGCGCATCGGGCTGAGTCAGACCCTGCTCAAGGAGCGCTACCCGCAGATTGTGCGCGAGTGCGAGGAGATCACCTCGGTGCGGACGTTCCTGCTGGTGGACGCTGCGTGAGCAGGGGGGCGAGGTCCGGCCGGTCTCGGGGGGCCGGCCGGACCCGTCCGCGCACCACCCCCGTGGCGATCGGTGAGCTGACCGCCGACATCGCCCGCCACCTGGTCGGCTTGCCGCTGGACTACGGCGGCACCGTGGAGCGCATCGCCGCCCTGCTGAACGCCGAGCCGCGCAACTCCGCGCACCTGGCCGCGGTGGTCCGCGTCGTCGTGGACGACGCGATGGCCGACCCGTTCCGCGAGACCAACGCCAACCGCTGGCGCGGCGAGCTGCCCGGGTGGGTCCGTCCGCCGATGGTCGGCGCGACGGTGCGGCGCCTGCTGTCGACCGGACTGCTCGTGACCACCGGCCGGTACGTGCGCTCCACCGACTCACGCGGGGGCAACGGCGGGAAGATGATGCCGGTCTACTCGCTCAACCTCGCCGTGCTCGTCGAGCACCAGACCGCCGAGCCCGACCGGGCCGCGACCGCCTGACCGCCTCGCACACCACCGCCGCGCGCATCCACACGCGGCCATGTCGTGCTGTCCACAAGACGTGTTCGCTCTGTTGGGGGATGACCTTTCGTGGCGCGTGATCACGCCCGTCTCTACGTGCACATCTGGACCGACCCGGACTTCGTCGAGCTGTCCGCCGTCGCCAAGCTGATCTACCTCCAGCTGGTCTCACAGCCCAAGCTGGCCTACTCCGGGGTGCTCGACCTGGCGGCCAAGCGCTGGGCGCTGGCGCACCCGGACCTGGACCTGGCAGCCGTGCGGTCGGCGTTGGCCGAGTTGGACGCGGCCAGGTTCATCGTGGTCGACCAGGAGACCGAAGAAGTCCTCGTGCGCAGCTTCATCCGCCGTGACGAGCTGTGGAAGCAGCCCAACGTCCTGCGCGGGGCGCTTCGGGTGGCCTTCGAGATCGTCTCACCGATCCTGCGCGCGGCGCTGGCCAGGGAGCTGCGCCGCCTGCCGGTCGAGGTGACCGGCCCGGCCCCGCTCGTGGCGGCTGACGAGCTGGAGGCCGGAGCGCGGGAGCTGCCCGCCTCGGTGATGGCCGCGATGAACACCCGGTCGACCCGCAAGCCGGCCGGCGGCCCCGCTCCTCGACGGGAACCGGTCTCGAACACCACGGCGAACCCTTTCGGCAACCCTTCGGCGCGGGGCCGGGGAGAAGGGAGTGGGGAGCGGGAGACCGGAGTGGTCCCTCTTGCGTCGGTGGAGGAGGAAGTGGGTGACCCCGCGCCCGCACGCCCCGGCGCCCACCCGCACCTGCGCGAGGACGAGCCCGCGGGCGAGGACGCCGGGACGGAACCGGGCTCGGTGCGGCAGGCCCGGCGCTCCGAGGCCGAACGGCTGGTGACGGTGCACTGCCCCGCCCAGCCCCAGCGCGTGGTGACGGCGCTGCGCGGGCAGGTGATCGGCCTGCTGCGGGAGGGCATCGAGCCCGCCGTGATCGCGGCGGGGCTGCGGGTGTGGGCGAGCAAAAACCTGCCGACGACGTGGCTGCCCGAGCTGGTAGGCGAGCTGATGCGCGCTCACCGAGGACCCGGTGACCCCTCAACCCGCCAGCGTGACCTGGCGACGGCGCAGACGTTCGAGCAGATCCGCGCCGACGCGGTGGCCGATGACGACCGCTCGCCGTTGGGCTTGGCCGTGCGCGGCGAGCTGCCCGCACACGCCGACGCCGCCACCCTGCAACGGCTGTTGGACGAGGCGTTGGCCGCGACGGTGGGCACCGACCCGGGCAAGGACGCCGAGGAGGAGCGCGTGGTGGAGGTGGCCGCGTGACCGCACCGGCCCTGACCCGCTCGGAGGTTCGCGCGCTGCTGTGGCACTACCGCATCGCTGGAGAGGGCCAACCGATCGCCGAGGAGGTGGTGACCGCCTGGTGGCGGGAGTTGCGCGGGAGCACCGCCGCGCAGTGCCATGCAGCGCTGGCCTCAATCCCACCGCAGCGGGTCCGCCAGGTCACGGCGGCCGAAGTCGCCCAGCTGGCCCAGGTCGCCGCGCTGCACCCGACCACCGCACCCGGCTCCACCCGCCCGCCGCTGCCGGTTACCCCGACCGAGCAGGCCCGCGAACGCGCCCGGTTCGCCGTTGCCGGACAACGCGGCATCCGCGCCGTCTACGCGGCGATGGGCTGGGCGCGCAACCCGGAAACGGAGTTGGCGGGGCGGGTGCGCTGCCGGTTCTGCCTGGCCCACGCGGGCCGCATCTGCAAGCCCATCACCCGCACACGCGACGGCCGCCAGGAGGAACGCGACCCGGTCACCCGGATGCACCCCTCCCGCCTGGCCGACGCCCGCGCCCGACAGGCCACGACCCCGACCACCCGCGGCGGCCCGACCCCGCCCGCGCCGCAAGGAGCTTCCGCATGACCGCCGCTTTCGACCACGACGACCACGACCCGCGCGACTTCGCCTACGACGGGGTTGTCCCCAGGTTCGTCCACAACGGGGACAACCCCGACCAGGAACCGCCCGCCCCGCCCACGCGCGACCAGGTCGACGCCGCGCGCCTGGCGTGGGAGGTCGCCGTCGACCAGTTGGTCAGGCCCGGCCTGTTCGTGCTGCACCGCCAGGACGACGGCCAGGAGGTGGCCGAGGTACTGCCGCTGTTGGCGCAGGTCCAGGAGGCGGTGACGCCGGGCAGCAAGCGCGCGGGTGCGGTCGGCAAGCTGGGCAGCCGGCCCCCAGCGAGCCTGGGCGCGCTGGAGCTGCTGGCCGAGATCCGCCACGAGGTCCGCCGCACGTGCGTGGGCCACCGCCACCCCTACCGCACCGACAGCCTGTTGGAGCAGGTGGACATCTGGGGCGGGCACGCCGAGGACTGGCAGCACACCGAAACCGACTACGTGCTGTGGGCTGCCGACCTGGCGAACGGGTGGGTGCGCTCGGCGCGGCTGTTGCTGGACCCGGTGCCCCGCTACCCGTTGCGCGGGCGCGCGTGCCCAGCCTGCGGGGTGGCCACGGTGCAGGTCTGGTCCGACGACGAGATGGACTTCCTGCGGCGCCCGGCGTTGAGCATCGACCCCGACGAGGTGGAAGCGGTGTGCGCCGGGTGCGGGCAGCGCTGGCCGCTGGATGTGTGGGCGCAGCTGGCCCAGACCCTGGACGAACAGCTCCGCCATGAGACTGCCACGTGACCGGCATCACGGTCGAATCAGTTGACCTTCAGTTGCTTCAGCACGCATGATGAACGAACTGGGTACACGTGTGCCCAAAGCTCCCGTCGAAGTCCCGCCCCGCATCTGCGCGGCGGGACTTTTGGCATCTACGGCACAGATCGACGGCACCCTTCAGGCCGGGCGTCGAGTCCTCGCGGTCGCCCTCCCCCTCGACCGCGAGGGCTCCGCCCATCCCGCGCAGTTCAGAACGGCGGTTCGGTCTCGCCCTTGCGGCGCTCCACGACCGCCGCGCCGGGAACGAGCTGCCGCACCGGGATGCCGCCGAAGCCGAACTACGGCACGGAGAACGAGGCCAACGCGAGCCAGCCAACGCGAGCGCTGCGGACCCAGGCGTGCAGTTCGCCCGGCACGGTGCCGTCCAACACCAGACCCCGGTTGCGCGCGACTGGCGGAGCGGGCTTGTCCGACCGGGGTTGCTCCCGGTGAGCCTGTCCCAGGACCACCCACACCGGCTGTGCGGGGGTGAACGCGCGCACCAGCTCGGCGTTGTCCCGGGCAGCCTGATCGAACACGGGTTCGATACTGCATCCGGGTGACCAGAAGGGCAACCCGATCCGGTGCCGGTGGGCCATGAGAGCCGCTGTCCGTCCCCAGAGCCGCTGTCCGGGACCGGACATGCAGAAGGGGGACCGGTCACCCGGTCCCCCTTCAGTTCAGGTGGTCAGCGCATCATCAGACCTCCCACGCGAACAGGGTCGTGGCCACGTGCATGACGGCCTCGTCGTGCCTGCCGTTGCGCACGCGAAAGGGAGTAACGGCCGCCCACTCGTTGCCCTCGAACCCGAAGTACGCCTCGCCGATCGGGTCGTCCGCGTCAAGCCCGGCGAGCACCACCGCCCGGTCCTCCTGGGGGTCGGGCGACATGGCGCGCAGGGCCGTGATCGCCTCAGCTCGCAGGTGCGAGCGCCATGCGTTGTGGGCCAGGGTTCCGATGTAGGCGCTGTGCCGCTCCTCGTCCAGCAGCCCGACCACGCGCAACCGCTCCAACTCCCTGGTCAGCCTGTGCAGGACGCTGTTGTCGGCGTCGTCGCCGGGAAGCGGCCGGCACACCGGCAGGGCGATGCCACGCGCCCCGTCGCGGTCGTCGCGCAGGTGGACGAACACCCGCGCCCCGAACTGCTCGATCAGGTACTGCTGGTTGACCACGTCGAGATCGCTGCCGTGGGTGTCGGAGTAGCGCACCGGTAGTTCCACCAGGTCCGACGTCCACTCCGACGTGCGCAGGTCCTCGTAGTCGACCGTGCCGCCGTGGTCGGCGGTGACGTGCTCAACGAGCCCTTCGCGCAGGCGCAGGAAGCGGCAACCGTGCAGCCGAAGCAGCAGGAACTCCGCGTGCAACTCGCGGTCGTCGTGCTCGTGCCCACCAGGAGCAGGCGTGACCGGTCCGGTCATCGTGTCGTGCCTTTCTCGTGGTACCGCCCCGGTGTTGCTGCACCGGGGCGATAGTGGGTGATTCAGCCGTCCAGCCCGTGCACGAAGTCCCACATGGGCTTGTACTCGGGCAGGTCGCGCAGTGGCGCGATGTAGTCCCGCCACCGGTTCAGGGCGCGTTGGCCGGTGCCGGTGAGCACCGGGCACCCGGTGGCCAGGTCGGTGCCGACGTGGCCACGCTCACGGGCGCGGGCGAGCGCTTCGGCGGTGGTGACGCGGTGGATCGCCTCGCTCCAGCCATAGCCCACCGACAGCGCGTGCAACGCGCGCGCCTCGGAGGCTTGCTCGGCCAGTATGTTGCGCAGCGCGGTGGCCTGCGGGCTCGGCTTCGCGGCCAGTCGGTTCACCGCGCGGGCGAACTCCTCCCGCGCGATCTCCAGCACGTCGTAGGCGAGGAACACCGCGTCCTCGTCGAGGTTGTTACTCTGCGGCTCGTCGGAATTCATGTTGTGCCGTTTCTCGGGTTCCGACAGCGCGCCCCTGGGATGGTGTTGCTGCACCGCTCGACCAGGGGCGTCGCTGTGTCCAAGGGGTGATCAGTCGCAGGCGACCGGCAGGTACGGCCGGAAGCGCCGCCCGAGCCGGCCCAGCCAGCGGCGGTAAACCCGCACGTGCCCGGAGCGCCCGTCGCGCGCCCGCTCCTCCGCCTCGCTGCACAGGTAGACCGCGCCGCCGCCGAAGCGCCGGTCGTCCGGCCGGTCGTGGTTGGCCCAGTTGTACCGGGACACCAGGTGCATCAGGTCGGCGCGCAACCGCTCGGCTCGCACCGGGTCGCGCACGAGGTCGGTGGTCATGCCGTAGACCTCGAAGTCGATGCAGTCGCCCGAGGGCGTGCGGTAGACCCATGCCGCGATGCCGAAGGGCCGCTCGACGTCCAGCGGCGCGTGTGTCAGCCCGTACTCGCGCTCGATGTCCAGGACGATCCGCCGGGCCAGGGCCTTGGTACCCAGATCCGCGGTGCGCGCCCACCGGGCGCCGTACACACGTCGCACCTGGACGATTTCTGTTTTCTGCTCGCGCCGTTCGATTGCCACTGCCATTGTGTCGCTCCCGTTCCTCGCGTCCCCCGTCCGTGGTGTTGCTGCACCCGAACAGGGCTATTCCGCACAATTGCAGTCACCTGCACACAGGGCAATCACTGGATCAAAAATCACTCAAATGGAGCAGAAAGGCACAGGGAAATGCTCGGGCGAGTCAACGGGATGCGTTTTCGACTCGACGTGCAAACCGTGCGGGATGGCGAACTCGCCCAGCAGGTCAGGTGTATGGCCAGTTAGATGCCACGCGCTCGACAGCAGGCCAGCCGTTCGGCGAGATGGCCATCGTCTCCTCGGATTTTGGGTGACACCGGATCCGGCGAGGGCGAAAGGGGTTGCGGGCACTGCTCGCAGCCCCTTTTTCATCTATGCGAAGCCACGCCCAAGGTCATCAAGCAAAGCGTTGGACCGTTCGTTGTCACTTTGTCAGGAGTTTCCCGCAAGGGCTTGAAAGGGATTGTGCCGCCGGTAATGTCTTGGGTGTCACCCAAACCAACCGCCAAGCACCCGAGAGAGGTGCTGGCCGTTTTCAGGGGAATCCCATGACCGAACCGCAGACCCCTGCCGCCATGCCTGCCGCTGTGCAGGCCCAGCAGGAACCCGCCAAGACCTCACCGGCCAAGGCAGAGGGCAAGCCCGTCAAGGCAACCGCCAAGACCTCACCGAAGGTTGAGCCCAAGCCCACCAAGGCAGAGGACAAGCCCAAGGTGGAGCCGGTCCGGCCGGACCGGGACGCCTGGGCGCGGCTGGCGACGGCGAACAACAGCTCCCGTTCCGTGAACGAGCTGCTGAAGAAGGCCGGGTTGTCCGGGTGGAACGTGACCCGTCAGCCGATGGCGGCGCTGGTGCCGTCCGGGAAGTGCACCGAGTGCGACCAGCCGGTGGGCCGCAAGCACACCACCGGGTGCCTCATGCTGGCCGACCTGCCCAGCGAGAAGGGGTTGGTGGAGGCGGACCACACCACCGTTCCGGTGGAGGCACCGGGGGTGTGGTCCCTGGTCAAGTCCGACCCCGAGGCCGACTTCGGGTTCCGGCACATCGGGACCACCACCCGGGAGGCCAACCCGGTGCCGATCGAGGTCCGGGGCGCGATCCTGTCCGAGATCCTGAGGGCCGTCCCCGGTGCCAAGACCGGTCCGGCCGGCCCGCTCTGGGAGGGCACGGGCGCGTTCGTGTCGGTGCGCGTGCCCGAGCTGGTGTCCGTGGGCAAGGTGGACAAGGTGGAGATGAGGGCCGTCCTGGTCAACTCCCTGGTGCCCGGCAGGGGTTCCGTGGTCCGGGTGATGCCGGTGCACACTGGCACCCAGGTGGTGTTCCCGGTGACCCTGCCCGGGGTGTCCGACCGGGTGGAGCTGACCCCGGACAACGACGCGGACGCCCGGACCACCGAGGCCAGTGAAGCCCTGGACCTGTTCCACCGGTTCGCGGAGGAGTTCGGGGAGATCGCCAACAAGCTGCTCCGCAAGAAGATGACCGCCAAGGAGTTCGAGACGTTCGCCGACGCGGTGCTGAAGGACAAGCCGATGCCGAACCAGGGTGCCGCCCCGTATCGGGCCCATGAGGTCCGCACCGGGGTGGTGGGCAAGCTGTTCCGGGGCGAGGTGGACCTCACCGAGAAGGTGAAGGGCACCCGGTGGGCCGCTCTGCTGGCCGTGATGTCTTGGGTGCAGAACATCAAGCCCCCGAAGGCGGCCGGTGACCGGGGCTTGCAGGACCGTGCCCACCTGGCCGTGTTCCCCGCCCGGGAGGGCCTGAACACCGCACAGACCGCCCTGACCCTGCTGACCGCCGACCTGTAGGCCGGAACCGGCCGACAACCCGACTGCCCCCGGCAACCCCGCCGGGGGCAGTCCCGTGCACGGGGGTGGACGCGCTGCCCTCCCGTGCCTCCCGCCCCTGCACCCGCCCCGGTTGCCCGAACCGCACCGGCACCGGGGGCATGTGCCCCGACTGCCGCACCCGCTCCCGCCGTGCCCACGGCACGAGCGCTCAGCGCGGCTACACCGCCGGCCACCGGTCCCGCTTCCGCCCTGGGGTGCTCTCCCGTCCCGGTGACCGGGTGTGCCGCTGCGATCTCACCGACTGCCTCGACCACCCGGACACCGGCTGTTCCGCCCCGTCCACCGTGGCCGACCACTGGCCGCTCACGCGCCGTGAGCTGGTAGCCGCTGGGGTGGACCCCGACCATCCGGACCGGGGCAGGGGTCTCTGTGGACCGTGCCATGCCCGGATCACCGCCCGGGACTGCCGCACCAGAGGAGGGTGGAACAGCCCGTGAGCCGGCAGGCCACGCACCGAGCGCGGCCCGTGCGGCACCGGCCGCGCCACCCCAGGGGGGTGACCCTTGACCGGCCAGGAAGGGCACAAGCCACTGAGGCCCGGTCCCGTCCCGCCAGGTTTCCGGCAACGCCGATCCCACGTCCGTCGACCGGTGCCCGAGGACAGCGAAGCCGGACGCGAGCTGGCCGCCGTGCTGGAGCGCCTGGCGCTCGCGGCCGACCAGGTCCACGCCTGGGTGGACGAGCACGAATTCCTTGTGCGACAAGCATACGAGCTGGGCGCGACGCAACACGAGATCGCGCCTCACGCCCAGGTCGCGCAGTCCACGGTGAGCCGGATGATCGCCCGCGACGCCACGGCCTGATCTCGCCCGTCCGGTGATGCGGCCCGCATCACCGATGCGTCACGCATCACGACCACCGGAGGTGCGCCGTACCCATCGTTGTCGACGGGATTACCCCGTCCGAGGATATCCGCGCCGAACTCGCGGCCGAGGGGAAACCGGTTTTGCTCGGCTTCAGCCGGGGCAAGGACAGCCTTGCCGCGTGGCTGGCGATGCGGGAAGCCGGGATCGAGGTGGTGCCCTACCACCTGTACCTGGTGCCGGGCCTGCGGTTCATCGAGGACTCGCTGAAGTTCTACGAGGACTTCTTCGACACGCACATCCTCAACCTGCCGCACCCGGCGCTGTTCCGCTGGCTCAACACGCTGATGTTCCAGCCCCCGGAGCGCGCGGCGGTCATCGAGGCCGCCCAGCTCCCCGAACCGGCGTATGAGGAGCTGGCCGACCTCATCCGCACGGACGTCGACCTGCCCGCGGCCTGGAACGCCGACGGCGTCCGCGCCGCCGACTCGCCCAACCGCCGGATGGCGATGGTCACCCACGGCCCGAAGCGCGAGCACCTGCGCAAGGTCAGCATCGTGTGGGACTGGCGCATCGCCGACGTGCGCGAAGCCCTCACCCGGCACCACTGCCCGCTGCCCCCGGAGTACGAGTGGTTCGGCCGCAGCTTCGACGGGCTGGACTTCCGGTTCCTCGACCCCATCCGGCGCCACGCCCCGGACGACTACGAGCGGATCTTGTCCTGGTTCCCGCTCGCCGACCTGGAGGTGTTCCGCCGTGACCTCGCCCGCTGACCCCAACGCCGACCTCCTGGTCCAGCTCCAGGCCACCGCCGCCATCGGCGGACCGACCTCCAACGCCGACCTGCTGGCCCAGCTCAACGCCGACCCCGAACCCGACCCCTCGCCGACGTCACCTATACCGGCGACCTGGCCACCGACTTGACCGCGGAACTCGACGCCCTGGCCCGCGGCTTCCGCGAGCGCACCGCGCGGGAGGACGAGCGGTTCCGGCTCGCCACGGACTCGGAGTTCTGGTTCGTCCTGTGCTTCAAGTCCCGAGAGGAGAAGGACGCGTTCCTGCGCGCCGGGCGGCTGTTCCACCTCGGGGACAAGTACCTCGACGGCCGCGCCGCCGCGTCGGCGCTGGGCGTCGACCTGCCCGAACCCGACACCGGAAAGGAGGACTGACGATGCGAGGCCGACTCGGCCGCCTCGTCGCGGGTGCCCGCCGCGCGCTGTCCCGGCGCGCGGCCAGCCCGTCACGAGGCCGCAGTTCCGGTTCCTGACCACCACATCACCGGTTCACCCGATGGGGTCATGACCTGGGCTTACGGAGCTATGGTCCATACCCAGAATTCTGGTTTTATGGCCTCTGCCAGAATCGGTGTTGCGGACAGCTATGACGCTAGACACGGGGGCACCCCCGCGTCTAGCTGCAAGAAGTCCGCCTCGCAGTGGGTGGTAGTGCCCGCTTGCGTGGGCACCACCACACCACTACCGGACCAGGTTGCTCAGTTCGCCGACTAGCGCCGCAACCTGGACCAACAAGGTGAGGTAGACGAGGACTCGATCGGGGATGCCACCCCGGTCGGGCCTTCGTTCCTCGTCACGCTCGGGACGGTCGTCCTCCGCGTGATCATCGTCGTTCAACCCTGGCTCCTGCCGTCCATCGTGTGGTTCTCCCTCGCGAGTCGAGGGCGGGGCTCGACCGTGACGGCACGCAAACGCACTGGACTTCGTGGTCAACAACGTGGACAAGTTGTAGCGCGTGCTTCCGACAGCCCGGTACAACCCCCCTTGTTTGAACAACGACGGGTTGAAGTGAGACCCTCGCCGGTTTGCCCTCGACACCTTCGTGACCAGGAGGGATGGCTTGGGAAAGCGTGGACCTGCGGCTAAGCCCACCGCCCTGCGCGTCCTGCACGGCGACCGCGCCGACCGGATCAACGACCGGGAACCGGTTCCGCCGGTGGGTGAGATCGTGTGCCCGGAGTGGGCTTCGGACGGTGCGCGGGAGATCTGGGCGCGGCTCGCTCCCGATCTGGAGAAGCGCAAGGTGCTGACCACGTGGGACGTGGACGCCTTCCTGATCCTGTGCGAGGCGCTGGCCCGCTACCGCAACGCCACCGCCCTGGTCAACGGCTCCGCGCTGCTGGTGCAGGGCGGAGCCGGTCTGATGAAGAACCCGGCGCTTCAGGTGCAGGCCGAGGCCGAGCGCACGTTCCTCACCTACGCCGCCCGTTTCGGCCTGACGCCGTCGGATCGCCAGTCGATCAAGGTCGAGGTGGGCGGTGGCGACCAGAACCAGGGCGCAGGCCGCCTCCTCAGCTAAGTCCCGCGCCGACACGAAGCGCACCAAGACCAGTTCGCGCACCGGCACCGCTACGCCCCGAACAACCACCAAGACACCCAACCGCGGGGCGCGGTTGCCGGTGTGCGGGCGCACCTTCGACGGCCGCACCTGTCGCAAGCGCGGCGATCACTTCTGCAAGCCCCGCGCCGACCACGCGCAGGCGTTCGCGGAGGAGATCTGCGTCCACACCAAGGACCGGTGGGCGCGGCGGCCGTTCATCCTCGCCGAGTGGCAGCGCGAGGACATCGTCCGGCCGCTGTTCGGCGAGGTCCGCTGGGACGACGAAGCTCTCTGCTACGTCCGCCGGTTCCGCATCGCGTGGATCGAGCTGGCCCGCAAGAACGGCAAGTCCGAGCTGTTGGCCTTCGTCGCTCTGTACCTGCTGGTCGGGGACGGTGTGGAGTCGGCCGAGGTCTACGGCTGTGCCCGCGACACCGACCAGGCGAAGCTGGTATTCAACGTCGCCGCCCGCATGGTCCGACTGTCGCCGGTGCTATCCAAGCGGCTGCGGGTCATCGAGCACTCGGCGCGCATCGTGGACGAGAAGACCAACAGCGTCTACGCGGTCGTGCCTGCCGACGCGCTGGGCAACCTGGGCTCCAACCCGTCATGCGTGATCTTTGACGAGGTCCTGACCCAGCCCAACGGCGACTTCTGGAACGCCATGCGCACCGGCATGGGCACGCGGCTTGAGCCGCTGTTGATCGCGGCCACGACCGCGGGCAACGACCCGGCCTCCTTCGCCAAGGCCGAGCACGACGAGTTCGCCAAGATCGCCGAGGACCCGGCGAGGGCGCCACACCGGTTCGTCTACCTGCGCAACACCCCGGCCGACGCCGACCCGTGGGACGAGGCGAACTGGTACTACGCCAACCGGGCGCTGGGTGACTTCCTGTCGCTGGCCGCGCTACGGGAAGAAGCTCTCGAAGCCCGCAACGACCCGCTCAAGGAGAACGCCTTCCGGCAGTTCCGCCTGAACCAGTGGGTCAACCAGGCGTCGCGGTGGATGCCGATGCACCTCTACGCGGCGTGCACCGGCAGCACCCGCGACGAGCCCGCTGCCCTGCGCCGCGAGCTGGCCTGCCGTCCCGCCTGGGGCGGGCTGGACTTGGCCTCGAAGCTGGACCTGACCGCCTGGTGCCTGATCGTGCCGGACGGCATCGACGGCCACCCCAGCGCCTTGTGGCGGTTCTGGCTGCCCGAAGCCGGGGTCGCGTTCCTGGACGAACGCACCGACGGCAAGGTCAGCCAGTGGGCCGCAGCGGGGTGGATCACGGTCACCGACGGGGAGGTCATCGACTACGACAAGGTGGAAGCCGACATCATCGCCGACACCGGCCTGTTGCGGGTCGCGGACATCTCCTACGACGAGTGGTCGGGCGAACCCGTCCGCCAACGCCTGGAGAAGAAGACAGGCGTACCGATGTTCCCGGTCGCCCAGACCTACAAGAGCATGACGGCGGGCATGACCGAACTCATGGCCCTGACCAAGTCACGCGGCTGGAGCCACCACGGCAACCCCGTCGCCGAGTTCTGCTTCGACTCCGTCGAAGTCCGCCACCCACCCGGCGAACCCGACCTCATCCGACCCGACAAGCCCGAACGCGGCAAGACCGGCAAGAGAATCGACGCCGTGCCCACCGCCGCTATGGCCGTGGGCGGCTGGAAGCTGCGCGGCACAAAGCCGAGGAAGTCCGGCAGAATGGTGGTGATGGGTTAGACGCGCAAGGGCTTACCCGAGGTGGTGCAGCGCACGGTGCACCTGCTCAAGGCGCGTGACGGCCTCGCCGGTCGGTCAAGTGATGTCCAGCGACGTGGCGCGGTCGTAGAAGTCGTAGACGCTGGTGTCGGCGGTCGATCCCATCCACGGTGACTGTGCGCCGGTGTAGTTGAGGCCCTCGAAGAACTGCACCACGCAGGTGTTGTAGGTCTTGACGGAGCTGATGGAGTTGTCCAGCGTCTCGCCGGCTTGCCCGTTGGGCAGGAGGTAGCGCAGTGTCGTCAGGTTGGGCAATTTCTTGCCCTCGTTGTCAATGGCCAGGGTGCAGCGGGTTGCCCCACCGATGATCTGGACGCCGCCGCCGGTGTTGAAGTTAACCCAATTCACGACGTGGATGTAGTCGTACCCGGCCTGTGCCGCTCGGTAGTCCTGGAGTGCTTGGTGGCGGTAGAAGCACTGGCCGGACTGTACAGTGATGTCGTAGTAGCAGTACTTCGCCGCTGCGGACGCCGTCGGCGCCGCCACGACGAGGGCTGCGGTGACGATCGCCGACATCGCGAAACTGGCGAAGAACTTGTGGAATCGCACTGGTTCCCCCTGCTGGACGAGAAGCGGATGGCCCAACCTCCCCGTCGCCCTACCGTGCCAGCCGTGCCGGGTTGCCGTAAGCCAGCAAAGGGGTGACCGCAGGTGACGCATCGGCGCTGACCACGACGCGCCTCTTGTCTCACGCCCTCGCCCACTGCCCGACTGCGGCCGAGGGCGTCGATTACGAGCCGGACTTCCGTTGGTGGTGGTCGTCCTGATCTCCACGAAGAACACCCTCACTCCCGCCCAGTGGGTGGCGCGGCTGGCGCGGCTGCACAACGCCCAGCTCCCCGAGCTGGAGTTGCTGGACTCCTACTACGAGGGCGAACAGTCCCTGTCCTACATGCACCCGGAGCTGATCCGCCGCCTGGACGGCCGCGTTCGCCAGGTCGTGATCAACTGGGCTCAGCTCGTCGTGGACAGCCTGGACGAGCGATTGGACTTGACCGGGTTCCGGCTCGGCGGCCAGCAGGCCACCGACGCCGACCTGTGGCGGATCTGGCAGGCCAACCGGCTGGACCTGCACGCCGAACAGGCCCACATCGACGCCCTGGCCCTGGGGCGGGCGTTCGCCATCGTCGGCACCGACGAGGACCGGCCGAACACCCCGCTGGTCACAGTCGAATCGCCGTTGGACGTGCACGTCGACCTGGACCCCCGCACCCGCAAGGTGCGCGCCGCGCTCAAACGCCAGTTCAGCGACGACGCCGAGGACGGCAGCACCGAAGCCTGGGCCACGCTCTACCTGCCCAACGAGACCATCTGGTACTCGTCAGATGACGGCGGCGGTACTTGGATCGAGGACGACCGCGACGAGCACGGCATGGGCCACGTGCCGGTGGTGCCGATCGTCAACCGGCCGCGCACCCGACGCCGCCGCACCGTCCCGCCGCGGCTCGGGCGCTCGGAGCTGGCGGCCGTGCTGCCGCTGTCGGACGCCGCGTCGAAGATCGCCACCGACATGATGATCAGCGCGGAGTTCCACGCGATGCCGCGCCGCTACGCGCTGGGCTTCGACAAAGAGGACTTCGTCGACGCGCAGGGCCGCCCGCTGTCCCCGTGGGAAGCGGTGGCCGGTGTCCTGTGGGCCTCACCCAAGAGCCCGAAGGAGGACGGCGTCTCGGTCGGCCAGTTCCCCGAAGCCGACCTCGCCAACTTCCATACCACCCTCAACGCCCTGGCCCACCTCGTCGCGTCCTTGACGGGGTTGCCGCCGCACTTCCTCGGCTACGCCACCGAGAACCCCGCCTCGGCGGATGGCATCCGCTCGTCGGAGTCCCGGCACATCAAGCGGGCCGAACGCCGTCAACGCAGCTTCGGTGACGGCTGGGAGGAGGTCATGCGCACGGTCCTGCTGGTGCGTGACGGGTGGGTGCCGGACGAGGCGCTGCGCATGGAAGCCCAGTGGGTCGACGCCGCAACGCCGACCTTCGCCGCCCAGGCCGATGGGGTCGTGAAGTTGTTCTCGGCGGACCGGCTGCTGCCGCGTCGCGCGTCGCGTCGCGCACTCGGGTACTCCGATACCCAGATCAGGGAGATGGAGGCCGAGGACGCCGAGGCGTACTCGCGCGCCGTGGGCGACCAAGCCGAGGACTTCGGCCCCAAGCCGCTGCCGGTCCCGCGCGATCCGGCCGATGACGAGCCCGAGGACGAGCCGGAGTTTGGGCGGGTGCCCGCGCCGCGTCGTCGCGTGCCGGTCCAGCTCGGGCCGGGCATGACCGTGCCGCCGTTGGCGGTGCAGTTTCGGGAACCCGCGCTCGCCGGGAGGTGATCGCCCTGACTGCTCCCGCGCGACCGTCGGTCGGCACCGATGCCGACTATTACCGGGCTCAGCAGCGCATCGCCCGCGCGGCCGTCGAGCAGGCCCAGGCCGCCTGGCGGCAGCTCGACCCGCGCGAGGCGTCCGCTTCCTGGGTAGAGGAGGTCCGGCCTCAGGTTGTCACGGCGGTGCAGGAGGCACAGCAGGAGTCGGCAGCGCTGGCGCCGCTCTACGTCGCGGGCGCGCTGCTGGCCGCAGGCGCGGTGTCGGCCCCGCTCGCGCTGCTGGTGGCGTCGGCGTTCGTCGGGCTGGCCGCCAATGGCCTGGTGCTCGACGCGCTGATGGACTTCGCGTTCGGCTACTACCGGCGCGCCCGCGCCGCCGACCTGCCCGAGACCGAGGCCCGTGCCCTCGGGCTGGCCAAGCTGCTGACCTACGTGTCCACCGAGACCAACGACACCGCCCGCCTCGCGCTGCACGTCGGGGCAGTGGTCGAACCGGAGATCGCCGGGTACGAGCGGGTGGTGACCCTGCCCGCGTGCGGGCGCTGCATCCTGCTGTCGGGCCGGTTGTACCGGTACTCGACCGGGTTCCTGCGCCACCCGCGCTGTGACTGCACCATGCGCCCCATCACCTCCGAGCAGTGGCGCGAGGGCGGCAGCTCCCACAGCCCGAAGGCCCTGTTCGGTTCGATGACCCGCGCCCAGCAGGACAAGGCGTTCGGCAAGGGCGAGGCTGCCGCGATCCGGGCCGGTGCCGACATCGGCCGCGTGGTCAACGCCCGCCGCTCCGGTCAGGTCTACGTGGCCGGCGGCTACGAGTTCACCCGCGAAGCGATCACCGGCCGGGGCATCGGGCGGCAGCTCGGCGAACTGGCCAAGCGCGGCGGCCGGTACCGGCGATCCCAGGTGCCCCGGCCCACCGCCGCCCAACTCATCACTGCCCTGGGCCAGGACCAGGTCGAGCTGATCAGGCAGCTACGCCGCTTCGGCTATCTCAGATGAGGCACCTCATGCCAGCGTTGTAGGTCTACGACGTGGTTCGCGCGCTGTAGACCTACAACGCCCAGAAGGTTTTTTGTGAGGCGGCGTGTGCTCTGAGGAGGGGGCGCCCCCGCGTCTGTGAGGAAACCTCACGCATAAGAGGGCGACCTCCGAAGAATTTTTTTTGATCCACAGGTGCCCCTGTGAGTGCTCCCGCCGTCCCCGCCGTGAGGACAGCGCCTACCAACCAACCCACCAATTCCTCGGTGATCTCACCGTCTACACCGGCCATGACCTGGGCACCAGCCGAGGCAGCGAGCAGCGCCGCGACAGCGACCCTCCGCACCGGCCAGTTTTTCACGCGCGGATCTTCCCATGTCCACCGGCCTGTCCACGTCACACGAAAGGGGGTTTCCGCCCTGTTCGACAACCCGACCAACCCACCCGCCCCGGAACCGCCCGCACAGCCGCCCACCAGCCCGCTACCGGCCCCGGAACCGCCCGTCCCAACCTCACCGGCCGAGAACCCCGGCAAGGCCACCGAACCGGACTTCCGGGCGTTGTACGAGGAGACCCGCACCAAGCTGACCAGCGCGGAGACCAAGGCTCGGGAGAACCGCGAGAAGGCCCGCCGCCTGGACGAGATCGAGGCCGCGAACAAGACCGACGCGGAGAAGGCCGCCGAGCGTGCGACCGCCGCCGAAGCGCAGCTCGTCGCGCTGCGGCGCACGGCGGTGGACGCGGAGATCCGCGCCGCCGCCTTCGGATGGGCCGACCCGACCGACGCGCCGCGATACCTGGACGATCGGGACCGCTACCTGTCCGAGGACGGCACGGTCGACGCCGCCGCCATTGCCGCTGACCTCGCTGCGGTGCTCGCCCAGCGCCCGCACCTCGCCCGCGTCAACGGGCCGCGACGCCCCGCCCCAGACCCTTCGCAGGGCCAGCGCCAAGGCGGGCTGTCCGGTGTCGCCGAGCAGATCCGCGAGGCCGAGTCGCGCGGCGACTGGGCCACCGCGATCAGCCTCAAGAACCGGATCGTCGCCGAGCAGGCCCGCGCAGCGGCACCCCGCACCCCTAACACGTAAGGAGCCTCCTTGCCCGGTATCGCCGCTATCGCCAACACCTACAACAGCCCGAACTACGTCGGCGAGCTGTTCGGCCTCACCCCGACCGACACCCCGTTCCTCTCCGCCATCGGTGGTCTGACCGGCGGGCGACGGGCCAACGCGGTCGTGCACACCTGGACCGTGTACGACCTGCGCCCGCCGGACCCCAACCGCCAGCGCCTGGAGGGAGCGGACGCGCCGCCCGCCGAGACCCGCATCCGGGGTCAGGACCGCAACGTCCTGGAGATCCACCAGGAGACCGTGGGCGTGACTTACACCCGCCAGTCCACGCAGAACATGTTCGCCGGGACCGGCGCGGCCAATCCCAACGCGCAGAGCATCGGCGGCACCAACGCCGTGCCCAACGAGATGGACTGGCAGACCCGCCAGGCCCTTGTCCAGATCGCCCGCGACGTCGAGTTGACGTTCCTGGTCGGCCGCTACGCCGAGCCCACCGACAACAGCACGGTGCGCAAGACGCGCGGCATCATCGAGGCCACCCGCACCAACGTCATCACCAACGCCACCCCGCAGCCCTTGACCGAGGGCATGGTCATCGACCTGTTGCAGAAGGTCTGGGAGAACGGCGGCATCCAGATCAGCGAGATGGCCACGCTGATGTGCAACGCGTGGCAGAAGCGCCGCCTGACTGACGAGTTCATCACCAAGAAGAACTACCGCGAGGAGACCCGCAACATCGCCGGGGTCGCGGTGACCACGATCGAGACCGACTTCGGCCGGTTGTCGATCATGCTCAACCGATACATGCCCACCGACACCGTGCAGGTGGTCAGCCTCGACCAGTGCGCTCCGGTGATGATGGAGAAGCCGGGCCAGGGGTTCCTGTTCTCGGAGCCGCTGGCCAAGACCGGCAGCTCGGACCGGGCGCAGATCTACGGCGAGATCAGCTTGGAATATGGGCCGGAGATCGCGCACGGCAAGATCACCGGCCTGACCAGCGGCTCCACCGCCGGGGGTGGTGCGTGAAGTTCGCCAGCAGCCGCTACAAGCAGCTCGTGATCCATGACCTGGGCGTGATCTTCACCGACGGCGAGGCCGAAGTGACCGACAAGACCACCATCGAGGCCCTACGCACCCTGCCTGCTGAGCTGGGCGTCCGCGCGATCGGCGGGCGTCCACTCAAGGAGACGACGTAGTAGTGATGAGCGGCAAGCGGTTCACCACCTGTCCAGCCGCTTTCACCGCGATCCCGCCATGCCGTGATGCCTGCTGAACGGCCACCACCCGGTTCATAATAGCCTGGATGCCGGACCCGCTTGCCATTGGGTCCGGCATCCGATTTCAGATCCCGTCATTCGATTCCGTTACGGGAAGCAGACGGATGAACTGTCGATGCGAATCCCGTTCGGAACACCGAGGGAACGCAGGTTCCAGACGAGCGAGGCATTCCCCGACCCGAGGCACCCGACCTTGCCATTGGTGTAACGGATGTAGACGACGTCGTCATTGCGCGTGTTCACTCCGTAGTAGACGTCCGTCCGACTGAACGACTGCCATCCCGAGGTGACCACCTGGAATTGCTCGACCTTCGTCCGGTTCGAGTTGTAGAGGCACGCGTAGGGATACGCGCAGCCCAGCGCTCCCGAAGTGCCGATCTCTCCATCGGAACCGCGCGCCGTCGAGGCTTGCGTGCTAGACGCCTCCGTCAGTGGGACGGCGACGACCTGGCCGCCCTCCCGCACTTCCGCCGAAGCGGAACTGGCAGGAACGGTGAAAGCTGCTCCCACCGCCACGGCAACGATCGCCAAGACCGCCGATTTGAATCTGATCGACACTATTCCCCCTTGAAGCAAGAATTCCATGCGCCTGGGCGCGCGGTCGACGAAGTGCAACCAATATCGCCTGAAGCCCTGCCCAGGTCACCCCTAATTTCGAAGCTAGCACGCTGAATGGGATACCGTCAGACATGCGGACAAGTTAGAGCACTTGGAGGTCGGAACACATCTGGTCGGCGCAGGCAAGTTGATCCGATCGGCATGTATCCAGGGGATAAAAATGATCAATTATGCAACTGGCCTACCCCCTCTTTCGAGCGTGGCCGACGTGCAGGCACGCACGGAGGTGCAGCTGACCGCCGAGCAACAGGCCCGCGCAGCTGTGCTGATCGGCGACGCCTCGGCGATCGTCCGCGCCCGCGTGCCCAATCTGTCCGACCCGCCGCCCGCGACCGCGCCCGGCGTGATCGCCACTGCGGTGCTGCGGGCGTTGGCCTCGCCGCCGGACGGCAACAAGTCCGAGACGGTGGGCAGTCACTCGCGCACGGCCGCGCACGAGGGCGGCGGCCTGTACCTGACCGAGGACGAGTTGGACCTGCTCCGACTGCCCGCGCCCGCGCCGCGCGGCGCGTTCTCCATCTGGACGGTCTGACCTGGACGGACCTGCCACAGACGGCAGAGCGCCAGCCCTGCTGTTGCGAGTCCGGCGCTTCTCCTCCTCGCCATCGGCGGCCGTGCGCTCCGACTTGAGCGATCCAGCCTCATTCCACCTGATCGGAGCAGCCATTCAACTGCCTCACCGCTTCCTCGTCGTCACCCCCACACCGGTCACCGACGCCTACGACAACCCCGCCTTGGACCTGGACTACGGGCCGGACGCCCCGCGTCGCGTGATGTGGGGCCTGCTCCAGCCGGTCACCTCGTCCGAGCCCGTCGAACCGGGCCGCCGACCGGTGGTCACGGCGTGGCGGCTGTTCGGCATCGAGCGCCTGGCCGCGCACGAGCGCATCGAGTGGCGTGACCGGGTGTTGGAGGTCGACGGCGAACCCGACCTCTGGGAACCCCGGTTCGGCCACGTCCACTACGAAACCCGACTCAAGCACGTGGAGGGCTGAACGATGGACGCATTCCACGACTTCCGCGTCGACCGCGACGGCGTGCGCGAGCTGCTGAACTCCCCAGGCTTCCGGGACGCGGTGCAGGCCGCGGCCGATCAGGTCGGTGCGGCGGCGCGCGGCGCCGGTCACCGCGTCACCAGCGGAGAACCGCTGACGATCGAGGTCTTCGACGACCCCCGACGCGACCGGGTGGGCGTCACCGTCGCAGTGCGCCATCCCGCCGGGGTCGGTATGGAAGCCCGCTACGGCCTGCTCAAACGCGCGGCGGAAGCCTCCGGGCTGGAGGTCGATGGCCTGGACACGGACGGGCAGCCGTGACGCTGCCGGTCCCGGTCGACGTGGCCGAGCTGGTCGTCCGCGCGCTGCGCCCGCAGCTGGCCGCCCGCCAGGAACCGGTGCTCGTGGGCATCAAAGTGTCCACCCAGGTCGGCACCGGCCCGGACGGCGGCCCGCCGTCGCTGCCGTGGCTCCTGGTCGCCGAGGACGGCCACACCTGGACCTGGCCCGCGCTGCAACGGGTGGTGATCCGGCTGACCTGCTGGCACCGCTCCGAGCACGCGGCCAAGGCCACCGTGGGCCTGGCGTTGGCGCTGCTGTGCCTGCCCGCGCCCGCATCGGGCCTGACCGGAGGCGAACCCGTCACAGGCCCTCTCGGTGGACTCGACCCGCACACCGACCGACCGCTTGCCACCGCCGCCGTCGCTGTGCGCGCCCGCTCTACCATCTGCTGAACCCTCGTACCCGCCTCGGGAGGCTGCCCGCCTCCCGGCACCGCCTCCAGGAGAACGGCCTCCCGCGCCCTCCTGGAGGTCATCCGCTTGGCCCCGAGTCCCACCCTCGTCCGCGTCCCCGGCACCGGGGAACTGTCTCTCGCCCCGCCGGGCACACCCGAACCGCCGGACCCGAGCACACCCCTGCCCGCCGCGTGGAGCGGCCTCGGGTTGTCGACCGAGGACGGCGTGACCATCCGCCGCGCGGTGGAGAAGTCCGGCACCACGCACTGGCAGCAGGTCACACCCGCCCGCTACATCTACACGTCCCAGGAGTTCGGCGTCTCCAGCGTGTTCCAGGAGACCAAGGGCATCGTGTTGGGCGCGTACTTCGGCGGGATGGTGTTCGCCGAGACCTCCGCTGGGTCGAAGAAGTACCGCGCCGAGATCTCCTCCGTGCCCAAGGGCGACGAACGCGCCCTGTGCGTGGACTGGGTCGACCAGATCTCGGCGACCGAGATCTACCACCACCGGCTCTACGTCCCGCGCGCCGAGGTCTCCGAGACCCAGGACGCGCAGTGGACCCGCACCCAGGAAGCCCGCTGGGGGCTGACCTTCGCCGCGCTCGCCCCGGCCACTGGAACCACGCTGGCCGTGTGGCTCACCGACGACCCCGCCGTCCTGCTCGCCCCGCCCAGCGGCGGCGGCACGCTCGCCATCGAGGAGAACAGCAAGTGAGCAGAGCCCAGCGCCGAGAGGCCACCAACCGCCCGCCCGCGCGCAGCGAGCACGCCGTGATGTGGCGCGGCAAGCGCTTCACCCTGCCGTCGGCCTCGGAATTCCCGTTGGCCGCGATCGAGGCCGAGGAGGAGGGCAAGGTCCTGCTCTCGCTCAAGCTGATCCTCGGGGCGGAGCAGTACGCCACCTGGCGCAGCCTGGCGACCACGGCCGCCGACGCCGAGCACTTCTCGCAGACGATCACGCGGGAGCTGGGCCGGGGAAACCCCTGATCGTCGCCCGCCTGCTGGCGGACGACACCACCGCGACCGCGCTCGAAGTCGACTTCCTGCGGCTGGGCTTGGACCTGTTGGACCTCTACCGGGAGACGCTGTCGTTCCGGCGGGTGTGCGCCGTGGTCGCGCACCTGCCCGACGACGCCGCCGTGTGGCGCGCGGCCTCACCGGATGCCGGGTGGACCCGTCCCGAAGTCCTGCTCGCCGCGCTCGAACGGCGGGTCACGCTGCTGTGGGCCACGGTCGCCACCGCTCTGGGCGGCAAGGTCACCGACGCCGACGTGACCTCGCCGTTGGACCTCGGCGACACCGCCCCGCCCGCACCGGCAGGGGGTGAACCCGAACCCGAGACGAAGTCCCTGCGTGAGATCGCGCTGTGGATGCGGGGAGCGTGAGCGCTCCTGGTAACCGTCGGCCACGCCTACCTCACCATCCTGCCCAGCCTCCAGGGCCTCGGGCGGCACGTCCGCGAGCAGATCAACCAGGCCCAGCGCGGCGCCCCCGACATCAGCTTGGGCGCACAGATCCAGACCACGCTGGTGCGCGCCCAACTCGCCGAACTGGCCCGCGCGGGCGACCGGACAGCGATGCGGCTGCTGGCCGAGCTGGACTCCGCACCGGCCCGTGACGAGTTCGCCGACCTCAAGCGCCGGTTGTCCGGGCACAGCGTCACCATCCGCGCCGCGCTGGACAAGTCGGTCGGCGCGTCCGTGCGCGGCCTGGCCCAGCTCGACAACGGCGTCACGCGGCTGACCGGCAACGTCGCCGGTCACACCGCCACCGTGGGCGCGGCGACGCTGAAGTACGCCGCGTTGGCCGGTGGCATCGCCCAGGCCCTCGGGCTGATGGGCGGGCTCGGCGCGGCGGCCGGGACCGCGGCCGGGTCGCTGCTGATCGTCCCGGCGGTCGGCATCGCCGCAGCCGCCGCCGTGGGCGCGCTGCGCCTCGGGGTCGACGGCCTCAACGACGCCCTCAGCGCGGAGACGCCTGCCGAGTACGCCAAGGCGGTCAAGGACTTCCCGCCCGCGATGCGGGAGACCACCGACGCCGTCCGCGCACTGCGCCCGCAGCTCGACGGGCTCAAGCTCGACGTGCAGGCGGCGCTGTTCGCCGGACTCGGCGGTGAGGTCTCCCGGCTGGGGAACCGCTACCTGCCGGTGCTGCGTGACGGCCTGGTCAACATCGCCGAGGGCTACAACCAGGCCGCACGCGACGCAGCCGGGTTCGCGGGCGAGGCGCGCACGGTCGATGACGTCCGGCTGATCCTGGACAACACCGGGCAGTCCGTCCGCGCGCTGGCGGGCGGTGTGGCGCCGCTGCTGCGCGCCATCCGCGACATCGCGGCCGTGGGCTCGGACTTCCTGCCCGGCTTCGCCTCCGGCTTGGGTGAGAGCACCGAGCGGTTCGCGCAGTTCATCGCCACCGCCCGCGAGACCGGGCAGCTACGCGAGTGGCTGTCCGCCGGCCTGTCCGCGCTGGGCGACCTGGCAGGCATCCTGGGCAACCTGACGCGGATCGTGTTCACGATCCTGTCGGCCGCCAACGCCCAGGGCGTGGGCCTGCTCACCACCCTGCACGCGCTGACCGACGGGATGTTGGCCTACCTCCGCTCGGCGGAGGGCGCGCTCGCGCTCAGCCAGATCTTCGGCGGCCTGGGCGCGGTGGCCTCGGCGCTGCTGCCGCTGCTGGTCGAGGTCGGCCGCGTGGCCGGGTCGGTGCTGGCCCCGGCCGTGGCCCAGCTCGGGCCGATGGTCGCCGCCGGGCTGGGCGTGCTCGTGGGCGCGGTCGAGCCCGCGGGCCGCGTCCTGGCCGCCCTCGCACCGCTCGCGGGGGTCGCGGCCCAGGCGCTGGCGTCTCTGCTGGTCCCGGCGGTCGAGCTGCTGGCCGGTGTCACCGCCGAGCTGGCCCCGGCCGTCTCGTCGCTGGTCGGCGAACTCGTCGGCGGAGCACTCGCGGACGGGGTGCGCACGCTGGCCCCGGCTCTGATCGGCCTGGCACGGGCCGCCGCGCCGCTGGTGGTGCAGCTCGGGCAACTGCTCGTGCAGGCGGTCAACATCGCCGCCCCGGCGCTTGCGAATCTGCTTCGCGTTTTGACACCGATCGCGGCGCAGATCGGCGGAGCGCTGCTCACCGCCCTGTCGGCCGTGCTGCCGCTGGTCGGCCAGCTCGCCGACTTCTGGGCCCAAGTCCTGCTCGCCGGGCTCACCGCCGCCCTGCCCGTGCTGCCGGTGATCGTCTCGACGGTCCAGCGCCTGGCCGAGGTCCTGTCGGTCGGGCTTGCCGCAGCCACGCCGACTTTGGTCCAAATCGGACAGCTGCTCGGCGAGACGCTGGCCGTCGGGCTGACCGGGCTGCTGCCGCTGTTGCCGCCGCTGGTGGAGGGCTTGCTGCGGATCACGACCGAAGGTCTGCTCCCGCTGACACCGGTCCTGCTCCAGCTCGTCTCGGAGCTGCTGCCGCCGCTGCTCCAGCTCTTCGGGCTGCTCGTGCCGGTGGTCGTTCAGGCCACCGGGGTGCTCGCGACCTGGACGTCCATGATGGCCGGGGTCGCGGCCGAGATCACGTCCAAGCTGATCCCGGTCCTGCGTTTCTTGATCGACAACGTCGTCGGGCCGGTCTTCCAGCGCATCGTGGACACCGTCTCGGGAGCGCTCACGTTCCTCCAGGGCCTGTTGGACCTGGTCATGGGCGTGATCACCGGTGACTGGTCGCGGGCCTGGTCGGGCGTGCGCGACATCGTCTCGGGAGCCTGGCAGGCCATCCGCAACGGAGCCGACCTCGCCACGGGCGGCCTGGTCTCGTTCGTCGCGAGCCTCCCCGCGCGGCTGCTCGGCGCGCTCGGCGACCTCGGATCGCTGCTGGTCGAGGCCGGGAAGAACCTGATCCGGGGCCTGCTGCGCGGCATCGAGTCGATGTTCGCGTCCCTGCGCGACAAGCTCACGCAGTTGACCAACCTCCTACCCGACTGGAAGGGACCTCCCGAACGTGACCGCGTCCTGCTGCGCGGCAACGGACGGCTGATCATGCGCGGGCTGCTCTCCGGCCTGGAGGCCGAGGAACCCGCCGTGCGCGCCTACCTGTCCGACCTCACAGCAGGCATCCCGCGCCTGGCCGCGTCCGAAGATCCCTCCGGCCGCACTGCGTCGGAACGGGTGATCACCCGCAGCACCACCGCCCGCGACGACTCGGGCACGGCACCGCCGGACCTGGGTGAACTGGTCGACGCGGTGCGCGAACTGGCCGCGCGGCCGGTCGTGGTGCAGGTCGGGACAACCGAGATCGCGCGGGCGACCGCCGAGGGCGACCGCATCCTGTCCCGGAGGTGAGCGCCCGTGCGTTCGCTGTGGATCGGCCCACCGGGGGCGTTGCGGGAGATCCCCGACACCGCGACGGAGTTCGACCGGTCGGTGTCGCTGGGAGTGCAGGAGTTCGCCTCGCTGGCGGGCGGGGTGACCACCACCAGGTTGGCCACCCCGCCCCGCCGCCTCGCCCTGTCCTGGACGGCCCTGCTACCCGACCACGCCCAGTGGCTGGACGCTCTCGCGCGCCGGGCCTACGGCCCCGGACCGCTGGCTGTGCTCGACCCGGCAGCCGACAACCTGTTCGAGGCAAGCCAGTCGCTCGGGCGCGCGCCGCGTCGGATCAGCCTCGCCGGGTGGGGCACCCTGGCCGAACGCGCCGACGGCACGCTGACCGTCACCGCCACGCAGGGCGACAGCAGCGCTCTCTACTACACCTCGCCGTACTGGTCGGGGTGGCCGGTGCTGCCCGGCGTTCCGGTCAGCTTCACCACCTACCTGACCCGCACCGTGGGCGCGGTGTGCGTGCTGGAGTGGTGGAACGCGGATGGCACTTTCCTTGACTCCGTCACCTCGGCCACGCCCACCCTGACCGCCGTTCCGCCCGTCGGGGCCGCGTTCGTCGCGCCCAAAGTGTGGCTGCCCACCCTGACCACGATCGTGCCCGTGGGCGGCGCCCTGCTGCGCCTCGGCGAACCCGTCACCGCCGACGAGCCCATCCCGGTCGGCGACGGCTGCCCGGCCATGACCGTCACCGCCTACGCCGACCGCCCGCGGCTGCCCCACCGCGACCTGTCGCTGACCCTCGTGGAGGTGCGCCGTGCATGACGCCGACCCCGAACTCGTCGCCGCGCTGGCCGAACCTGAACGGGTCCACACCACCCTGACGCGCCTGGGCGGGAAGGAACTGACCGGGCAGGTGACCTCCTGGTCGGTGGACCGGGGCTACGACACCGACCTGCCCGCCGCCATGCGCGCGGTCAACGGCAGTTCCTCAGCAGAGCTGCGGCTCACCCTGACCGGCACCGGGGAGCAGACCGCCGCCCAGCTCTACAGCCCCTACGCCCCGCACACCACCGCCGACCTCACCCGTCCCAGGCAGTCCGCGCTGCACGGGTGGGGCTTGGCCGGTGACGCGCTCCCGGCGTTCCGGGGCTCGATCCGCGACCGCGTCGCCGACTCCGCCACCGGCCTGGTCGACCTGTCCGCCCTCGACGGTGCGGAGCGGCTGCGCGACGCCGCGACCCTCCCGGTCGCCGTGAGCACGGGTACCACCCCGATCAGCTCGGGCACCTGGATCGTGGACCACCTGCTGCGCGAGGCCGGTATCCACAGCGCCCCGCCGCCTCGCCCGGACGCCATCCTCTACGCCTCGATGCACGGCGGGTTCACCCCCGACATCGGGTTCTACCGCGACCACGTCAGCAACTCCCACAGCTACTCCCGCGCCCGCGCGCCCTGGGAGATTGCCGCAGTGCCCGCGTCCGGCTCCAGCCCTTACACCGTGCGGTGGGACCCGCGCACCCGCACCACCGTGCCCGGCTCCGACCTGCTGGTGGAGGCGTGGGTGGACGCCCGCATGGTGCCCGCCGGCGGCGGCCAAGTCCAGATCGCGCTGTTCTACCAGGCCGACGGCGCGACCAACCACGTGCGCGTCTGGTTCGACTTCTCCACCGACACCGTGGGCGTGGGCACCGACTCCACCAGCGCCACCATCCGCCCCGCCGAGCTGGGCCGACGCGGGATCTACCACGTCGGGGCCTACTGGTCGTTCACCGACACCCGCCCCACCGCCTACTACTACCTGTCCGGCGAACCGGTGCTCGGCGGTTTCTACGAGCGCGCCATGGGCGAACGCGGACCGCTGCCCACCGGGGGCTCCCAGCTCAACTACGTGGAGCTGACCTCGGGGATGCCGGTGGAGGCGGTGCAGGTGTCCAAGAGGTCCGGACGGCCCACCCGCGCCGAGTTCGACCCGACCTGGACCCGCGGCGCGGTGCTGGACGAGGTGACCTCGCCCCTGCTCGCCGTGCCGCCCACCCAGGGCTCGGCGTGGGAGGTGATCACCGCCGTGGCCCGCGCGGAGCAGGCCACCGCCGAGTTCGACGAGTACGGGGTGTTCCGCTACCGCAACAACCGGCGCTTCACCAACCCCGGCACCCCCGTGCTCACCGTCACCAGCGCCCGCGAGATCGCCTCACTGCGTGTCTCGGAGGCCATCGACGCGGTGCGCAACACCATCGACGTGCCCTACTCCACCTACCGGATGGGCACCACGGCCACGAAGTTCTCCGACACCGCCCTGCGCTCGCTCTCCCCGTTCGGCTCGTTCTCGATGTCGATCGACTACGACGTCTCCGAGTACGACAGCCCGCCCCCGGTCGTCTACGCCACCACCGCGCCCACCGGCTCGCGCGTCCGCTTCGCCACCCAGACCAGCGGCACCACCGGCGTGCACGGCGCGGTCGAGACCACCGCCGAACGCGACGGCAACCGACTGGTGCTGACCTTCCGCAACCGCACCACCAGCACGCTGTACCTGGTGACCTCCACCGGCTCACCCTCGCTGGTGATCGCCTCTATCGGACTGGCCTCCGGTAGCCCCATCCGCAACACGGTGCGCCGGGTCAACACCACCAGCCGCACCCTCTACGGCGCGCAGGTCTACCAGGTCGCGGCCACACCATGGATTCAGTCCAGCACCACAGCCGGAGCCATCGCAGACCACCTGCTGGCCGTGGGCGCACTGCCGCTGCCCATCCTCGGCGACGTCGAGATCCTGCCCGACCCCCGCATCCAGCTCGGCGACCTCGTGCGCGTGGTCGACCATATCGGCGCGACCCTGTCCACCCCGGCCTGGGTCGTGGGCATCCGCACCAACGGTGACGACACCGGACGCGTCCGCCAGATCCTCACCCTGCGCGCTACCACCACAGCAGGTGCACCCACCGACACCGGTCTGTTCCCCGACCCACCTATCGACCCCGACGCCCAGAACGTCCTTGCCCGCGAGGGCGTCCGCGTGCCGTAGGCCGTGTCCGGCGACGCGGCGACCGTGCGGGCAGTCGGGATTGCTCCGGGCTGCCGGGCTCGCCCGTTGGGGCGCTTTCGAACGTGAATCCCACCTGACGCCCCGCCCGTACCTGGACCCGTACCCAATTGGTGGACGGGCGTCCGACAAGGACGAGGGCGAGGATCGCCCCCAGGGCGCCGAGCAGGCCGACCACAAGCCATGGCACCACGAAACCTCCCAGCTCACACCCGGGTCGAGCACCCGTCTGCCCTTCGGCAGTCGTGCGACATCCCTCGCCAGGGGCCATCTCGCCCTGACTCGATCGGCCCGCACCGTGCGGGTCCGACAGGGCGAAGCGGTCTCCTCCGAGCGTCCTTCGTAGTTGTCGCGGTGTGAGGGTTGGGTTCGTCTCGGACCCCAGCCATTGAGTCCAAGACGCGACGGCAGCCTAGCAGCCACCCGCTTACAGGCCGTCACAGGCCGTAACAGGGGAGGCGGTATCGCCTTCCTGACCACGCTGCTGCCCCTGGCCATCGGTCCGATCACGCCCGAGCTGATTACCGCCGTCGCGCTGGTGATCACCAACCTCGGCACCGCGACCGGTGCGGTGCTGGCCTCGCTGCATACCCGGCGCAAGGCGCGCGACGAGATCGACCGCGCTCACGCCGACGCTGCCGACAAAGCCCAAGCCGCCGTGCTCGGCGCGGCCCGGCAGCTCGCCGAGCTGCACGAAGAAATCGCCGCGACCCTGCGCGGCCAGCTCGCCGAAGCCGAGACCGAACGCGACCAAGCCCTCAGTGACTTGCGCCAAGCCCGCGCCGACCTCGACACCGCCACGGCCGCGCTCCGTGAAGCCACCCACGAACTCGCCCAGGAACGCGCCCTGCGCGCCGCCCTGGCCAAACAGCTCGCCCGCTCGCGGGCGGGCTCGTCCCCATCCCCGAACGAAGGAACCGCTTGACCGACTACGGCATCGACATCGCCAGCTACCAGGGCGACCGCATCGACTGGCCCGCCGTCGCGGGCCACAACATCACCTTCGCCTCGGTGAAGACCACCGAAGGCACCACCTACACCAACCCCCTGGCCACCTCGCAGGTCAACGGGGCGCGCTCCGTCGGCATCGCCACCGGCGGCTACCACTACGCCCACCCCGGCAACGTCACCGGACAGGTCGGCTACTTCGTCGCCGGCCTGGAGGCCCGCGGGCTGCTGAACGAGGGCTCGATGTGGCCGATGCTGGACATGGAGGCGGACACCTTCGGCGACCCCAACCCGTTCGTCCGCGAGTTCGTCGACCGCTTCCGCGCCGCCACCGGGGCACCGCTGCTCATCTACGCCAACCAGAACTGGTTCACCACCCGGCTGCGCCCGAACGAGTGGGCGGACGACCGGGTGCTGCTGTGGTGCGCGCAGTACAACGGCGACCCCGGTCGAGTCGACTTCGCCCACTCCCGGCTGGCGATCCACCAGCACACCAGCCAGGGCAACGTCAACGGCATCGGCGGCCACGTCGACCGCAACGCTACCCTGCCGGGCTGGTCTCGCTCGGCGTTCATCCTCGGCACCCCGCCCACCCCCGCACCGCAGCCACCCGCGCCCGGCCCGGCGCCCTCGGGCTGGGTCCCCTACGTCATCGCGCCCGGCGACACGCTGTCCGGCATCGCCGCGCGCACCGGCACCACCGTGGGCGAGCTGGCCTCCCGCAACGGCATCGCCAACCCCAACCTGATCTACGCGGGCCGCACCATCCAGGTCCCCGGCAACGGCGGGGGCGGCGGTGGTGAGCGCTACCAGATCCGGCCCGGCGACACCCTCTCGGCGCTGGCCGCGCGCTGGGGCACCACCGTCGCGGCCATCGCCGCACGTAACGGCATCGCCAACCCCGACTACATCCGCGCCGGGGACTGGCTGACCCGTCCATGACCCACGAGTCGGCCGCCGCCGGGATGGAACCCGGCGGCGGCTCGCTCGTGCTCTCCCTCGCCCTGCTGCTCTGGCTGCTCGGCAAAGCGTGCCTGCGCTTCGTCCTGTGGTTCGAGCGGCACGAGGGCAACCAACCCAACCACCTCCAGGAGGAACCCTTCGTGTCCGATTCCCGTCTCCGTCCGCTGCGCGTCGCGGGCTCCGTCGTCGGCGGCCTCACCGCCCTGGTCACCGGCCTGGTCGGCTCCGGCCTGCTCACCGCAGGTCAGGGCGACGGCATCACCGGCCTGATCACCGCCGCCCTCGTCCTGCTCGGCACCTTCGGCGTCGTGGTCACCACCGAGCACAAGGTGACCCCGCTGGTCGACCCGCGCGACGCCGACGGCCGCCCGCTGGTCCCCACCGACACCGACTGACGAGGAGCGCTCCACCACGACCACCACCCCACGGCGTAGGCCCGAACGGCTGATCACCCAGAACTCGGGCCTGCGCCGTCACGGCATCTTCAACTTCACCCTGCCCGCGCTGGCCGGACGGCTCCCGGACGGCCGCACCTACATGACGTGTTCGGCGGCCGGGGTGTGCGCGGCGGTCTGCTACGCCCGCCACGGCACCTACCGATTCCCACAGGTCAAGGCCAAGCACGAACGCAACCTCGCCCGCGTGCTGGACGACCTGCCGCAGTGGGAGGCCGACATCCGCGCCGAGCTGGCGCACCCGCGATTCCGGGGCGGCAAGGCCCTGCGCGTGCACGACTCGGGCGACTACTTCTCCGACGCCTACCTGCTGGCCTGGCTGCGCATCGCCCGCGCCGTCCCCGACGTGCTGATTTACAGCTACACCAAGGAGGTCGCGCGGTTCAAAAGGCTGGTCGAACCGGACCCGCCCGCCAACTTCCGGTGGATCTACAGCTACGGCGGCAAGGAGGACCACCTCCTCGACCCGAGCACCGATCGGGTCGCCGACGTCTTCCCCGACGAAGCCGCCATCGAGGCGGCCGGATGGCACACCAACGCCGCCACCGACCTGGACGCCGTCCTCGGACCGGCACCGGTCGGCATGAGCCAGAACAACATCCCGCACCTGCGCCGCCGCATCGGCGAACGCACCTTCCGTGAGTGGCAGGCAACCAGACAGCACCGGGGGCGCGACACCACGCACGGCCAATCACACCGCTGACCCACCCACTCACCCCAGCCAGGGGAGGAACACCCGTGTCCGAAGCTCTCAGCCCCGAACAGCCACCCGTCATGGTGGACCCCCGGACCCTGCTCTCCGCCGAGGAGTTGGCCGCAGCCCGCGCCAACGTCGACCGCGTTCCCCGCCTGAACCCCGCCCAACTCGACGTGGTCGCGGCGGTGTTCCGGCCGCACGTGCGCGCCGCCTTGGCCGCACGCCCGGCCGCCTGACCCCTGGCACGCCACGGCTTCTACAGCGGGAAGCTCCTGGCGAATCTGGCCCAGTGCCGTGCCCCCTCTTGCTTGCTTAAGCCTTCGACAATAGAGTCACCGTTCAGCTAGGAAATTTTTGCGTACACCCGAGGGGGAATAGTGAAGAAGACTCCGAAGGTCATCACGCTTTCCTTGATGCTGTTATTTTTGCTCTCGCTTCAGCACGTACCTGCTTCTGCGGCGGATGTGACACCATCCATCCGGAACGAAAGCGTCGGTAATGCACCGAAGATCGGGGTGGGGCCAATTTACTTTGCCACCTGCCCCGCTAGTTATAGCTGCTTTTGGACCGGGCTCAACGAGACCGGCGACCGCTGGGTTGCGCCTTCGTGCGGCCCGTGGGCGTTGGGCAGCGTGTTCAACAACAACGTCGAGTCGGTACGCAACGGCGGTGGTGGAACGGTTCACCTGTACGATGCGGCCGATTCCACTAACAGTTATTTGCGTAGCGTCGTAAATAACGGTGCGCCGGTGAATCTGGAGAGTGCGTACCGAAACAAGGCCAGCTCGATACGCATCGACTGCTGACCTCAAATTTCAGGACACTAACCCGGTGATCGCGACATTCATCCGGTCGTCCGTCAGGAGTCCGGCAACACCTCACAGAGTTCGCGACCCGGGGAGTCTGGTGGCCAGGTGCCGACTTGTGCGTAGAAGTGCGATTCACAAAGTTCGAAGCAGGATCGCTGTCAACCGTGCTCTCCGCAGCACTCCGCTCCGGCCTGGCGGCGGAGCGGAGTGCTGACAGCGTCCCGTAGGGGCCAAGTCTTCGTGCCGTCGGAGCGCTACGCCGCGACCCGGTCCCCGCTCGTCGCGGGAGCGGCCTCCGGGCCGTCCACCGGCATCGCGTACAGGAAACCGGGGTCGATCGCCGAGGTGTCCAACCTGCCGCGCGCCTTCTTCTTCGTCGGCATCATCCTCGGGCGCATGATCGCCCGAAGGATCTCCCGCTGCTGGACCAACGGCAGCGCCAGGAACACCGCCCGCACGTCGGTGCCGATGATGTCCACCAGCGCCGGGGGCAGCGTCGCCCGCTTCGCCAACTCGTCCGCCCTCGCGATCTTGGGCAGCAACTCGCCCTCGAACATCGCGAACGACTCGCCGCTGATCGTGCCCGCCACCGCCTGCGCCCGGAATCCGTCCAAGCGGGCACGCAACCGCTCGGCCTCCCGCTGCGCCGCCCGCGCCTGGGTCACGTCCATGTCGATGCGGAACAACTGGGCGGCGTCCTCGCGCTCCAGCAGCAGCAACGCCTGCTCGGTCAGCCAGGCGTCCACCAACACCTGGTCGCGCATCACGCACGACTTCGGCGCGCAGCGGTACCGCAGCTTGCCCCACTTCGGGATGCTGTTGAGCTTTCCGTCACACACTCCGCACCGCGCGATGCCGCTCCACAAGTGCTTGACACGCTCGCCGTCCCGTGACGTCTTGCGGTCGGGGGCGGTCAGCAACGCCGTGAGCTTCTCGTGCTCCTCGTGGGTCTTGATGCCCCTCCACGTCGTGGCCACCGGCACCAGGCGGAAGCCCTCCGGCGCGGTCGGGTCCGGCTTCTTCTCCACCACGGTGTCGCCGTGCCAGCGGCGCAGCCCCGCCGACGGCGGCGACAGGGCGATGTTCTTGACCTTCGTCCCGTCCCACCTGCTCGGGAAGAAGTACTTCACGCCGTCACGGTTCAACTCGCGGCCCACCTCCTTCGGGTTTTCCCCGGCACGCACCCGCTCGACGATCGTCTCCGCGACCCGCTGATCCTCTTCCGACAGCGACGCGCACAACCTCGCCCATTCGCCGGGGTGTCCGCGCTCCTCCGCCAGATAGGCCACCAACCGCTTGTTCCAACGGCGGTCACGCGCACACGGCACGTTCTCCTCGTTGAGCTTCCGCGCAACCCAGGTCAACGTCCTGCGCTCAAGAAGCCAGTCGACAATCCGACGGATGACCTCCTTCTCCTCCTCCACGATCACCCAGCCCAACGACTTGCCGGTCTCCTGGCTGTAGACGGGGCGATAGCCGTAGGCGATCGGCCCTGCGTGCTCACCCCGCCTGGCCCGGCTGCGCACACCGCGACGCGAGTGCATCGAGATCTCATCGGCCCGACCCTCAGCCTTCACCGCGTCCTGCGCGGTGTCCTGACGGTCCTTCGGGTCGGACATGTCGTAAATGCGACCACCGTAGGCCCAGAACGCGCCAGCCTCGATGCAGATACGCCGCAGACGGGCGTAGATCTCCAGGTCACGCTGCGCCCGCGAGGAGTCCCACGTCCACAGCAGATTCGCCCGACCCGAGCGGATGTCCTCCAACGCGTCCTCGTAGCCGTCCCGACCCTGGGTCGCGAACAACGACCCGCTCAGGTTGTTGTCGCTGTGCGTCGCAATATGGACGATGCCGTTCTCCTCGAAGAACTCCTCGCCCTCGTACTCCTGCGAACCAACGGAGATCGCACGCCCCCACCGGTCTTGCGACGCGCGCAGGTAGCGGACTCCGAACAATTCCGTCGTAAGCGCCCGACGAGGTCTAGCCGGACCCGCCAACGCCAATGGCACACCATTCACAAGTACCCCCCCGAAAGCGATACCCCAAGCGTACCCCGAAAAGTGCGGAAAGTGCTGGAAAATCGCCCTCCGGGTACCCTCTTCGGCAGACGGGGCGGCAACGGGGAAAATGCCTCCGCGCGGCAGGGGCAGGATCATTCGTGCATGTTGCACCTGCTCGACCGGACACGCATCCGTGACTCTGTTCTCACTGAGAGTGAACATGGCTATGGACAGTAAGAAAGAAGAGGAGCAACCTCATGTTCACCTACGAGTTGCAGCGCCGGCTCGCCACGCACGGGACCACCGTCGCGGTGGCCGCGCACCCCGGCATGTCCAACACCGAACTCGCCCGCAACACCCCCGCGGCCCTGAGGCTCCCGCTCACCCGGCTCGCGCCGCTGATCACCCAGACGCCGGCGATGGGCGCGCTGCCGATCCTGCGCGCCGCCACCGACCCGGCCGTGCTCGGCGGCCAGTACTACGGTCCCGGCGGACGCAACGAGGTCATGGGCCACCCCCGGCTGGTCACCTCCAGCCCGAAGTCGTACGAGGTGGCCGTCCAGCAGCGGCTGTGGGCCGTTTCCGAAGACCTCACCGGGGTGAAGTTCCCCGCCGTCCGGGGCGGCGAGACCCGCCAAGCGGCCGCACGGTGATCCCGAGCGGGCCCGTCACCCGATCGAGACAGGGGCGCCGCTGCTCCGACCGGCAGCTCACCGCCACATCGGTGGGCTGCCGGCCGGGAGATCAGCGGATGTCGGCGAGGAGCCGGTAGGCGGTGGGGACCAGCGGAAACCGCCGGTGCGCCCTCCGGCCGGCGAGGGCGACCACGGCGGTGGCGGTGGCCGGTCGGAAGCCGAGGAAGGTGGTGTGCCCGAAGGTGGCGCCGGCGTGGAAGTACAGCGCGCCGCGGTCGTCGTGGTGGATGAACCAACCGAGGCTGCGGGACTCCCCGGGCGCCGGGTGCGGCACGGGTGCCCGCACGGTGTGCAGGGAGTCCGCCAGGGCGCTGCCGGCCGGGTCCAGGTGTGCGGCCAGGTAGGTCAGCAGGTCGTCCGCTGTCGAGCGGACCGCGCCCGCCGGGGCGAACCCGTCCATCCGCAGCTGCGGGACCGTGCCCGAGCGGGGCAGGCGACCCGGCGGGCTGGGGTGGGTGTCGGTGTCCGTCAAGCGCAGCGGGGTCAGGACGCGCGCGGTGAGCAGGTCGTCGAAAGCGGTGCCCTGGGCGTGGGCGAGGGCGTGGCCGAGCACCGCGTACCCGAGGTTGGAGTACCGCCAGGTGCCGACGTTCCTCGGTCGCGTGCGGGCGAAGGCGGTGAGCACCCGTTCGGTGGAGTAGCCGGCGTAGGCGTTGGTGCTCCCGTGGCGCGCGGCGTGCAGGTAGAGGCTCGGGGGCAGTCGGGGCAGGCCCGCGGTGTGGGTGGCCAGGTGGCGCAGGGTGAGCCGGCGGGTGGCGGGCCGGTGCGCGGCCGCCGGGAGGTGGCGCACCACCGGGTCGGCGCACCGCAGCTCGCCCCGGGCGTCGAGCTGGGCCAGCAGCAGGGCGGTGAAGGTCTTGCCGGCGGAGCCGATCTCGAAGCGCAGCTCGCGGCGGTCGCACCCCGGTGGTGGGGCGGTGCCGCCGGTCACCACCTCGCGGTGGCCCTCGTGCAGCGCGGCGAACACGACGTCGGGCGCGGGCACGGCGTCGACCGCCCCGGCCAGCACGGCGCGCAGTCGGTGCCCGGTCGACGCGGTCACGGGACGAGCGCTGTCATGGCACGAGCGCTGTCATGGCGCGGGACGTGGCCAGGGCCGCCGCGAACGCGACGACGAGCGTGGGGTGCCGGCACTCCGCGAACACCTGGTCGGGGTCGGCGTCGGCGTCGGGGTACCGCCCGCGCACGGGCACGAGCCCGTCGGGTCGCTGCGCCAGGGCGTACCGGGTCCACACCTGCTCGTCCAGGGCGCACCGGGGCAGGCAGGCGTCCACCGCGAGCAGTTCGCCGAGCAGGTCCCAGTCCTCGGTGGCGCACCAGACGTCCACCCAGACCGGCAGCCAGGTGGTGAGGTAGTCGGCGATGTCGTCGGGCAGCCCGGCCGGGTCCTGGCCCCAGTTGGTGAGGTGGAACACCGTGTGGGTGACCATGTAGCAGGTCGTGCGTTCCGCGGTCCACGGTTCCGGCAGCCGGCCCAGCCAGGTGCGGCGTACCGCCTGGTCCCGGTCGCCGTGCGGGGGCAGCCCCGTCCGGCGTTCGGCGTTGAGGATGCCCAGCGCCCGGGTGGGCAGCACCTCCTGCGCGGCCCAGCCCCGGGTGCCGGTGGTCTGCCGGAGCAGGTCCTCCAGCGGCGGGTGGCGCAGCCCGGCCTCCCACAGCGGCGCGTACAGCTCCAGCGGGTAGGGCGCGCCCGGTTCCGCGTCGAGGAGGGCCACCAGCAGCCCGCCCCGGCCGAGCTCCTCCCACACCAGGTCGAGCAGACCGCGGGCGAGTGCGCGCTGCCTGCCGCCCGCGACGCCCTCCCGGTCGAGCACCACGCTGATCTGGGCCAGCTCGCCCAGCGGTTTGAGCGAGGTGTCGACGTCGACGTCGGGGTCGAGCGGGTCGCGGGCCGGGCGGAACCGGTCGGCGTTGGCCGCCAGCCACTCCAGCGCGCGCTCGCCGACCTGGTGGAACAGCCGTGGGTGGATCATGGCCCGACCTCGGCGCCGAGCATCCGGGCGATCCGCACGTGCAGCAGCGTCCGGGGGTCGTCCCGGGCCGCCTGCTCCAGGTGCGCCAGCGCCGCGACCAGTCCCAGCGACGGCACCGGGTCGCCGAGCAGCGCCAGCCACCGGCAGCAGCCGGCGGCCTGCAACCAGTCCCGCCGCAGCAGCGCCCGGACGCACCCCCGGGCCAGGTCCGGCGCCCGACCGCGCACGGCCGCCACCAGCTGACGGGCCGTGCCGGGCACGGCGAGCGCGGCCAGGTGCGCCACCTGCCGGCCGAGCACCGGCCACGGCAGGTCCGCGACCCACCGCACCCCCGGCTGCTCCACGTCCCGCCGCTCCACGTCCCCGACCCCCGCCTCGACCATCGCCCGGGCCAGTCCCCAGTGCAGCCACCGGTCGACCGGGAGGGGATCCGGCCCCGGCGGGAAGCAGCGCAGCGCCGCCGTCACCAGGCCGTGGTCCACCGGGTCCAGCCGCTGCCCGAGCAGGGCGCAGGGGGCGAGCACGTCCGCGCCCAGCACCCGGACGGCCGCCACGGTGACCGCCACGTCGTTCCCGCCGGGTCCCGACCCGTCGAGCGAGCGCAGCCGTGCGGCTTCGCCGTCGAGCCGCTGAAGGATGGCCTCGGCAGTGGACCGCACCGCCACGTCCAGGCGGTGCGGCCCCACTGCCGTGCCGTCGGTCACGAGCGTCCGCCTCAACGACGCTTGGGCTTGGGCGTGGCCGGCGACAGGAGCAGGAGCACCAGCAGGGCGCTGGGGCGCACCGCCGGTGCGGACGGCCGCGGCTCCTCCGGCCGGATCAGCCTGTCCACCTCCGCGCGCAACCCTCGGTCCACCACACCCGGCAGTGCCATCTCGGTGAGCGGTGCCATCGGTTTCTCCTTCCCTGCGGATTTTCCGCCGCGACTCGGCTTCCCGGCCCGAGCCCAGCCATCCTGTCCGCACCCGATCGAGTCGAACGATTCGCCCGATCGTGCAAGGCCGAGCACAGCCAGTGCCTTCGGCTCGTCCGCGACCTCGTCGCGGGAGGGCGTGGTGCGGCGGCACCGGCAGGCCGAACCCCACGACGGCGACTGCTCCGACGTCGTCCTCGGCCGGACCGGAAGTCGGTTCTGCGTGTTACTTTCACACCGCGTGAGCCGACACGATCCACAGCCGCCGGAGGGCGTGTGATCGCGCGAAGTGGTCCCCTGCACCGCTAAGGAGTCCCGTGAACCCCTCCGGCACCGCACGTGCCTTACCCAAGCGACTCACCGCGGCCGCCGCCGTGGTCGCGTTCGTCCTGTCCGGGCAGCAGGCGTTCGGCGAACCGGCCGAACCCGACGCCTGCGGGCTCTCCTCGTCGGGGCGGACCGCGCTGCGCGCCGCCGACCCGAGCGTCATCCGCGTCGGCGCCACCTACGTCTCGGCCCAGGTGGGCGGTGGCGGCATCCAGGTCCGCCAGGCGTCGTCCCCGGACGCCCTGGCCTCCGCGCCCGCGGCCCTGGTCTGGCGGGACGCGCGCAACCTCGGCTCTGTGTGGGCGCCGGAGATCGTCCGCGACGGCGGCCGGTACTACATCTACTTCACCGCGGGCACCGACGCGGCGCACCGGATGTACGCGATCCACTCGGCCTCGCCGGCCTCGGGCTACACCGGTGAGGTCCTGCTCGCCCTGCCCGAGGAGCGGTGGGCCATCGACGGCGTCCCGGTGACGTTCAACGGCCGCCGCTACTTCATCTGGTCGGGTTGGGAGTGCACGACCAACGTCGAGCAGAACCTCTACATCGCCGGCATGTCCGACCCGCTCACCCCGGTCGGCGCCCGCCACCTCATCTCGCAGCCGCGCGAGCCGTGGGAGCGGGTGGTCGGCAACCCGTTCATCAACGAGGCGCCCGAGGTCGTCAAGGACCCCAACGGCCAGCTGCACGTCGTCTACTCGGCCAACGGCAGCTGGAGCGAGCAGTACTGCGTCGCGGACCTGCGGCTGCGCGCCGGCGGCAACCCCACCCACGTGTGGGACTGGTACAAGTCCAACGGCTGCCTGTTCGGTTCGAACCGGGCCACCATGATGACCGGCTGGGACCCCACCCTGCACGTCAACGGGCCCGGCCACAACACGTTCGCGCTGCCCGACGGCGACATCGCCGCCAGCCCGCCGGCCGGCCCGAGGTCCCCGATGATGTACCACGCGGTGGCCAAGGGCACGCCCTACCACTGGGACAACCGCTACTGGTACACCGGCACGTTCGTTTGGTGGGGCAGCACGACCTACCGGCGCGCCAACGTCCCGGGCGCGACCGCGGACACCGGCTGGAGCCTGAAGTTCTTCGAGTAGCCGACCGGCTCCCCGCGGCGTGGCGCCGTCCCCGCCGCGGGGAGCCCTCCCGCTACCCTGCCCCGGTGGCACTCGGCTTCCACCCGGACACCTCGGTCGCGGACTGGCTCGTGCGCTCTCCCACCCCGCCGATGGAGCTGATCACCCTCGGACCGGCCGGGTACGACGCCTACGCCCGGTTGCGCTTCATCCCCGACCCCACCGCGCCCGGCCGGGCCGAGGCGGACGTGGCGATCACCGCCGACCACCCCTCCGACCTCGACCAGGCGCGACGCGCGCTCCACCTGCTCGCGCGGTTCACCACCACACCGGGGGAGTGCTACTTCTGCGTCTGGGAGGGCTATTCGGACATCGCCCTGCCGCCGTCGGGTCCGGTGGTCACGCTCCCGCACCGGCGCTACGCCCTGCTGCGCGGCTCGTTGACCGACATCGCGGGCTGGGAGGGGGTCCTGGGCGCCGAAGGCCCCTGCGCGCCGCCCGCCTTCGCGTGGCCCGCCGACCGCGGCTGGTGCTTCACCAGCGACGTCGACCCGCACTGGGCCGGGATCGGTGCCGGACGAGCCGCGGTCGAAGCGCTGGTCGGGGACCCCGGGCTGGACGTCGTCCCCGCACCGCCGGGGCACACCCCGCCGGCCTACCGCTGAGCCCTTCCGAAGTGTTTTTGATCAGAAACCCGCGTGCCAGAGGGTGAACACGAAATACGTCGGGTCGCACGGGTGCTGCTCGACGGCCGCCAGGTTCCGCAACGAAACAGCCGCGGCGCACCCACCGCTGTGCAGGGCCCTCGGATAACCGCTGGACGCGTCGTAAGGCCACCTCAGAGGGCCAGGGGCGCGGAGCCGAAGGCGACGTTGAAGCGGTCGCACCAGACCACGACGCTGCGCAGGCCGGCCAGGTCGACGTCGGCGGGGATGGCGTAGTTCTGGTTGCCGTCGGTGGCCTTCATCGGGCCCAGGGTCAGGTAGCGGCCGTCGTCGTACTTGCCCCACTCGCCGCCCGCGGTCGCGTCGGAGAGCCAGATGTGCAGGTCGGGGCCGTCCGAGGTGGAGAAGCCCTCCAGGCGCAGGATGCGCTCGCCCCCGCTGCTCAGCACGCTGGCGGTACCGCGCGTCTCGTGCTCCTGGGTGACGAACTCGCCCGCGGCGAGCACGGCCGGTTCCGCGGGCGCGGAAGTGGTCGTGCTCGTGGTCGTGGGAGCGGGTTCCGACGGTCCGCTGGTCACCGGCGCGGTGCTCGCCGGGACGGCGAACCCGGTGGGCAGCGCCTCGTCCACCTCGCTGCGCGTCCACAGCTTCCAGGGCTGGAAGGCCCACAACCCAACGATCGCGGCCACCACCACGAACGCCAACCCCGCCCAGGTCGTCTTCTTGCGCATCAGGCCACGCATCGCTCTCCTCCGGCCAACGACTCGATCACCGGCACCACCGATCCCAGTCCACCGGTCATTGTGCTCGACGATCGAGTGACGGAGATGTCCGGACACGCGGCCCGGTCGCGTGTCGGGCACGGGCCGGGCGAGGCGGTGCGCGTGACGCGCATCGGCGTTCCTTCGGCGCGGACGCCGCCACCGCGTTCTCCGCGATGCCGCCGCTGTCCCCGACACCCGAACGTCGTCCCCGCACCGCCGGGGCACACCCCGCCGACCTGCCGCTGAGACCCAGGGTCAGGGCGTGGCGCGGAGGCGGAGGAGTTCGGCTCGGGCGTAGGCCACCTCGCGCGTGTCCTCGCCGCCCGCGCGGGCGATCTCCTCGGCCAGGTCCTGCGCGCCCTCGACCAGGTGTCGTGCCCTGCGCCCGCTGCGCAAGTGCTTGCGGTACGCCTTGCGCTCCTTGCGCAGGCCGCTGACCGCGTCGAGCAGCGGCGGGTCGACGACCCCCGCCGCGACCTCCGGCCCGAGCAGGTCCCGGACCCAGGCGCGCTCCCGCCGCGCGGCGTGACGCAGGACGTGGAACAGCACGACCAGCTCGACGACCGCGATGAGCGGCAGCAGGAGGAAGAACAGCGCGCCACCGCCGCTGAGCCCCGCCATGTCGTCCCAGGCGAAGTGGAACACCATCGCGGTGAGCATGGTCAGCACGCCCCGGGGCACGTCGCGCTCGCCGGGCGCGCGGCCCAGCACCCACATCAGGCCCGCGCAGAAGATCGCGCTGAACAACGCGTGCGACACGATCCCGGACGCGCCGCGCAGGAGGAACACCTGGAGCGACGAGCCGAACTGGTCGACGCCGAAGTTCTGCGTCACGCCGTTGAACACGTACAGGACGTCCTCGAAGACCTGGAACCCCAGGCCGGTGAACGCGCCGATGACGAACCCGTCGTAGGCGCTGCGGACCAGGCGCGGGGCCAGGCCGATGAGCAGCACCAGCCCGAGCGCCTTGCCGAACTCCTCGTTGATCGGCGCGGTGAGCCCGGCGGCCCAGTCGGCGGCGAACGCGGTGCCGCCGACCTTCGCCCAGATGTCGAGCAGCGCGGTGTTGGCCGGCAGGGCGATCCAGAACGTCGCGGCGACGCCGCCCCAGGCGAAGCCGGTCGCCAGCAGCCCCGCCGGCTGGCGGGTGTAGCGGTTGTGGTGGCGCAGGAGCAGCAGCCAGGGCACCAGGTAGAGCCCGAACAGCAGCACGCCCCCGGTCAGGGCCGGCGCGTAGAACCCGCCGCCCTGGCCGAAGTAGCGCAGCATCGTCAGCGCACCGCCGCCGACCCCGAGCACGTACACCCAGAACGCCGCGTTGCGCGGCTGGAGGAACCGGAACGGCAGCCCCCACCCCGACTGCTCGATCGCGGCCAGCTGCGCCGCCTTGCCCGTGCCGACGTCGGTCATCGCCCCGCCTCCGGCGTGATGCTGCGCAGCAGCGCCGCCACCTCGCCCCGGTACCGCTCGAACCGGCCCGGCGCGGTGCGGACCCGGACCAGCAGCGCGGGCGCCGCCTCGGCCGGGCCGTCCGCGCCGACGGCCACCTTGAACGCCACGTCGAGCCCGTCGCCGCCCGGTCCCGTGGTGCTCCGCGCGACGCCCACCACCCCCGCGTCGGTGGTCAGCGTGGCGCGCGACCCGTCCACCCCGGGCACGTCGTCGCCCTGCGAGCGCTCCACCTGGTCGAGGAACGCCTGCGCGGTCCCGTCGAAGGCCGCGCCCCGCAGCTCCACCGTCGCCCCGCCCGAGGCCAGCAGCGCCTGGAGGTGGATCGGGTCCACCTGCTCCCGGCCGACCAGGGTGCCGCTCTCCAGGTGCCAGCCGACCGGCGGCACCGCCGTCGCGCCGTTCCCCAGGTCCAGCACGTCACCGGCCCGGACCTCGTCGTGCCAGGGGATCGCCGCGTTGAGCGCCGGCAGCCCGTAGATCAGCGCCAGCGCGATCACCAGGACGGTCAGGGCGGGTGCGAACGTCCGCCGGTCGAGCCCGAGGACGCGGTGCTCGACCGGGACCCACCCCCGCGGGGGTTCCTGCGCGTCGATGGCCACCGGTGACTCCTCTCGGCCCGACCGGGCACTCCCCGAGGAGCGCCGGCCGTACTGTAGGCACGCCACGCGCTCGTCCGCACGGCGGAGCGCCGCGCCCCTCCAGGCCGGGTCCGGTTCGTTCGCGCGGCCCGGTGCGCGGTGGTCACCCGGCCGGGTGCACCGACGTGGTGGACGCCGACCGCAGGGCTCGAACGACCCGGCGCGCGGCGTCGTCCGGGGCAGACCCGGGCGCCGCCGGCCCCGGTTGGGCCAGCAGGGCGGAACGCGTGCGGAAATGGCGCTGGAAGAACGTGGGATGAACGGCGGGGAAACTGCCGGTATTGGCCCGGGAAATGGTCCGGGAGCGGTAACGCGCGGGTTCTTCCGGCGATCATCCCGGTATTCCGAAAAGCGGTCCTCGTCGGGCACGGGGTCGTAGCATCGGGGCCGGAGCACGAGTGCGGGCTGGGGCAGGAGTGACCGTGCGTGAGGAGCTCGGCAGGTACCGGCTGGTCCGGTTACTGGGCAGAGGCGGTATGGGCGAGGTGCACGTGGCGGAGGACACGTCGCGGCACGACCGGCAGGTGGCGGTGAAGCTGCTGTCGGCCGCGGCGTTGAGCGATCCGGAATCGGAGAAGCGCTTCCGCCGGGAGTGCGAACTCGCCGCTCAGATCGACCACCCCAACGTGCTGCCGGTCTACGACTACTCGGTGGGCGAGCACCCCTACATCGTCATGCGCTACGTCGACGGGGTCGACCTGTCGACCGTCCTCCAGCAGGACGGAGCGCTGCCCGCGGAACGGGCTGTGGCGATCATCGAGCAGGTGGCCGCGGCGCTGGACGCCGCGCACCGCAAGCGGCTGCGCCACCGCGACGTCAAGCCGTCGAACGTCCTGCTGGAACCGGGGGCGCGGCGCGGGACCGATCACGCCTGGCTGTTCGACTGGGGCATCGCTCAGCCCATCACCGCCCAGCAGATCACCCGCCTCGGTCAGGTGGTCGGCACGCCGCACTACATCGCGCCGGAGCGGTTGGCCGGGGAGCGGCCCGCCGACCACCGCGCGGACGTCTACTCGCTGGCCGTGGTGCTCTACGAGTGCCTGTCGGGCCGCCGGCCGTTCGAGGGCGACGAGATGGCGGTGCTCGTCGGGCACCTGCACCGCCCGCCCGCCCCGCTGCCCGACGGGGTTCCCGCCGGGCTGGGAGCGGTGGTGGCCAGGGGTTTGGCGAAGGACCCCGACCAGCGCTACCAGGAGGCCGGTGAACTGGCCGCGGCGGCCCGGGCGGCGTTGGAGGAGGAGCGGTCACGGCCCGCGGCGCCGGAACGCCCGATCCCCGCCACGACCCCCGCTCCGAGGAGCGTCGGCGGGGTGGTAGTCGGCGGCGCGACCGGTGGGGCGCTCGGCGTGCTGCTCGCCGCACTCGGGGTGCTCGACGGCGCGACCGCGTCGTGGACGGCGGTCGCACTGGTCGTGGCGGGCGCGTTGCTGGCGTTCGGCCTGCGCGGTGACGGGTTGCGCGACCCCGGACCCGCCCCGGGTGACCCCACGCGTGATGTCGACCCGGGAGGGTTCCCGAGGTCGCGTCCCTAACGTCGGTCTCGTGGCACTCCCGGAACGGACGGCGGTCATGGCACTCCAACCCAGGTACTTCCTCGACGCGACGACCCCCAGCCTGTTGCGCGGGCAACCGCTGCTCGGCGGTGTGGCCGCGCCGAGCGGGACGCTGTTCGCACTGGGGGAGGACGGCGGGTACGCCGCGGTGCCGCACGCGGACAACCACCTGCTGCTCGGGCGCAACGGCCCGGACGTGCACGTGACGGTGGGCGCGGGCGACGCGCACGTCAGCCGGGAGCACGCGGTGGCGCGCCTGCTGCCCGGCGACCGGTGGCTGCTGCGCAACGGCGGGAGGTTGCCGATCCGCGTGTCGAGCGGTCCGCCGCTGCTCAGCGGTCACGAGACCGTGCTGGCGCCCGGCTACGCGCCCCTCTACATCCGGGGATCCCGGCTGCACGTGGTGGAACTGCTGGTCGTCGGCAACGCGGGCGGTCGCAACGCCGTGCGGCCGGACACCGGGACGCGGGACATGGGCTGGCCGCTGTCGGACCGCGAGCGGTTGGTCCTGGTCGCCCTCTTCCGGCAAGCGCTGCTCCGGGTGGACGACCCGCACCCGCTGTCGTGGCGGGAGACCGGCGCGGTTCTCAACGACGTCCCCGGCGAGCGCCGGTGGACCGAGCGGAAGGCGGAACACGTGGTGGACGTGGTGCGGCGGAGGTTGGCCGCGGCGGGGGTGCCCGGCATCACCGCCGATTCGGCGCCGCCCGAGGCGATCAAGCGGAACCTGGCGGCGGTGCTGGTGGACACCGCCACGGTGACGCCGCCGGACCTGCGGTTGCTCGACACCGGGTTGCGCGGTGGTCGGTCGTGACGAGCGCGCGCAGCCGATCCGCGGGACGGGTGGCGGCACTCGTGGTGGGTGTCGCGATCGTGGCCGTCGTGGCGGTGGTGGTGGCGGATCGGGTGCGCGGCGGCACGCGTGCCGAGGGCGACTGCGCCGACTCCGCCGTCCCGGTCACCGGGATCATCGGTTCGGAGAAGGAGTCCCTCTTCAAGGACCCGCGCGTGGTGGAGCGGCTGGCCTGCCGGGGCCTGCGGGTCACCGTGGACAGCCAAGGGTCCCGCGAGATGCTGGTGGCGCTGCGCAACGAGGGGCACGGCTACGGCTTCGCGTTCCCGTCCAGCACGCCGACCGCGCAGAAGATCCTGGGCGAGTTCGACCTGCACGACAGCTTCGCCCTGTTCTCCTCGCCGATGGTGGTGGCCACGTTCAACGGCATCGCCGACACCCTGCAGCGCAACGGCGCGGTCCAGGCCGACCCCGACGGCAGCCGCGTGGTGGACGTCGCGGCGCTGCTGCGGTTCGCCCGCGAGGGCAGGAAGTGGGAGCAACTGGAGGGCCCGGCCCAGTACCGGTTCCCCAAGGCCGTGGAGCTGCGCACCACCGACCCGCAGGACTCCAGCTCGGCCATCATGTTCCTGTCCCTGGCTTCGCACGTGGCCAACAACGGCTCCGTGGTCCAGGCGGTCGACGAGGTGCGTCGGGTGGTGCCCGACCTGTGCGCCCTGGTGGGCAGGCAGGGCGACAAGCAGCGCACCAGTCAGGACCTGTTCAACGACTACCTGACCAAGGGCTACGGGCGGGTGCCGATCGGACTGGTCTACGAGGCGCAGTTCCTCACCCGGTCCCCAGCTCCGGTGCTGCCGCCGGACGCGGTGATGCTCTACCCGAGGCCCACCGTGTACTCGCGTCACACGTTGATCCCGTTCGACGACGCGGGCGGGCAGCTCGGCCGGGCGCTGCGCGACGACCAGGAGCTGGTGCGGCTGGCCGCCGAGCACGGCTTCCGGCCCGAGTCGCCGGTTGCCCAGCCGGTCGGCGCCGACAGGTCGCCGACGTCGGTGGTCGAGTCGCCGTCGTTCGAGGTGTTGGAGGCCATGTTGGACGAGTTGGCGACCATCCAGCGCTCGGGGGAGGGATGTCCGTGACCCGGCGACTGCTGCGCGTCCTCACCGCGGCGACCCTGACCGGCGCCGCCGTGACCGCGTGCACCACGACTCCGGAGCCGGTGACGCCGCCGACGGCGACCGCCGGACCACCCACGACCTTGCGCGTCCTGGCGGGCAGCGAGCTGGCCGACCTCGGACCCGTCCTCGACGACGCCGAGCGGGCCACCGGCGTGAAGGTGGAGCTGGAGTTCACCGGCAGCCTCGACGGGGCGCAGAAGGTCGCGGAGGGCGGGGCCGACGGCGTGCACGACGCGCTGTGGTTCTCCTCCACCCGGTACCTGCGCACGATCCCCGAGGCCCGCGACCGCCTGGGATCCGAGGTGCAGGTCATGACCTCGCCCGTGGTGCTCGGCCTGCGCGCGCCGGTCGCCCGGGAGCTGGGGTGGGACCGGGCACCGGTGCGCTGGTCGGACGTCGCCGCCGCGGTGGACCGGGGCGCGCTGACGTTCGCGATGACCGACCCGGCGGCCTCCAACAGCGGGTTCTCGGCGCTCGTCGCGGTCGCCACCGCGGTCGACGGCGGTGGGCGCGCGCTCGACCTCGACGCGATCACGCGGGTTTCCGGGGCGCTGTCACGGCTGTTCACCGGGCACCGCGTGACCGCGGGCTCCTCGGACTGGCTCGCCGACGCGTTCGTCCGCCGCGCCACCGGCGAGGACCCCGGCGGGCCCGTCGACGCCCTGATCACCTACGAGGCATCGCTGCTGTCGCTCAACCGGTCCGGGGAGCTGCCGCCCGAGGGCCTGGTCCCGGTGTACCCGCAGGACGGCGTGGTCAGTGCCGACTACCCGCTCACCGTGCTGGCCGGCGCGAGCGCGGAGGCCCGCGACGCGCACCGGCGGCTGGGGGAGTACCTGCGCACCCCGCAGGCGCAGCGCGCCATCACCGAACTGACCTGGCGACGCCCGGCGGTGCCCGGCGTGCCGCTGCCGCCGGGGGTCCCCGACACCCTCGTGGAGATCCCGTTCCCGGACAACCGCGCGGTGATCGACGCCCTGCTCCACGCCTACGCCGACCGGCTGCGCCGACCCGCCCGCACGGTGTACGTGCTGGACGTGTCCGGCTCGATGGAGGGCGAGCGCATCGCGCAGCTCAAGAGGGCGCTCACCGGGCTCACCGGCGCGGACGAGTCGCTGTCGGGCCGGTTCTGCCGGTTCCGCGGGCGCGAGGAGGTGATCCTGCTGCCGTTCAACCAGGCGCCCGGCGCGCCGCTGTCGTTCACCGTCGACGAAGCCGCCCCGCTCACCTCCCTCTCGGCCATCCGCGATGCGGTCGAGGGCCTGGCGGCAGGCGGTGACACCGCCGTCTACGACAGCGTCATGCGTGCCCACGCCCTGCTCGACGGTCCGGGCGACCGGTTCACCAGCATCGTGTTGATGACCGACGGGGAGAACCGCCAGGGGGCCGGCCTGCCGGAGTACCGGACGTTCCTGTCCGGCCGGACGAGCGCCGTGCCGGTGTTCCCCATCCTGTTCGGGGAGGCCGCCGAGGACGAGCTGCGCGAGGTCGCGCGAACCACCGGCGGCGCCCTGTGGGACGCCCGGCACGACCCGCTCGACCGGGCCTTCTGCCAGATCCGCGGCTACCAGTAACCCCTTCCGGCCCGAGGGGCGGCGCCTCGGGCCGGCCACCCGCGACCCGACCACCGGAGGTGGTGCGGACATGGCTCAGGACCGTCAGTCCCCGACGATGTGGATCTCCGACAACCCGGGTGCGGCGATCGGCGCGGTCACCCTGCCCGTCAGGGGCGCGGCCTACCCGGTGACGCTGTGGCCGACCCGCGAGCGCATCACCTGCCGCGTTCACCTGGGCTCGCCGGTCGGAGTGACACCCGACGCGCCGAGATCGCCAGGGACGGGGCCTGGCCGCCACCGGGCGACACCCCGGTCCTGCCCGGGGCCCCGCTCAACCGCCAGGACCGGATGAAGGTGCTGGTCCTGCCGGCGGGCATCGGGCCGGGCACGGACGACGCCGAGGCGATCCCGCGCGGTCCGTTGACGACCTGCGCCCGCCGTGGTCGGTCAAACGCGCTCCTGTCGGGCGCTGGACCACCGCCGAACGCGTGCTGGTGGCGGCGGGAGGTCGCAGGTGGACGGTCGGCTTGACGCCGATCGGCCCCGACGTGGTCGCGGTGCTGCTGTGGCGCGGTGAGGACGTGGTGGACCACGCGCGCGGCACCGAGGCCCAGATGTGCGCCCAGGCCCACCGCTGGGCGGTCGACCTCCAGGCGGGTCGCCGATCGGGTTGATCCGCACCCCCGCCGGTCGGGTGAACCGCCGACGTCGGGTGGCCATCCGGGTCCGGCTGGAGGCCGGGTCCGGCTGGAGGCCGTGTGCGGCCGACACGGCCCGGACTCGTCCGACGTGGGGGTGCGCCACCCGCGTGAACCGCACCTCCTGGCCATCGCGGACCGGGTGGGGCGCCGGATGCCTGCCGGGTGCTCATGCCGGGATCAAGCCGTCGAGGACGGTGGGTGCGAGGCCGAAGGCGGTGGTCATGCCGATGCCGGAGGTCACCGAGACGACGCGGGTGGTGGGGTGCGGCGCGGCGGTGAGGAACTCGTCGGGGGCGGAGGCGTAGACGCCGGTCCAGCGGCGGCGGACGGTCAGGTCGGGCACGCCGAGCAGCCGGGCGGCCTCGCGCAGCACGAGCGCGTCCGTGTCCTCGTCGAGGAACGGGTCGTGGGTGAGGGCGTAGTGGTGGGTGTCGCCGACGACGAGGTTGCCGTCGGGGCGTTGGGTGAGCATCAGGTTCATCACCACGTCGAGCAGTTCGGGTCGGTCGCGGGCGATGTGCGCGCGGACGTCGGCCGCGGCCGCGGTGCGGGCCAGGCCGGGGTAGCGCAGCATCGACAGTCCCGAGAGGACGGCGGGGGCGATGGTGCGGCCGCCGGGGGAGCCCACCTCGAACATGCGCAGGCGGCAGCGCCGCAGCTGCGCGGCGTCGGCGAGGTCGGGCAGCAGGCGGTCGACGTCGTGGCCGACGGCGATCACGGTGGCGTCCGGGTCGAGCGTGCCGCGGGTGGTGCGGACCAGGCCGGGTTCGACACCGGTCACGGCGGTGCGCCACCGGAACTCGACGCCCTGGCCGGCCAGCCAGGCGGCCACGGCGGGCACGGCCTCGCGCGGATCGACGCGCAGGTCCAGCGGTAGCCGGGCGGCGCCGAGGACGTCGTCGGCGAGCAGGGGGAGTTCGATCTCGTGCCGGTCCAGCAGGCGCACCTCCTCGGGGCCCCGCTCGGCGGCGAACTCGGCGAGCACCGCCAGTTCGTGCTCGGACCGGGCGAGCACGACGGTGCCGGCCCGCGCCACCCCGAAGCCGGCCCGCCGGGCCAGGTCCAGCCAGGTGAGCCGGGCCGTCCGGGCGAAGTCGAGCGCCTGTCCGGCCTGCGCCGTCGTGCAGATGTGCCCGAAGTTGCGGATCGACGCGCCGACCGCCCGCTCGTCGCGGTCGAGCACGATCACGCGCAACCCGCGGCGCACGCCCTCGACGGCGTGCGCGAGCCCCACGACACCTGCGCCGACGATCACCAGAGTGGAGTTCACGCCGGTGACACTGCGGTACCCGAGCGGCGGGCGACAACACTTGTACTGACAAGTTGGCCTACTGTTAACCCACCTCATCGGATTCTGCGGTCTCATGAGCGACGGTCCACACCGATCTCGTATGGTCAAGTCGCCGTGAAGGAGACGCGTGATCACCCTGCGCCACCTCGCCGTCGGCCTGTCGGTCGCCGCGCTGACCGCCGCTCCGACCCCCAGGCCGTCGCGGCCACGCCCAAAGCGCTCGTCATCGGCGTCGACGGACTGGTGCTCGACCGCATCGCCGCTGCCGACGCACCCACCCTGGACTCACTGGTCGCCGGCGGTTCGTCGTCGAAGACCTCCCTCTACGCCAATCCGATGGCCCCGACGCTGTCCGGACCCGGCTGGGCCACCATCGCCACCGGCGTGTGGCCCGACAGGCACGGCGTGGTGAGCAACTCGTGGGGCACGAACCACCGCCTCGCCGAGCACCCCGACTTCCTGACCCGCCTGGAGCGCGCCGACCGGTCCACCTCGACCTACGCCATCGCCACCTGGGCGCCTCTGGTCACCACCGGTGCGGGCACGGCGATCTTCGGCCCCGAGGTCGACCTGCGCGTCTCCTCGGGCGGCGACCAGGCCACCGCCGACCGGGCCGCGCAACACCTCCGCACCACCGACGCCGACGCGGGCTTCCTGCACTTCGACGACGTGGACGCCGCCGGGCACACCTGCGGCGCGGCCGGCGCCTGCTACCGCGCCGCGATCACCGCCGTCGACAAGCGCGTCAAGCAGGTCCTCGACGCCATCGCCGCCCGCCCGAACCGCGGTCAGGAGGCGTGGACGGTCGTCATCACCTCCGACCACGGCCACACCGACACCGGCGGGCACGGCGGCAGCACCCCCGGCGAGCGGTCGTCACTGATCATCCACACCGGGCCCGGCGCCGCACCCGGCACACCCGCCGTCGCCCCGAAGAACGTCGATGTCGCCGCCACCGTCCTCGGCAGGTTCGGCGTCGCGCCCGCCGGGCTCGACGGTCGACCGCTGGGCACGCCGTCCGCCGACCCGTTCGACGCGGTGGCGCTCAAGCCCGCCGTGCACGAGGCCATCGGCGTGCTCGGCTGGTCGGACACCTCCCCGTCGGGCTGGCGCGTCGACGACACGGGCATGGGCACCGGCGGCGTCGCCGAGTGGCACGGGTGGTCGTTCACCAACGACGACTTCTGGACCCGCACCGAGACCGGCCAGTGGCGCGAGACCAACGTCCGGGCGCGCGGCGTCTTCGCCGTCGCCGACTCCGACGAGTGGTCCGACCGCACCCGCACCGGCACCTTCACCAGCGCGCTGATCTCACCGGCGTACGACGTGACCGGTCGCTCGCGGGTGGTCGTGGGCTTCGTCTCGCACCACCGCGAGGAGGGCGCGGAAACCGCGACGGTGTCCGTGTCCTTCGACGGCGGTCCCGCCAGGACGGTGCTCACCTACAACGGTGACGCAGTGGCGAAGGTCGAGGCCGTCCCGGTCGCGGTCCCCGCCGGTGCGACGCGGATGACGGTGACCTGGCGGCTGGCCGGTGGCGACAACAACTGGTACTGGGCCGTCGATTCCCCGACGGTCACCTCCTGAGAAGGGCTTCACCGTGCGAACTCCCCCTCATCCGACCGCCGGCTCGACCTGGGGCCGCGTCCTCGTGCGCTACGCCAGGTGGGACGGGTTGGGTCGACCGTTCACGCTGGTGGAAACCGCCACCGGCGCGCCCGGCCCCGGTGAGGTGCTGGTGCGCGTCGACCTGGCCACGGTGTGCGGCAGCGACCTGCACACGGTGTCCGGACGGCGGCCGTCGCCGGAGCCCTCGGTGCTGGGGCACGAGCAGGTCGGCACGGTGGTCGCGGTGGGGGAGGGCGATGCGCGATGCGTGGACGGCGCGCCGGTGGTCCAGGGCATGCGGGTCGTCTGGTCCGTCACAGCCTCGTGCGGTGACTGCGACCGGTGCGCGCGGGGGTTCCCGCAGAAGTGCCGTCGGCTGCGCAAGTACGGGCACGAGCCGCTGGACGACACCGCGCCGCTGACCGGCGGGTTCGCCACGCACTGCGTGCTGCTGCCGGGGACCGCGATCGTGGCCGTGCCCGGTGGTGTGCCCGACGCGGTGGCCGCGCCCGCCTCGTGCGCCACGGCGACGGTGACCGCGGTGATCGCCGCCGCCGGCCCGCTGGAGGGGCGGAGGGTGCTGGTGACCGGGGCGGGGATGCTCGGGGTCACAGCGGTGGCGATGGCCTCCGCCGCCGGGGCGCACGTGGTCGTGGTCGATCCCGACCCGGCCCGGCGGGAGCAGGCGCTCCGGTTCGGTGCGGCCGAGATCGGCGACCGCACGCCGGCGGACGTCGACGTGGCGCTGGAGTTGTCGGGCAAGCCGGTCGCGGTGGACGCCTGCCTGCGCTCGCTCGCGGTGGGCGGCACGGCGGTGCTGGCGGGGTCGGTGTCACCGGGCGAGCCGGTCGCGCTGGACCCCGAGCGGGTGGTGCGGGGCCTGCACACGGTGGTGGGCGTGCACAACTACCGGCCGGTGGACCTCCAGGACGCGGTGCGCTTCCTGGCCGCGCACCACCGCACCCACCCCTTCGCGGAGCTGGTCGCGGGGCGGTTCGGACTGGGCGAGGTGGACGCGGCGTTCGAGGCGGCCCGGACGGAGGGGGCGATGCGGCAGGCCGTGGTGCCCGCTTAGAGCGCCGCGCTGCGGGTGTTGCGGGTGTTGGTGACGGTCACCGAGGCCACGTCCGGTCGGTAGCGGTCCTCGGACCACTCGATCGGGGCGCCCTTGGAGTCGGAGGTGAGCCGGCGCTCGCGCAGCAGCGGGGCGCCCTCGGGCACGTCGAGCAGGCGGGCGTCGAGGGCGTCGGCGGCCACCGCGTCGAAGGTGTGCCGGGCGGAGTGCAGGTCCACGCCGCGGTCGATGAGCAGCGCGTAGATCGACCCGGCGTCGAGGTCCGCGTCCAACAGCGGGCGCCCGACGGGTTCGACGTAGGTCATCCGCTCCAGCATGGCCGGGCGGCCGTCGAGCAGCCGCAGCCGCAGCAGCTGCACCACCACGTCGTCCGGGTCGACCTGGAGGGCCGCGGCGACGGTGGGCTCGGGGCGGCGCAGGGCGATCTCCTGGAGCCGCTGGCCGGGTTCGTGCCCGGTGATCTCCGCGCGTCGGGTGAAGGACAGGAAGGACTCGAAGGGCTGGGCGGGCACGGCGTCGAGCACCACCGCGCGCCTGCCCTGCCCGCCCCCGACCAGACCCTCGTCGCGCAGCGCGGACAGCGCTTGGCGCACCGGCCCGCGGGAGGCGGAGAACTCGTCGCACAGGGCGGCCTCGGACGGCAGCGGCTCGCCCACGGCGATCGCGCCGTCGCGGATGCGTTGGCGCAGCGCCGCCGCGATGACCCGGTGCAGGGGAGTCGTCATGGCTTGACTGTACAAGTCATCGGAAGTGGGCAACCTTTCCTGGCTTGAGCGTGAACAGCCCATGACTTGTAGAGACAAGTTCTTGTTCTCGTCGGCGTGCACTGCCAGCGTCCTCGGCGAGGAGGAACCATGACCCACGAAGGAATCCACCGCCGGTCGTTCCTGGTCGGCGGCGTCGTCACAGCGCTCACCGCGACCGCCGCCGCGACCGCCGAGGCCCAGGTGGCGCCCAGGGCCGCGGTGCTGGAGTTCACCGACCAGTGGACCAGGGCCGCCGGCCTGGCCGAGCTGCTGCGCCGCGCCGGGTTCACCGTCGTCCCGCTGGACACGGCCGAGGCGGCCACCGCGCAGGGGGTGGACCTGATCGCGTTCGGCAGCTTCACCAACAACGACCGTCGCTACCTCGACTACACCGCCGTCCAGGCCGCCTCGCTGCGCGACTTCGTCGCGAGCGGCCGGGTCGTGCTGGACCTGGCCCAGTCCGACCAGTACGGCGCGGCCGTGCCCTACCTGCCCGCCGGCACGACCGCCATCCGCACGGACTCCGACCACGACGCGGTCTTCCCGACCGCCGCGGACCACCCGCTGGTGGCGGGCCTGCGCATCGCCGACGGGCGGCTGTTCACCGGCCGCGCGGCCGCGATCCGGGTCAGCTGGGAGACCGTGCGGTCGTGGCGGTCGATGCGGGTGCTCATGGCCTGCGCGGCGACCGGCGCGCCGCCGTGCCTGCTGGAGGCCGCGCACGGTGCGGGCCGGTTCCTGGTCGCCAGCCTGACGGTGGACAAGTGCTTCGACGCCGCGGGCAACGCCGTCCAGCCCGCCGCGGCCGTGCGGGACAGCGTCGCGTTCTTCACCAACCTCGCCGGCTACGTGCGCCGGGTCCGGGCGGGCACCGCGCCGGCGGTCGTGCCCACCCCGATGCCCGCCGAAGCGGCGGTGGGTCCGCTGGTCGGGCACGTCGACGAGACCACCGCCCGCCTGTGGGCGCGCCCCGGCCTGGACCCCGCCGCGTTCCCGACCTGGGTGTGCACCGCGCGCGCCGGGGCCACGACCAGGACGGCCACCGCCGCCCTGTCCACGGCCAACGACAACACCCTGCTGGTCACCGTGACCGGCCTGCGCGCGGCCACCCGCTACGAGTACTCGATCGCCCCGCAGGGCGGCGCGCCCGGCTTCACCCCGCTGACCGGCTCGTTCACCACCGCCCCCGCGGCCGGCGCCCCGGCCGTGGTCACGATGGGCCTGGGTTCGTGCGCGCCGTCCACCCCGAGCACCGTGTGGACGCGCATCGCCGACGAGGGCTGCGACAGCTTCGTCCTGCTCGGCGACACCCCCTACGTCGACTCCGCCGACCTCGCCGTGGCCCGCGCCGAGCACCGCCGGTTCCTCGCCCAGCCCGAACTGGCCCGGGTGGTGCGGTCGATGCCGGTCTGGGGCACCTGGGACGACCACGACTTCGGCGGCAACGACTTCCACGGCGACCACACCGGCAAGCGCGCCAACCGCACCGCGTTCGTCGACTACCGCGCCAACGCCACCTTCGGCCACTCCGCGAGCGGCGTGCAGCTCACCACCCGCGGGGACGGCGAGGGCGTCTACACGTCCTTCCGCCGTGGCCCGGTGGAGGTGTTCCTGATCGACCCGCGCTGGTTCAGCCGCACCGGCCCCAGCTGGGCCGACCCCGCGAAGCCCACCTGCCTGGGCCGGGAGCAGTGGGAATGGCTGCGCGCCCGGCTGCGTGCCAGCACCGCCACGTTCAAGGCGCTGGCGACCGGCATGATCTGGGACGACAAGGGCAACGCCGAGAAGGACGACTGGGAGACCTACGCCCACGAGAAGAACGCGATCCTGGACCTCGTCGCCGCCGAGCGCATCCCCGGCTGCTTCCTGATCGGTGGCGACATCCATGTTTCCCGCGCCCTGAACTACGGCCCGCGCGTGGGCTACGACCTGTGGCAGTACATCGTCAGCCCCCTGCACGCCGGCACCATCCCGAGCCTGAACACCCCGCACCCCGCCCTCGTGCACAGCGCCGTCGAACCCCACGTCTTCCTCAAGCTCGTCGCCGACACCACGGTCTCCCCGGCCACGCTCGCCGCCACCTGGATCAACCGGGAGGGGCGCCGGTTGTTCGAGGTGCGCCGCACGGCCACCGACCTTGGCCACCCCGCCTGACCTGCCGACCTACGCCGGGTGAACACCCGATGACTTGTCAATACAAGTATTGACCCGTTGAGGGTCGACTTGCGACCGTTCTGCCGGGCCCGCCGCCGCGGTAGCCCCACCCGCGAACCTTCCCACCCGGAGCCCACCGTGCCCGTCCGCCACCTCGCCCTCGTGGTCGGCCTCACCGCCGCCCTCACCCTGACCGCCTGCGGCAGCGCCGCCGAGCAAGCATCCCCGACCTGCCCGAACGGCACGATCCGCTTCGGCGTCGAACCGTTCGAGGACCCCGCCCGCCTCACCCCGGCCGCGCAGGTCCTCGCCGACGCCCTGTCCGGGGCGCTGGACTGCCCCGTCGAGCTCACCGTCACCGAGGACTACTCCGCCGAGGTCCTGGCCATGCAGAACGGCCGCCTGGACATCGGCATCTTCGGGCCGCTCGGCTACGTCTTCGCCAGCAAGCGCGCCAAAGCCGAGGCCATCGCCTCCTTCGGCGAGTCCGACGGCACGCTCTCCAGCTACACCGCCGGGATCTGGGTTCCCACCGGCTCCGACATCACCTCGATCGAGCAGCTGCGCGGTCGCTCGCTCGCGCTGGGCTCGGTCGGCTCCACCTCCGGCGACGCGCTGCCCCGCAAGGCGCTCAAGGACGCCGGCATCGCCGAGTCCGAGGTGAAGGTCAACTACGCGGGCGGCCACCCCGAGGCCCTGCTGGCCCTGGTCAACGGCGCGGTCGACGCCGCCGAGATCAACTCCCAGCAGCTCGGCAGCGCCACCGACGCCGGTACGTTCGACCAGTCGAGGTTCCGTCGCGTCTGGACCTCCGACCCGATCCCCAACGACCCCATCACCGTGCGCGGCGACCTGCCGCAGGAGTTCAAGGACGCGGTCAAGGGCGCACTGCTGGGGTTGTCCCCGGACGCGGTCGCGGAGATCGGCGCCCTGCTCGACGTGGACCCGCCCGGCCCGCTCGTCGCGGTCGACGAGTCCACCTACCAGCCGCTGTTCGACCTGGCCGAGACCATGGGCCTGACCGAAGAGGACGCCTGATGCTCCAGCTGTCCGGGATCACCGCGCGCTACGGCGAGCGCCGCGTCCTGCACGGCGTGGACGTGCACGTCGCCCGCGGCGAACTGCTGGCCGTCCTCGGGGCCAACGGCTCGGGCAAGTCCACGCTGCTGCGCGCCGCCGCCGGGCTGATCCCGGCGGAGGCCGGCGAGGTGACCGTGGACGGCCGGCCGCGCGGCCGGCTCGACCTGGCCCTGGTGTTCCAGCGCATCCACCTCGTGCGCCGGCGCACCGCCCTGGACAACGTCTGCTCCGGCGCGCTGGGCCGGCTCCCCACCCGGTCGTCGCTGCTGGGGTTCCCGCACGAGGTCCGCGAGGAGGCGATGGCCTGCCTGGACCGGGTGGGCCTGGCCGACCGCGCCCACGACCGGGCGGGCAGCCTGTCCGGCGGCCAGCAGCAGCGCGTCGCCGTGGCCCGCGCCCTGTGCCAGCGCCCGCGCGTGGTGCTGGCCGACGAACCGGTGTCCGCCCTGGACCCCGCCGCCTCCGAACAGGTCCTCGCCCTGCTCGCCGAACTCGCCCACATCGAGGGGCTCGCGGTGCTGGCCGTGCTGCACCAACCCGCGCTCGCCGCCCGCCACGCCGACCGCGTGGTCGGCCTGCGCGACGGCCACGTGGTCCTCGACGGCGCGCCCGACCAGTCCGTCGACTCCCTCTACCAGGTACTGGAGCCCGTGTGACGACCACCGCGGACGGCGTGCGCTGGCTTCCCGTGCCGCCGAAACCCCGTCGCCCGAGGTCCGCTCTGCTCGGGTGGGCCATCGCCGCCGTCGTGCTCGTCGCGCACGCCGTGGCGTGGGAGACCACCGACATCTCCTTCGGCGCGCTGGCGGACGGCCGGCGCGGCATGGCCGACTTCCTCGCCGAGGCCGTGCCGCCGGACCTGTCGTGGGAGGTGCTCGGCCCCAGCCTCGACGCGGCTCTGGTCACGCTGTGGATCGGTCTGCTCGGCACCACCCTGTCGGTGCCGCTCTCACTGCTGTTGGCGCTGCTCGCCGCCCGCGGCACCGCGCCGTCGGGATGGGTCTACCAGGCGACGCGGTCGGTGCTGTCGTTCCTGCGCGCCGTGCCCGACGTGGTGTTCGCCCTGATCTTCGTCACCGCCGTCGGCCTCGGCCCGTTCCCCGGCGTGCTGGCACTGGTGTGCCACAACGTCGGCGTCATGGGCAAGCTGTGGGCCGAGGCGCTGGAGGACGCGGACCCCGGCCCGTCGCAGGCGCTGCGCTCGGCCGGCGCGAACCGCGTCCAGGTCGCCGCGCACGCCCTGCTGCCCTCCGTGCTGCCCCAGCTCACGGGCCTGCTGATGTACCGCTTCGACGTCAACGTCCGGTCCTCGCTCGTGCTCGGCCTCGTCGGCGCGGGCGGCATCGGCTTCCTGATCAACCAGTCCATCAAGCTGTTCAAGTTCGACGAGATGCTCACGCACATCCTCGTGGTGGTCGTGCTGATCGTCGCGGTGGACCGGCTCTCCGCCGCCGTCCGCAGCCGGCTGTCCGAAGGGGACTACGCATGATCGCACTGGCCGCGCTCGACATCGCCGGCACCACGGTGGACGAAGGCGGCGCGGTCTACCGCGTGCTGGCCTCCGTCGTGGCCGACCACGGCAGGCCCGACGTCGACGTCCGCCCGTGGATGGGCGCCGACAAGCGGGAAGCCCTCGCCGCGCTCACCGGCGACCCGGACGCGGTGGAGGAACTGCACGACGAGTTCGTCCGCCGCCTGCGCGACGCCTACGCCGCCGAGCCGCCCACCCCGCTGCCCGGCGTACCGGAGGCGCTGACGGCCCTGCGCTCGGCCGGCGTGAGGGTGGTGCTCACCACCGGGTTCGACCGCCAGGTCACCGACCCCCTGCTGGACGCCGTCGGCTGGCGCGTCGGCGAGCACCTCGACGGCGTGGTGTGCGCCTCCGAGGTCGCGGGCGGTCGCCCGCAGCCGCACATGATCCACCGCGCCATGGAGCTGACCGGCGTCACCGACCCCGCCGAGGTGCTGGTCGCGGGCGACACCGTCCTCGACGTGCGCGCCGGCCTGGCCGCCCGCGCCGGCGTCGTCGCCGCGGTCCTCACCGGCGCGCAGACCCGGCCCGAGCTGACCGCCGAACACCCCACCCACGTCCTCGACGGCGTCCACGACCTCCCGTCACTCCTCCGATCGGGCGCACCAACCCGGTGACGGCATCCGTGCACGACGGGATCGGGTGAACTCCCTGAGAACACCCGTGCCGCCGAGGGTTCCGAGCGCGTGCCGGACGACCGGGCACGAGGATCGCCTGCTCGCCCTCGGAGCCCGTGTTGGCGCGCTCGGGCCGGGGCAGCGGGCGCGGTCGATCTCGTGCGCCCGCGGTCCGGCCGCGTTCGGCGCGGCCCGGACCGCGGACGTGGACCGCGCCCCCGTCCCCCGGGTTCGCCCGGGGCGCGCGGGTGGTGGGTCAGGAGCAGCGGTGCTGCACGGGACGGCCGCCGTCGCTCCCGACGAGGGTGCTCTCGTCGTCGCTGATCCAGCGCAGCTGGAAGGTCCACGGGACGGTGGCGGGCTGTTCGACGACCACGCCGTCGCGCCAGAGGACCGTCCGCTGGCCCGCGCTGACGGTGGTGCGGCCGCCGACGGTGCCGTTGCCGCCGATGGCGGACGCCGAACCGGAGTTGCGGAAGGTGCGGACCAGCACGCCCCGCGCGGTCCACTCGGTGGCGGCGTGGCCGCTGTCGGTGCCCTGCGAGCCCACGACCCGGCCGTTGCGGATGGCGTTCGGGTTGCTGTAGCCGCCGGCGACCTGCGCGGCGAGCACGCGCCACTGGCCGTCGGTGTCCCGCACCAGGCCACCGCCCGAGCTCGTCCCGGTGGTGGCGACGATCCGGCCCTGCTCGTCGACGTCGACGGGGTGGATGGTCCGGACGTCGGCGGGGGAGGGCAGCTCGCGGTAGGTGCCCGGCGCCGAGGCCGGCCACAGCACCACGACGTCCCGGGTGCCGATGTCGGCGTACCCGACGACGTCACCCGCGTTGTTGACCAGCTCGGCCGAGTAGCCGTCCCACGCGGGGTTGCCGGGCAGCGCGGTGGCGCGGCCGTCGCGGCCGATGGTGACGCCGACCAGCCTGCCGTTGACGTAGTCGTAGCCGACGATCCGCCCGGCGGCGTTCACGTCGCGGTACCCCGGCGTCGCGGCGGTGGCCCGCTGCACGACCTTCCCGTTGTCCCACAGCGTTCCGCGCGGGTCGACCAGGCCGCTGAGCGGCACGAACCTGCCGGTGGTGCCCACCGCGTACCGGCTGCCGCTGTAGCCCTCCAGCACACCGCCGTTGGTCTCGGCGGGCAGGTCCCAGGAGGTGGCCTGCCACGTGCAGGCCGCTGCCGCGACCGGTGCCGCCCGGCCGGCCGGCGGCGACACCAGGGCCAGCCCCAGGCCGAGCGCCGCCGCGGCGAGCGCGTGGTTCTTCAGTCGGTTCGACAACGCGGTCGTCCTTCCCCGGAGGAACCTGCTTCTCGGAGCGGAATCCTGGCAACCGCCGGTGGCGGGGGCAAGGAGCGCGCACCGGGGCCGAAGTCGGGGCCGGGGGTCGGGCGACGGGTGCCGACGGGGGCGCTCGTCGCGGCCGGGTGCGGAAGGTGCCGCCGCCACATCGGGCAGTTCCCGCCCGGCGGTCCTTTGTGGTCGTCGTCCCGGGGCGGGCGGGTGGGTCTGGTGCGGCGCCGGTCGGCTGCTTCGGGTGCGTGAACCCGCACCCGCCGGACCACCAGTACCCTCACCGCCCGGCCGCCGCCTCGCCGTGACCGCCCGAATGCGGAGAACCCCCGGTGGCTCCCGCGCGTCCCGGAGGGGCCGGAGGTCGTGCCCGTCCGGCGGGGTGCGCGGGGCAGCGGTGTGGCGAGGACCGGGCTGGTCGTTGTGAGGGGGCAGGGGTTTGGTCGAGCGGGCGCTGGTGCGGGTCTTCCGCGGTGGTCAGCCGGTCGGGGTGGGGTTCCTGGTGTCCGCGGACACCGTGCTGACCTGCGCTCACGTGATCGGTGACGCCGAGGTCGTCGAGCTGGACTTCCCCGTCCTGGACGCCACGGCGCGGGCACGGGTGGTGCACCGCCCCGACGGGGTGGACCTGGCGTGCCTGCGCCTGGGCACCACCCCGCCGGAGGCCCGGCCGGTGCGGGTCGTCGCCGTCGACGACATCCGCGATCACCGGGTGCGCACCTTCGGCGTTCCGGCCCGGCGCCCGGCCGGGGTGTGGTCGCAGGGCGTGGTGCGCGGCCCGATCGCGGATGGGCGCATCCACATCGAGGACGACCGCGCCCACGGCCTGCCGATGCTCCAGGGCTTCAGCGGCGGTCCGGTGGTCGACGACGAGCTGGGCGCCGTGGTCGGCATGGTCGTGGAGGTCGAGGGGCGGCAGGCGCACCGGATCGGTTACGCCCTGTCCGGCGCGGCCCTGCACGACGCGTGGCCCGAGCTGGCCTCGGTCGGCGGCCAACCGAACCCGTTCCGCGGCCTGGAGCCGTTCCAGCGCGAGGACGCCGAGTGGTTCTTCGGGCGTGCGGGGCGGGCCGCCGAGCTGGCGGAACGGCTCGACCGCGACGGCGTCCTGGTGGTCACCGGCCCGTCCGGCTGCGGCAAGTCGTCGCTGGTGCTGGCCGGGCTGCTGCCCCGGCTCGGCGAGGCGGTCGTGGTCCGCCCGGCCGCCGGCGGCTCGCCGTGGGACGCGCTGGCCGCCGCGCTCGGCGTGGACGGGGTCGCGCCGGACCGCGTCGAGGACGTGGTCAACCGCCACCTCGTCGGCCACGACCTGCGCCGCCTCACCATCGTGGTCGACCAGTTCGACGAGGCGCTGGCGCGCTTCCCCGACGAGGCCGCCGAGCTGCTGACCGCCCTGCTGGACGTCGCCGGGTCGCACCACCGCACCCCGCGCGTGGACCTGGTCGTCACCACCACGAGCGAGGCGCTGGACCGCCTGCTCGCCGATCCCCGCGTCGGCTCGCGGCCGGCCGGCCGCACGAGCACCCTGGGCGCGCCGAGCCCGGACGAGCTGCGGGAGGCCGTCGAGGGTCCGCTGGCGGTGCCCGGCACGCCGGTGCTGGAACGCGGCCTGGCCGACGTGCTGCTGGAGGACCTGGTCGGCGAGCGGAACCCGTTGCCGCTGCTGGAGTTTACCCTGGCGCTGCTGTGGGAGCGGCAGCACCGGGGCGTGTTGACGCATCAGGCGTACCGGGAGCTGGGCGGTGTCGGCGGCGCCGTCTCCGCCTACGCCGAGCAGGTGTGGCGCCGGTTCGACCCCGAGCAGGTCCGCCGCGTGCTCACGCAGCTGGTCAGCCCGCTGGAGAACGGCGGGTACACGCGCCGCGCCGTGCCGCCGGACCAGCTGGGGCCGATCGCGGTCGAGCTGGCCCGCACCCGCCTGCTCACCCTCGGGCCGGACTCGGTGGAGCTGGTGCACGAGTCGCTGGTGCGGCACTGGGACCGGCTGCGCGGCTGGGTCGAGGTCGACCGCGACTTCCGGCTGTGGCAGGACGAGCTGGACCGCGCGGCCGCCCGCTGGGAGGCCACCGGTGACCGCGCGCTGCTCCTCCGCGGCCGGACCACCAGGCGGGCCCTGACGCTGCTCCGGGAGCGCCGCGCGGACCTCACCGCCCGGCAGCGCCGGTTCGTCGAGGCGGGCGTGCTGGCGTACGCGCGCCGGGTCGTCGTCCGGACCCTGGCGGTCGCCCTGGTGGTCAGCCTCGGCGTCTCGCTGACCTACGCGGCGACCACGTTGGTCGACCGGCAGGACACGGCGCGGGCGTCGGACGCGGCGAGCACGCTGCTCGGCCGCGCGGACCCCGCCGGCCCGGTGCCGTGGGTCGACAACACCACCCGCGCCTGGCTGACCGACGACCGCCTGGACACCAGGGCGACCCTGCTCGTGCTGTCCCGCTCGCTGAGGCACGTCGAGGTGCTGGTCCCCGGTGGGTCGTGCCCAGCCCGGCCGGCTCCCGGGTCGTGCGCTCCGGCGACGACGGCCGGGTGGCGGAGGTGTGGGACGCGGCGGCCTCGCCGGCGGTGGCGGTCCCGGTCACCGGTGGCGGCTTCACCCCGGAGTGGTTGGGCGAGGACCGGTTCACCGAGCGCGATCCGGCCGGTGAGGTGCGGGTGCGCGACGCGCGCACCGGCGAGGTGGTGCGGACCGTGTCGGCGGACGCCGATTTCGTGGTGGCCGACCCGCTGGGCCACCGGCTCGCCCACGCCGCCCTGGACCGGCCCGAGGTGCACCTGGTCGACGTGACCACCGGGGCCTCGACCACGCTCACCGCGCCCGCGCCGTTCGGCCACGGCCGGCAGACGCCCCCGGGCGTGGCGGTCCTGCTGTACGTGCTGCCCTCGGGGGAGGTCGTCGTCGGCCTGGACGGCAGGTTGTTCGGCCTGTCGGCGGCCGGCTCGCGGGAGCTGCCCGTGACCGGGTACGAGCAGTTCACCGCGACCGGGCCGGTGGACTCCGACTGCGTGGAGGGCACGCTGGTCTCGCGCGACTCGATCACCGGGGTCGAACGCGCGCGGGTCACGCCCGAGGGCCTGCTGTGCACCGAGGAGTACGACGACGCGGCCTTCAGCCTCGACGGCCGGACGTGGGCGATCACCGAGTCCCCCTTCTGGACCGGCACGGAGACGCTGTGGGTGGGGTCGACCGACGCGCCGGGCGACCGGCGCGTGGTCCACGCGCCCTCCGGCGGGCGGGTGCGCGCGGTCGAGCGGGAGGGCTCCGGCGCGGTCCGGGTGCTGCTGGAGCTGGGCGACGACCTCCTGGTCGTGCGCGTGCCGCCGGCCGACCCGCTGGACCGGGCGCTGGCCGCGGCGCGGTCCGCCGAGGTCACCCCGGACGGCGCGCACGTGGTGGTGTTCCGGGCGGACGGCGCGGTCGCGGTCTGGCGGATCGCCGACCGGGCGCGGGTCGCGGAGGTCACGGGTCCGCCCCACGAGTCCAACGGCGTGGAGATCTCCTCCGCGGTGTCGCCCGATTCCCGGACCCTGGCCCTGCGGGACGGCGGCACCACGCGCATCCGGCTGTGGAACCTGCCCGACCTGGCGCCGCTGGCGGAGGTGCACCCGCCCGGCCCCGGGCCGTCGCCGGGGGACCGGGGGCAGGCCGGGCTGTCGTTCCCGGACCCCGGTCGCCTGCTGGTGCACCGCGCCGACCGGCTGAGCGCGTGGGGCGCGCGGTCCGGTGAGCGCCTCGGCGAGCCGGTCGTGCTGCCGGCCGGGGTCGGGCAGCCGTGGACCACCCTGGACGAGGACGAGCTGGTCGTGGTCGGTGACGACGGCCTCACCCGCCGCTACTCGATCGCCGACGGGCGCGAGGTGCCCGGTTCGGTCTTCCGCCACGGCGAGGCGAACGTGCTCGCCGGCCCGGCCGCCGTGCGCGGGGAGCTGATCGCCGTCGCGCGCGCCGGCGCGGTCGAGGTGTTCGACCTGGGCACCGGAGAACTGCTGGACGCCCTGGAGACGTCGGACCACGTCACCGTGGGCGGGTTGTGGTTCCGCGACGACACCGACGAGCTGGAGATCACCCTCGGTGCCCCGATCACCACCACCGGGGTGGTGCAGCTGTGGACGCGGAACCTGATGTGGGGCCTGCCCGAGCTGCTCGGCCGCCCCGACACGCGCCTGGAGGACCTGCCCGCGGCCGCCGGGGGCACCGCGGTGGACGACCGGGTCGACGGGCTGGAGCCGGTCGACCCGCGGGCGTGGCTGGACGTGGTGTGCGGGGTGGTGCGGCGCAGCGGGTTGGTGCTGGAGCGGGCGGATTTGCCCGAGGGCGCGTTCGAGGGCGACGCCTGCTGACGGGAGCCGCGCGTGACGGGAGCCGCGTCACTTCCGTCAGCAGGGCTGCCCGTAGGTCTGGTCGGTCCACTCCCGCGCCGACGCCCGGTTGTCCATGAAGGAAAGAGTCGTGGAGTTGCACCCGGTCACCATCGAGATCCCGCCGTAGTTCGCGTAGTCGTAGAGCACGGTCGCCTTGCAGCCGGAGTAGGTCTGGGTGGAGGAAACGACGTTGTCCCACCCCGCCGGCATGCTGGGCGCGCCCCAACTGGGCCGGGTGCCGTTGTAGTAGCACGCGCCGGGAGCGGTCCAGCTCAGCGAGCTGCCGGCGTAGTTGGGGTCGGTGTAGTCGGTGCCGATCAGGACCGCCTGGATTCCGGTGTCGGCCCGCTCGTTCTCCTGCGCGATCTCGGCCCGCACCCCTGCGGAGGAGGAGAAGCAGCGCAGGTCCGACATCGGTGAGTACCGCTGTCCCTTCTCGGCCACGCCCAGGTGGACGACGCAGTGGCGCTCGGGGGAGGCGCCCGGTCGGGCGGGCGAAGCGTGCGCCGGCATGACGGAGACCGTCATGCCGAAGAACAGGAGGACCGCAGCCGTGCAGCGCAGGAGCGTGGTTCTCATGTGTTCCTATTCCAATCGACGGAGATTCATGAATTGTCGAACAGGCAGGAGTAGACAGTACTTCGGCGGCGATTCGGTGGCCAAGGTCGTGCAACACGGCAAACAGGTGACTGTCGGGCGGTCCACCACCGGGTGGTCCATCCGGTCGAATTCGCAGGTGCATTCCGCTCCAGGGAGGGGTCGCACTCCGCCCACTGGACTGTTCGGTGGCTCTTTCGTCCGGAACAAATCAACACCTACCCGGTGGTCATCGGTGAGCGGGTCCTGCTCGACCACGACTACAACCGGCCCGGCGTCATCGAGCGGGGGACGTCCTGAAGTTCCTCGAAGCGGTCGGCCACCACGCCCGCACCCGCCGGCCGACCACCATGATCTGGGACGCGGACCAGTTCCTCGACCGCGCCGCGCTCACCCGGCCGGCGGGCAACCGCGCGCACGGGGTCAACGCCACGATCGAGGCCAGGTTCTCCGCCGGTGTGCCCTGGCGGGTCGACGTCATCACCGACGACCGGCCCGCCCACGCCGCCGCGGCCGGCACCACCACGTCGTTCGCCGTCCCGACGCGGTTCCTCGGCGACCAACTCGCCACCGTGGAGGCCGACCCGCGACCCGCGAGCATGTATTTGTGACTTGAGTCACAAAGGACTTCGGTAATCCGCAATCGACTCGGATTCACCCGTTCGCCACGTTTCGGCTAGGCCGGTCACCGAGTGCACGGGATCGCCGCCCCGCATTCGTGCGGTCATTTCCCCAACGTGCGCGAACAGGTCCGCCCCGGTCTCGAACGCGAGTCGGCCTCTGCATCGCGGATCACCCTTCCGGTCGCGTTTGAACGGAGCGTGTCCGAAACGTCCGTGAGAAGGATCGGTGCTTCATGGAAATATCCGAGCGGTAGTCACGACGCGGCTCTCCGGCGAAAGGAGCAATTACCAGGGCTCTTTTCGGTTGGTCACCCGAAAGGACTCGTGCGCAGTTGTTCCCGGTTCTGCTTCTATTTGGCCAACGCCGATCGGCGCAGACGGAACTTTCGAACTAGGAGCCCAAGTTGTTGAAGCGTCTTGTCTCGGGTGCCGCTCTCACCGCGATCACCGGTGCGCTCCTCTTCAGCGGCGCGACCGCGGCCCAGGCGACCACCAAGCCGGCCGTCGACTGCCTGAACTCCCCGATCGGCCTGGTCAACGTCGTCGCGTGCAGCGTGGACGTGGACGTGGACATCCTGCCCGACGCCGTCATCACCTTCGGCGACATCCTGAGCGGCAACAAGGTCCTCAACGGGACCGAGCTGGACCTGCTGGAGGTCGAGCTGGAGAACGTCCTCAAGACCGTCAACGTCGAGGACAACCTGGTCTTCAAGAACACCCTGGTCGACGCGCTGAACGACCTGGACCTGATCGACGACATCGACATCTCGAAGATCCTGGTCAGCATCCTCCCCTGATCGACGGCCGACCGGCCCGGTGAACCGACCCTGCGGGGGCACCTGCGATCCAGGTGCCCCCGCAGGGCGTCACCCGTTCCCGAAATCCGGATTCACGTTTTCGGCACGGAATTCGGTGACTGGGATCGGCGCCCGCTCAGGACGTTCGGCGCGCGGTGAGCAGGAGTCGGCCGCTCCCGATCCCGTAGGGTTCGCCACCCGGGCCGTCGAACAGCCCGATGTCGGTGAACCCGTTGCCGGCCAGCAGGTCGATGATCTGCGCCACCGTGTAGACGTGGTGGATCGCGGTCACGTCGAGCTGCTCGTCACCGCGGCTGAACCGGTAGCGGCTGAGCACCCGGCTCCCGGCGACGTCGTACTCGCTGGTCGCGACGGTGGTGATGTCGCCGGTCCGCATGGTCCGCGGCTCGGCCCGGTAGCCGGGCAGGATCGACTCGGCCGCCGAGGCGAAGTCGACGACCAGGCCGCCGCCGGGCCGGACGGCCCCGCCCAGCGCGGCGGCGAACTCCCGCAGGCCGTCGGGTTCGAGGTAGCCGAAGCTGTTGCCCAGGCAGACCACGGCGTCGAACCCGCTGTCCCGCGGGACGTCCCGCATGTCGGCGTGGACGAACTCCACGTCGAGACCGACGGCGGCGCGCCGTGCGTGCCCGATCGCCTCGGCGGACAGGTCGACACCGGTCACGCGGTGCCCGCGCCGGGCGAGTTCCAGGCTGTGCCGCCCGCTCCCGCACGGCACGTCCAGGACCAGCGAGCCCGGCGCGAGACCGAGGCGTTCCTCGACGAAGTCGATCTCCTCGACGGTGACCTCCGGCGGCACGGCGCGCCGCCAGAACTCGTTGGGCAGTTCGGTGAAGAAGTCCACGTACCAGGTGGACGAGGGTGATGCGGACATGTGAGAACTCCCTGCGGTGCATCGGCTTCCAGGGCGATGTCACCGGGCGGCCCCGGGCCGTCGAACGGCCTCGGTGCGGTGGCCCGGTGTGGTGTTCCGGGCAACCATGGCTTCCTCCACAGTCAGCGGTCCCCCCGACGCTAGCAGCACCCGGCCGGACCGGCGAACGGCTTTTCGCGCGCCGAACCGTGCGGGGACGACGACCGGGGAGCACGCCGCCCACCCGCACCGGAACCGGGACCGGGGCGCCGCGGTTCGGGACCCGGTGCCGCTCAGGAACCCGGCAACGCCCCCGCCGCCTCCCGGTGCCCCGCGAGCGTCCGGGCCACCTGCTCGCGCAGGCGGTCGAACGCCGAGCGCCCGACGACCACCCCGACCGCCTCCGCCACGCCCACCGGGCACTCCACCGCGATCACCGCCGGATCGGCCTCGTGCGGGTGGACCACCGACCGCACCGCCTCCTCGTACCCGTCGAGCACCCCGGCCAGCCGCGCCAGCGCCTCCACCAGGGACCGGTCGGCCAACTCGGGCACCGGCGCGCCGGCCTCCAACCGGGCCGCCGGCTCCGCCCGGAACCGCTCGGCCAGCGCGGGCACCTCCGCCAGGGCCTCCCGGCGGCCGTCCGCGGCCTCCCGGGCAGCCGCGTCCCGGGCCAACCGGCTCGCCAGCCCGTCCCGCAGGCCGCGTTCCTCCTCGTCCAACGGGCGGACCGGGGGCGGGTGGTTCGGCAGGCAGTGGCCGACCAGGGTGAACCCCTCCGGCGCCGCCTCGCGCAGCCTGCCCGTGGTCTCGACGAGGTAGGCGCGGAACCCGGCAGTGGCGGCGGTCCACTCCTCCTCGTCGGTGACGCCGTGGTGCGCCGCCAGCGCGGTGAGCACCGCGTCTGCCACCGCGTCGGGGTCCTCCAGCGGCTGCGCGGCCAGCACGCGGCTGAACAGCGCGAAGTCCCGTTGCCGGTGGTGCTGCGCGGTTTCCCGCCACCGGCGGCCCTGCTCGGCGATCCAGTGCCACGAGTGGCGGGCGGCGACGAACACCGGCAGCGCGAACAGCGGACCGTTCTCCTCGCGCCACCGCCGGGAGTCCCGGGCGTCGTCGCGGGTGAGGGCGGCGCGGGTCGCGGTGAGGGCGGCCGCGGTGTCGGGGGCGAGCGCGTGGCGGGCGGTGGCGTCGGCGGTGAGGCTCGCCAGCACCCGTCGCACGTCCTGCCGGTCGGTCGCGGCGGCCAGCTCCGCGGCGGCCCCGGCCATCCGCTCCCGCGCCGCCAGGTCGGCGTCCAGGCCGGCGATGCGCCCCCGGAGGTCCCGCAGGGCGTCCACCAGGCCCCACGGCAGGTCGGTGGGGTCGGCCAGGACCGCGTCCACCCCGGCCAGGTCGTCCGGCGGCGACGTGGCGAGCGCTGCCAACCCGCGCAAAACCTGCTGGTCCCGGCTCCGCTCCGCCGACCGGATGCGCCTCGCCCACAGCGGACCGGACACCACGTCGACCAGCTCGCGCACCTCCCGCTCCACCCCGCTCCACCGCGCGAGCAGCTCGTGGTTCGCCTCGTGGAACTCCTCGACCCAGTCCTGGACGCGCCGGTGCGCCTCGTCGGCGGTGCGGTCGGCCAGCGGCAGCACGTGCACGCGCCGGGACGCCACGTCGGCGCAGACCACCAGGCAGGGCACGTGCGCGTCCAGCCCCAGCCGCCGGGTGAACCCCGGGCCGTCCGCGTCGGGGACGGTGGCGAAGCGCACCAGGTCCGCCGGGGCGGGTCGGTGCCCCCGGGCGAACTCACGGCCGACCGCCGAACCGCCGTCGACCAGCAGCACGCTCCACCCGAAGCGGTCGGTCAGCGCCCGGGTCCGGTCGTCCAGGCGCAGCGCGTGCCGGTAGGCGGTGTCGGCGGTCGGTGCGCGGAAGGCCATGTGCCGAGCGGAACAGCCGTGGGCACGCGGTGTCAAGGCGGTGGTCCGGGCGGGTCGGCGCCCCCCGCTCCACTGTGGACCGGGCCGCGCGGCGGCGGGCCGCTCCCGAAGTCCGTGCGGCAAACGGAGGTAGCCCGTGGGCTGGGTGGGGCAGTAGCGTCTGGTTGTGTTGGAACGGGACGAGGTCATCGCCGGGCGGTACCGGCTCGTGGCGCTGCTCGGGCGCGGGGCGTCCGGGGTCGTGTGGCGGGCGCGGGACGAGCGGTTGGGGCGGGACGTCGCGGTCAAGTTCCTCGGGGCGGGCGGTTCGCCGGACGCCGTGGAGCGGATCGTGCGGGAGGGGCGGGTCGCGGCCAAGCTGCGGCACCCGCACTCGATCAGCGTGCACGACGTGGTCGAGCACGGCGGCAAGCCCTGCCTGGTCATGGAGTACCTGCCCTCGCGGACGCTGGCCGAGCTGGTCGACGAGCGCGGGCCGCTGCCGGAGCAGCTGGTGGCGGGGGTCGGGTGGCAGGTGGCGTCGGCGCTGGCGGCGGCGCACGCGGTCGGCGTCGTGCACCGGGACGTCACGACGTTCAACGTGCTGCTGGGCGACGACGGCACCGCGAAGATCGCCGACTTCGGCATCGCCCGAGCCATCGGCGAGGGCACGGTGACCGATCCCCGGGTGGTCGTGGGCACGCCCGCGTTCCTCGCGCCGGAGGTGGCGGCGGGGGAGCCGGCGGTGTTCGCCTCCGACGTGTACTCCCTCGGCGCGACGCTGTACGCGGCGCTGGAGGGTCACCCGCCGTTCGGGGCGACCGACAACCCGTACGCGCTGCTGCGGCGGGTGTCGGAGGGTCAGGTGGCGCCGATGCGGTTCCCCGGACCACTCGGCGACGTGCTGCTGCGCGTGCTGCGCCGGGACCCGGCCGAGCGGCCGACCATGGCCGAGGTGCACGCGCTGCTGGACGCGGTCGTGCAGGGGCGGCCGCTGCCGGGCACGCCACCGGTGGGCGAAGCCGGAGCGGACGGAGCGGGCGCGGGCGAAGCCGGAGCAGGCGGAGCCGGGGCGTTCGACGAGGACCGGGCGTTCGAGGGGAGCGGACCGCTCGACGACAGCGGATCGTCCGACGAGAACCGTCCCGCTGTCGAATTCGGGCCGACCGGTGAAATCCGACAAATCGACACCACTCGGCCCGTTGACGCATCCCGGCCCCCCGGCAGCACGCGACCGCTGCCCGCACGGCACCGAGCACCGTGGCGGCGGGTCGCCCTGGTGGTCGGCGCCGTGGTGCTGGTCGCCGCCGGTGTCGTGATCGGCGACTCCCTGCGCGACGACGAACCGTCCGACCCGACCGCCCTCCCGGCCCCGACAACGAAGACCACGACCACCAACACCACCGAGGCCACCACCACGGCCCCGCAGGTCGACTGCACCGCCCGCTTCCGGATCACCAACTCCTGGCCGGGCGGCTACCAGGTGGAGGTGACCGTGCGCAACTCCGGCGGGCGGGCCCTCACCGCGTGGGCGGTCACCTGGCCCCTGCCCGCGGGTCACGCGATCAGCAACCTGTGGGACGGCACCCTCGCCGCGGCCGCCGGCTCGGTGCGGGTCACCAACGCCGGCTACAACGCCCGGCTCCCCGTGGACGGCTCCACCACCTTCGGTTTCACCGCCAACGGCCCGGCCACCCCCGAACCGGACGTCACCTGCACGTCCGGGAATTGATCGCCCGGTCGGCGGAATGCCTCCCACGTCCGGGGGAGCGCACCGCCGGCGGTCGCCGAGATGGTCCGGCGGGTGGCCTGCGGCGGCGACACACTACGCCGCGGGGTCGGGGACCGCCATGTGTCCTGCACCTCTTCCGAGAACTCCTCCGGCGTGTCCCGCGCCACTTTCCGGGCAATGGGCGGACCCGTGTGTGAGCTCCGTCAAAGAACGCGTCCGTCGAGTTGTTGAACTTCGGGATCTCGCATTTTCGGGAATGTCTGGATCACGCTCCGTGCCGGTTCGGCGATTCAATATCCCGTTGCTGCGGGGGGAGGTGTCCGGAGAGGGTTGACCGGCCTACCGCGCTAGGGCGAACGGGCTAGCGGGTCTTCTTTTTCCTGCTCACCGCCCGCCCGGTGGTTGACTGCTCAATATTTGTGACAAATGGGTGAACCATCAGCATTTTCCGCAGGTCAACCCCCATCCTATGTGGATGATCGAGGTCGTGTAACGGACTTGTTACATCGACCCCACTTCGGTCTCACGATCAATGGAGCCTATTTCCTGTCCGGCTGATTCCTCCTTGACTGGCATGAACCCCTTGAGTACCGTACGAACTCGTTCTGGGGTCCGGCGAATAAAGGCGATCGCCTTCGTCGAGTTGATTTTTTCGATTCCGCTTCCTGCTGGGGGGAGAGTGGAGTGATCAGTTACGTGTGCCCGCCGTTCGTCGGGGGTCCACCTCGGGGTGAATCACCGTGAACTCGTCATTGATCTTCGGGAAGTGGTACGAGCGCGCCGGGGTGCGCACCGATCCCCACCGCACGTTCTGCGCGGAGGTGGAGTCCGGCCTGACCGCGTTCCCGATCAAGCTCATCCCGCACCTGGCGCACCCGCTGACCGCCGAGCTGCCCGAGGAGGAGCGCGGCGCGGTGATCACCCGCCGCTTCTACGAGTACATGAACTTCGTGGCGAACCTGGAGGCCAAGGTGGTCAACCGGGGCACCCTGGTCGTCGCGTTCGACCAGGCGGGACTGGGCATCGACCGGCAGCTGCGGCTCGACGCGTGGAAGATCTACTGCGACGAGGCCCACCACGCGCACACCAGCTTCGAGATGGTGGACCAGGTGGAGCGGGCGACCGGCGTGCCGGGCCTGCCCTACTCGTTCGACCACACCCTGGCCCGGCTCGACGGCAGCGGCGCGGCCCTCGACCCGCAGGCCGCCCAGCTGCTCCAGGTCGTGGTGTTCGAGACGGTGGTGACCTCGCTGCTGGAGGACATCCCCAACGACGAGACGGTGGCGGGCACCATCCGCGAGGTCGTCGCCGACCACGCCCGCGACGAGCGCCGGCACCACGCCTTCTACACCCGTTTCTTCGACTTCCTCTGGGGTGTCATGGACGAGGGCACCCGAGCCCGCGCCGCGCGCTGCCTGCCCGGCATCATCACCGCCTGCCTCTCACCCGACCTCCCCGCCATCCGCAAGTCCCTGCTCGCCACCTCCCTCACGGCCGCGCAGGTGGAGCAGGTGATCGGCGAGACCTACACCGACACCGCCGTGCGGGCCGACCTCCGCGCGTCCGCCCGGCACACCCTCAAGATGTTCTTCGACCACGACGTGCTGGAGGTGCCCGGCGCCCGCGAGGACTTCGCCGCGGCCGGCCTCCTGCTGCCCGAGGTGGGTGGTTCCCGTGGGTGAGCCCGGCCGGTTCCCCTACGACGCGGGCCTGCACCCCGGCGGGTACACCACCCGGCACTGGACGATCCGGCAGCTCGCCGGCCTCGGCGACGCCTCCGACACCAACGCCCGGTTCCGCTACCTGCTCGACCGCGGCGAGACCGGCCTGTCCCTGGCGTTCGACCTGCCGACGCAGATGGGCCTGGACCCCGACGACCCGGCCGCCGCCGGCGAGGTCGGCCGCGCGGGCGCGTCGATCGCCACGGTCGACGACTTCGCCGCGGTGTTCGAGGGCATCCCGCTCGACCACATCTCCGTGTCCTTCACCATCAACGCGACCGCGCCGATGATCCTGGCGATGTGGATCGTGGCCGCGCAGGAGAGCGGCGTCGACCCGGCCGCGCTGCGCGGCACCCTCCAGAACGAGATGCTCAAGGAGCACCTGGCCCGGCACGCGGTCGTGTTCGACCTCGACCACAGCTTCCGGTTCTCCCTGGACGTCATCGAGCACTGCGTCCGCCACCTGCCGAAGGTCAACCCGATCTCGATCTCCGGCGGCCACGCGCGGGAGGCGGGCGCGACCCGCCCCCTGGAGGTGGCCCTCGCCATCGCCGACGCCGAGCAGTACCTCGACGGCATGATCGCCCGCGGGTTCACCGTGGACGAGGTGGCCGCGCAGTTCAGCTTCATCTTCGGCTCGCACCTGGAGATCCTGGCGGAGGCGGCCAAGTTCCGGGCCGCCCGGCGGATCTACGCCACCCGGATGCGCGACCGCTACGGCGCGCGGGACGCGAAGTCGATGAAGCTGCGCGCCCAGGTCAACACCTTCGGCTCGGCGCTGGCCGTGCAGGAGCCGCTCAACAACATCGCCCGCACCACCGTGCAGGCCATCTCGGCGGTGCTCGGCGGCGTCCAGTCGCTGCACGTGTGCTCGTTCGACGAGGCGGTGCAGACGCCCGGCGAGCTGGCGGCCCGGATCGCGCTGCGCATCCAGCAGATCCTGCTGCACGAGACCGACCTGGCGCGCCACGTCGACCCGCTCGGCGGGTCCGCGGTGCTGGAGCGGCTCGTCGACGAGGTCGAGGCGGAGGCGCTGTCCTGGCTCGACCGCATCGAGCAGCGGGGCGGCCTGCTCGCCGCGCTGCGCGGCGGCTGGCTCTCCGGCGAGATCGACGACATGGCGTTCCACGACCGGGGCCCCGTCGTCGGGGTCGCGGACGCGGCCGAGTCGGAGCACGAGCGCGCCCTGCTGCGCGAGCAGCGCAAGTCCGGTGTCGCCGCCGGCAGGCGGAGGCCCTTCTCCCGGGTCGAGTGCCCGGACCAGCTCGCCGCGGTGTCCGCGGCCGCCGAGGCGGGGCACAACGTGCTGCCCGCCCTGGTGGAGGCCGCGCGGGCGCGGGCGAGCATCCAGCAGATGTGCACGGCGGTGGCCCGCGGCATCGGCCACCCCGCCGGTCAGGCGTCCCCGGCGCACGCCTGAGACCACACCGGGCTTTCGGTCCACAGCGTTCCACGGCCAAATCACCAGGAGCACCCATGTGCGGGATCACCGGTTTCGTCGACTTCACCCCTGCCTCGGAGGAGCGGGAGGTGTTGATCGACACCATGACCGCCACGATGCACCGCCGCGGTCCGGACGACCAGCGCACGTGGCTGGACCGCCACGTCGCGCTCGGTGTGCGGCGGCTGTCGGTCGTGGACCTCGTCGGCGGTGTGCAGCCGATGGTCGCCCAGCGACCGGGTGAACCCCCGGTCACCCTGGCCTACACCGGCGAGGTCTTCAACTGCGACGAGCTGCGGGCGGAGCTGCGCTCGCACGGCCACACCTTCACCACGAGCAGCGACACCGAGGTCGTGCTGGCCTCCTACCTCCAGTGGGGCGCGGCGTGCGCGGAGCGCCTGCTCGGCATGTTCGCCTTCGCGGTGTGGGACGGCCGCACCGACGAGGTGCACCTGATCCGCGACCGGTTCGGCATCTACCCGATGTACTACACCGAGGTGCCCGGCGGGTTCGTGTTCGGCTCCGCGCTCATGGCCCTGCTCAAGCACCCGGCCGTGGAGCCGGTCGTGGACACCGAGGGCCTGCGCGCCATCGTCGACTTCGTGAAGGCGCCGGAGAACGGCATCTTCGCCGGCGTCAAGGAGGTCCGCGGCGGCACGATCGTCCGCTTCGGCCGCAACGGGCTGTCGGTCACCACCTACTGGGCCCCGCCCGCCCGGCCGCACGAGGACGACCTCGACACCACCGTGGGCACGGTCCGCGAGCTGCTGGAGGACTCGGTCCGCCGGCAGCTGCACAGCGACGTGCCGCTGGGCGTGTTCCTGTCCGGCGGCCTGGACTCCAGCGCCCTGCTGGCGCTCGCCGCCCGCCACAACGGCGGCGAGACCCTGCGTACCTACTCGATCGACTTCGCGGGCCACGACAAGAACTTCACCCCCGACGAGGTCCGCTCCACCCCGGACTACCCGTTCGTGGCACGCATGGTCGAGCACCTGGGCACCGACCACACCCGGGTCGTCGTCTCGCCCGAGGAGCTGATGGACCCCGAGGTGCGCCGGGAGGTCCTGCTGGCCCGGGACATCCCGACCTCGCTGGGCGACCTCGACACCTCCTACCTGCTGCTGGCCCGCCGCTTCCGCCAGGACTGCACGGTGGCGCTGGGCGGCGAGGGCGCGGACGAGCTGTTCGGCGGCTACCACTGGTTCCTGGAGGACCGCTTCGTCGACGCGCAGGCCCTGCCGTGGCTGGAGTTCGGCCGCCAGATGGCCGGCAAGAACGGCCTGCGCAACACTGGCCTGATCAACCAGGACCTGGTCGAGTCGCTGGGCAGCGACGAGGCCGAGCGCGACCTGTACGCCACCGAGGTGGCCAAGATCGAGCGGCTGCCCGGCGAGTCCGACGTGGACCGCAAGATCCGCACCGTCACCTACCTGAACCTGACCGGCTACCTGCGGATCATCCTGGACCGCAAGGACCGCATCGGCATGGCCGTGTCGCTGGAGGGCCGCGTGCCGTTCCTCGACCACCGGCTGGTCGAGTACGTCTACAACGTGCCGTGGGCGATGAAGTCCTTCGACGGCCGGGAGAAGTCCCTGCTGCGCGCCGCCGTCCGCGACCTGCTGCCGCCCTCGGTGCTGTACCGCAAGAAGGCCGGCTACCCGCCGATCGACGACCCGGGCTACGACCGCGCGCTGCGCGCCATGGTCACCGAGCTGCTGGCCGACGGCTCCGCGCCGATCCAGCCGTTCCTGGACCTGGGCACCGCCAAGTCCTACCTGGCCGACCCGACCTCGGCCGCGTCCAGGGAGAAGGTCAACCGCTTCTCACTGGAGATGGTGCTGTACCTCAACGAGTGGCTGGCCACCTACGACGCCCGGCTCGCGATCTGATGGGGTTCCGCGCGTCGGCACAGGCCAAGGGGGAGCCGGTGGACCTGCTCGGCATCGGTTTCGGCCCCTCCAACCTCGCGCTGGCCATCGCGGTGCGCGAGCACAACGAGGCCGGGGAGGCGCCGCTGCGCGTCGCCTTCCACGAGCGGCAGCCCCGGTTCGGGTGGCACCGGAACATGCTGATCGACGACAGCACCATGCAGATCTCCTACCTCAAGGACCTGGTGACGCTGCGCAACCCGACCAGCGGCTTCTCCTTCGTGGCCTACCTGCACGAGAAGGGCCGCCTGGTCGACTTCATCAACCACCAGGTCATCTACCCGTCGCGGGTGGAGTTCCACGACTACCTGGAGTGGGCGGCGGAGCGGTTCACCCCCCAGGTGGAGTACGGCAGCGAGGTCACCGCGGTCCACCCCGTGCTGACCGACGACCGGGTGACCGCGCTGGACGTGCACGCGGTCAGCGAGGACGGCGTCACGGTGCGGCGCGCCCGCAACGTGGTGCTGGCCACGGGCCTGTCGCCGTGCCTGCCCGAGGGGGTGGAGCGCGGCGACCGGATCTGGCACAGCGGCGAGCTGCTGGGCCGGGTCGCCGCGCTGGGCGACGCGCGCCCCAAGCGGCTCGCAGTGGTCGGCGCCGGGCAGAGCGCGGCGGAGGTGACCGAGTACCTGCACCGGACCTTCGCCGACGCGGAGGTGTTCCCGATCTTCAGCCGGTACGGCTACACCGCCGCCGACGACAGCCCGTTCGCCAACCGGATCTTCGACCCGTCGGCGGTGGACGAGTTCTTCACCAGCGACGCCGAGGTCAAGCAGATGCTGCTGGGCTACCACGCGGGCACCAACTACGCGGTGGTGGACCGGGACCTCATCAACGAGCTGTACCGCCGCTCGTACCACGAGCGGGTGACGGGCCGCCGAAGGCTGCGGTTCCTCAACGTGTCCCGTCCGCGGCGGGTGACCCCCACCGCGGACGGGGTGCGCCTCGACGTCGAGCACCTGCCGACCCGCACGACCACGGCGCTGGACGTGGACTACGTGGTGTTCGCCACCGGCTACCGGCCCTCGCGGCCGGACCGGCTGCTCGACGCCCTGGAGCCCTGGCTGCGCCGCGCCGAGCACGACGAACTCGTGGTCGGCCGGGACTTCCGCGTGCTCACCGACGGCCGCATGTCGGCCGGCGTCTACGTGCAGGGCGCCACGGAGCACCTGCACGGCATCTCGTCGAGCCTGTTGTCCACGTCGTGCGTCCGGGCGGGGGAGATCGCCGCGTCGGTGGTCGAGGCGGTCCGCCGCGCGGCCCCGCTGGCGACCGGCAACGGACAGCCGCGACAAGTCCTGGGGAGCTAGTTGTGACGGAGACGCAGACCACCCCCGACCTGACCACCCCCGACCTGACCACCCCCGACCCGACCACCGCGCGGACCCTGCCGGGAATCCTGGCCGAACGCGCGTTCACCTCGCCCGACCGCGTGGCCTACGTGCACCACGTCGACGGCGAGGACCACACCGAGCAGCTGACCTACGGCGAGCTGGAGCGGGACGCCCGCGCGCGGGCGGCGGCGCTGCTGGACCGGGGCCTGGCGGGCGGGCGCGCCGTGCTGGCGCACGACACCGGCCTGGACTTCGTCCGCGACCTGTTCGCCTGCTTCCTCGCCGGGGTCGCCGCGGTGCCGGTGCAGGTGCCCAACCGCCGCCACGGCGTGGTGCGGATGAGCCGCATCGCGGCCGACGCGGGCACCTCGGTGCTGCTGACGTCGAGCCGCGTGGCCGAGCGGCTGGCCGGCTACGCCGACATGCCGGAGCTGGCCGAGCTGACCCTGGTGGACTCCGCCGAGCTGCGCGGCGCCGCGACCTGGCTGCCCGGCGACGAGGCCGGGCCGGACGACCTGGCGCTGCTCCAGTACACGTCGGGCTCGACCGGCCACCCCAAGGGCGTCGAGGTGACGCACCGCAACTTCTGGCACAACACGGCGGACATCCTCACCCAGTGGCCGATCCCCGAGCACGGCCGCGTCGCCTCCTGGCTGCCGCTGTTCCACGACCTGGGGCTGCTGTTCGGCGCGGTGCTGCCGGTGCGCGCGGGCGTGCCGGTGCACCTGATGTCGCCCGGCGCGTTCGTCCGCCGGCCGCTGCGGTGGCTGGAGATCATCGGCAAGCACCGGGTCACGCACGTCGCGGCCCCGAACTTCGCCTTCCAGATGTGCCTGGACGCGGTGGCGGGCCGGGGCGTGCCCGCCGGGCTCGACCTGTCCTCCTGCGTGGCGGCGCTCAACGGCGCCGAGCCGGTCCGGTGGAGCACGGTGAGCCGCTTCGTCGAGGTGTTCGCCGAGGCCGGGTTCCGGGCGTCCGCGCCGGCGCCCGCGTACGGGCTGGCCGAGGCGACCCTGCACGTCACCGGCACCCGCCAGGACATGCCGCCGCACGCGATCTCCATCGACGCGGCGCGGGCCGCCGACGGCGTCGCGGTGCCCGTGCCCGCCGGCACCGCGAACTCGCTGCGCGTGGTCAGCTGCGGCACGCCCGTGCCCGGCACGGTGGTCCGCGTCGTCGACCCCGTGACCCGGCTTCCGGTGGGCAGGAGGGGGATCGGCGAGATCTGGGTGCGCGGACCGGGCGTGGCCCGCGGCTACTGGCAGCGGCCCGCGGAAACCTCGGCGACGTTCCGGGCCGTCATCGCCGGCGAGGGCCCGGAGCCCCACCTGCGCACCGGTGACCTCGGGTTCCTGCACGACGGCGAGCTGTACGTGTGCGGCCGGCACAAGGACGTGCTGATCCGCAACGGCCGCAACTACTACCCCAACGACCTCGAACTGGCCGCGGAGGGCGCCCACCCGCTGCTGCGGGCGGGCAGCAGCGCCGCGTTCGCCGTCGAGCGCGCCGGGCGGGAGCTGTTCGTGCTGGCCGTCGAGGTGGACGGCAGGCTGCTGCGCGCGGTCGGGCTGCCCGAGCTGGTCGGGCTGGTCACCGCCGCGGTCGAGCGCGACCTGGCCGTGGTGCTCGACGAGGTGGTGCCGATCCAGCGCGGCACGCTCGCCAAGACCACCAGCGGCAAGGTGCAGCGGGCCGAGATGCGGCGGCAGTACCTGGACGGCGCCCTGTCGGCGGTGGCCCGGGGGTCGGGGTCCTGATGTTCACCAGGGTCGACCACATCGGCATCGCGTGCCGCGACCTCGACCGGACCGTCGAGCACTACCGGTCGGTGTTCGGCTTCGAGGTCTGCCACGTGGAGGTCAACGAGGGCCAGGGCGTGCGGGAGGCGATGCTGCGCGTCAACGGCACCGACGACGGCGGCGCCACCTACCTCCAGCTGCTGGAGCCGATCTCGCCCGACTCGACGGTGGCGCGGTGGATCGAGCGCCACGGCGAGGGCGTGCACCACATCGCCTTCGGCTCACCCGACGTCCACGCGGTGGTGGAGGACCTCCGCGGGCACGGCCCGAGGGTCCTGTTCGACCCGCCCCAACGCGCGTCGATGGGCTCCACGGCCACCTTCCTGCACCCCAAGGACTGCCACGGCGTGCTGACCGAGGTCGTCACCTCGGCCGGCGAGGACAGGAGCAGCGGTGTACGTGCCGACGACCTACCGACCGCCTGAGCCGGGCTGGGTCCTGGACGTCGTCCGGTCCCACCCGCTGGCCCTGCTCGTCAGCGGGGGCGGGGGCGGCGTGGGCGGCGAGGTGCCGTTCGCGACGCACCTGCCGGCGATCCCGGCGGACGAGGACGGGCCCGCCGACGGCTCCCTGGTGGGCCGCACCGTGCTCGGCCACCTGAACCGGGACAACCCGCACTGGTCGGCGCTGACCGACGGCGGCCGGGCGCTGCTGGTGTTCACCGGACCCGGCAGCTACGTCTCGCCGACCGTCTACGGCGTCACGCCCGCCGCGCCGACCTGGGACTTCGTCTCGGTGCACGTGCGCGGCACGGTGCGGCTGGTCCAGGACCGCGAGGCGACGCTGGACGTGGTGCGGCGGACGGTCGCGTTCTGCGAGGAGCGCTTCGGCCACGGCTGGCAGGACCGGGACTCGGTGGGGTACTTCGACAAGATCCTGCCGGGCGTGGGCGCGTTCGAGCTGGTCGTCGAGGCGGTCGACGGCATGTTCAAGCTCAGCCAGGAGCAGTCGCCCGCGCTGCGGGAACGGGTGCTGGACGCCTTCGAGCGCGGCCCCACCACCCAGCGGCGCGAGCTGGCCCGCCTCATGCGCGGGCTGCCGGAGTCGGGGGAGGGCGTTCGGTGATCGGCGGTTCGGTGATCGGTGGTGGGGAGCGGGTCGTGGCACGCGGTGCGGTGACCCAGGCCCAGCGGCTCCAGGCGGTGCGGCGGGTGCTGGGCGGGGAGCGGCCCGACGACGTGGCCCGGCGGTACGGGGTCTCGCGGGCCGCGGTGTTCCGCTGGGCCGCCGCCTACCGGCGGGACGGCGAGGCGGCGCTGTGCGACCGCAAGGCGCCCGGCCGCCGGCCGCTGCTCTCACCCGGGCAGCGCGACGAGGTGCGGAACCTCCTGCTGGGGCTGGAGCCGGTCAGGGCCGGGTTCAGCAGGCAGCTGTGGACCAAGGCCATGGTCCGCCAGGTGTGCCGGGAGCGGTTCGGCGTGGAGCTGTCGCAGGCGTCCACGACGCGGTTCCTGGTCGGCGAGCGGCTGCTGCCGCCGGCCGACCAGGTGCCGTCCGACGCCGGCGCGCTGCGCGAGGCCGCCCGGTCGGGGCTCGCGCTCGGCTCGTACGCCAACCTGCCGCACCACGACGGCGTGGCGCTGTCGGTGACCTGGACCAACCGGTCCTCGTGGTTCGGCCTGTACCGGGGCGCGTGCCCCGGCGCGTTCTCCGACTTCTGCGTCCGCCTCGTCGAGGACTCGCGGCGGCCGGTGCTGCTGGTCGGCGCGCCGCCGCTGCGCGAGCTGGCCACCACCGCCCGGGAGCTGGCCGGCCGGCTGGTGCTGTGGCAGGGCGGGGGTGCCCGGTGACCCCGCGACCCCGCAACGCCCTCGCCGTGCCCGGCGTGCCCAGCGCCCTGGAGGAGCTGGTGCACGGCCGGGTGCCCACCGACCTGCTGTGCCCGTTCCCGGCTCAGGACCCGGTGGACGCCGAGCTGGGCGACGAGGCGGTCGACGACCTGCGGTCGGTGTTCGACGGCCGCGCGCCCGCCGAGGGCGAGCCGGTCGACGACCTGGTGGGCCCGCTGGCGCGTGCCGGGTTGCTGCACCCCGGCGCGCCGGTGTCCGCCGGCGGCCGGGACCTGTCGGCGTACAACGTGTTCCGGCTGGTGACCGCGGCGGCCGAGGTCTCGGTGCCGGCCGGCCTGCTGCTGGCCATCCACAACGGGATCGGCGCGCCCGCCTACCTGCGGATCGCCCCCGAGGGCCCGCTGCGCGCCTTCCTGGAGGAGCGGCTGGCCGCCGGCGCGGTCACCGCGATGGCCGACACCGAGCCCGCGGGCGCGTCGAACCGGGGCCGGACCACGAAGGCCGGGCCCTCCTACGACGGCCGCGGCTACGTGCTGGACGGCCACAAGCTCTACATCGGCAACGGCCCGATCGCCGAGGTGATCGCGGTGACCGCGACCCTGGAGGGCCGCAACCGGATCCTGTTCGTCGACGCGCGCGACGCGGGCACCGAGGTGCTGTCCCGGCTGGAGTTCATGGGCTTCAAGGGCTTCCCCAACGGGGAGCTGGCCTTCGCCGCCGCGCCGGTGCCCGCCGAGCGCCTGCTGCCCGAGGACGACGACCCCTGGCTGTCCGCGCAGCGGGCCGCCGTGCTGGCCCGCGGCCGGGTGCACGTGGTCGCCGGGCCGTCGCTGGCCGTGGCCCGGGGCTGCCTGCGGTGGGCGACGGAGTACCTGACCCGGCGGCGCGTGGACGGCGTCGTGCTCACCGACTACCCGCAGGTGCGCGGGATGCTCGCGGAGTGCGCGGCCGACACCTACGCGCTGGAGACCGCGGCGCGCTGGGCGATGCTGGGCGACGCGGGCGACCGCCGGGTCAACCTGGTGCCCGAGCAGGTCGCGGCCAAGGACATCACGTCGATGGCCGCCTGGCGGGTGGCCGAGCGCACCCTGACGCTGATGGCGGGCGAGGGCTTCGAGACCGCCGCGGGGAAGGCGGCGCGCGGCGCCGTGCCCGCGCCGGTCGAGCGGCTGTTCCGGGACGCCCGGGGCACCCGCATCGCGGGCGGCACCGAGGTGCTGCTGCGGATGCGCCTGGCGGCGAACTTCGCGCTGACCTACTTCGCCCCGGACCTCGGCGCGCCCGACGCGCTGTCCGACGCGCCCGCGGCCGAACCGCCCGCCGGGCTGTCCGGGCGCAACCGCGCCCACTGGGTCGAGCTGACCGGCCAGGCGCGCGCGTTCGCGGAGTCGTGCCGGGCCGCCGCTGCCGGGCCCCGGTCGGGACCGACGGCGGACGGGCACGCCCTGTCCCTGCTCGGCGAGCTGGCCGAGGAGCTGGTGACCGCGGCGCTGGTGCTCGCGCGCGCCGCGGGCGAGCCGGGGTCGCAGGACCTGGCCGACGTGTTCTGCGAGGCCGCCTGGCACCGGGTCGCGGCGGCCCGCCGACAGCTGCGGAGCCCGTCGGGCGCGGACCACGCGGCGGTCGTGGCCTCGCTGCTGGAGCGGTCGTGGTGACCGGGACGACCGGGACGACCACCGCGCCGCTGACGCCCGGCCAGGCGCGCCTGTGGCTGGCCGAGCGGCTCACGCCCGGCGAGTACGTGGTGCAGTCCGCGGTCCGGGTGTCCGGGCCGCTGCGCGAGGACGTGCTGCGCGCCTGCGTGGCCCGGCTCGTCGAGCGGCACGAGGCGCTGCGCACCGTGCTCGACGACCGGGGACCCGAGCCGGTGCAGGTGATCCTCGACGCGGCGCCCGACGTGGTCTCGGCGGAGGACGCCGACGACGTGGACGCGCGCGTGGCCGAGCTGCGCGCCCGGCCGTTCGACCTGCGGGCCGAGCCGCCGGTGCGGGTCACCCTGCTGCGCGCGGGGCCGGAGGACCACGTCCTGGTCTTCACCTACCACCACATCGCGGTGGACGGCTGGTCGCTCGCGGTGCTGGTGCGCGAGCTGACCGAGCTGTACCCGGCGCTGGCCGCCGGGCGGGAGCCGGACCTGCCGCCGGCGCCGCGCTTCACCGACCACGCGCGGCGGGCCCGACCGGAGCCGACGGCCGCGCTGGCGCACTGGCGCGCCGAGCTGGCGGGCGTGCCCGCGCTCAGCGGTCCCCGGCCGGACCTGCCGCCGCCCGCGCGGCGCGGCGGGCTCGCCCACGCGCGGCGCGTCGAGCTGCCCGCCGAGGTGTGCGCCGCCGTCGCCGGTGTGGCCCGGCAGGCCCGCGCCACGCCGTTCCAGGTGCTCCTGGGCTGCTTCGCGGCCGTGCTCACCGGCGCGGACGACCCGCCGGCGGCGGAGACCGTGGTCGGGGTCCCGGTCGCCGGTCGCCTGGACCCGGCCGACCACCGCCTGGTCGGGTTCCTGGTCAACGTGGTGCCGGTGCGGATCGCCTGCCCGCCCGCGACCACGCTGCGGGAGCTGACCGGGCGGGTGCGGCGGACCGTCCTGGACGCGGCCGACCACGCCGACGCGCCGTTCGACCGCATCGCGGCGGCCGCCGGCCTGCCGCCGACCCCGCGCCGGGCGCGGCTGGCCCAGTCCGTGTTCGACCTGCACGCGCCCGCCGAACCGCCCCGGTTCCCCGGCGCGCGCACCGCGTGGCACCCGGTGCCGCCGACCCGCACGAGGTACGAGGTGGAGCTGCACCTGGACTTCACCCGGTCCGGCGCGACCGGCCACCTGCTGACCTCCGCCGACCTGTTCACCGCCGACAGCGCGGAGTTCTTCCGCGACTCCTTCGAGGAGACCGCCCGCCGCTGGACCGCGGACCCGGGCGCCGCGCTGCGAACCATCCGTGAGGTGCTGGCATGAACCCGACCGACATCGCCGCCGAGCTCACCGCGCTGTGGGAGCAGGCGCTGGGCGTGGACGGCATCGCCGAGGACGAGAACTTCGTGGACCTGGGCGGCGACTCGATCACCGCGACCAGGATCGCGGCCGGCATCCGGGACCGGCTGGGCCTGACCGTGGGCCTGCGGGTGATCTTCGACCACCCGACCGTGGGCGAGCTGGCCGAGGAGCTGGCAGCCGAGGAATTGGAGGCCGAGCCCGCCGCGCCCGCCTACGCCGGGCTGTGGGGCGGGGAGAGCGACGCCGAGTGGCTGCCGCTCGCCCTGCGCCGCACCGCCGGCGAGCGCCGCGACGACCTGGCGCTGGTCGGCGACGGACCGGCCCTGACCTACGCCGGGCTGTACGCGTGGGCGCACCGCACCGCCGAGCTGCTGCGGGAGCGCGGCGTGCGGCCGGGCGACCGGGTCGCGGTGGCCTACCCGCGCGGGACGCGGGCCGTGGTCGCGCTGCTGGGGGTGCTGCTGGCCGAGGCGACCTACGTGCCGCTGGACCCGGAGTACCCGGTCAGGCGGCTGGAGCACATGGTCACCGACTCGGCGCCCGCGCTGCTGCTGACCGACCGGGACGTGGTGCGGCACCCGGTGACCGCGACCGTCCCGGACGCGCCGGAGCCGGACGCCGCCGGGCTCGACGCCGCCGGCTTCGACCCCGAGACCGACGTGCGGTGGCCGCGGGAGCAGGTGCCCGAGCGCGCCGTCTACCTGATCTACACCTCCGGCTCCACCGGCTGGCCCAAGGGCGTGGAGGTGTCCTACCACTGCATCGACGCCATGGCCCGCTGGCAGGCCGACCACTCGATCGCGCCCGACCTGCGCACCGCCCAGTTCGCGCCGCTGAACTTCGACGTCCAGTTCCAGGAGGTGCTGGGCACGCTGGTGGGCGGCGGCACGGTCGCGGTCGTGCCGGAGCGGCTGCGCCGGGAGCCCGGCGAGCTGCTGGAGTGGCTGGCCGAGCACGGCGTCCAGCGGGTGTTCCTGCCGAACCTGGCGCTCCAGATGCTGACCATCGCGGCGACCGACGAGCTGCTGGCCCGGCTGCGGCTGGTCGAGGTGAACACCGCGGGGGAGCAGCTGGTGTGCACGCCCCGCATCCGGCGGTTCTTCGAGCGCCTGCCCGGCTGCCGGCTCAACAACCACTACGGCCAGAGCGAATCGGCCATGGTCACCGCGCACGTCCTCACCGGCCCGCCCGCGGACTGGCCCGCGCTGCCCCCGATCGGGACGCCGCTGCCGGGCTGCGAGGCGCTGGTGCTGCCCGACGACCCGGCCGTGCCGACCGTGGGGGAGCTGCTGGTCGCGGGCCGGCCGATGTCGGCGGGCTACCTGGGGCAGCCGGAGCTGACCGCGCGCCGCTACGTCGACGTCCCGCGCACCCCCCACGGCCACACCAGGGCGTTCCGCACCGGGGACAAGGTCGAGCTGGTCGACGGCGTGCTGCGCTTCCTGACCCGCAACGACGACGAGGTCAAGCTGCGCGGCATCCGGGTGGACCCGCTGGAGGTGGACGCGCACCTGCTCGCCGAGCCGGGCGTGGACGGGGCGGTGACCGTGGTGGTGGAGAGCGCCTCCGGGCACCGCACGCTGCGCTCCGCGGTCGTGCTCGCCGGCGGCGGGACCGGGCTGGACACCGACGCCGTCACCGCGCGGCTGCGCGAGGTGCTGCCCGAGGTGGCGGTGCCGGTCTCGATCACCGTGCTGGACGCGTTCCCGCGCACGCCCAGCGGCAAGGTCGACCGGGTGGCGCTGGCCGGCCTGCTGGCCGAGGCCGTGCGCGCCCGCCGGCACCGCGCGGCGGTGCGGTCGTGACCGCGCTCGGGGACCGGGTGCTCCACCGGCCGGTCAGCGCCGCCCAGTCCGCGCTGTGGGCCGAGCAGGAGTACGACCCGGGCACCAGCAGCAGCGGCTACTTCGCGGTCGCGGTCACCGGCCCGCTCGACCCCGGCCGGCTGCGCCGCGCGGCGCTGGCCGTGCTGCACCGGCACGAGCCGCTGCGGTCGGTGCTGCGCGTCGTCGACGGCGAGCTGCGCCAGGTGGTGCTGGACGCGGACGACGCCCTGTCCTACGACGAGGTGGCCGTGCCGTGCGAGGCCGGCGCGGAGCGGGAGGCCGCCGCGGCGTTCATGGCGGCCGGCGAGAACCGCAGGCGCTGGGACCTGGCCGCCGAGGGACCGGTGCGGTTCCACGGGCTGGCGCACGCGCCGGACCGGCGGACCGTGGTGTTCTCGGTCCACCACGCGGGGTTCGACGGCCGCAGCAAGTTCGTGGTGGCCGCCGACTTCGCCCGCGCGCTCACCGACCCGGACGGGCTCGGCCCGCCGCTCGACGCGGCCCACCCGGCGGACGCGCCCGACGAGGTGTGCGCCGAGGCGGCCGCGTTCTGGACTCGGGTGCTGCCCGGCGTGACCGGCCCGCTGCTGGTGCAGGGCGGCCGCGAGCCCGGCCGGACGGGGGTGCGGTCGACCGCGACCACGCCGCTGGCGGAGCGGGACGTGGCGGCGCTGCGCGAGCTGGCCGCCGGCTCCTCCGTGTCGACCTTCACCGCGCTGCTGGCCGCGCTGGCCCGCCAGCTCGCCTGGTACGGCAACGACGTGGCGGTCCTGGCGATCGCCGCGGACGTCAGCGACGAGACCACCCGGGGCACCGCGGGCGTGCAGGTCAACGTCGTGCCGCTGGTGCTGCCCTGCGCCGCCGACCGGGCGCCGGGGGCCGCGCTGGCGGAGGCGGACGAGGCGCTGGCGCGGATGCGCCGGTTCCGCCGCGTGCCGTTCCGCCGCCTGCTGGCGGAGGTGCCGGACCGGTCCGCGCGCAGGCTGATGACCCAGTTCGGGCTGTCCTTCCCGCGCCCGCCCCGGGGCCTGCGGCTGGACGTGCCGGGCCTGGACCTGCGCTGGGACTTCTTCACCGCGAACACCTCGGCGACGTTCGACAAGACGCTCCAGGTGCGGGCGGACTGGCCGCGCGGCCTGGTGCGGCTGGACTACCGGCCGCAGACCATGGACGCGGCGGGCGCGGAGGCGTTCGCGGCCCACTTCCACGAGGCGGTGCGCTCGCTGGCCCGCTCGTCGGGCGCGCCGGTGGCGCGCGGCGTGCCCTCGGCGCCGGCGGAGGAGGGCCCGGCGGCCCCCTGGGTCGCCGTGCCCGCGGCCGACCCGCTGGACCCGCCGGTGCTGCGGCCCACGTCGGGTCGCGCGCTGGCCGTGCTCGGCCCGGACGGCGGGCCCGCCCACGTCGGCGTGCCCGGCGCGCTGGTCGTGTCCGACCCCGCCGACGGGTCCTGGGCGGACACCGGCGAGGAGGCCCGCGTGCGGCCGGACGGCGCGGTCGAGCACCTCGGACCCCGGGCGACGCGGTGGCTGCGGCACCACGGCTTCATCGACGCGCCGCTGGTGGCGCGCGTGCTGCGGGCGCACCCCGGGGTGCGCGACGCGCGGGTGGAGGTGCGGGACACCGGTCGCCGCGGGCCCGTCGCCGTGGCCGAGGTGGAGCCCGCCGACCCGGCCCGGCCACCCGGCGTCGGGGAGCTGCGCGCCCACCTGCGAGACCACCTGGACGGGTTCGACCTGCCCGGCCGCATCGCCCTCACGACCACGCCCTGACCAGGAGGAGGAACCATGGACCCGCTCGCCGAGGCCGCACTGGCAGGCGCCGGACCCGAGGAGCTCGGCCGCATCCCGGTGCCCGAGGAGTACCCGGCGGTGCACCTGCGCGTCGAGGACGTGGACATGTTCGCCGGCCAGGACCAGGACGAGCGCGACGTGCGCAAGTCCCTGCACCTGGGCCGGGTGCCGATGCCGGAGCTGGCGCCCGACGAGGTGCTCATCGCGGTGATGTCCAGCGCGATGAACTACAACACCGTGTGGTCGGCGATGTTCCTGCCCGTCCCCACGTTCGCGTTCCTGCGCCACTTCGGCAAGCAGGGCGGCTGGGCCGCGCGGCACGACCAGCCGCACCACGTGCTCGGCTCGGACGCGGCGGGCGTCGTGGTCCGGGTCGGCTCGGGGGTGCGGCGCTGGAAGGTCGGCGACCACGTCGTGGTGTCGGCGTCCTACGTGGACGACCAGGACCCGGCCACGCACAGCGACGGGATGCTGGACGCCGACCAGCGCGCGTGGGGCTTCGAGACGAACTTCGGCTCGCTGGCGCACTACGCGGTGGCCCGCGCGAACCAGCTGCTGCCCAAGCCCGCCCACCTGACCTGGGAGGAGGCCGCGTCGAACCTGCTGTGCGGCGGCACCGCCTACCGGATGCTGGTCAGCCACCGCGGCGCGCAGATCAAGCAGGGCGACGTCGTGCTGATCTGGGGCGCGACCGGCGGTCTGGGCGCGTACGCGGCGCAGCTGGTGCGCAACGGCGGCGGCATCGCGGTCGGCGTCGTCGGCGGCGAGTCCAAGGTGGAGGCCGCCCGCAGGCTCGGCTGCGAGGTCGTGATCAACCGGGAGGAGATCGGGCTCGGCGGCTCGACCGACCAGGCGGAGGCGGGCAAGCGGCTGGGCCGGGCCATCCGCGGCGCGGTGGGCGAGGACCCGCACGTGGTCTTCGAGCACGTCGGGCGGGCCACGTTCGGCATCTCGGTGTTCGTCGTGCGCCGCGGCGGCGTCGTGGTGACCTGCGGTTCGAGCACCGGCTACCGGCACGAGTACGACAACCGCTACCTGTGGATGAAGCTCAAGCGCGTCATCGGCAGCCACGGCGCGAACCTCCAGGAGATGGCCGAGTTCAACCGCCTGGTCGCGCTGGGCCGGGTGCAGTCGGCGCTCAACGAGGTGTTCCCGCTGGAGGAGAGCGCGGAGGCCGCGCGCCTGGTGCAGACCAACCGGCACGTCGGCAAGATCGCCGTGCTGGGGCTCGCGCCGCACGCCGGCCTGGGCGTGACCGACCCGGAGCTGCGGGCGCGGATCGGGGAGACCTCGGTCGCCCCGCTGCGGGCCGTCGCGACCGCGCGGGGCTGACCCGTGGTGCCCGTGCCGCCGCGCCTAACGGCGCAACCACATCCCCGCGCCGGAGTCGTGCGGGTTGATCTTCACGGTCGGCGCCGGGCGACCCGCCCAGTCGGCCGCGAGGATCTCCTTGAGGGCGGCGCGGCGGCGCTGGGCATCCATCCGGTCGATGAACAGCACCCCGTCGAGGTGGTCGGTCTCGTGCTGGAGGCAGCGCGCCAGGTAGCCGGAGCCGACGACCTGCACCGGGTCGCCGTGCGCGGTGTACCCCTTGGCGACGACGTTCAGCCGGCGCTTGGTGTCGAAGTACAGGCCGGGCATGGACAGGCAGCCCTCGGGGCCGTCCTGCTCCTCCTCGTCGGGGAAGCTCAGGGTCGGGTTGACCAGGTGGCCCTTGATCCCCTCGAGGTGGTAGACGAACACGCGCCTGCTGATGCCCAGCTGCGGCGCGGCCAGCCCGGCGCCCCGCTGGTCGTCCAGCGTGTCGTGCAGGTCGCGGACGAGGCGGCGCAGTTCCTGGTCGAAGTCGGTGACCTGGGCGGCGGGCTGGGTCAGCACGGGGTCGCCGAACAGGCGCACGGGCAGCACGGTCATGGCGTCGAGGGTAGGGCTGTTGACGTTGAGTTTGCAAACTCCTACTGTTTGCAAAGTGGACGAGTCGAGGCGGGACGAGCACCCGGTGCGCGAGGCGCTGCTGGAGCTGTTGCGCACGCGCGCCGAGCTGACCTCGGCGCAGGCCGCGCGCGAACTGGGCGGCAACACCGGGCTCTACTCGTTCCACCTCCGCAAGCTGGCCGAGCAGGGCCTGGTCGAGGACGTCCCGGGGGTCACCGGGCGGGCCAGGCCGTGGCGGCTGGCGCGCGGTGCGGGACGGGGGCACCGCAGGGCGCCCCGACCCCGACCGGCCGCCGAACGCCCGGCGCACCCCGACCTCGGCGGGCTCAACCGCGCGCTGGAGGACGAGAGCTACCAGCGCTGGCTGGACCGGCGCGAGGAGGTGCCCGCGCACTGGCGGCGGGACGAGGCGTTCAGCCAGGTCGTCTACCTCACCCCCGAGGAGATGGCCGCCCTGGGCGACGCGGTGCGGTCGTTGATCGCGCTGTTCCGCCACCGGGAGGACGACCCCTCGGCACGCCCGACCGGCTCCGAGCCGGTCGCGGTCGTGACGCGGCTGTTCCCGATGCTCGACCCGGGGTCCGCCGACGACGCCGGTCCCCAGCACGACTGATCCACTCCCGGCGGCCTGCTCGGGTCCGACCGGGCGGGGCGCCCCCGTCCGTTCGACCCCCGCTACCCGATGAGGGAGTCCCAGTCATGTCTACCCCCGCGGCCCCGGTCGTGGGCACGCGCCGGCGCGTCGCCCTGTTCACGGTGTTCGCCACGTCCCTGATCGCGATGCTCGACCTGACCATCAGCGCGGTCGCCTTACCGGTGATCCGCACCGACCTGTCGGCGTCGCTCACCAGCCTCCAGTGGATGTTCGACGCCTACACCCTGGCGTTCGCCGGGTTGGTGCTGACCGGCGGCGCCGTCAGCGACCGCCTCGGGCACCGCACCGGCCTGCTCGCCAGCACCTCCCTCTTCATCGTCGGCTCCGCCGTGTGCGGCCTGGCGGACAGCGCGGGCGTGCTCATCGCCGGCCGCGCCCTCCAGGGCGTCGGCGCGGCCATGCTGGTGCCCGCCGCCATGGCGCTGATCTCGCTGCTCGCCGGCGGCGACGCCGCGCGCGCCAAGCTGCTGGGCATCTGGAGCGCGCTCAGCGGCGCGGCGATCGCCTTCGGCCCGGTGGCGGGCGGCTGGCTCGTCGCCACCTTCGACTGGCGCATCCTGTTCCAGATCAACGTCCCCCTCGGCATCGCCGCGATCGTCCTGGTCGTGTTCACGGTGGACTCGATCGCGCCGGCCGAGGGTCGGCGGCTGGACCTGCCCGGCCTGCTGCTGGGCTCGCTGGGCGCGCTCGCGCTGGCCTACGGCATCATCGAGGGCGTCGTGGTCGGCTTCGGCTCGCCGGTCATCCTCGGCTCGTTCGCGGTCGCCGTGCTGGCGCTGGTCGCGTTCATCGCCGTGGAGCGGCGCAGCGAGCACGCGATGATGCCGCTGTCGCTGTTCTCCTCCAAGCCGTTCACCGCGTCCACGATCGTGGCGTTCGTGCTCGGCTTCGGCCTGTCCTCGTCGTTCTTCTTCCTGTCGCAGCTGCTCCAGCAGGCGTTCGGGTACAGCCCGTTCAAGGCCGGCATCGGGTTCCTGCCCGCCGCGGTCATGCTCGTGCTGGCCGCGCCCATCGCGGGCAAGCTCATGGCCAGGTACGGCGCGGCCCAGATCGTGTCCGTGGGCCTGGCCGTCGGCGGCGTCGGCCTGGCCGCGCTGTGGTTCACCGACGCGGACACCGGCTACGGCGGCATCTGGTGGGCCGTCGGGCTGATCGGCATCGGCTGGGGCCTGACCCTGCCGCCGGTCAACACCGTGGCGCTGGGCTCCGTGCCGCCGGAGCGGGCGGGCACGGCCTCCGGCACGGTCGAGACCGGCCTCCAGTTCGGCACCGTGGTGGGCATCGCCGCGATCGGCGCGGCCCAGGTCTCCACCTTCCTCGACGACCTGCGGGACCGGCTCGCCGCGCAGCCGCTGGGCGGGGAACTGGGCCGCGTCACCGAGCAGCTCTCCGAGGGCCGCGTGCCCGGTGACGCCCCGGTCGCCGCGGACGTGCTCGCCGACGTCGCCCGCGCGGCCTCGGCGAGCGGCCTGAACGTCGCGTTCCTCGTCGCCGGCCTGGTGACGATCGCGGCGATCGCACCGACCCTGTGGGGGATGCCCCGCAAGGCGTTCGGGGACCCGGCCGCGGCCGGTGGGCAGACCGCCGAACCGGCGGTCGGGTCCGACGCACCGTCATCACGTTCAACCTGAATTCCGAGCACTGGGGGGCAGATGGCAGCACAGCCGGTCGTCACCGCGTTCTGGCGGCAGGCGTCCGACCACCCGCGGCGGGTCGCCGTCCGGGAGGGCGGGGTCGAGGTCACCTACGGCGAGCTGGCGGCGCGGGCGGGTCGGTTGGCCGGCCTGCTCCGCCGCCGCGGCACGGGACCCGAGGACGTCGTCGCGGTCCGCCTGCCGCGCGGGGCGGACCAGGTCGCCGCGGTGCTGGGCGTCGCGCTCGCGGGCGCGGCCTACCTGCCGATGGACCCGGCGCACCCGCACGGCCGCGCGGCGGCCGTGCTGCGGCTCGCCGGGTCCGGGGTCCCCCTGGTGACCTCGCCCGACGAGGCCGGGCGGTGGCGCGCGGACGGGGTCGAGGTGCTCGACCCCGCCGCGGCCGCAGACGTGCCGTTGGACGGGCCGTTCGAGGGGCCGGCGGAGTACCCGCCGGACCGGTTGGCGTACGTCATCTACACCTCCGGCTCCACCGGCGAGCCCAAGGGCGTGATGATCGACCACCACGCCCTCGCCGTGTTCGCCGGGTCCCAGGTCGACGCGCACGACCTGGGACCCGGCGACCGGGTCGCCATGGTCGCCTCACCGGGCTTCGACGCCGCGGTGTTCGACACCTGGCCCGCGCTGACCTCGGGCGCGACGATCACGGTCGCGGACATCCCGACCGTGCTCACCCCGGAGCTGCTGCGGAACTGGTTGGTGGCCGAACGGGTCAAGACGCTGTTCCTGACGGTGGCCATCGGCACGCCGCTGCTGGGCATGTCGTGGCCGGCGGACGGGGCGCTGCGCACCCTCATGGTGGGCGGCGAGCGCCTGACCGCCAGGCCGGCGCCCGGCCAGCCGTTCCGGGTGGTCAACATCTACGGGCCGACCGAGGCCACGGTGTTCACCACCGGCGGCCTGGTCACCCCCGACGGCGACGGCCTGCCGCCGATCGGCGGGCCCGTGGCGGAGGCCGAGCTGCACGTCCTGGACGCGGAGCTGCGCCCCGTGCCCCCGGGCGAGGTCGGCGAGCTGCACATCGGCGGCCCCGGCGTGGCCCGCGGGTACTTCCGCCGGCCGGACCTCACCGCCGAGCGGTTCACCACCGACGACGCCGGCGGGCGGCGGTACCGCACCGGCGACCTGGTGCGGCTGCGGCCCGACGGCGAGTACGACTTCATCGGCCGCACCGACGACCAGGTCAAGATCCGCGGCAACCGGATCGAGCCCGACGAGCTGCGCGCGGTCGTCGAGGAGCACCCGGACGTCGTGGCCGCCCACGTCTCGGTGCGACACCGCGAGACCCCCGACGCCCACCTGGTCGCCTACGTGGTGACCGGGTCGGGCGGTGCGGCGCCCGCCGACCTGGGGGAGCACCTGGCGGAGCGGCTGCCCGCGTTCATGCTGCCCCGGCACGTGGTGGCGCTGCCCGCGCTGCCGCTGTCGGCCAACGGCAAGGTCGACCGCGCGGCGCTGCCCGAACCGGCCGCGCCGGGGTCCGCGGCGGGTGCGACGGGGCTGGACGAGGTGGAGGCCGCGGTGGTGGGCGTGTGGCGGCAGGTGCTGTCCCTGGACGTGATCGGCCGCGACGACAGCTTCTTCGACCTCGGCGGCCACTCGCTGCTGCTGGCCGACGTGCACCGGCGGTTGACCGGTGAGCTGGGGTACGCGGTGGAGCTGGTGGAGCTGTTCGAGCACCACACCGTGCGCGGCCTGGCCGACCGGCTGCGCCGGGGTGGGGCCGGGGTCGAGGAGGCGCGGGCCGAGCCCGTCGAACTGGCCTCGGCGTCGTTCCGCAGCAGCGGCCGGGACCGGTTGCGCAGGCTGCGGGCGCAGAGGCGGGGGACCACGAACGCGGAAGGGGCACAGCGGTGAGCGCCGCACACGACCAGGCCGGCCACGACGCCGGGTTCGACGGTTCCGGGCTTGACGGTTCCGGGCTTGACGGGGCCGGGCTTGACGGTTCCGGGTTCGACGACACCGGCTACCAGATCGCCGTCATCGGCATGGCGGGCCGGTTCCCCGGCGCGCCGGACGTCGACGCGCTGTGGCGCAACGTCCTCGCCGGCGTCGACTCGGTCACCCGGACCGTGGACGAGGAGGGCCGGACCGGCGGGTACGGCGTGCTGGAGGGCGCGGCGGGCTTCGACGCCGGGTTCTTCGGCCTCACCCCGCGCGAAGCCCTGATCACCGACCCGCAGCACCGCGTGTTCCTGGAGTGCGCGCACCACGCGCTGGAGGACGCGGGCTACGACCCGGCCGCGTACGGCGGCGCGATCGGCCTGTTCGCCGGCGGCGGCACCACCGGCTACCTGGCCGCCCTCCAGGCGGCCCGCGCCGAGCTGCCGATGGTCGACGCCTGGCAGCTGCGCATGGCGACCGCGCCCGACTTCCTCACCACCCGCGTGGCGCACAAGCTGGGCCTGCGCGGTCCGGTGTGCACGGTGCAGAGCGCCTGCTCGACCTCGCTGGTGGCCATCCACGTGGCCGCGCAGGCGCTGCTGGCGGGTGACTGCGACATCGCCCTGGCCGGCGGCGCGACCGTGCACGTGCCGCCCCCCGCCGGGACCTACGTGGAGGGCGGCATCCTCGCCGCGGACGGGCACACCCGGGCGTTCGACGCCGACGCCACCGGCACCGTCGGCGGGAGTGCCGCGGCGCTGGTGGTGCTCAAGCCGCTGGCCGACGCGCTGGCCGACGGCGACCGCGTGCACGCCGTGCTGCGCGGCACCGGCGTGGCCAACGACGGCGGCGACAAGATCGGCTTCACCGCGCCGGGCGTCGCGGGCCAGGTCCGGGCGATCCGGGCCGCGCTCGACTCGGCCGAGGTCGACGCCGGTTCGGTGGGTTACGTCGAGGCGCACGGCACCGGCACCCCGCTCGGCGACCCGATCGAGGTGCTGGCGCTGACCAGGGCGTTCCGCGCCGACACCGACCGCACCGGGTTCTGCGCGCTGGGTTCGCTCAAGACCAACATCGGGCACACCGACGCGGCGGCGGGCGTGGCGGGCTTCATCAAGGCGGTGCTGGCGGTGCGAGACGGCGTGCTGCCGCCGAGCCTGCACTTCACCACGCCCAACCCGCAGATCGACTTCGCCTCGTCGCCGTTCGAGGTGCGGACCGGGGCGGGGCCGTGGCCGGCGGGCGGTCCGCGCCGGGCCGGGGTCAACGCCCTGGGCATCGGCGGCACGAACGCGCACGCGGTGGTCGAGCAGCCGCCCGAGGTCGTCGCGCCGCCCGCGCCGGAGCGGCCGGGCCACCTCGTGGTGCTGTCCGCGCGCACACCGGCCGCGCTCGACGAACTGGCCCGCCGCACGGCGGACCGGCTCGACGCGGCTGCTTCGGCCGGCGCTGCCCCGGCCACTGCTGCCCCGGCCACCACGGACCCCGCAGACACCGGGTTGGCCGACACCGGGTTGGCCGACCTCGCGTGGACCTCCCAGCTGGGCCGCCGGGCGTGGCCGCACCGCCGGTTCGTCGTCGCGGAGTCCGCCGCCGAGGCGGCCCGGGTGCTGCGCTCCGGCGAGCACGACCGCGTGGTGCCGTCCACCGCGAAGGCGGAGGACAAGCCGGTCGTGTTCACCTTCCCCGGCCAGGGCGGGCAGCACGTCGGCATGGCCGCCCAGCTGCACCACCACGAGCCGGTGTTCCGGGCCGCATTCGACGAGTGCGCCCGGCACAGCGGCCTGGACCTCGCCTCGGTCCTGCGGCCCGACCCGGCCGGGCGGGACGCGGCGGTCGCCTCGCTGGACACCATCCGCTTCGGCCAGCCCGCCGTCTTCGCCGTCGAGTACGCGCTGGCGAAGCTGTGGGAGAGCTGGGGCGTGCGGCCGGCGCGGGTGGTCGGGCACAGCCTGGGCGCGTTCGCCGCCGCCTGCGTGGCCGGGGTGATGGCGGTCGACGAGGCCGCCGCGCTGGTCGCGGAGCGCGGGCGGCTGCTCCAGGGCCTGCCCGAGGGGCGCATGGCGGCCGTCCGGCTGCCCGAGGAGCGGGTGCGCGAGCTGCTGCCCCCCGGGCTGGACCTGGGCGCGGTCAACGGACCCGACCAGTGCACCGCGACCGGGCCCGCCGAGCTGGTCGAGCGGTTCGCCGAGCAGTTGCGGGAGCGGGGGTTCGACGCGCGCGTGCTGCGCATCGCGACCGCCGGCCACTCGTCGCTGGTGGACCCGATCACCGACCGGTTCCGCGAGCTCGTGGCGGGCGTCCGGCTGTCCCCGCCGACCACGCCGGTCGTGTCCGACTCGACCGGCCGGGTGCTGACCGACGCCGAGGCGTGCGACCCGGACTACTGGACCGCGCACCTGCGCCGGCCCGTCCGGTTCGGCGACGCGCTGGAGGTCCTGCTGGCCGACCGGGACTCGGTGCTGCTGGAGGTCGGTCCGGGCACCACGCTCACCGCCCTGGCCCGCCGGCACCCCGCCTGGTCGGCGCGGCACGTGGCGGTGAACTCCCTGCCGCACGCGGCCGAGGGCACGCCCGACCGGATCAGTGTGCTGACCGCCGCCGGGCGGCTGTGGTCGGCGGGCGTCCCGGTGGACTTCGCGCGCCTGCACGACGCGCCCCGTCGCCGTACCGCGCTGCCGCTGTACCCGTTCGAGCACACGGCGTTCCTGGTCGAGCCGGCGCGGGCGCGTGCCGACGAGCCCGCCGCGCGCGTGCGGATCGAGCGGGGGGAGGCGACCACGACCGGCGTGATCACGAACGGCGCCACCACGACCACGACCGGCGCCACCACAGCCGGCGCAACCACAGCCGGCACCACCCCCGCAGGCACGCCCGCGACCGGCGCCGACGAGGACCCGGTGCGGTCCGCCGTGGTGGCCGCGTTCCGCGACCTGCTCGGCCTCCCCGAGGTCGACCCGCACGACGGCTTCTTCGACCTGGGCGGCGACTCGCTGCTGGCCACCCAGCTGGCGAAGTGGCTGCGCGAGCGGTTCGAGGTCCCCGTGTCGGCCAAGGAGATCTTCACCGCGCCCACCCCGACCCAGCTCACCGCGCTGCTGCGCGGCCGGACGACCGCGGCCCGCGCCGCGGGAGGGAACTCATGACTCCGAAGTGGACGGTCCGCCGCCTGCCCCGGCCCGACGCGGCCCTGCGGCTCTACGCCTTCCCCCACAGCGGCGGCTCACCGGGCGAGTTCGTCCGGTGGGCCGACGAGCTGCCCGACGTCGAGGTGCTGGGCGTCCAGCTGCCCGGCCACGGCTCGCGCTTCGCCGAGGAACCGCTGACCTCCATGGCGGAGCTGGTGGCCGCGGTGGTCGAGCACGTGGACTTCCGGCCGCCGTTCGCGTTCTTCGGGCACAGCCTGGGCGCGCTGGTCGCGCACGAGGTGGCGCTGGAGCTGCGCGAGCGGGGGAGGCCGCTGCCCGACCTGCTGGTGGTGTCGGCGATCCCCGCGCCGCACCACGGCCCGCGCCGCGAGGCGGTGCACCACCTGCCGGAGGAGGAGCTGATCTCGTTCATCGACGGGTCCTACGGCGGCGGGATGGCGCAGGTGGCGGGCGATCGAGACCTGCTGGCCATGGTGCTGCCCGCCTACCGGGCGGACTTCGAGGTCTACGAGACCTACCGCTACTCGCCCCGGCCGCCGCTGGACGTGCCGCTGCGCGTGTTCGGCGGGCGGGACGACGACATCGCCGAGGACCGCCTCGCTGACTGGGCGCGGCACACCACCGCGGGGTGCGAGCTGACCGTGCTGCCGGGCGGCCACTTCTACCTGCGGGACGCGCCCGGCCGCGAGGAGGTGTTGTCGTTCCTGCGGACGAGCGCGTCCCGGGCCGCTACGCGGTGACGTGCCTGCGGTCCTCGGAGAAGGTCGCGCGCACCCAGTCCACGATGGCGTCGACGGGCGTGCCCGGGGTGAACACCTCGGCCACGCCCGCCGCGCGCAGCACCGGGATGTCCTCCTCGGGGATGATCCCGCCGCCGAACACGACGACGTCCGAGGCGCCCTCCCGCGCGAGCAGCTCGACCACGCGCGGGAACAGGACGAGGTGGGCGCCCGACAGCACGGACAGCCCGATGCCGTCGGCGTCCTCCTGCACCGCCGTGCGCACGATCTGCTCGGCGGTGACGTGCAGGCCGGTGTAGACGACCTCGACACCGGCGTCGCGCAACGCCCGCGCCACCACCTTGGCACCCCGGTCGTGCCCGTCCAAACCGGGTTTGCCGATGACCACCCGTATCATGAAGACCCCCGTTCCCGTTGACGCGCAACGTTTTCAGGCTACCCGGACACCGGCCGCGAGAACACCGCGTCCTGCTCGCCAGAGGAGATCCGCACCATGGCCGATCGCCCGATCACCTCGTGGTCCGTCCGCGAGCTGGCCCACGCGGTGGCGTCGGCCGAGCTGTCGCCCGTGGAGCTGGCCGAGGCGTTCCTGGAGCGCGCCGAGCGGGCCGAGCCGGTCGTGCGCGCCTTCGCGCACCTGGACCCGGAACTCGTGCGGCGGCAGGCGGAGCGGGCCGCGGCCGAGGTGGTGGCGGGCCGGTGGCGCGGCCCGCTGCACGGCGTGCCGATCGGGGTGAAGGACATCGTCGACACCGCCGACATGCCCACCAGGTACGGCTCCCCGGTGTGGCCGGACATCCACCCGGCGCGGGACGCGGCGGTGGTGCGGCGGCTGCGCGAGGCGGGCGCGGTGGTGTTCGGCAAGAACACCACCCAGGAGTTCGCGGTGGGCATCGCGTGCGCGCCGACCGCCAACCCGTGGGACCCGCGCCGGGTGGCCGGCGGTTCCAGCGGCGGGTCGGCGGCGGCCGTGGCGGCGCGCGAGTGCGCGGCCTCGGTGGGGTCGGACACCGGGGGCTCGATCCGCATCCCGGCCGCGTTCTGCGGCGTGGTCGGCCTGCGCCCGACCGGCGACCGGGTGCCGCACGACGGCGTGTGGCCCGCCTCGCCGACCCTGGACCGCGTGGGCCCGATCGCGCGGACGGTCGACGACACCGAGCTGCTGTTCCGCTGCCTCGCGGGCCTGCCGTCCACCTCGGACTTCCCCGTCCGGGGTCTGGCGGGCGTGCGGATCGGCGTGGTGACCGACTGGCTGGCCGAGTCGGACGACGACGTGCGGGACGTGGTGGCCGAGGCGATCGGCCTGCTCGGACGGGCGGGCGCCCGGCTGGTCGAGGTGACCGCGCCCGCGATGGACCTGGTCGGCCCGGCCTACCGGGGCGTGGCGCTGCACGAGGTGGCGGCGGCCCACCGCGCGGGCGCCGCCCGCGGCCTGCTGGACCACAACCCGGCCATCCTCGGCGCGGTCGCGGTGGGCGGCGGCGTGGACGAGCGGGCGCTCTCGGCGGCCCGGGACGCGGTGGCGCGGATCGGCCGCGCCTGGGACGCGCTGTTCACCGGGCACGGGCTGCGGCTGCTCCTGTCGCCGACCGTGCCGTTCACCGCGTGCACGCCGGTCGACCTGCCGGTGCTGGAGATGCGGGCGGGCAGCCTGACCATCCCGCTGAGCCTGTCCGGCCTGCCCGTGGTGAGCCAGCCGGTGGGGTTCGCGAACGGGTTACCGGTGGGGATGCAGTGGATCGGCCCGCGCGGGGCGGACCTGGAGCTCCTCGCGGCGGCCCGCGCGTACGAGGGGCTGACCGACTGGCACACCGCGGAACCGCCGGTGGGCTGACGGCCGACGGCGCCGTGGCGCGGCGACCGCACCGCCGCCGCGCCACGGCGCTCGTCCAGCTCGTCCCGCTCGCTCGTCCGGGAGGGGACTCCCGGTCAGCTCACCGTGATGTTGGAGTTGCCGCTGCTCTGGTACCCCTCGGTGGCCATGATCATGTAGTAGCTGAAGTTGCCCAGGCGCATCCCGGCGCGCGACCACGCGTCGAAGTGGTTGCCGGTGGTGATGGTCCCGCCGACCTTCTTCTGCTGCCGGGTGCTCCAGAACTGGGGGAAGGTCTTGGTGCCCTCGACGGACGGGGCGTTGTACCGCATCGTCTGGTACATGTCGTACGTGCCGCCGTCGCTGGTGACCGTGCCCTTGTGCGTGCCCGTGGGCCGGTAGTTGCCCCAGCTCTCCACGATGTAGTACTCCACGAGCGGGTTCGACGTCCAGCCGTAGAGGCACAGGTAGCCGTTGCCGGACGGGTTGAAGCTGCCCGAGTAGCGCACGGTCCGGCGGCTGCCGTTGCTCCAGCCCTTGCCGGCCACGAAGTTGCCGGTGTTGCGCCACGTGGTGCTGTACTGACCGCCGGAACCCATGGTCATGGAGACCGTTCCGTTGGCGTCGGTCCAGAACGAGTAGTAGTAACCGTTGTGGTTACCGGTCTGGTTGTTCGTGACGGTCTGGGCCTGGGCGGTGCCCGGCAGCACCAGCCCGGTCGTGGCGAGTGCCAGGGCGCCGGCACCACCCACGAACAATCTGCGGCTGATCTGCGGGATGGGTGCGTCGTCCATGTGCATGCTTCCTCCTCGTTGAGGCCGGCGGCGGACCGGGCAGCGTGATAGACCTCGGGAACCGACCGGTGGTCACCCCACCCGCGTCGACGCGGTGATCCAGGTCTATCGATGCGCAAAGCATCGAACCGACTCCGCTGGGTTGTCAACGGTTTCCGAAAGTTTGCGAAACACCGTCCCCGCAAGGATTTTCGGAGGAAATACCGGACTCGATTTCTCCCCGTTGTCGGGTGAAATCGCGCTGTACCCCGACGCGCGGAAAAGGCGGGGAAGGGCGTCCCCCGCCTTTTCCGCTCGACCTCCGCCGGACCTCAGGCCAGCTCGATCTCCACCGGCACGGCGTTGCGCAGCGTGTGGCCGACCGGCGACGTGGCGACCACCCGGCGGTGCAGCTCCTCCAGCTCCGCCCGCGGCGCGGGGGAGTCCAGGCGGACCCGGGCGGTGATCGAGCCGAACCCGGCGTGGCCCTCGGCGAGCCCGAGGAACACCCTCAGGTCGACGTCGCCCCTGAGGTCGACGGTGAGCCGGTCGACGGCGATGCCGGCGGCGGTGGCGTTGGCCGCGTACCCCACCGCGAGGCAGTTGCCCAGGGCGCTCAGCAGCTGCTCGACCGGGTTGGCCGCGGTGTCGCCGCCGCCGAGGGCGGCGGGCTCGTCGGAGTGCGTGGGGGCGAACCCGCGCACGCGCGCCTCGGACCGGAACCCGCCGGTCCACGTCACGTGCGCGGCCCAGGTGGTGGCGGCCTTGGCGTCGTCCTGGCGGATCGCCTCGACGAGGCGGCCGACGGCCTCGATGTCGACGTCGTTGAGGGTGTGGCTGACTTCCGCGGTCATCGGTTCGCTCCCGGTGGTAGTGGCTCCCGGCAGCAGGATCCCGCCGGTGGGGCGCGCGGGGAACCCCGACCGCACCGTGGGAAGCGGTGACCCCCCGGGTGGTCCTGTGCTATGCCGCCGCACGCCGGTACTTTGGTCGGGTGGCGACCGTGCGCGCGTTGGCGTCCTACCCGATCAAGGGCTGTGCCCGGGTCGCCGTGGACCGCGCCGAGCTCACCCCGACCGGACCGCCCCACGACCGGCTGTTCGCGGTGGTCGGGCCGGAGGGGCAGACCGTCTGGCAGGGCGAGGCGCCGCTCCTGGCCGTGGTCCGGGGCCGGGTGCTGGAGGAGGGCGCGAAGCTGGAGCTGAGCGCGCCCGGCGCCGACGACCTGGTGCTGGACGTGGCGGTGGACGGGCCGGTCCGCCCGGTCGACGTGGAGAAGTGGCCGGGGACCGGGGTCGACCAGGGCGACGAGGCGGCGGAGTGGCTGTCCGGGGTGATCGGCCGACCGGTCCGCCTGGTGCGCGAGCCGGCTCGGGCGAGCCGGGCCCGCGACGGGGTCGACCCGACCGCGCTGCTGGTCGTCTCGCTGTCCTCATTGGACGGTTTGAACGCGCGGATCGCGGCGAAAGGCGCGGATCCGGTGCCCGTGGAACGGTTCCGGCCCAACATCGTGATCGACGGCTGGCCCGAGCCGCACACCGAGGACCGGGTGGGCCGGATGGCGGTCGGCGGCGCCGAGATCGGCTTCGGCGAGCTGGCCATCCGCTGCGCGGTCACCCTCGTGGACCAGTCGGCCGGGGTGCGCGTGGGCCCCGAGCCGTTGCGCACGCTGGCCGACTACCGCCGCGAACCCGACGGCGTCAGCTTCGGCCTGAAGGCGGTCGTGCTGACCCCCGGTGAGGTCGCGGTCGGCGACGAGGTCACCGTCACCGAGTGGCGGTGACCGACCCGCCGGGGTGTTCCCCGCGCCCCGCCGGTCCCGGCACGCCGGACTCCGCGAAGATCCCGTCGAGCACCCGCGCGAACGCGCCGGGCCGGACCAGCGGGCCCAGGTGGTCCATTCCCGGCACTTCCCGCAACCGGCCCGCCGGCAGCTCCGCGTGGGCCGCCGCGAGCGACTCCCCGGTCACCACGACCGATCCGGCGCCGCGCAGGAACACCGTCGGGCACCGCACCAGCGGCAGCGCTTCCCGCCACGGGCAGGAGATCGCCGTGCGGAACAGCCGGGCCTCCACCTCCGGGGCGCAGCGCAGCCGCACCCCGCCGCCCGGGTCGGGGGCCAGGCCGGAGTCCAGGTAGTCGTCGAGGACCTCCGGCGCGAGCAGGGACAGGGGCGGCCGGGAGGAGTAGCGGGCGTGCGCCTCGGCGCGCGAGGGGAACACCGCGCGCCGCCGGGCGGCGGCCTCGGCGAAGGCGGGGTCGTCGTGGGTCGCCAGGATCGGCTCGAAGCAGACCAGCAGGTCGAACGTGCCGGGCGCGCGGGCCTCCGCCAGCAGCAGGGCCGTCCCGCCCAGCGAGTGGCCCACGCCGATCAGCGGTCCGGGACCGAGCGCGCCGGCCGCGCCGAGCACGTCGTCGGCGAACACGCCCCAGTCGGCGTCCGCGGGCAGGGGCGGCGCCTCGCCGTGGCCGCGCAGGTCCGGGGCCGCCACGCGCAGCGGTGTCGCCAGTCGCGTCGCGCAGGACCGCCACACCAGGCCGGTGAAACCCGCCGCGTGGCAGAACAACGCCGTCCGGGCGGGGGCCGCCCCCGCGTCCCGGTCGAGCAGGAGGCAGGGCTTATACCGGGGACCGGTGGTGCCGGCGACGTCCTGCACGGTGTCCCTTCGGAAGTCCGATTCGGGTGCTGGCGCACGCGGTGAACCGCCCTTACGCTCAGCGCCGGAACGATCCAGCTCACCCTCCCGGGAGGGCTGCGGTCACCGGTTTTCCGCACGGCCACCGCCGAACCCCGGCGCTGTCGGTCCCACCATAGTGGAACGGGCGGCGGGTGAGGCGGAAGGCGCCGCCCCGCACGACCCCGGTGGCGTGGAGCTCCGACCGGTCGGACCGATCCCGACGCCGCGGCGGAGGTGGCGCGCGGGCACCCGCCCCGACCCCGCGCTCGAACGGCACGGCGACGTGCCGCGTCAGGTCGATCCCCCGTCGGTGGAGGGCGCAGCGTGAACCCGTTCCCGGTACCCGGTCTGGTCTCGGTCGTCATGTTGGTCAGGAACCGCCTGGAGTACACCCGCCGGGCGCTGGCGTCCCTCGCCCGCGCGTCCGGTGACGTCGAGGTCGTCGTGGTGGACAACGGGTCGGACGACGGCACCGCCGAGCACCTGGCCGGGCTGGACCTCGGCCACCCGCTGGTGGTGCTGCGCCACGAGGACGACCGCGGCGGCAGCGAGCGCCGCAACGTCGGCGCGGCGGAGGCGCGCGGCGAGTTCCTCCTCTTCCTCGACAACGACGTGGTCCTGGACGACCCGGGGGTGGTCGAGGTGCTCGCCGCCGAACTCGCCGCCGACCCCGGGCTGGCCGCGGTGTCGCCCCTGCTGCTCTACCCGGGCGAGGGGGAGCTGGTGCAGTGCGCGGGCGGTGGTTCGACCGCGGACGGGCGCATCGGTTCGATCGGGCGCGGCCGGCCGCTGGGCGAGGAGCACCGCGCGCACCGCGAGCAGACCTGGGCGCCCACCGCCGCGCTGATGGTCCGGCACACCTCCTTCCGGCGGGTCGGCGGTTTCGACGAGGCGTTCGACCCGGTCTCGCTGTGCGAGGACGTCGACCTGTGCTGCCGCCTGCGCGCCGACGGCGAGCGCATCCGGTACGTCGGGTCGGTCGCGGTGCGGCACTTCGAGGGCACCACGTTCAACCACGTCGGCCACGACAAGCTGCCGATCTGGAAGCGGCACATGCGCGTGATCCGCGGTCGCTGGGCCGACCTGTTCGCCGCCGGACCCGCGCACCCGCCCGAGGACCTGGAGTGGGCACCGGTCGAGAAGGACTACACCGACCTGGACCGGCCGCGCGTGTCGGTGCTCGCCGACCCGGCCGCCGCGTCGGCCGACCTCAGCTTCTTCGCCAGCGACCGGGTCCTGGCCACCGCCGGTCCCGCGGACGTGCGGGTCGTGCTCGTCGGCGCGGGCGCGGGTGCGGTGCCCGCGGTGCCCGGCGTGCGGGTGGTCGGCGTGGCGGATGCCGACCTGGGGGCCCGGCTGTCGGCCGCCCGCGCGCACGGCGCGCCCTGGGCGCTGGGCGACGGGACCCGGCTGGTGGAGACGGTGCCGGCGGAGGGCGTGGTGGTGCTCGCGCCCGATCCCGACGCGGTGCTGACCGCGCTGCGCCGGGGACTGCACGTGCTGCTGGACAAGAATGCCGTGGCCGATCTCCCGCTGCTGGTCGAGGCCGCGCGGCGGGCTCCCGGCCGGTGCGCGGTCGACCTGCCCCTGGCGCACCACCCGGAGCTGACCGCGCTGGGCAAGGCGATCACCGAGGGGCGGGCCGGGGTGCCGACCTCCTTCGCGGTGCGCCTCGACCGGCCGGAGGTCGCGGGTCGGGACGTCGTCGCCGAAATCGGGCCGGACGTGGTGGACGCGGTCGAGCGGGTGCTCGGCGCGCCGGTGACCGGGGTGCGCGAGGTGGTGGCGACCCGTGGCCGGGCCCGCGCCGCGGTGGTGTCCGGTGGGGTCACGGGGACGGTCGAGGTGGGGTGGGGTGAGCCGCTGTGCCGCGTTTCGGTCACGGGCACGGCCGGCGCGCCGGCTGCCGAGCTCGCCGCGCCGCCGGTGAGCGGGGCGTACGTGGACTTCCTCGGCGCGTTGCGTGGCGGACCCGCGCCGCTGACGGACCTGGACGCGGTCGACGGGTTGTTCGGCGTGGTGCAGGAGTGGCGGGCGAAGGCCGCGGCGCTGCTCGCGGGCGGGGAACCGGGGCGGTGACCCCGCCGCGCGTGCGCGGGACCTTCCCCCACCCGGGTCCCCGGGCGGGCCGGAGCAGGAGGGCAGTGGGATGAACCTGGTCGAGGCGTTGCGCGCCGGAGCCGCCGCCGGCGGGTGGCTGGACCGCCCGGCCTACGAGGTCGACGGCACCCTGCTGACCCACGCCGCCGTGTACGACGGGGCCGCGCGCGTGGCGGGCGGCCTGGTCGAGGCGGGCGTTCGGCCCGGTGACCGGGTCGCGCTCGTGCTCGACGACGGGACGGACTTCGTCCTGTCCTTCCTGGGCGCCGCGCACGCGGGCGCGGTGGCGGTCCCGGTCAACCCCCGGCTGCACCCCGACGAGCTGCGCCAGGTGGTGGGCTCGGCCCGGCCCGCGCTGGTCGTGTGCCGACCGGAGGACGTGCCGCGCCTGACCGGGTTCCGCACGACCGGGTTCGCCGACCTGGCCGGGGCGCGGCCGGTGCCGGTCGTGCCGCGCGCCCTCGACGACGAGGTGTACGCGACGTTCACCTCCGGGACCACCGGCGTGCCCCGGATGTGCCCGCACCTGCACGGCGACCCGCCGATCGGCTTCCGCTCGTTCGGCTCGGCGGGGCTGGGGCTGGGTCCGGGGGACGTGGTCCACTCGGTGTCGAAGCTGTACTTCTCCTTCGGGCTGGGCAACTCCCTGCTCTACCCGCTCACGGCCGGGTGCCGCGTGGTGCTCAACCCGGACCCGCCGCTGGTCGACGACGTGCTGGCGATCGTGGACAAGTACCACGTCACCGCCCTGTTCGCGGTGCCGACGTTCTACGCCCGGCTCATCGCCCACCCGGGCGGCGAGCGGCTGGCGGGCCTGCGCATCGCCTCCACCGGCGGCGAGGTCCTGTCGACCTCGCTGGAGGAACGGCTGATGGAGGTGCTGGGCGACCGGCTGCTCAACAACATCGGCGCCACCGAGGTCGGTCAGGCGTTCGCCGCCAACACCCCGACCGCGCGGCGGGTGGGCACGGTGGGCCGGGCGCTGCCGCCGTGCGAGGTGCGCGTGGTGGACGAGCGGGGCGATCCGGTCGAACCGGACGTGGTGGGCCGGCTCCAGGTGCGCGGGCCGACCGTGACGCTCGGGACCGGGGACGACGGCGCGCCGGTGCGCACCCGGGACTGGTACGCCACCGGCGACCTGGCCTCGCTCGACGCCGACGGCTTCCTGCGCGTCACCGGCCGGCTGGACGACATCGAGAACGTCGGCGGCATCAAGGTCCACCCGCTGGAGGTGGAGCACCTCCTGGTCGGGCACCCGCTGGTGCGGGAGGCGGCGGTGTGCGCCGTCGCAGACCGGGACGGGGCGACCCGGTTGCGCGCCTACGTGGTGCGTGCCGATGTGGCTCGCGCCGACGGGCCGGCGGACGACGCGCTGGCGGAGGAGCTGATCGCCTCGGTGCGCCGGGACCTGACGGCCTACAAGGTGCCGCGCGAGGTGGTGTTCGTGCCGGCGCTGCCGCGCACCGGCTCGGGCAAGCTGCGCCGGCACGTGGTGCGGGAGTGGCGCGCCGAGATCGGCTGACGCGGGCCCGGGTCTTCACCGCGGCCTCAGCTCGTCGATGCGGGCCGGCCCGGCGTCGACGGGCGGGCGCACCTGCGCCCTGAGCCCGTCGGGCCAGGTCTCCTCGCCGCAGTGGCGGGTGAGGTGGAGTTGCCGGGCGTGTGCGAGGACCGGTCGGTGCCCGGGTGCGGGCCGGGGGAGCGCCCACCCGGCGGCGGCGTCCTGGGACCCGACCTCCCCGGTGGCGAGGGTGGTCCGGACCCGGGCGGGGGTCGGCACGACGTCGCGCGTGCCGCCGGGGAGGTCCCGGAGCAGGTCGGGGAGGCCCGCCACGCCGGTCCGGACCACGTCGGCGGAGGGGACCTCATCGCACGAGCAGCCGGGGGGAGGCGTGCGGGTCACTTCGTGATGGTGGTCATCATGGTCCGGCCGAGGTCGGCGACGTCCGGTGCGGGTCGGCTGCCCAACACGGCGACGACTGCCCGGTCGAACCGGGAAACCCCGAAGTAGACGGGGAACCCGTGCACCGAACCGGTTTGCCAGATGGTCGTGGACAGGCTCCTGCCTGTGGTGCGGAAGCCGTAACCCTGTCCGTTGCCGGCGGCGTCGGTGACGATCTTCGCGATGTCCTTCTTCCCCAACAGGTCGAAGCCCGTGATGTCCGTGACGTCCGTGTCGCCGGAGATCAGGAACTCGCCCCACCGCACCAGGTCCGGCCCGGTGGAGACGAGCGCCCGGTCGGCGTACCGGACCGGGGTCGCGGCGACGTCGGCGGTCGGGGGACCGACGGCGCGCAGGACCGGGTCGACGGCGTCCCAGTCGGCCGTGGTGGAGGTCATGCCCAGCGGGTCGAACAGGACGCGTTCGAGGTGCTGCCCGTACGTCTCGCCGGTGACGTGCTCGATCAGCGCGCCCAGGACCACGTAGCCGGAGTTGCCGGGCTGCCACGGCGAGTCCGGGTCGTGCACGAGCGGCAGGTCCTGCAGGTGGCGGACCAGGTCGAGGTGGGAGGATCCGACGACCGCCGGATCCTCCTCGGCGTAGTCCGGGATGCCGGAGGTGTGCAGGAGCAGTTGCTCCACGGTGATCGGCTGCCACTCCGGCACGCACGTCGGCAGGTGCGAGCACACCGGGTCGCTCAACTCCAGCTCGCCCCCGCGCGCCAACAGGACCACGGCCACGGCGGTGAACATCTGGGTCGCCTCACCGATCCGGAACCGGGTGTCGAGGGTGTTGGGGCGTCTCGTGGCGGGGTCGGCCTCGCCGTACGCCTCGGAGAGGTGCTTCTCGCCGTACCAGCGGATCTCCGCGACACCGCTGAACCCCTCCTGCTTCAACCGCTGGTGGAACTCGTTGAACCGCTCCGGCATCTGCCTTTCCTCGAGGGTCAGGTTGTCCGGCTCGGGGGTGCCGCAACCCACGAGCAGTGGCACCACCAGCAACAGCAGGAGCAGACGTCGCATGGGGCCAGTGTGACGGATGGCCGGTGCGTCCTCCCACGGGCCCGGCTCCTCACCCGGCTCCACCGCTGTCGACCACGTACAGGATCGCGTCCGCGTTCAGGCGGCGGCAGTGCTCCTCCCACCGCCCGCCACGGCCTGCGGGTCGGTGCCGCCGACCCGCGTCCGCGTCGCCCCCTGCCGCCGACAGGGGGCGACGCGCGTCCTCAGCGGGTGGTGCAGAGGGCCCCGTTGAGGAAGTACTTGAGCGGGCGGACGTTCGGGCCCTGGTAGTTGCCCACGAACCCGGCCGTGGTCGACGCGCCCGGGGCCAGCGCCGCACCGCCGGTGACCGTCACCCGGTCACCGGTCTGCGCCCAGGTGGCGTTCCAGCCGTTGGCGACCTGCTGCCAGGAGGTCGGCCAGGTGTAGGTCAGCGTCCACGCCTCCACCGGCCTCGTGCCGGTGTTGGTGATCTCCAGGTCGGCCACGAAACCGTTGCCCCAGTTGGTGGTCTCCCGGTAGCTCACCGCGCACGACGAGGTGGCGGGGGTGCCGGTGGCGAAGGTCAGCGGCGGCGACGACCACGACACCCGGCCCGCGTTGTCCCTGGCCACCAGGGTGACCGTGTACTCGGTGCCGGGGGAGAGGTTGGCCGCGGTGAAGCCGGTGCCGGTGGTCTCGCCCCACTGCTCGGTGTGCGCGCCGACGACCCGGTGCACCTCGTACTTCACCCCGGCGGGCGGGGCGGGCCAGGACAGGGCGGCCGTGCGGTCGGTGACCGCCCCGGCGACCGGGCGGGCGGGGGTGGCCGGCCGGGTGACCGCGCCGGAGGGCTCGAGCACCAGGGTGGTGATCGAGTACGGCGGCAGGGTGGCCGAGGACGACGGGCCCGCGGTGGTGGCGATGCCGGTGTCGCCGTTGGCGAAGGTCAGCACGGTCGCCTGGCCGGCGGCGGTGTAGCCCGCGAACCGCAGGCCCACGGTCTTGGCGGTCCCGGGGTCCTGGTTGACCAGCATCACGGCCAGGCCGCCGTCGGGTCGCCGGGCCGCGTGGGCGCGCACCAGCGGGTCGCTCGACGCGGCCGTGACGAGCTGGTCGCCCGGACGGGCGAAGCGGGACACCATGGAGATCGCGTGGTACGGCGCGAACGGGGTGTTCAGCGCGGGCTGGCAGGTCGTGCCGTCGGCGGCGCAGTTGCCGCTGGAGAGCAGGCCGTAGTCGTCGTAGTCGGGGTGGCCCGCGATCTCCCGGACCTGGCCGATGCCGTTGTGGACGTTCCACCAGTCGACGCTGAACACGCCCTGGCCCAGCATGGTGGCGTAGGCGTCGGCGGCGAACAGCGCGCCCGGCTGGGTGTTGCGGCCGTAGGAGGTGTTCACCTCGGTCAGCGCGATGCCCAGGTCCTTGCCCGCCAGGCGGCGCGACTGCTCGCGCACCAGGGCGATCTGGTCCACCACCCGGTCGGTCTTGGCCAGCACCTGCGCGGCGGTGTCGCCGCTCGGGTACCAGTGGACGATGCCGAAGTCGACCACCGGACCGGCGATGGACAGCACGACCTCGTTCCACGACCCGGTGTCGCCCGCCGCGGTGATGCCGTCCGGCCACTCGCCCGGGGTGGTCAGGACCGCGCCGACCTTGATGGTCGGGTCGACGGCCTTCATGGCCGTGGCGTAGTCGCGGACGAGGGTGGCGTAGTAGGCCGGGCTCTTGTCCGGGTGGTGGTCGGCCTCCCAACCGGAGCCGTAGTGGCCGTTGCCGTAGTTCTCGTTGCCGATCTCCCAGTACCGGACGCCGTAGCCCTTCTCCACGTTGGCGTAGCGCACCCAGGCCGCGGCCTCCTCGGGCGTGCCGGTGCCGTAGTTGGCGGTGACGACGGCCTGCCCGCCCGCGCGCCGCACGCCGCCCATGAAGGTGTCGAAGTCGGTGTTGGGCGCCACGTAGCCGCCGGGCGCGGTGTGGTCCTCCCAGTGGTAGATGTCCGAATAGGACCCGCCGGGGTAGCGCATGGCCTTGACCCCGGCGTCCTTGAGCAGGTCGGCGACGGCGTCGCTGCCGAGGTGGGTGTCCCAGATGGCGTGGTTCACGCCGATCGCGGCCTCGTGCACCACCTCCAACCCGGCTCGGGTGTTGACCGTGACGGTGACGTCCGGGTCGGCCTGGGCCGCGGGGCCGGTGACCACCAGGGCCTGGGCTGCCACCAGCGCGGCGAGCGCGGGCAGCACGACGAGACGCGGTCTCATGGGCGGTTCCTCATCGACGGTGATGGCTGGGAGCGCTCCCAAACTCTGCGGTGCGGTGGTGACCTTGTCAATTCCCACCGCACCACCGCCGAAGGCTGCGTACGGGTGGCGTACGGGCGCGGCGTCCACTCCGCCCAACGGTCCTGTCGAACCTTGGTCGAACCCCGTCGAACAGGGGATCAGGGGTCCCGGGCCGCGCTCACAACCCCGTCGTCCACGCCACCACGACCCGGTGGAAGTCCGGGGCGTTCGGGGCGTAGTTGATCGAGTGCCCGTACCCGGGCAGCACGTGGGCCTCCAGCCGCGCGGCGGGGGAGAAGAACGGTGCCTCGGACGCGCGCAGCGCCTCGGCCGACGAGCAGTCGCTGCCCAGCGGCGGCCCGCAGAAGTGGTTGTCCTCGCCCACGACGACCAGCACCGGCGCCTCGACCAGCCGGGTGAACGGGACCACGACGTTGTTCAGCGCCGGCGTGTCCACGGCCTCGGCCACCGAGAACACGTCCTTCGTGGACTCGTCCAGCGCCACCGCCCCCGGCACCTCCGGTCCCGGCGCGTGGAACGACCGGAAGCGCGTCCCGGCGGCCGTGGTCAGGTAGCCGGGGTCGAGGGTGCGGCCGAGGAACTTCGGGTCCAGCGCGGCCGGGACCATGCCGGCCAGCACCGGGACCACGGCCACCAGGTTCATCCGGTGCGTGAACCCGGTGACGAGCACGCCGTCCACGTCCCGGTGCAGCCCGGCCTCGACCAGCGCCATCGCCGAGCCGATCGAGTGGCCGCCGACGACCACCCGCGAGAACCGGGGCCGCAGCGTGCGGATCACCTGGTGCACCGCCTCGGCCTGGGTCGTCGCGGTCACCAGCGCGCTCGGCGGCCTGGAGCTGCGGCCCGTGCCCAGCCGGTCCACGGCCAGCGTCGCGATGCCGGCCCGGTTCATCGCCAGCCGGTAGGACCGGGTGTCCGGTTGGTGGGAGACGTCCCAGTACGAGCGGTTGTACGTGCCGCCGGGGACGAGCACCTGCACGGTCGTCGACCCGGCGGGCGCGCACAGCGTCCCGGCCACGGCCTGGGCGGTGCCGGCCACCGCCACGGGGACCCGGACCTCCCGGCACGGCACGGGCTCGGCGCCCGCCGGGGTGGGCGACAGGCAGGCCCCCGCGACGAGCAGCACGGCGGCACCGGACCGGACACGCGACCAACGCACGGGTGAACGACCTCCATCGAGTCGACGCGCCCGGGAACGGCGGTCGGCCGGGTGCCACCGGAGCACCCGCGCTCGCCCCGGGAATTCCCGTCGGAAAGGGGAGAGTCCCACGATAGGACCCGTTTGGCACAGGTCGACAGTGCCCGATCGGGTGGGTTGCTTCACTCGGAAGAAGCAGAATCACCACTTTTTCTTCGGCGAACCGTTAAGTTCGACGGCCCGGGAAGTGAAGCAGGTGTGCCCGAAATGCAGCGAGGCGAATGGGTCCCCCCGGACGTGGACATTTCCGTGCCCAGCATTTCCCGCACCTACGACTACCTGCTGGGCGGCGCGCACAACTTCGCCGCCGACCGCGCCGTGGGTGAGCGGATCGAGGCGGCCATGCCCGGCCTGCGCGCGGCGGCGCGGGTGAACCGGGCCTTCCTGGCGCGGGTCGTGCGCCACCTGGTGGCGCGGGGCGTGCGCCAGTTCCTCGACATCGGCTCGGGCATCCCGACCGTCGGCAACGTCCACGAGGTGGCCCAGGCGCGGGCGCCGGAGTGCCGCGTCCTCTACGTCGACCGCGACCCCGTGGCCGTGGCGCACAGCGAGCTGATCCTGGTCGGGAACGACCGGGTGGACGTCGTGCCCGCCGACCTGCGCGACCCGGCGGGCATCCTCGCCGACCGGCGGGTCCGCCGGCTGCTCGACCTGGACGAACCGGTCGGCCTGCTGATGCTGCTGGTGCTGCACTGGGTGCCGGACGAGGACGACCCGGCGGGCCTGGTCGCCCGCTACCGGGACGCGCTCGCGCCCGGCAGCTGGTTCGCCATGACCCACGTGACGGCCGACGAGCAGGGCGAGGAGCTGTCCGAGGCGACCGACGTGATCCGCCGCAGCAGGAGCCGCGACCAGGTCACCCTGCGGTCGCGCGCCGAGATCGCCGACCTGTTCGCCGGGTTCGACCTCGTCGAACCGGGCCTGGTGGGCTGCGCCGGTTGGCGACCGGGTGGACCCGCGGACATGGCGGACGAATCCGACATGAACGTGTTGGTGTACGCGGGAGTCGGCAGAAAAGCGTAAGGAGCGGACCACCGCACGGCATTTCCGCGGTGTCGACCTCATCGGGTGATCATTTTTCACCCCGACGGCCGAGACTTGGCCGGTGGGGCTCGGTAAACTGTCGCGGACTCCCCCACACCACAGCAGGGCGACGGAAATGCCGTACCCCACTCGAACACCGCGATCGACGCCGTCGGGCGACGGCCGGGAACCGCTCGCCCGGAAGTGGTCCTACCTGTTCGGCGCGGCGGTGGTCGTGCCGCTGACGCGGGACGAGCTCGACCGCGAGCTGCGCCACCACCTCGACGTGCTGTGCGCGGCGCTGCACGCCGAGCCCTTCGCCGCTCGCCCGGTCGAGGAGGTCGGCGAACGGCTCGTCGCGCTCGGCCACGTCGGCGAGGGCGGCCTGCGCGTCACCGTGGAGGTGCTCGGCAAGGGCCTGCCCGCCCTGCCCGAGTTCCAGCCCGTCGAGCGGCACGCGCAGCGCGTGGTGCTCGGCCTCGGCGCGCTGTCGTGCGGGTTCCTCGCGGCGAACCGGCGGGCGGTGTTCGAGCAGCAGGAGGCCGTGCAGGCGTCGCTGCTCAAGGCGGTCCGCGACGTCCGGTGGCACCTGCGGGAGAGCGAGGCGCGGTTCGAGGAGGTCGTCACCTCCTCCACCAGCGGCGTGCTCCTGGTCGACCTCGACGGCCGCCTGGCGCGCACCAACGCCGCCGTCACCGACATCCTCGGGTACACCGCCGGGGAGCTGGCCGGGCGCACCCTGCTCGACCTCGTCCACCCCGACTCGGCGAAGCACCTGGCCGAGGCCCTCCGCGGCCTGGTGACGGGCGGGCCGGAGCGCATCCGGCAGGCGCAGCGCCTGCTGCGCAAGAACGGCGACACCGCCCGCATCACCCTCACCGCCTCGCTGCTGCGCGACGAGACCGGGGCGCCCGCCCACTTCGTCGCCGTGGTCGAGGACGGCACCGAGCTGGCGCTGCTCCGGGCCGAACTACACCGCCAGGCCCTGCACGACCTGTCGACGGGCCTGCCGAACCGGCAGTTCTTCACCACCCACCTGGAGGGCGCGCTGCGCCGCGCCGACCCGGTCCGCGGCGTCACCCTGCTCCACCTCGGGCTCGACGCGTTCGGCCTGGTGTGCAACGGCCTCGGCCGGGCCGCGGGGGAACGCCTCCTGGTGCACGTGGCGCAGCGGCTCAAGGCCGTGTTCGCCCGCGAGCAGGCGATGATCGCCCGGCTGGGCTTCGACGAGTTCGCCGTCCTGGTCGAGAACACCGCCACCACCCCCGACGTCGGCACCACCGTGGCCGAGCTGAACCGCGAGCTGTCCGAACCGGTCTACCTCGACGGGTGCGGCCTGGCCGTCACGGCGAGCGTCGGCGTGGTCCGCCGCCCACCCGCCGACGCCTCGCCCGACGACGTGCTGCGCGCCGCCGAGCAGGCCCTGCGCCGGGCCAGGACCCACCGCCGCGGCCAGTGGGAGCTGTTCGACCCGGACCGCGACCTCGTCGAGCGGGAGACCGACCGGCTGGCGGTGTCCCTGCCCGGCGCGCTGGAGGAGGGCCGCTTCACCGCCCGCTACACCCCGGTCGTGGCGCTGGCGGGCGGCGCGCTCGCCGGCGTGTCCGCGCGCCTGCGCCACCAGCTCCCGGACGGCGGCGAGGTGGCGCACGACCGGTGCGTGGCGCTGGCCGAGCGGACCGGCCTCATCCTCGCCCTCGGCGAGTGGCACCTGTCCACCTCGTGCGGCCAGGTCGCCTGGTGGCGGCAGTCGGGCTTCGCGGGCACCCTGCACGTGCCGCTGACCCGCCACCAGTGCTGCGACGCCGACCTGGTCCGCCGGGTGCGGCGCGTGCTGGGCGGCACGGGCCTGCCCGCCGACCGGCTGGAGGTCGGGGTGCCGGTCGGCGTGCTGACCGAGCCCGACGCGGTGGACAACCTCACCGTCCTGGCGGAACTGGGCGTCGGCACCTCCCTCGACGACTTCGGCCTGGGGCCCGACGACCTGGCCGCGGTGGCGGACCTGCCGATCCGCCGGGTCCGCGTGGCGCGCCGCGTCGCGGCCCGGCAGCCGGCGGGCGGCGACGACCACCTGGCGCACCTGGTGTCCCCGGTGGCGGGCGCGGGCGCCGAGGTGGTGGTGGACGGCGTGACGACGCCCGAGCAGGCCGCCTGGTGGCGCGCGGCGGGCGCGACGACCGCCACGGGCCCGCTGTACGGGGAGGACCGCGCGCCGCACGCGCTGACGTCGGCGATCCGCGCCGGCTGAGTTCCCCGGTCGCTGTCACATTCCACGTCGCCGCGACGATGAGGTGGTTGCAGCCCGGACGGAGAGGTCGGTGTCATGAGTCAGCCCACCGCGGACGCGCACCGGCTCGGCGGTCGCGTCCCGCCCTCGGTGCCCGGGGTCGACGGCATCGCCGCCCACGCCGACCCCGTCGTGCGCAACCTCCTGATCACCCACTGCTACCACGAGCTGTCCCGGGCGCTGGCCGACCGCACCGGCGGGTCCGCCAACTGGTGCACGTTCGCGGTGTGGGCGTCCAAGCAGGTCGGGCAGACCATCCGGCAGGAGGACCTGGAGCGGACGCTGGAGCGGCTGCTGGAGTCCTCGCCCGAGGCGTCCGCCGCCGTGGGGCTGGTGGTCGGCGGCCTGCGGCGCGCCGTGCCCCGGCAGGCCCTCGACCACGCCGCGCGGCTGGTGCGCCGGACCGCCGCGGCGACCGCGCGGCTCGACGCCGTCAGCGAAGCCTCGGCGCGCGGGAACCTGAAGGTCTTCGCGGAGGTCGCCCGCGAGTTCGCCCGCTTCCTGGCCCTGTTCGACGGCGACGGGACCGCCGACGAGCGGCGGGTGGCCGAGTTCCTCGACGCCCTGCGCCCCGGCGAGCCGCCCGAGGGCCAGCGCTACCTGAGGCAGGCGTTCACCCGCTACCACCGGGCGATGACCACCGACGACCCGAAGCGGCGGGCCGAGCTGCTGCTCCTGGCCAACGTCGAGATCGGCCTGCACGAGCAGACGCGGCTGCAACCGGAGATCGCCGCCGCGCTGGAGGCGCCCGTGGTCGACCCGCGCGAGCTCGAACGCCGCCTGCTCGACCTGGTCCTCCCGGACAACCGGGTGCTCCGGTGGCTGCGCCTGGCGTTCCTGACCGTGATCGGCAGGCGCGACCCGGTGCGCGTGGCCGTCGACCGGCTGGCCGCCCACGTCCGCACGCTGGCCCGCCGGACCGTCACCGCGCACCTGATGACGCTGGCGCTGCCCGGCGGTGAGCTGCTGGACCTGGGCGAGGACCTGCCCGCCCGGTTCCCGCCGCTGCTCGCGGAGCCGGCCGACCCCGAGCTGCTCGCGCTGCTCGCGACCGTCGACCCGACCGCGAACAGCCTGCTCGACACCGCCGCGCGGGACTGGGCCGACCTACCCGACCGGATGCACTTCATCGCGGACATGTTCCGGTGCCACGCCCAGCGCGGCGACCTGCTCGACCCGCCGTTCACCGACGAGCAGGTGGCGGAGCTGGCGGCCGGGCGCCGCCCGACCGGCAGGCTCTGACCGGGCGGGCGTGGACCGGGCGGTCGGTCGATGCGGGCCCTGCCTTCACGGGTTGGGACCGAGGGGCATCAGGTAGACCAGCACGTCGTCCACGCCGTCCAGGCACAGCACGTCGTGCGCCAGGTCGTCGTAGAAACCGCCGAACAGCCCCAGGGAGAGCCTGGACGACGCGGCGACCAGCGCGAGGTTCTGCGCCAGGTGCCCGGCCTCGGTGAACGCCAGCCGCAGCGCCCGCAGGCCGTAGGCCGCGCGCAGCGCGCCGATCCGCGCGTAGAGCCCGAGCACGGCGGGCGTGGTGGCCGGGTCGACCCGGCCGTCCCCGTGGCCGAACCACATGGAGGTCGCGCCCAGGTCCCCGGTGGGCGGTGCGGGCGCGACGCGGACCAGCACCCGCCGCGCCTCGTCCACGTCGTACACCCCCGGCTCCAGCCCGGACACCCGCAGGGCCACCACGCGCAGCCGCGCGCTGTGCCGCGCGCCCGCGCTCGGGTAGGGCCTGCGCCCGTCGGCCAGGGCGCCCTGCGCGGTCCACAGCAGCGTCGCCAGCTGCCTGGCGTCGAGTGAGCCGGCGTCGAGCGGGTCGGCGTAGAGTGGGCCGGCGTCGAGTGAGCCGGCGTCGAGTGGGTCGGCGTCGGGCGGGCTGTCGTTGAGCGGGCTGTCGTTGAGCTGCCCGGCGTCGAGCGGGCTGGAGTCGAGCTGCCCGGCCGGCTCCGGGCCGCGCGCGGTGCGCCGGGTCAGCAGCGCGTCGACCAGCGAGCCCGGCACGGGCGCGGCGTCGGGCAGCGCCACCTCCGGCCACCACGGCGGTCGTGGCGGCGGGGCGTACCCGACCTCGCGGGGGCCCTGGTCCGGCACCCCGGGGTGGAACCTCGCGGCGGCCAGGTAGCGCCGGTCGGGCGCGGTCGCGCCGTCCTCGTGGAACGGCGTGGGCCCGTCCGGGGCCTCGGCCGTCATCGCCACCAGCCGGCAGGCGGTGCGCTCCTCCTCGGGGTTCAGGCCCAGGCGGTTGAACAGCATGTGCAGCTGGGAGGCCCAGGCGTAGCGCGGCAGGTCCGCCCGCACCTGCTCCGCCCAGTACGCGACCGCGCCCGTGGCGTGCGTGCCGAGCCGGTCCCAGCGGGCGGCGAGGAGGGCCGCCCGCGCGTCGTGCAGCGTCCGGGCGGCCACGTGGGAGCCGAGGCCCGGCGGGGCGACGGGCTCGCGCGCCTGCCGCCAGCCCGTCGCCAGGGACCGCAGCCACGCCGCCGCCCCCAACCGGTCCAGCCCCAGCGCGGTCGTCGTGGCCATCACCAGCTCCACGGCCGCGGTGAACTTCGCGCCGGGCGCGCGGGTGGACCGCAGCACGGCCACCGCCACGTCGGTGCTGCGGCAGAACACCTCCTCGGCGACCGGCAGCGCCGCCGGCCCGCCGTACCGCTCCACTTCCGGCTCGTAGGGCGCCTCGCGCACGTCGCCGTGCGGTAGCCACTCGCCCTCGGCCGCGCCCGCGGCGGCGTAGAACGCGGCGGGGTCCAGGTCGAGCCGGGGGTGGTCGGCCCGCGCCACCAGCTCGCGCAGCTGCCCGGTCAGGTCCACCCGGGCGTCGCGCAGCCGCAGGCGCAGGTGCGGGCCGGTCCGCCAGTACCGGACGTAGAACCAGTCGGTCACGCGTCCCGCCGCGCGGTGCTCGGCCATCGCCGGGGCGAGCGCGTCGGCGACGAAGGCGTCCACGTGCTCGACCGCCCAGGACAGCCGCACGTGCAGGCCGGTCCAGGTCATCGCGTCTCCAACGGGGTGAGGTCGTAGGTGAAGCCCGTGCCGCGCGAGCGGCCGGCCACGAGCAGGTAGAGCAGCGCGTGCGACGCGGGCGCGCCGGCCAGGGCCTCCAGCGGGCCGTCGTCGGTGCTGCGCGCCGGGCGGCAGAACGCGCCCGCGCCGGCGGCGGCCGCGCACACGTGCTGGGCGGTCGCGCCCGCCGCGCGCAGCAGCGCCCGGTAGCCGTCGGGTCCGTCGGCGGCCACCGCGGCGGCCGGGTCGCCGGTCGTGACCAGGGCGAGGTTCACCGAGGCGACGTGGAGGGTGCCGGGCGGGTGCCCGAACACCGGCTGGAGCCGGGCCACCGCCGGTCCGGGCTCGACCAGCCGCAACCCGCCCGACACGGCGTACCAGCCGTCCTCGACGCCCGCCACGTTGCGCACGGCCAGCCGGTGCCGCAGGTCGTCGCGCACCGGCGAGCCGGCCGGCGGGTCGTTGACCGCCTCGACCACGGCGTGCAGCGCGCTCGCGGGCAGCGGTCGGGGATCGGCCGCGATGCCGCGCGGCCCGACCCCCGAGCTGCGGCGCGGGAGGGGTGCGGCCGGGTCGCCGGTCTCCCGGTCCGAGGTCACGGTGACGGTCGTGCCGGTGGCGCGGGCCCGCAGGCCCAGGCGGGCCGCGTGCTCGACGAGCGCCGCGGCCACGTGCCCCACCTCCAGCTCGGTGAGCACGTCGCCGAACTCGCGGTAGCCGGGGGAGAGGCGGTCGCGGCGGCGGACCAGCTCGACCCGTGCCGCGCCGTCGGGCGCGGGCGGTTCGTCCCCGACCAGGGCCCGGCGCACGGGGTCCAGCGGCCACCGCCGCGACCCGACCGCCAGCACCAGGTCGACGGTGACTGCGGCCCGCGCGGAGGGGTGGGCGCGGTGGTCGTTGTACTGGTTCCACGGTTCCCAGCGCAGCGGGGTGGCCACGTCGGTCAGCAGGTGCGCCAGTGCCGCGCCGAAGCGGCTGTGCGCGGCCAGCGCGGTCAGGGGGACGCGTGGTCCCGGCGTCGACCCGGCTCGCGGTGACGCCCCGGGCTCGACGAGCCGGCCGGGCCCGTGGGCGTAGGCGGCGGCCAGCGCGGCGTCCCGGGGCGTGGCGTCCGGGTTCACGTCGTCCGGGTTCACGGGAACGGGTGGGGCAGCGGGGGACCGGCCAAGCGCAGCCGGGGGAGGCCGCGCGTGCGCCGGTTCAGCTCGCCGAAGGTCATCGGCACGGTGCCGGGCACGATCACCTTCGCCGAGTGCAGGCCGAGCCGGTCGCGCACCACCGGGTCGCTCTGGTCGACCGCGATCACCTCCAGGTCCAGCGCCGCCCACCGGCGCACGTGGTGCTCCAGCACCGCGTCCAGGTCCTCGCGCGGCACGTCGGGGACCACGGGGTCCACCTCCGGGCCGGGCACGAGGAAGTCGTACCGCTCGACGGCCTCCGGCAGGCCGTTGACGTTGACGTGGTCGTCCATGGTGCGGACCAGCCTCGGGTCGCGCAGCAGCCGCCGCAGCCGGTCCGGGTCGAAGTCCCCGGGCTCGGCGCGGTAGCGCTTGGCCCCGGCCTCCACGTCCATCACCACCTCGGCCGCCGCCGAGCGCATCGCCGCGTCCGGGTCGAGCCCGGCGCCCGCGGCGAAGAACGCCCGGGGCAGGCGCGGCCTCGGCGCGGTGCAGCGGGCCAGCGAGAGCACGGCGGGCACGCCCAGGTCGTTGGTGGCGTCGTAGAGCTCCAGGCGGTAGCCGAGCTGCTCCAGCCGGTCCGCGAGGTGCGTGGTGACCTCGTCGCGCACGCGCAGGCGCGGCAGCCGCACGCGGCCGTACCAGGCCATGAGGAACGCGTCCCGCTCCGCGACCTCGAACAGCCCGTGCAGCACGGCCTCGGCGAGGCTGTTGCCGGTGCCGCAGCCGTTGGACGTCTCGTCGACGAACCGCGGCCCCTCGGCCGGGCCCCAGTAGGCCACGTGCTCGGGCACCGCCACCGGCCGGCCGCGGGTGTAGGACCAGCCGTGCACCCAGCGGGTCCGCGCGTCCGGGTGGTACGGCGCCACGTGCGGCGACGCGTGGTCGGGCAGGCCCAGGCGGGCGGGGTCGAGCGCGCGGTCCCCGAGTTCGGCGTACGACGCCTCCAGCACCGTGGTGACGCGCCGGGGCCGCAGGCCCGCGTGCCGCTCCACCGCCTCGTACAGCGCGACGCGCTCGGCCTCGGCGTAGTCGGCGGTGCGGCCGAACCCGGCCTGCCCGCCGACCAGTTCGGCGCTCACCGCCGCCACCGTCAGGTCACCGATGCGGTACATGCCGCCCACCGGGCCGTGCCGCAGGTCGAACAGCTCGCGGTGCAGGGCGTCGCCGCCGGTGCGCGGGTTGGGGCCGCGCAGCGTGCCGGGGACGGCCGGGACGGGCGCGCGGACCACCTCGGCGGTGCCCGGCGAGTCCTCGGGCAGCGGGCCGCACGTCGGGCAGCCGCCGGGCCGGGGGCGCACCCGGTGCTCGCCCAGGGTGGCGAGGTCGGTCCGCAGCGCCAGGACCCGGTCGCGGTGTGCGTCCGGGTCGGCCAGCACGCGGTCCACCAGCGCCGCCAGCAGGGGGCGCAGCGCGGGGGAGGCGAGGCCGCCCAGCCGCAGCCGCCCGTCGCCGCGCGGGGCCGACGCGCCGAGCGCGGCCAGGCGGGCGTCCTCCGCGCACCGCACGCACACGCCGCCGCCGGCACCGCCGACCACCGGTCCGACCAGGACCAGGGCGCCGTCGAACCGCACCGGCAGCACGGGGCCGTCCGCGCCGACCCGGTCCAGGTCGTCGATCGTGTAGTCGACCAGCTCCAACACCCTCACCGGGTCGCCCCCCGGTGCGGCGAGGTCGCCAGGCCGGTGGGGTGTGGGGGTGGTTGGAGTCGGGTTCACCGGGCTGCTCCCGGTACGGCGAAGGCCGCCGGCACGGCGAGGCGCGCGGGTGGTTCGAGTCCGGTTCACCGGGCCGCTCCCGGTACGGCGAAGGCCGCCAGGCCGGCGGCCTCCAACACCGGCCCGAGGCGCACCGGCTCGACCTCGCCGACGAGCGCGCGCAGGCCGTCCCGCACCGCCTCCTCGCCGTCCCGCACGCCGTGGGGCCAGTGCCAGTCGCGGTTGGTCCACGGCGCGGCGGCCCCGTCCGGCGTGGCGAACGGCGCCGCTCCGCACAGCACCACCGGCCCGGTCACCCCGGCCTGCGCCCGCCCGGCGGCGGCCAGCGCGGCGAACGCGACGGCGTCGGCGGGCTGCGCCTCGACCGCCCAGGACAGCTCCTCCCCGGCGGCCCGCACCACCGCCCGGACCACGCCCGGACCCAACCTGGTCACCTCCACCTCGGCGGGCAGTGCGAACCGGAGCACCACGGCCTTCCACCAGCGGCGGGCGGTCGGGTCGGCGGACCACTCGTCCTCGGCGACCGGGGTGCCGGGCAGGTGCCGGGCGGCGGTGCGCAGGGCCAGGCCCAGGGCGTGCGCCCGGTCCGCGCCGAGCACCGCGCCCGCCGGCGCGAGTTCCCGGGCGGCGCGCAGCAGGGCGTCGAGCCGCGCGGCGTGCTCGGTCGTGCCGAAGCCGACCGCGTTCCCGGACGCGGCCAGCTTGACCGGCAGCTGGGGCAGGTCGCCGGGCAGCGGGGTGGGCACCGGGCCCAGTTCCCGGTCGCCCAGGACCTCCAGCAGGGTGCCGTTGGGCTCCTGCGGGCGGACCGTCGACAGCCACGGGTGGTACTCGGCGCGCAGCGGGTCCACGCGGGTGACCAGGACCGCCTGGTGCGGTGGCCCGGTCGGGGGGACGTCGCTCCACATGTCGACCACCTCGGTCGCCGGGTCGGGCAGGCCGCCCAGCGCGCAGACCAGCCGGTGCGCGGCGGCCGACCCGACCAGCGCGGCCAGCACCTCCGGCGGTGTCCCGGGGGCGCCCGCCAGCCGGTCGGCCACCGCCGCCGCGTCGGCCACCACGTCGGCGACGGGGCCCGGCGCGACCGCGAAACCGACGTCGGCGGCGCACCCGGCGGCGACCGCGTGCGGGCCGGCGATCAGGAGCAGGCCCGCGCCGGGGCGGACGGGGGCGACGTCGAGGCCGGCGGCGGTGAGGGCGCGGTGGGCGGCGGCGGCCGGCGCGCCCTCACCGGTGACCACGGCGGTCGTGGAGCGCAGCCGCCGCCACGCCTCCAGCGGCGACGCGGCCACCGACTCCAGCCAGCTCGCGATGTCCGGTGGCGGTGCGCCGAGATCCCGGTGGGACGTGCCACCGTCACCCGCGCCGCCGTCGCCCCACCCGGCGGGCACCTCCACCAGCAGGTCGTGCTCGCGGAGCTGGCCGATGATCAGCTCCAGCGCCCGCGCCACCGCCGGCGACGCGTTCTCCGGCACGGCCAGCTGCTCCGGCGGCACCCCCTCGGCCAGCGGACCGGCCAGGCGCTCCCAGATCGTCCACAGCCCCCGCCCGCCGTCGACGGTGAAGCTCGACCGCCACCCCCGCACGTGCAACCCGGTCGCCGTGGGCGTCGCGTGCGCGATCGGGCGCAGGCGCAGCAGCACCCCGCTCACCGGTCCACCTTCACCATCCGCGCGACGTGCTCGGACCAGCCCAGCCCGGTGATCCGCTGGACCGCCCGCACCACCAGGCTCGCGGCCAGGTAGCGCTCGACGGGGGTCACGTCGCACACGGCCAGCAGCTGGTAGAGCATGTTGGTGCCGAAGCGGTAGACGGTGACGGGCCGCCGGTAGTCCGGGTGGTCGAAGTCGACCTCCCGCAACCTGAGGTGGTAGTCGCTGACCCGGTCCTGGTGGTCGCGGTGCCAGCGCCGGACCGCCTCCCGCGCGCCCAGCTCCAGGGCGCGCTCACCGAGCTGCTCCGGGTAGGCCGTGGGCAGCCCGCCCCGGTCGAACACCTCCTCCACCAGCGCGCGGGACCCCTCGGTCCACGCCACCCACGGCGTGCTCACCGAGCCGTCGGCGACACCGCGCACGGTGCCCACCACCTGGTCGGCGTTGCGCTCCCACACCCGGTCGAACCGGTCGCGCAGCACGCCGTCCGGGTCGCTGTGCAGCAGGAAGTCCTCCAGGTGCGACAGGAACGAGTGGTAGCCGTTGGCCAGGCCCGCCGGGAACCGGCTCGCGTGGGCCGCCATCGCGATCAGCGCCAGCCGCACGCGGGTCTGGCTGGTGCCCGTCACGGCCACGGCGTCGCGCACCGCGGGCACGCCGAGCCGCAGGCACCGGGTGCGCAGGTCCACCAGCGGGTCGGAACCCAGCAGCTGCCGGACGGCGGTGAAATCGGTCGGCTCGACGACCACGGTGTTGTCCGGGTGGATCGGCTCGTAGGGCGGCGGCACGAGCTCCGCGATCCCGTTGCGCTCGGCCTGGGCGAGCAGCCCGGCCCGACCGAAGTCCACAGTGGACGGATGGTCGGCGAGGTGCGCGCGCAGCCGGTCCGCGACGAGCGCGGCGGTCTCGTCCGGGCCGTCGAGCCGCACCCGCACGTGCGGCCCGTGCAGCCAGTGCCGCTCCACGTGCCCCACCGCGCCGCGCTCCCGCGCCGCCGCGAGCGCGGGCAGCACGGCCTCGCGGAGCAGGGGTGCCTTCACCGGGTCGTGGTAGTAGCAGACGACGTCGATCACGAGGCCCTCCAGTAGGTTTCCGCGATCAGCTCGACCACCCGGCCGTCCGGCGACCCGGTGCCGGGCACGGGCAGCGCCTCGGTCAGCCGCACGCCGTCGGGGAACCGGGCCAGCAGCCGGGGCAGGCAGCGCAGGTGCAGCGGGTCGCCCAGGTCGGCGTACTGCGGCTTGCCCGCCGTCAGCGCCCGCCGGTAGGCGTCGGCCGACACCGGTCCCGGGTCCGGTCCGACGAAGACGTGCTCCGGCAGCCCGTGCCGGGCGCGCAACCGGGCCACGTCCAGCGCGGCCCGCTCCTCCGCGCCGATCGCGGGCGGCGCGGGGAAGTCCCACGACCGGCGCGCCAGCACGACCTCGCCGAAGGTCAGGCGGCCCCGCGCGGTCACCCCGCGGTGCGTCCGGACGGGCCGCAGCGCGTCCAGGTCCACCCAGCCGCAGGCCAGGTCCGAGTACAGCGGCGCCTGCCGGTCCGGCAGCGCCGGCGCGATCAGGAAACCCAGGTACAGCACGTCGAGCGGGACGCCGCGGTGCGTCACCCGCACTTCGTCGGCGACCGGGTCGTGCCGCACGTCCAGCTCGTCGGCGGGCAGGTCGGCCCAGCGGGCGTCCTCGCCGACCTCGCGGGCCCCGAGCAGCGGGTGGAGGTTGGCGTTGAAGCCCTGCACCGGGCGGAACTGCACCGGGTGGTCGGTGTAGCGCCGCACCTGGCGGGTGACCGCGTCGCGCGCGCCGGGCAGCAGGTCGAGGAAGCGGCTGGTGAACTTGCCGAACCCGGCGTAGACCCGGTTGACCACGAGCCGCCCGTCCGGGGTCGGCTGGGCGAAGAAGCCGTACGAGCCGGCGCGGCCGGTGGCCCACGCGGGCAGCAGGTCGGCGGCGGTCGCCAGCACCTCGTCGGTGACGACGCCGTCGTGGACCTGCCCGGCCAGCTTCTCGCGGATGCCGAGGACCGCGCGGACCCCGGGATCGCCCACGGCCTCGGCCGCCCCGGTGCTCGTCGAGTCCTGCCACGCCAGGACCAGCGGCCCGGAGCAGTCGGCCAGGCTCGCGACCCCGCCCTCGCCGAACCGCTCGACGAACCTGGTCCGGATCAGCCGGCGCAGCAGCACGTGCTGGTCGAACGCCGCCAGGAGCGGGGTGAGGCGGGCCAGCGCGGGTACGGCGCCGGGAGGGACGGGCACCGGCTCGGGCAGCACCACGTCCTCGACCACGGGGGTGACCCCGGTCAGGTCCGCGCCGATCCGCTCCCCGAGTTCGCGCCAGCCCTCGGTCAGGTCCGTGAGCACGGCCGTGCGGGTCTGCGGGTCGGCGGTGGCGAACGCGGCGGTGGTGGCGGCGAGGGAGGTCAGGCGGCGGGCGGTGTCGGCGAAGTGGCTGCCCGCCGGCTCGTCGGCTTGCCGGCCGGTGTCGGCCCGCTCAACGGTGTCGGCCCGTTCATCGGCCTCACCTGCCTCCTCGGCCCGCGCGGCGAGCCACGCGGCCAGCGAGCCCAGCGCGTCCGGGTCCTGCGGGTGGACGGGGGACACCGGCACCAGCAGCCCCAGGTCCCGGGTCTTCGCCACGAACCCGCGCGCCGAGCGTTCCGCGTCCTCACCCGCCAGCCGCGCCGCCAACGCCCCGGCGACCCGGGCCGGCGACACCCCGTCGGACCCGGCCTCCCGCACGGTCGCGACCACGAACCGCAGCGGCCCGGACGCGGCGAGGTCCACCTCCTCCTCGCGCACCACCACGGCGCGGCCGACGCCCTCCACCGGCGAGTCCCGGCGGAACAGCAGCCGCCCGTCGTGTTCCCGCAGCGCCGGCGCCAACCGGTGCGGCAGCCCGGGACCGAGGGCGTCCACCACCCTGGTCACCAGCAGGCGGTGCGCGGCCGGGTGCGACACCGGCGGCGCGGCGGGCCACGGACCCTCGCCCCACACGCCCCAACCGACGTGCGTGTACCAGGACAGCGGGCTGGTCTTGGCGGTCGCGCGCAACGCGTACCGCAGCACCGCGGGCTCGACCTTGCGCGCCCGGCGGTCGGGCTCGCCGCGGCCCCGCGCGGTGCGGTCCAGGCCGTGCAACAGGTCCGGGCCGGTCAGCGCGCTCGCCCGCCGCAGCGCGTCGGCCGCGCACACCTCCGCGAGCCACGCCCGGGACGCGGCCAGCTCGCGCGGCCACGCGGTCACCGCCTCGTCCACCGCCCGCACCAGGTCGGCGTGGGCCGCCAGCCAGTACGCCAGCAGCGGCACCCGTTGCGGCAGGTCGCCCAGCTCCGCCACGACCCGGGGTCCGGGCACGCGGCCGTTGTGCACGTCGCGGCGCAGCGGCAGCACCACCCGCCGGTGGAACTCGGCCGGGTGGCCGGCGGCGCTGTCGTGCAGGGCGTCGGCCAGGTCCGGCGCCAGCGCCGCCACCCGGGCCTCGGCCGCCACGACCTGGCCCAGCCCGGTCCGGAAGTCCGTGGTACCCGGTCGTCGGTGCGGCAGCGCCGTCACCCGGACCAGCGCGTACGGCGCGAGTTCGGTCGTGGTCCGGCCCGTCGCGCTCCCGGTCATCCGGTGCTCCCCCCGGTGTGGGCCGGGAGCGCCCGCGAACGGGCGCCCCCGGCTCGGATCCGCTCGGCTGCCCGGTCAGCTCGGCAGCTGCGGCACCTGCTGGCAGCAGCAGCACGAGGTGCTGCTGCACGAGCACGCCGCCGCCGAGGCGCCGGTCTCGGGCAGCGCGACGGCGTCGCGCATCGCGGTGACGGCCAGGTCACCCAGGTCGAGTTCGGAATCGTCGAAGGTCAGGTCCACGGGTTGCGTCCTTTCGGGAGTGCTTCGGCGACGCGGCCGGGCGACGTGCCGACCCGGGACCGCCCGCCCTGTCGGGTGGTGCGATCACCCGCCCCGGAGCCGTCCCGGTGACCGGCCCGCCCCGCTCGCGGCGGTGCGGTTCTCCGAATCGGGTTCGTTCGGGGTCAACGGGCACCTCCTCGGGACACGGGCGACGGGCCGGACGATTCCACCTGCCGGTATACGTCCGGTATGCGTTTCCGGGCGAGGTAACGCACTCCGTTCGGTGTGGCGCCGCGCACCTCCGGGTCCGACATACCGTGTGCGGTGACGGGTCGGGCTGAGGTGGGGAGCGCTGGGATGTCGGTTCGGTCGACGGTGCGCGTGCAGCGGGAGGTGGACGTCCGGCTGCTGGGCGGCTCCTCGGTGAGCGGACCGACCGCGGGCGGCGTGGTGCCCGGTGGCGTGAAGACGCGCACGCTGCTGGTGGCGCTCGCGCTGGACGCCGGCACGGCCGTGTCGACCGAACGCCTGCTGGACTACCTGTGGGAGCGGGAACCACCGCGCAGCGCGGTCAAGAACCTCCAGCTGTACGTGTCCCGCCTGCGCCGCTGCCTGGACACCGCGAACACCGGCTTCGCCCGCCTGCTCGTCCACGTCGGCCACGGCTACCGGCTCGACGTGCGCCCGGAGGCCGTGGACGCGCTGTGGGTGGACGGCCTCGCCCGGCGCGGCGCGACGGCGCTGCGGCAGGGCGACCTGCCGACCACGGTGGCCGCGCTGACCCCCGCGCTGGCGGGCTGGCCGGTCGACGGCCTGGTCGGGCTCGTGCCCTCGGGCCCCGCCACGACGGTGACCGCGCTGTGGCGGGAGCGCAGGCTCGCCGCCGTCGAGCACCTGGCGACCGCGAAGACCGAGCTGGGCGCGTGGGCCGAGGCGGTCGACCTGCTGGCGCCCCAGGCGTCCGCCCACCCCGCCCGCGAGTCCTCGCAGGTGCTGCTGATGCGCGTGCTGGCGCACCTGGGCGACCGCACGGGCGCGATCGGCGTGTACCGCCGGCTGTGGCACGTGCTCGACTCGGACCTGGGCATCAGGCCCGGGGTCGAGGCGCGGGCGGTGTACGAGGAGGTCGTGGGCGACTAGATCGACGCGGTTGTGTGGAAGGGGCGCGCCGGTGCGGCGTGGCGTGGTGTGCCTGGGCGGTATGGGCCGTGGAAGACCGCGTATGAACGGTTGCGGTTGTGGACCGCGGACGGGACGGGGGACCGGATCCCGGAGCACGTGATCGTCGAGGACGACTCCCCGGGGACGTTGGGGGAGAATGTCGCGTTCGTGGTCGGTGTCGATTCCACCCCGATCTCCACGAGCTCCGCGACGTCGTCGAGCGGTGCTTCGACAAACTCGAGCAGTTCCCTGAACTCGAGCAGTTCCGCGGCCTGGCCGGCAGGTTCGCGAAACGAGCCGCCCACCACCGAGCCGGGATCATCCCGGCCCGCATCGTCCTCCACCTCAGATGAAGATCCACAGGACACGCCCTAGCCGGTCGGCGCCATCGCCCCCGCTCGGTGGCGTGCCGCCGACACCCCGGTGTTGGCGCTCGCCGCAGACCTGGTCACCGCCGCGATGTCGGCTCTGCTCACGCGGTTGTCGGTATTGTCACCGAGTACCGCGATCTGCTCGGCCAGCGGCAGCTTCTGCCACTGCGGCGACACCGGCCCGACGTGCCCGGGAAGGGCGGGCTCGTCCTTCGTCACCGCCAGCGTGGCACCGACCGAGCCACGCGCCGCGACGGTGCCGTACATGTTGCCGGTCCACTGGCGGACGCCGTAGTACTCCGACCCGACCCATTGCGACAACAGGATGTGGGAGTTCGCCAACGTCGAGTACGGATGCACGATCGGCGCGTAGATGTTCTGGGCCTGCGCGTAGGTCACCTGGGTCTTCGGGGCGGTCCACAGGCCTGTCGGGTACGTCGCCGTCTGGGTGACCGCGCCGCGGCCGCCGTTGAGGAACGACAACACGACCCGCCCCTCGATGACCTGTGCCGACAACTCGCCGATGGCTTCGTTGCGACTCGGTGCGTTGATGATCGGCGTGATCGGCCCGTACTGGCGCCAGTCCCAGCGACCGGAGCCGTCGACGCCCCAGAAGCGGTACTGGCTGTAGTTCCACATCTTGTCCCACGGCACCCGCATGAGGTGGATGCCACCGCCGTTCCAGCGGCCCTCGTTGGTCCCGTAGACGTAGACGAAGTTCTCACCCGGCCACATGATCATGGTGTTGTTCTGGAACAGGCTCATGTCGCCGCTGTTCCAGTAGTCCATGTTCTCCCGGTTGGTCTCCAGGTTCCACGTGGTGGTCCAGTTCTCCGCGTTGGTGTCGGTGGACGTCCACAGCCGGGAGTACCAGGTGCGCCAACTGCCACCGGCACTCGGGATGCCGCCCTGCTCGGGGATCGCCCAGTCCCGCACACCGAACGTGGTCATGATGTAGCGGCCGTCGGGCAGGTGGATCAGGTCGTTGGGGATCTCGGTGACGACCTGCCCCGGCGTGTTCCTGGCGTAGTCGGGATCGTTGTGCCGATAGAGGATCAACTCCTTGGCCCGTGAGCCACCGATGGCGTTGTCCCAGCGGATACCGTTCTGCAGGTCGGTGTTCGACTGGCGCAGCCCGACGGGCGAACGCCACCCGGTGACGTTGACCGGCACCGGCTGGTCGAAGGTGTCGCCGAAGATCGAGATGCAGTAACCGTGGTTGGTCCGTGCCGTGAACCCGAGGTCGGTGCCCCGGAAGCCGAACCGGGCCGTCTCGTTGCCCGTGAGGTCCTTGAGGTAACCGGCACGCGGTGTGTCGGCTGCGCCGGCCGTCGCGGCGCCGAGCCCGCCGCCGGCGCCGAGCAGTGCGCCGGCGGCCCCCTTGAGGAACGTCGCACGGCTGATGCCGCGGCCCGTCCGTGCTGTCGGATCGGTGCCATCGCCGCTGGTGTGGTCGTCGCGTCGCATTCCGCTCCTCCAGGAGTGACCGCTGTGTGACCACGACGCTACCCACTGTTCCGGAAAACGGGAATGACCAGGTTTGCCGGTGCCGGAACGTCAGTCCCGAAACCGGACAGCAGGTCGGCTGGGGCGTGTCCTGTGGATCTTCATCTGAGGTGGAGGACGATGCGGGCCGGGATGATCCCGGCTCGGTGGTGGGCGGCTCGTTTCGCGAACCTGCCGGCCAGGCCGCGGAACTGCTCGAGTTCGTTGAAGCACCGCTGGACGACGTCGCGGAGCCTGTGGAGATCGGGGTGGAATCGACACGATCCCCGCCCACGCCTCATCCCACGTCCTACCACGTCCTACCACGCCTCATCATCTGCACACGATCATGAGAAAGACCCCCAGGACACGCCCTGGTCGGTGTCGTTCCCACGACGGACCGACCCGCCGAGGCGCACCGCTAGCCGCTGCACCTGGTGACCAGGTAGGAGGGGGTCATCCGGCGCATCGCGGCGGCCAGCAGCCACAGCCCCGGGAGCACGACGGCCCACGCCCACCACGGGGCGGCGACGGCGCCCAGGCCACCACCGACGGCCACCCCGGTGACCAGCTGCACGCCTCGACGACGGCTCGCGGTCAGGGGCCCGCACGGAGTGACGGGATCGGATCGCACACCGCCATCGTCCCAGCTCTCCGCCGACCGGACCAGTACCCCACCGGGCTACCCGCCGGGTTGTCGCTCGTGCGCGGCCGAACCGCCCGACGCCTGACCGCCGGCTCAGGTCCCGCAGAACGTCCGGTAGTCGGCGCCGAAGTCGGCCGGGGCGGGCTCGGCGTAGCGCTCGAAGCCGGGGCGCTCGTCGTAGGGGGAGGTCACCGCGTCCAGGAGGCGTTCCAGCGGGGCCCGGTCACCCCCGGTCGCGGCGGTCAGCGCCTCCTCGACCAGGTGGTTGCGGGGGATGTGCACGGGGTTCACCCGGTCCATGGCGTCGCCGTCCGGGCCCAGGGCCCGCCAGCGGGCGATCCACGCGTCGATCCCGGCCAGGTCGAGGAACAGCTCGCGCGCCGGCTCGGTGTCGCCCCGGGCCGCCGCGCCCAGCCGGCGGTGGCACGACGTGTGGTCGACGTGGTTGTCCCGCATCAGCGTCAGCAGGTCGTCGACCAGCGGCGCGACCACCGCGTCCGCCGTGTCCGCCGGGGTTGCGGACAGACCCAGCTTGGCCCGCATCCCCGCCGACCACGCGGCGTCGTACCGGGGCCGGAACGCGCCGAGCGCCTCGACCGCCACCGCGACCGCCCGCTCCTGGTCGTCGGCGAGCAGGGGCAGGAGGGCCTCGGCCAGGCGGGCGAGGTTCCACTCGGCCACCAGCGGCTGGTTGCCGTAGGCATAGCGCCCGCCCTCGTCGATGGAGCTGTAGACGGTGGCCGGGTCGTACGCCTCCAGGAACGCGCAGGGCCCGTAGTCGATGGTCTCGCCCGAGATCGTCATGTTGTCGGTGTTCATCACCCCGTGGATGAAGCCGACGAGCATCCACCGCGCCACCAGCGACGCCTGGGCGGCCACCACCGCCTCGAACAGCGCGAGGTACGGGTTGTCCGCCTCCGCCGCCCCGGGGTGGTGCCGGGCGATCGCGTGGTCGGCCAGCCGGCGCAGCAGGTCGACGTCGTCGGTGGCGCGGGCGTACTGGAAGCTGCCGACGCGCAGGTGGCTCCGCGCGACCCGCGCGAGCACGGCCCCCGGCAACGCGGTCTCGCGGCGCACCGGACGACCGGTCGCCACCACGGCCAGGGAGCGGGTCGTGGGGATGCCCAGGGCGTGCATCGCCTCGCTGATCACGTACTCGCGCAACATCGGCCCGACCGCGGCCAGGCCGTCGCCGCCTCGGGAGAACGGCGTGCGCCCGGAGCCCTTCAGGTGCAGGTCGCGCGGGTGGCCGTCGGCGTGGGTGAGCTCACCGAGCAGCAGCGCCCGGCCGTCGCCCAGGCGCGGGGAGTAGTGCCCGAACTGGTGCCCGGCGTATGCCTGCGCCACCGGGGTGGCCCCCTCGGGGACGTGGTTGCCGACGAGCAGGCGCACCCCTTCGGGACCGCGCAGCCAGGTGGGGTCCAGGCCCAGCTCCGCGGCCAGGGGCTCGTTGAGCACGAGCAGGTCCGGCGCGGGGAACTCGTCGGCGCGCCAGGGGAGGGCCAGCTCGGGGAGCGCGCGGGCGAAGTCGTTGCCCAGGGTGGTGGTCGGGGGCGGTGCGGTGCTCACGTTCCCAAAGGTACGCGCGTGCGTGGACCTGCCCGGGTGGTCGGCGCCGGACCAGCCGCTGCGGTCGGGGCGCGTCGTCGGGGGACGGGGATGTGGGGGCGGCCGCGTCGGGGCTGTTCGAGCGGCGGTGCCGGCGAGGTTCTCGCGGTAGAGCGTCGTGTCGGGGTGGTCGGGTCCGAGGACGCGTTCGCAATCGGCGACGGTGGCTTCGTACAGCGCGATCGCGCGTCGGAGGTCGCCCGCGCACCAGTGGGTGAAAGCGGTGTTGTTGCGGGAGGTGAGGGTGTCCGGGTGGTCGGGTCCGAGGACGCGTTCGCGGTCGGCCAGGCACGCCTCGTGCAGGCGGATCGCCCGCTGGAGGTCGCCCACCGCCCGGTAGGCGGTGGCGAGGTTGTTGCGGGTGATCAGCGTGTCGGGGTGGTCGGGTCCGAGGACGCGTTCGCGGTCGGCCAGGGTCGCCTCGTGCAGCGGGATCGCGCGCCGGGGGGAACCCGCGATCGAGTAGGCGGTGGCGAGGTCGTTGCGGGACAGCAGCGTGTCGGGGTGGTCGGGGCCGAGGACCCGTTCGCGGTCGGCCAGGGTCTTCTCGTACAGCGGGATCGCGCGCCAGGGGTGACCGGCGGCCAGGTAGGCGGCGGCAAGGGTGTCCTGCGTGGTCAGCGTGTGGGGGTGGTCGGGTCCGAGGACGCGTTCGCGGTCGGCCAGGCACGCCTCGTGCAGCGGGATCGCCCGTTGGAGGTCGCCGGCGAACCGGTAGACGTAGGCGAGGTTGTTGCGGGCGGTCAGCGTGTCGGGGTGGTCGGGGCCCAGGGCGCGTTCGTAATCGGCGACGGTGGATTCGCGCAGCGGGATCGCACGTCGGAGGTCACCCACGGACCAGTAGGCGTAGGCGCGGTCGTTGCGGCTGGCCAGCGTGCTCCGGTGGGTGTGCCCGAGGATGCGCTCGCGGCCGTGCAGGGCTCGGGTGAAGTAGGCGAGGGCGGTGGCCGAATCGCCTTGGCCGACCAGGTAGCGGCCGAGGTGGGTGAGGAGGTCGCAGGTCTCGCCGGTGTCCGTGGCGGTGGCGCTGTGACCGAGCAGGGCTTGGGCGTGGGGCAGGACCAGGCGGTAATGGGGCCAGCCGGAGGGGTGGCCGGGATCGCGCTCGAGGAGCCCGGTGAGCAGCGCGGTGGTGGCGGTGGCGCGGGCCGCGTCGAGGTCGCGGGCCCGGCGGTGCGGGTCGTGGGGGTCGGGGGTGCGCGTGATGGCCTGGACCAGTCGGTGCACCCCGATGGTGGTACCGGTGAGGGTGATCATGCTGTGGGCGGCCAGCCTGCCGAGCGCCTCCACCAGGTCGGGCTCGTCGGCCGTCCCGTCGAGCAGCGTTCGCGGCACGGCGTCGGGCGCCCACCAGGCCAGCACCCGCAGCACCCGGCCGGCCAGGGGCGTGTCGGCCAGCCGGTCGAGGGTGACGCGCCAGATCCGGGCCGCGGTGCGCTGGGCGTCCCCGCCCTCGGCCGTCGCGGCGAACATCCGCGCCGGGTACCGGGCGAGCAGGTCCCGGTACCCGGTCGGGGGGATGCGCGCCTGGGCGAGGTAGGAGGCGGCCTGCTCCACCGCCAGCGGTAACCAGCCCAGCTCCGCGCACAACGCGTCCGCGCCCCGGAGGTCGGCGTCGGGCCACTCCGCGCGCACGAGCCCGGTCATCAGCGCCACCGCCTCGGCGGGCAGGAGCACGTCCAGCACCACCGTGCCCACCCCGCGCCAACCACCACCTCGGCGGGACGTGATCAGCACGGTGCCGGTCCGCACCCGCTCCAGCAGCCCGGCGACGTCCGCCGGGGCGGTGAGGTTGTCCAGGACCAGCAGCCACCCGTCGTGGGTGGCCAGCCAGCGGACGCCCAGCCGCGTCCGTTCCTCCGGCGGCAGCTTCGCCGCCTTCGGGGCCACGGCCTCGGCCAGCTCCGCCAGCCCGGCGTCCAGCGCGGCCGGCGAGTCCGCCGTCACCCACCAGATCAGTTCGAACGCCTCGGCGTGCACCGCGGCGAACCGCGCGACCAGGGTGCTCTTCCCGACCCCGCCCAGACCGTGCACCGCCACCACCGCCGCCCGGCCCCCGCCGGCGACGACCCCGCCCAGGCGCGCCAACTCCTCGCCGCGGCCCACGAACAGCTCCGGTGCGACCGGGACCCGCCCCACCGACGGCGGCGGGGACACCGACTCCACCGCGGGCACCCCGCCCATCACGTCACCGTGGACCGTGATGTCCCCGCCGGCCTGGAAGAGGTTCGCCCCACCGGAGGCCGCACCGGACTGGCTCACCCGGCCGGCCGCGCCTGGCTCCACCATCGCACCCCCTCCGATCGCCGTGCCGGCCCCGCGGCCGGACAACCGCCACCACACCCCGCGCCCGCGGCCGGCCGCAACGCACGATTGCGGTCCCCGCGCCCCGGTGCCCCGGCGACTTTCACCCGACGGGACCTGTCGCCGCCCGCCGGCGCCCCCGCACGCTGGACGGGACGAGGGGGAGTGGATGGGGGCGAAACGGCGCACGCGCGCGAAGCCGAAGGCCAAGCGGCGCGGGGACCGGGTGCCGCTGGTGCCCATCGCGGTCGGGGTCGCGGTGCTGCTGCTGTGGTGGTTCGTCCAGGCGTACCCGGTGCTGTCCGCGGGAATCGCGGGCGCGGGGCTGACCGTCGGGGTGGCGGTCCTGGTGCTGCGGCTGCGCCGGCGCCGGGCCGAGTCGGTGCTCCAGGCCGAACTGGACCGCGCCGTCGAGTCCACCGACGGCATGAGCGGCGCGGACTTCGAGCAGTGGACCGCCCGGCTGCTGCGCCGGTCGGGGTGCGTGGACGTGGAGGTCGTCGGCGGGTCGGGCGACGCGGGCGCGGACGTGGTGGCGATCGCGCCGGACGGCGGCCGGGTCGTGGTGCAGTGCAAGCGCTACAGCCCGACGAACAAGGTGGGCAGCGAGGCCGTGCAGCGGTTCTCCGGCACCGCGCGGTACTACCACCGCGCCGACCACCCGCTGATCGTCACCACCTCGACGTTCACCGGGCCGGCCCGGTCCGTCGCGGCGCAGGTCGGCATCACCCTGGTGGACCGGCAGGGCCTGGCCGCGTGGGCGCGCAGCGGCGTGGCGCCGATCCTGGTCGACTCCGCGTGACCCGGGTCGCCGGTCAGGCGGTCTCCTCCCGGAGGCGCAACTCCCGCTGCCGCGCCGAGTAGCGCCGGGACTTCGCGCGGTTCCCGCAGACGCGCATCTTGCACCAGCGCCTGCTGTGGTTGCGCGACACGTCCCAGAAGACCCAGCCGCACACGTCGTCCGCGCACCGCTTCAGCCGCTGCGCCTCGCCGGTGGTCACGAGCGCGGACCAGGCGATGGCCAGGCGCGCCAGGGCCCGGTCGACGTCGGTCAGCCCCGGCGCGGGCACCAGCCCGCCGGCGGAGAGGCTGACGAGCACCGGCAGGCCCGAGAGCACGGCCTCGCCCGCCGCCAGCCCGCCCGGTTGGACCTGCCCGAGCGCGGACCGGACGCCGGCGCGCAGGTCGAGCAGCCGGCGGTGGTCCTCGGCGGTCAGCGGCACCGGCTCGTCCACCAGCCCCCGGGCCCGCAGCCAGGCGGCGGCCGAGTCGCTCGCGGCGAGTTCGTCGGTCTCGTCCTCCAGGTCGACGGTGTTGGTGAAAGCCCTGGTCAACTCCGCTTCGGGGGAGGGTTCGATCATGTTTCCCACCAGCTAACGCGGTTGATGGTTATCCCGGACTCCTCTAGGGTAGCCGCTGGAGCAGGAACTGACCGGCTAACGCCATAGGTGGTTAGGGGTAGCCATGACGACCACTGCCGTGCCGGCGGGCATCGACCGGACCAGCACCCGCAACACCGGGGTGCTGGTGGCCTTCACCGCCGTGACCAACCTCGCCGACGGCGTGACCAAGGTGGTCCTGCCGCTGATGGCGACCGCCCTGACCAGCTCCCCGCTCCAGATCTCGGCGGTCGGGCTGACCCTGACGCTGCCCTGGCTGCTGGTGGCCCTGCACGTCGGCGTGCTGGTCGACCGGGTCGACCGCCGCCGCCTGCTGTGGGTCGCCAACGGGATGCGCCTGGTGGTGGTCGGCTGGCTGCTCACCGCGGCGGCCGCGGGCACCACCAGCCTGCCCCTGCTGTACGCGGGCGGCCTGACCCTGGGCGTCGCGGAGGTCATCGCGCTGACGTCGGCGGGCGCGCTCGTGCCCGACGCGGTCGCCCCCGCCGGCCGCGAGCGCGCCAACACGTGGGTGGCGGGCGCGGAAACCGTCTGCAACGAGTTCTGCGGGCCCTTCGTGGGCGGCCTGCTGGTGGCGGCCGGCGCGTCGGTGGCCCTGGGCGCCACCGCGGCGGCCTACGTCATCGGCATCGGCGTGCTGGTGTTCCTGGTGGGCAGGTTCCGCGTGGCGCGGACCGGGGACCGGGGGGCGACCTCGGTCCACGGCGACATCGCCGAGGGGCTGAAGGTGCTGTGGCGCAGCCAGGTCCTGCGGCTGATGGCCCTGGTGCTCACCGTGCTGTGCGCGTGCTGGGGCGCGTGGCTGGCGCTGATGCCGCTGATCGCCACGACCACCATGGGCCTCGACCCGCGCGGCTACGGCTTCGTGCTCAGCGCGCTCGGCGTCGGCGGCCTGGTCGGCGCGCTGACCGTCCGCCCGCTCAACCGCCTGCTCGGCCGCCGCACGGTCATGTTCGTCGACCTCGTCGGCACGCTGGCCATGGTCGCCGTCCCGGTGCTGACCACCAACGCCGTGGCCGTCGGCGCCGCCGCGTTCTTCGGCGGCCTGGGCGGCACGCTGTGGACGGTGAACTCGCGCACGATCACCCAGCTGCTGGTGGAGCCGGAGATGATGGGCCGCTTCAGCGCCGCCCTGCGGCTGTTCAGCTGGGGCGCGATGCCGGTCGGCGCGGCCCTCGTCGGCGTGCTGGCCGAGTGGTTCGGCTTCCGGGTCGCCTTCGCGGTGTTCGCCCTGGCCACCCTCGCGCTGATCGTGCCGTTCCTGCGCACGTTCACCCCCGCCGTGCTGAACCGCATCTACACCCGGACCGACGCCTGACCCGCGAGCCCGAACGGCTCGGAAAAGCATTACCGGAAATTATTCCAACTGCTCCTATTCGACCATCGGCCGGTTCTATGGAAGCCCCGATCCTCGGTTGAAAATCCCGTCCGAGGGCGCGCATCCTGGATTCATCGCCTCCGGTGTTCCCGGACCCACCTGGGAGTTTGGTCGATGGAGCCTGCCGTGCAGATTTTCGCCGAAGACATTGACGCCACGATCCGGCGGTTCGTCCGCGTGCCTTTCACCGACGCCTCGACCCTGGCCGAGATCGGGCTCGACTCGCTGACGACGCTGCGCGTCGTGGCCGAACTCGTGCCCGATCCCGACCGGGAGATCGACCTCGCGGAGCTGGCCGACCTCAAGACGCTGGGCCGGTTCCGGGCCTGGGTCGCCGGGCAGGTGGCCCGGTGACGGCCGTCATCAGCGCCGCCCCGGTGACCGAGTCGCAGCTCGGCCTGCTGGTGGTGCACCGCTCGGTCCCCGTCGGGAACCTCTACACCGTGCTGGTCGAGCTGCGGCTCGACCCGGACCGGTCGGCCGCCGAGGTGCGCGCGGCGCTCACCGCCGTGCTCAACGCGCAACCGGCGCTGCGCCTGGCGTTCCGCGAGCTGCCCGAACCCGCCGCCTGGTTGCGGGAGCCGTTCACCGAGCGGGAGGTCCCGCTGCGGCACGTGCCGGTCGACCGGGACTTCGGGGCGCGCACCGGCCGCGCGCTGGCGGAGCTGGCCGCCGAGGGCTTCGACCCGGGCGAGGCCCCGCTGCTGCGCGCCGTGCACCTGAGCTCCACCTCGGGCGACGCGTCGACGCTGCTGCTCTCCGTGCACCACACCGTCTTCGACGGGTACTCGCTGCAACCGCTGGTCCGCGACCTCGACGCGGCCCTGGCCGGGACCCTGGACGTGGCGGCGGTGCGCCCGGTGCGCGAGCGGGCGCTGCGGCGGGAACTCGACGCCCAGGTCAGGGCCGCCGCCGCGGCCACCACCGAGGAGCGGGCCGAGGCGATCGCCGCCCGGCTGCGGGGGACCGCGCCGGTGGTGCTGTACCCGCGACCCCACCGCCCCACCACCACCGACTTCCGCGGCGCCCGCCGCGAGCTGCCGCTGTCGGCCGCGGGCTCCGCGGCGGTGGACCGCGCGATCACCGCGCTCGGCGTCACCCCCTTCACCTTCTTCTCCGCCGTCTGGTCGGCCGTGCTCGCCCGCCACGGCGGCACCGACCGGGTCACCTTCGGCAGCCCGCTGATGGCGCGGCGCACCCTCGCCTCCCACGACCTGTGCGGCTTCTTCGTCAACACCCTGCCGCTGGTGGTGGACGTGGACTGGGACCGGGCGTTCGCGGAGCACGCGCGCACCGCGGTGGACCGCGAGGTCGACGAGGTGCGGCGGGCGGTCACCGTGCCGTTCGGCCGGGTCGTCCGGCACGCCGACCCGGACCGCGACGGCGCCCGCAACCCGCTGTTCTCCGCGATGCTCGCCATGCAGGACTCGACCGCCACCCCGCCCGGCTCGGCCGTGCGCGCCGTGCGCGAGCACGGCACCGGCACCGCGAAGTTCGACCTGTGGCTGGGGGTCACCCCCACCCCGGACGGCTGGGTGCTGGAGCTGGAGCACGACCTCGACCTGCTGCCCGAGCCGATCGCCGGTGCGGTCGAGGACTCCCTGCGGCTCGCCCTCGACCGGGCCGCCGCCGACCCCTCGACCCCGCTGCGCGAGCTGTTCGACGACGCCTCGGCGCGGGAGGCGCGCCACACCGACGGGTTCCGCCGGGAACCGCCGTGCGCGGACCTCGACGGCTGGCTGGCCCGGGTCGCCGCCCGGCGACCGGACGCCGTCGCGGTCGAGGAGGAGGGCCGCGCCCTCACCTACGCCGAGCTGGGCCGCGAGGTCGCCGCCGTCGCGGCCGGGCTGCGCGGGCGCGGCGTCGCCCCCGGCCGGGTCGTCGGCCTGACCACGACCACCCTGGTGGACACCGTCGTCGCGGTGCTGGCCGTGCTGCGGCTGCGCGCCACCTTCCTGCCGCTGGACCCGGCGCTGCCCGCCGAGCGCCTGGCCTACGTGGTGGGCCGGGCCGACTGCCGCATCGCAGTCGGCGGGGGAGACCCCGGCGTGCCGGTGTTCCCGGTGGCGGAGCTGCGCGACACCGCGGCCGGCGCCGGCGACCCCGGCGCACCGTCCGAAGAGGACGGTGTCTACGTCATGTTCACCTCGGGCTCGACCGGGAACCCCAAGGGCGTCCTGATGCACAACCGCCCGCTGGTCAACCTGACCGCGTGGCAGCTCGACGCGCTCGACATGGACGAGGGCACCCGGTTCCTCCAGTACGCGCCGCTCGGGTTCGACGTGTCCTTCCAGGAGATCGTGCCGACGCTGGCCGCGGGCGGCACGGTGGTCTCGCGCGACCCGGCCGACCGGCGGGACCTCCCGGCCGTGGCGCGCCGGGTGCTCGACGCCGCGGTCACCCACGTCTACCTGCCGGTCGCGGCGCTGCGGCCGTTCGTCCAGGCCGCCGAGGGGCTGGAGTTCGGGCACCTGCGGTACGTGTGCGTCTCGGGTGAGCAGCTGGTGCTGGACGACGTGGTGCGGGAGTTCTTCGCCCGGCACCCCGGGGTCCGGCTGGTCAACCTCTACGGTCCGACCGAGACGCACGCGGTGACCACCCACCGGCTCTCCGCCGAGGACCCGCACTGGCCGGCGCACGTGCCGATCGGCGTGCCGCTGACCGGGGTCACCGCCCAGGTGGTGGACCGCACCGGCCACCTCGCGCCGCGCGGCGTGGCGGGCGAGCTGCTGCTGGGCGGGGACTGCCCGGCCCTGGGCTACGTCGGCGAGCCGGGGCGCACCGCCGAGCGGTTCGTCCCCGACCCGCACGGCACGACCCGCTACCGCACCGGCGACCAGGTCCTGTGGGACGCCGACGGCGTGCTGGTCTTCCTCGGGCGCGACGACCACCAGGTGAAGATCCGCGGCCACCGCGTCGAACTCGGCGAGGTCGAGGTCGTCGCCCAGCGGCACCCCGGGGTGTGCCGGGCGGTGGCCGTCGCGCGCGGCGACGGCGCGGACCGCCACCTGGTGCTGTTCGTCCAGGGCGACGTCCCGGACCTGGAGGCACTGCGGCGGCGGCTGGCCGACGCGCTGCCCCCGTACACGGTGCCGTCGCGCGCCTTCACCGTGGCCGAGGTGCCGCTGACCGGCAACGGCAAGGTCGATCGCGCCGCCCTGCTGCGGCGCGCGGACGCGGCGGCCGACGAGCGGGGCCCGGACCGGGGCGGGCGCACCACGCCCGACGACCCGCTGGAGGCGGAGCTCCAGGCCCTGTGGGCGGAGCTGCTGGACCACCCCGCGCCGCCGCTCGACCGCTCCCTGCTGGAGGTCGGCGCGCACTCGCTCACCGTGCTGCTCGCGCTCGGCCGCGTCGAGCAGGAGCACGGCGTGCGCGTCCCCTTCCTGGACTTCTTCCGCGCCCCCACCGTGTCCGCGCTGGCGGAGCTGGTCCGGGGGCTCCGATGACCACCGCGCACCGGACGGACCTGCTGGTGCCGCTGGCCGCGGGCGACGGCGCGCCGACCCTGCTGCTGCACCCGGCGGGCGGCGGCGTCGGCCCCTACCTCGGCCTCGCCGCCGAACTGGCCGCCCGCGGCCCGGTGCACGCGGTCCGCGCGGCCGGCCTGCTGCCGGGCGAGCGCCCCGACGACGACCTGCCCACCATGGTCGAGCGCTACGCGGCCCTCGTCGACCGGCCACCGGCCCTGCTGCTCGGCTGGTCCATGGGCGGCGTGCTGGCCTGGGAGCTGGCCGCCCGGTTCGCCGAGCGGGGCGCCCGGCCCGCCGTGGTCCTGGTGGACAGCACCGCCGACCCCGAGCCGGGCGACGACCGGCTGCGCGAGCAGGTGGTGGCCTCCGCCGGGTTCGCGCCCACCGAGGACGCCCGCGAGCGCGTCGCCGCCGTCACCGACGCCCACCTGGGGGCGATGAGCCGCCACCGCGTGCGCAGCCGCTACGACGGGCCCGCGCTGCTGGTCCGCTGCCCCGACAACACCGACACCCGCTGGCCCTCGCTGGCCCGCGACCTGCGCACCCGGCACCTGGCCTGCGGCCACTTCGAGGTCTTCGCCCCCGAGCACCTGGCCACCCTCGTCACGCACGTCAAGGAGTTCCTCGATGGTTGACCGGCTCGCCGTGGTCAGCGGCGGCACCAGGGGCATCGGCCTCACCCTGACCACCCGCCTGGTCAAGCTCGGGTACCGCGTCGTGGCGCTGTACCAGGGCGACGAGGCGGCCGCCGAGCGCCTGGTGGCCGAGCACGGCGACCGGGTGGGCGCGGACCGGGTCGACGTCGCCGACCCGGCGGCGGTGACCTCCTGGGCGCACCGGCTGCTCGCCGCGCACGGGACGCCCTCGGTGCTGGTGAACAACGCCGGCGTCAACGTCGACCGGCCGTTCCTGGAGATGTCCGAGGAGGACTGGTCCACCGTCCTCGACACCAACCTGTCCGGCCCGTTCCGGCTGACCCGGGCGCTGGCGCCGGCCATGGTCGCGGCCGGCTCCGGGAACGTGGTCAACATCGGCGCGACGACCGGCATCCGGCCCCGGCTCGACGGGGCGAACTACTGCGCCAGCAAGGCCGGCCTGCTCCAGCTCACCAAGTGCCTCGCGCTGGAGCTGGCGCCGACCGTGCGGGTGAACTGCCTGATCCCCGGCATGACCGACACCGACGAGCTGCGGACCCGGTTCCGGCTCGACGACCCCGACCGGCTGGCCGCCGTGCTGGCCGAGATCCCCCGACGACGCCTCGGTTCCCCCGACGACATCGCCGACGCGCTGGAGTTCCTGGTGAGCCCGAACAGCGGCTACCTGACCGGCCAGAAGCTGATCGTCGACGGCGGCCAGTTCATGTGGTGAGGAGACCATGACCGAGCAGTTGCTGAGTTCCGCACGGGCCGCGTTGCGCGCGGCCCCGCCGGTGGGCGACCCGGCTTACCGCCGCTACTGCGGCGCGCTCGCCGAACACCTGACCGACTCGTGGCCGCTGGTGCTCAAGGCCAACGCGGAGGACGTGGCCCGCGCCGAGCGCCGGGGGCTCTCCCCGGTGCTGGTCGAGCGGTTGCGCCTGACCGAGGGCCACCTCGACGGCCTGCTCCGGCTGATCGACGCGGTGACCGCCGAACTGGGCCCGGCGACCGCGCCCGCCCCACCGGTCCCGATCGGGGACTGGGGCGAGCTGCGCAGGGTGGCCAAGCCGCTGGGCGTGGTCTTCATGGTCTACGAGGCCCGCCCCACCGTCACCGTCGAGGGCGCGCTGATCCCGGTGGTCGTCGGCAACAGCGTGCTGCTGCGCGGCGGCAAGGAGATGGCCGACACCGACGCCGCCCTGGCCACCGCGGTGCACGGGGCGCTGGTCTCCGCCGGGCTCCCGGCCGGCCTGGTCTCGGTGGTCGAGGACCCGGACCGCTCGGTGCTGCGCGAGCTGCTGCGCCGGCCGGACGCGGTGGACGTGCTGATCCCGCGCGGCAGCCCCGCGCTGATCGACCACTGCCGCTCGGCCGGCTCGGTGCCGGTCATCGCCAGCGGCGGCGGCGTCAACCACCTCTACGTGCACGGCAGCGCGGACCTCGCGCGGGCCGCCGCGATCGCCCTGGACAGCAAGCTGGCCGAGCCCTCGGCGTGCAACACGCTGGAGCTGGTGCTCGTCGACGAGCACGTGGCGGAGGACTTCGTCGGGGAGCTGGTCCGCACCGGCGCGGACGTCACCCTCAAGCTCGGCGGCGGGCTGCGGGCCCGACCGGGCGGCGGCGTGCGGATCGCCGAGCTGGCGCCGCACGACCTCGGCCGCGAGTTCCTCGAACCGACCATCGGCGTGCTGCCGGTGACCGGGGTGGACGCCGCGGTCGAGCACGTCCGCCGCTACGGGTCGGCGCACACCGAGGGCGTGGTGAGCGCCGACGGGGACGTGGTCGAGCGGTTCACCCGCGGGGTGGACGCCGCCGCGGTCGTGGTGAACGGCTCGCTTCGGCTGCACGACGGCCCGACCCTCGGGTTGGGCTCCGAGATCTCCATCAGCACCGGCCGGTTGCACGTGCGCGGTCCGGTGACCGTGTCCGCGCTGCTCACCCACACCTGGGTCGTCGAGGCACGCGGTGCGCTGCGTGCCGAAAGGGGGCACTGATGTCCGTCGGGGCACTGGACCGCGTGACCGTCACCCGCACGGTCAAGAGCGTGGTGGTCGCGGAATCGCGGCTGTCGATCGACCCGGGCACCGTCCGCGGCGACGAGCCGTTGAGCGGGGAGCTGCTGCGGGTCAACTCGTTCGGCTTCGTCGGGATGCTCGTGCGGCTCGAGGACGAGCTGGGTGTGACGCTGCCCGACGACCTGTTCGTGGGCCGCACCTTCACCACCGTCGACGACCTGGTGGCCGTCGTGCTCGACGCGGTGGAGGTGGCGCGGTGAGCGCGTGGACCACGAGCTGGCGCAGCGTGCTGCCGCACCTGACCATCCCACTGCCCGAGGACCGCTCCCCGGAGACGAGCGGCGGCCACGGCATCGGCGTCAACCTGCCCATGGAGCTGGTGCGGCAGAGCGTGCAGCCGCGCGAGTACTGGCAGATCCCCGAGGAGGTGCTCGACGCCTACCGCAAGTTCCGGCCGACCCCGCTGTGGCGGGCCACCGGCTTCGAGGAGGCGGTGGGCGCGCGGGTGCCCGTCTACGTGAAGTACGAGGGCGGCAACATCTCCGGCAGCCACAAGCTCAACACCGCGCTGGCCCAGGCGTACTACTACAAGCGGGCCGGGGTGCGGGAGCTGGTGACCGGCACCGGCGCGGGCCAGTGGGGCACCGCGCTGGCCGCCGCCTGCGCGCTGTTCGGCCTGCGCTGCACGGTGTTCATGGTCGGGTCGAGCCTGGAGCGCAAGCCCTACCGCGGCGTGCTGATGCGGATGCTCGGCGCGGAGGTGCTGGCCAGCCCGACCGGCACGACCAGGGTCTCCCGCGAGACGCGGGGGCAGGGCAACAGCCTGTCGCTGGCCATCGGCGAGGCGGTCGAGTACGCCGCGGGCAAGGAGGGCGCGGCGTTCTGCATCGGCAGCGGCGAGACCTACAGCATCCTGCACCAGTCGGTCATCGGCATCGAGTCGATCGCGCAGCTGGCCGAGCTGGACGCCGAGGTGGACGCGGTGGTCGGCTGCGTCGGGGCCGGGTCGAACTTCGGCGGCATCGCGCTGCCGTTCCACGCCGAGGCCGCCGCCGGCGGCACCCGGCCGCCCCGGCTCGTCGCCGCGGAGTCCAGCTCCACGCCCAAGCTGACCCGGGGCGTGTACGCCTACGACCAGACCGACGCCACCGGCACCGGTCCGCTGGAGGCGATGTACACGATCGGCAGCTCCTACCCGATCCCGGACTCGCACTCGGCGGGCCTGCGCTACCACGGCGCGGCCAAGCTCGTCTCCGCGATGCGGCACGCGGGCCAGGTCGACGCCGTCGCGGTGGACCAGGTCGAGGCGCTGGAGGCGGGCCGCCGCTTCACCGTGCGCGAGGCGGTGCTGCCCGCGCCGGAGTCCGGGCACGCGCTGGCCGCCGCGGCGCGGCTGGCGACCGGCGGGGCCGAGCGCGGCGTGCTGGTCTGCGTCAGCGGCCACGGCTACCTGGACCTGGGCGCCTACCGGCAGCTGCTCGACGGCGAGCTGAGCGACCAGGCGCCGGCGCCGGAGGCGCTGCTGGCGGCGGTGGCCGGGCTGCCCCGGGTGGAAGGGGCGCGGACGTGACCGCCCCGACCGACGTCGTCGTGCGCGCCGAGCTGCTGGACTGCGTGCAGGCGAACCTGGCGCTGCTGGCGGACCGCGCGAACGGCGCGGGGCGGCACCTCGCCCTCGGGGCGCGGCTGCGGTTCGCGCCCGTGCCCGGTCCGGACGGGCTGCCCACGGTGGAGCGGACCCTCGACGAGCACCTGCTCGACGCGCGCCGCCTGCTCGGCCTGGCCGTGGCCGGCACGTGGCGGGCCGCCACGTCGGCGGACCTGCTGCGGGGCCACGACCTGGTGTACGTGGTCGCGGACGCCTTCCACCTGCCGTGGGTGCCCTACCACGGGCACGAGCACATGGACCACAGCTTCCTGGTGGAGGCGGGGCCCACCGGGTTCGTCGTGCACGACGCCTACCACAACGACACCGAGTGGGGCTCGGCGCGACCGGACCGCCGGGAGCTGTCCGCGGCGGAGCTGTCGGCCGCCGTCCCGGACGGGGCGCGGGTGTTCCGGCTCGACCCGGTGGACCCGCCCGCCGGGGTCCGGCCGCGGCAGGACCACGCCGGACCGGAGGTCGTGGACGCCTACGTCCGGGCCTACCGGGAGCACCCGGACCGGGTGGCCGCGCTGCGCCGGCTGACCCTGGAGACGTGGCTGCTGGCCAGGTCCCGGCGGCTGCACGCGGCGTGCCACGAGGAGCCCGCGGTGTTCGAGGAGCACGTCCGGCGGTGGGAGGCGCTGGCCGAGCAGACCTACCTGGCCTACCGCCGGGTGGCGCGGGGCCGGGCGGAGCCGCCCGGCGTGCTGCCCCGGCTGGCCGACCTGCTCGCGGCCGACCGGGTCGTGTTCGACGGGCTGCGGCGGGAGGTCGCGGCCGTGGTGGCGCGGGTGCTGGGCGTGGACCCCGTCGAGGTGCTGCGCGGCGAGCCGTTCCCGAGCTTCCCCTCGTTCTCCTCGTTCCGGGTGGTCGACATCGTCGAGCGCCTGGAGTCCGCCCTGGGCGTCGAGTTCGACGCCGAGGACCTGGTGCCGGAGCACCTGCACCGGCTCGACGACCTGTGCCGTCTCGTCTCTCGCTCCTCCGGAGGACCGGAATGACGACCCTGCTGCACGACCTGATCGACGCGGCGGCGCTGGCCTGGCCGGACCGCACCGCGGTGTCCACCGCCGCGGACTCGCTCACCCACCGGCAGGTGGCGGAGGGCAGTCGCCGGCTGGCGGCGTGGCTGACCGCGCGGGGCGTGGCCCGGGGTGACCGGGTCGTCCTGGTCGCGCCGTCCGACCCGGTGGTCCCGGTGCTGGTGTACGCGGCCTCGCGGATCGGCGCGGCGTTCACCGTGCTGCACGAGCAGACCCGCGGGCGTCCGCTGGAGCACGTGCTCGACGACAGCGGGCCCGTGCTGCTGGTCGCGGCCGAGGAGGGGGCGCGGGCCGCGGCGCGGTCCCGCGGCGTCCTGGTCGCCACGCCCGGGGAGATCCGGACGGCGGCTTTCGCCGGCGCGCCCGGCCGCGCCGACGTACCTGCCGGCGCCGACGCACCCGCCTTCGCGGACGCACCTGCCTTCGCGGACGTGCCCGGCCGGGCCGACGTACCTGCCTTCGCCGGCACGCCCGCCTTCGCCGACGCACCCGCCGGCGCCGACGCACCCGCCGGCGCCGACGCGCCCGCCCCCGCGCCGGGCCCGCTGGCCGTGGACCCGGTCTGCCTCATCTACACCTCGGGCACCACCTCCCTGCCCAAGGCCGTGGTCAGCACGCACCAGCAGGTGGTGTTCGCGGTCGGGGCGATCCAGTCCCAGCTGACCTACCGCCCGGACGACGTCGTCTACTGCCCGCTGCCGCTGTCCTTCGACTACGGGCTGTACCAGCTGTTCCTGGGCGCCGCGAGCGGCGCGCACGTGCGGCTGGGGCAGCCGGCCGAGGTCGGTCCGTCCCTGCTGCGCAACCTGGTCGGCGCGCGGGCGACCGTGCTGGCCTCGGTGCCCGCCGTGGCCGAGACGCTGGCCCGCCTGGTCAAGCGCTCCGGCGGTGCCGGCACGCCGCCGCTGCGGCTGCTGACCAACACCGGCGCGGCGATGCCGGTCGAGCCGCTGAACGCGCTGCGCGCCGCGGTCCCCACCCTGCGGGTGCAGCTGATGTACGGCCTCACCGAGTGCAAGCGGGCCGCGATCATGCCGCCGGACGGCGACCTGGAGCGCCCCGGCGCGTCCGGTCGCGCCCTGCCCGGCACCGAGCTGTTCGCGATCGACGAGGAGGGCAGGCGGCTGCCGCCCGGCGAGCTGGGCGAGCTGGTCGTGCGCGGGCCGAACGTGATGGCGGGCTACTGGCGGCGGCCCGAGCTGAGCGCCCGGCGCTTCCACCTGGCCGAGGGGCTGTTCCCGGAGCTGCGCACCGGCGACTACGGCCGGCTGGACGAGGACGGCTACGTCTACTTCGACGGCCGCCGCGACGACATCTACAAGCAGCGCGGCTTCCGGGTCAGCGCGACCGAGGTCGAGGCCGCCACCCGGCGCGTGCCCGGTGTGGAGTCCGCGGTGGTGCTCCCGCCGGACGGCGACCGGCCCGCGGTGCTGGTGGTCGTCGGGCGGGTCACCGCGGACGAGGTCACCGCGCTCCTGAAGGACGAGATCGAGGAGTTCAAGATCCCGCACCGGTGCGTGGTGGTGTCCTCGCTCCCGCTGACCGGCAACGGGAAGGTCGACCGCAAGGCCCTGCTGCGGGAGGTGACCAGCGGTGTCTGACGCCGTCGCCACCGCCCTGCGGGAGGGCGTCGAGACCCCCGCCTACGTCTACGACCTGGCCGAGGTGCGCGCCAACCAGGCGCGGCTGCGCGCGGCGCTGCCCGAGCGGTGCGGCCACTACTACTCGCTCAAGGCCAACCCCCACCCCCACCTGCTGGCCGCGCTGCGGGAGGGCGGCGCGCGGGCCGAGGTCTGCTCGCCGGGCGAGCTGGACGCCGCGCTCGCCGCCGGGTGGCCCGCGCACACCCTGCTCTACAACGGGCCGGGCAAGCGGGACGCCGACCTCGTCCGCGCCCTGCGGCTGGGCGTGCGCGAGTTCTCCGTGGACTCGCCCCACGCGCTGGACCGGCTGGACGCGGCGGCGCGCGCGGAGTCCGTCCGGGCCCGCTGCCTGCTGCGGATCAACGACGACCAGCCGGAACCGGGCCAGGGCCTGACCATGACCGGGGTCACCTCGCAGTTCGGCGCGGACGTCGCCTGGGTGCTCGCGGAGCCCACCCGCTTCGGCGACCGCGAGCACGTCGAGGTGGTCGGCCTGCACCTGTACATGGGGACCAACCTGGCCGGCGTGGACGACCTGCTCGCCCAGTTCGGCCGCAGCCTGGCCACCGCGGCGAAGCTGCGCGCCGAGGGCTTCCGGGCCGACGTGCTCGACCTGGGCGGCGGGTTCGGCGCGCCGTTCGGCCGGGCGGGCGGCGCGGTCGACCTGACCGGGCTGCGCGAGGGCCTCCACGACCTGCTCGACGAGCACGCGCCGGGCTGGCGAGGGGGAGGGCCGGAGGTCGTCTTCGAGTCCGGCCGCTACCTCGTCGGCACCGCGGGGTCGCTGGTGACCGCCGTGCTCGACGTCAAGCGGTCGCACGGTCGGGACGTCGTCGTGCTGGAGTCGGGCATCAACCACCTGGGCGGCATGTCCGGGCTGCGGCGCCTGCCCCCGCTCAACCCGACACTGGTGCACCCCGCTGCCGACGCGCCGGTGACGCCCACGGTGGTGACCGGACCGCTGTGCACGCCGCTGGACACGTGGTCGCGCGCCGCCCCGCTGCCGCCGCTGCGGCCGGGTGACCTGCTCGCCGTGCCCAACGTCGGCGCCTACGGCCTGTCCGCCTCCCTCCTCGCCTTCCTCGGTCACCCCTGTCCCGCGGAAGCCGTGGTGGAGGGCGACCGGGTGGTCCACACCTCCCGCCTCGCCCTGACCCGAGTCCCGACCCGAGTCCCGAACTGAGTTCCGAACCGCGTCCCGAACCGAGAGGACCGACGCCATGGACCCGCGCTTCACCGCACTGCTGACCCGCTTCCTGCCCGCCCGGGGCGACCGCGAGCTGACCCCCGAGTCGTCGCTGCGCGATCTGGGCCTGGACTCCATGCAGTCCATCGAGCTGCTGTTCGCCATCGAGGACGAGTTCCGCGTGTCGCTGGCGGACGACGACCTGACCGACACCACCTTCGCCACCGCCGGCAACCTGTGGCGGGCCGTCTCCGCCGCGGCGCGACCCGAGGTCGGTGCGGTGTGACCGCCGCCGCGCCGCCGCGGACGGCGGACCTGGGCGCGCTGGCGGACGCCGTCGCGGACGTGGTGGCCGAGCACGCCCGGCAGAGCGACGCCGAGGCCGCGTTCCCGGTGCGGGCGCTGGACGAGCTGCGCGCCACCGGTCTGCTCGGGCTGCTGGTGCCGGTCGAGCACGGCGGCCTGGGCGGCTCGGTGGCCGACGTGCTGACCGTCAGCACGCGGCTGGGCCGGGCGGACATGTCCGCCGCCATGATCTTCGCGATGCACTGCCAGCAGGTCGCCGCGGTCGTGCGCCACGCCGGCGACCGGCTGCGCGACGAGCTCCTGCCCGCCATCGCGCAGGGCAAGCTGTACCTGGCCTCGGTGACCACCGAGGCGGGCAAGGGCGGCCACCTGCTGACCGCGCGGGCCGAGCTGCGCGACGACGACGGCGAGCTGGTGGTGGACCGGTTCGCCCCGATCGTCACCGGCGGTGGGCACGCGGACGGCTTCCTGGTGACGATGCTCGGTCCGGGCGCGACCTCGGCGAACCAGGTCTCGCTCGTCTACGCCGCGCGGGACCAGCTGGAGGTCGTCCCGGTCGGCGAGTGGCAGCCGCTGGGCATGAGGGCCAGCTCCAGCGGCGCGCTGCGGCTGCGCGGCCGGGTGCCCGGTCACCAGGTGATCGGGCGGCACGGCGGCTTCCGCGAGATCGTCACCACCACGTTCGGCCCGCTGGCGCACCTGGGCTGGTCGGCGTGCTGGCTCGGCACCGCCAGCGGCGCCCTGTCGCGGGTGCTCGGGCTGCTGCGCGACCCGGCCGCGCGCGGGTCGCTGGACCTGGGCTCGGAGCTGCTGCTGACCCGCCTGGCGCGGTCCCGGCAGCGGCTGGAGGTGGTCAACGCCCTGCTGTGGCGGGCGGAGGCCGTGGTGGCGAGGGAGGACGACCTGTCCCGGCCGCGCACCCAGCTCCTGCTCAACGAGCTGAAGATCACCGCCGCCGAGGAGTGCTACGCCGCGGTGGACGAGCTGGTGGACGCGGTGGGGCTGCGGCACGGCTACCTGCGCGACTCGCCGACCGGGCTGGAACGCGCGCTGCGCGACCTGCGCTCGGCGGCGCTCAACTACGGCAACGACCGGCTGTACCTGGCGGACGGGCGGTTGGCCCTGCTCGACCAGGAGGTGCGCTTTGCCTGAGCCGCCGACCACAGTGGACTTCGCCGGGCAGGTGGAGCGCGCCCTCGCCGCCGTGCCGTCGCTGCCCGACGCGGCGGCCTGCTGGGCGGCCCTGGGCAAGGCGGGCGTGCTCGCCGGGGTCTACCGGGACGGGCGCCCGGAACGCGGCGTCGACCCGGGCAGGTTGGGAGCGCTGCTCGCCGCGCTGGACGCGAGGGGTCTCAACGGGGTGACGCTGGCCGCGTGCGTGCAGCTGGCCACGGTGCTGCCGCTGCTCGCGGAGGAGGCGCCGGGCTCGGAGGCGTTGCGGCGCACGCTCGACGGCTCCGCCACCACCGCGCTGGCCGCCACGGACGAGGCGGCGGGCTCCGACCTGACCGCGCTGGGGACCGAGGTCCGGTCCGACGAGGACGGGCTGGTGGTGCGCGGCGCGAAGCGGTGGATCACCAACGCGACCGGCGCGACCTGGCTGCTGGTGCTGGCCCGGCGGCGGCCGGGACCGCACTTCACGAACTTCTCGTGGGTGCTGGTGCCCGCCGACGCGCCCGGCGTGGTCGTGCGGCCCACCGACACGGACCTGTTCGCGGGCAGCGGCGTCGGGCACGTCCGGTTCGACGACGTGCGGGTGCCCGCCGACCACCTGGTGGGGCGACCGGGCCGGGGGCTGGCGGGTTTCGCGCGGCACATCGCCGTCGAACGGCTCGCCGGCGCGCTGTGGGCGGTCGCGCTGTGCCGGCGGGCGCTCGACGCGGCGAAGCGGTCGCTGACCGCCCGCGAGGGGCTGTGGCAGCTCGACGGCGTGCGCCAGCGGTTCGCGACCTGCCTCGTGCAGGTGCACCAGCTCAACGCCCTGGTGGCGGTGTTGGGCGTGCGGATCGCCACCGACCACGACGGCACGGCCGCCGCGCTGCTCAAGGCGTCGGTGGGGCTGACCGTGGACCGGGTGCTGGCGGAGTGCGCGCACCTGCACGGTGCCGACGGGTTCGCCGCCGGTGGCCCGCACCTGCTGCGGGCCGAGGCCGGGGTGTTCGGGGTCGGGGGCGGCGTGACGGAGGTCGTGCTGGGCGGGGTGGCCGACCAGGCGGACCGGCTGCTCGCGGAGCTGGTTCGATGAGCGCTGGGGCGGCGGGAGCCAGCCTTGCCGGTCCGGCTGGCCTTGCCGGTCCGGCCGGTCCGGCCAGCTCTGCCGGCCTTGCCGGCGCGGCGGGAGGCGGCGCGGCGGGAGCCTGGACCACGGAGCCCGGACCCGCCAGGTCCGGGCCGGCGGACTCCACGCCGACCGGGACCCCGACCTTGAACCTCCAGCTCCACCAGGACGTCTGGGTGCGCCTGGCCGACACCCCGGCGGGGCCGCCGCACCCGGCCGACACCCGCGCGGCGGCCGGCCTGCCCCCGTGGCGGGCGCGGGAGTTCCTCGCGGGCCGGGGCGTGCTGCGCGACCTGCTCGCGGCGGTCGCCCCGTGGGCGCGCGACGCCGAGCTGACCCCCACCGCCACCGGCAAACCGGTCCTGGCCGGCGCACCGGACGTCGGGGTGAGCGTGTCGCACGACGGCGGCCTGGTCGCCGCCGCCGTCGCGCTGCGGCGGGCCGTGGGCGTCGACCTCCAGCAGCCGCCCGCCGACCTGCCGGCGGGGGTCGTGCGCCGCTGCCTGCGCGAGCGGGCCGCCGAGCTGGACCGGCTGCCGGCGGCCGAGCGGGCGGTGGAGTTCGCCCGGGTGTGGACGGTGCAGGAGGCGTGCGTCAAGGCGGAGGGCACCGGGCTGGCCGGGCGGCCGTGGGCGATCGACGTCCCGGCGCGGCCGGTGTCCGGTCGGTGGCGCCGGTTCCGCTGGGTCGCCCTGCGCACCACCGCCGTGCCGTTGAGCTGCGCGTTCGAGGAGTGGACATGCTGAGCTGCTACACGACCAACCTGGTCGGCTGCCTGCGCCCCGACCAACCGGACGTCGACCGGCGGTTCGCCGAGGCGGTCTCCCTGTCGGTGCGCGTGGACCGCCCCGGCAGGGTGGCGTTCACCCACCACGCGCCGCTGGACCCGGAACTGGGCTACCGGTCGGCCGGGGACTGGTCGGGGGCCGCGGCGGGCCTGCGCGAGGAGCTGGCCGACGCGGGCCGCGCCCTGGCCGTGGCCAGCACGCGGAACCTGCCGTGGGCGCCGCCGTCCGGCGAGGACGTCCCGCACTGGGTGCTGGTGGCCGACCACGCCGACGGCCGCTGGCTGGTCGTCGACGGCTTCGAGGCGCTGCTGCCGCACGGCGAGCAGCGCCCCCACCGGGGCTGGTTCGACGACGACGCGCTGCGGGAGCTGCTCGCGCCGCTGCCGCCGCTGCGCCCGGAGGTGCACGACCGGGACGTGCACGCGCTCGGCGTGCCGGTCGAGGTGCCGGGTCCGGGCCGGTACCGGTGGCTGTCCAGGCGGGACGTCCCGCCACCGCCGGCGGCGCGGGGCACGTGGGTGACGGGCACCGGGCCCGCCCTGCGGCACCTGGTCGAGCACGTCGCGGAGGACCCGGCGGCGCTGGCCCGCCACGCCGAGGACCTGTGGGCGGCCGCCAGGCACCACCGGTTCAAGCACGCCGACGACCCGGCGGCCGCGGCGGCGTGGGCGGAGCTGCCCCGGGCCGTGCGGTTCGCCGTGCAGTCCGCCGAGCGCGGACGACCCCGCCCGACCCTGGTGGTCCGGGCCCTCGAAGAAGTCATCGCGGTGGAGAGGCGGAACGGATGAGCAGGTCCCTGTACGACTGGTTCGCGGGGTCGGTGGCCCGGTTCGGCGACCACGTCGCGCTGGAGGTCGGCGACGAGCGGTTGACCTACGCCGAACTGGCGGGGCTGGCCGACCGGATCGCCGCCGGGCTGGCCCGGGGCCCGCACGAGCGGGTCGGGTTGCTGGCCGCGCGCAGCGCCCTCACCTACGCCGGGTACCTGGCGGTGCAGCGCCTGGGGGGCACGGTGGTGCCGCTCAACCCCGAGTTCCCGGCCGCCCGCAACGACGCCGTCGCCGCGGCCGCCCGGCTCGACCGGGTGCTGCGGGAGGGCGACGAGGTGCCCGCGTCGGCCGAGGGCCTGCGGCCCCGCACGCCGGACCCGGACGACCTGGCCTACGTCCTGTTCACCTCCGGCTCGACCGGCACCCCCAAGGGCGTGCCGATCCGGCACCGCAACGCGTCGGCCTACCTGGAGCACGTGATCCCGAGGTACGAGGTCGGGCCCGGCAGCCGCGTGTCGCAGACCTTCGACACCACCTTCGACGTCTCGGTGTTCGACATGTTCCTCGCCTGGGGCTCGGGGGCGACGCTGGTGGTGCCCACGCGCAACGAGGTGCTGGCGCCGGTCCGGTTCGTCAACGCGAAGCGGATCACGCACTGGTGCTCGGTGCCGTCGGTGATCTCCTTCGCCCAGCGGCTGCGGGCGCTGCGGCCGGGCAGCATGCCGACCCTGCGCTGGAGCCTGTTCGCCGGCGAGGCGCTGACCCTGCGGCAGGCCGAGGCGTGGCGGGCCGCGGCGCCGGGCAGCAGGCTGGAGAACTTCTACGGGCCCACCGAGCTGACCATCACCTGCACCGGGTACGAGCTGCCCGCCGACCCGGCCGACTGGCCGCGCCCGGCGAACGGCACGGTGCCGATCGGCACGGCGTACCCGCACCTGGAGCACGTGGTGCTGGACGAGCACGGCCGCCCCGCCGACGAGGGCGAGCTGTGCCTGCGCGGCCCGCAGCGGTTCCCCGGCTACCTCGACCCGGCCGAGGACGCGGGGCGGTTCCTGACCTTCGACGGCGACGTGGCGGTGGTCTACGACGGCACCGGGCCGTTGACCGGGGCGCACTGGTACCGCACCGGCGACCGGGTCCGCCGCGAGGACGGCCTGCTGGTGCACCTGGGCCGGCTCGACCACCAGGTCAAGGTGCGCGGGTACCGGATCGAGCCGGGGGAGGTCGAGGCGGCGCTGCGCGACCGGCCGGGCGTGCTGGGCGCGGTCGTGGTGGCGGTGCCCGGCGGTGACGGCGAACCGGACCTGGAGGCGGTGTGCACCGGGACCGACCTGGACGGCGAGGGGTTGCTGGCCGCGCTGCGCGACCGGCTGCCCGGCTACATGGTGCCGCGCGGCGTGACCGTCCTGGACGAGCTGCCGCTCAACCCGAACGGCAAGACCGACCGCAACGCCCTGGTCGCGCTGCTGGCCGAGCGGGTGGCGCGGTGACCGCGGTCGAGGTGGTCGACGCGGACGCGTTCCGGCGGGCCATGGCGCAGCTGCCGACGTTCGTCACGGTGATCACCACGCGGAGCCCCGACGGACCGGTGGGGTGCACGGTGAACGCGGTGATGTCGCTGTCGCTGGAGCCGTCGAGCGTGGTGGTGTCGCTGCGCACCGGCGGTCGGACGCTGGAGCACCTCCGCGCCACCGGGGTGTTCGCGGTCAACGCGCTGGCCTGGGAGCAGCGGGAGCTGTGCCGGCGGTTCGCCTCGGGCGACCCGGCCCGCCGGTTCGACGGCGTGCGGCACGTGCTGCGCGACGGCGTGCCGGTGCTGCCGGGCGCGGTCGCGGTCGTGGGCTGCGTGCTGGAGGACGCGCTGGAGGTGCACGACCACACGCTGGTGGTCGGCCGGGTCGTCTGGTCCACCAGCGGGGAGCAGCCGGCGCTCGTCCTGCGGGCCGGCGAGCACCACCGGTGCTGAGGGCGCCGGGCCGGGAGGACGGCCAGGGCGGCGGAACCCGAGGTGGGACCCCGGCGGCGGGGCCCAGGGCGGCGGGTCCTGAGCCGAACCCCGGCGGCGGAACCCGGGCGGGAACCCCGAGAACACCGCCCGGTCCGGGGGGCCCGCAGCGGGAGGACCCCCGGACCGGTGGCCGGGTCAGGCGTGCTCGGCCACCTGTTCGCTGACCACCCGGGTCGCGGCCGCGGTCAGCGCGGCGAGGGCCGCGCCCGGCGGGTTCCCGCGCCGCCGGGCCAGCTGCGTGTAGACCCGGAAGGGGAAGGACCACGGCAGGCGGTGCAACCGGCCCGCCGAGATCTCCGCCCGCACGGTGACCGAGGGCAGCAGCGCCACACCCAGGCCGGACGCCGCGGCCCGCTTGGCCACCTCGACGGAGTCGAGGGTCAGCACCGAGGAGCGGTGCTCCGCGCCGCCCAGGTCGAGCAGCCGCACCAGCCGGTCGTGGTGGGAGACCCCGTCCTCCACCGTGATCAGGGTGACGCCGCGCAGGTCGGTGTCGGTGACGGTCGGGCGGTGCGCCAGCGGGTGGTCGTGGCCGGTGACCAGGACCAGCGGCTCCTCGCACAGCACCGTGACGTCCAGGCCGTCCCGGTGCTCGACCCCGTCGGTGAAGAACGCGCAGTCCAGGTCGCCGTCGCGCACCGCCGCCAGGTTGCCGGGGGTGTCGCGGGAGCGCAGGGACAGCCGGATGTCGGGGTGCCGCCAGTGGACGTACTCCACGAGCGGGAACAGGCGGTGCTCGGTGAGGCCCTGGGTGGTGCCGATGACGATCTCCCCCTGCGGTTCACCGCCCGCGGAGTTCACCCTCAGCGCTTTGTCCGTGAGCTTGATGATGTCGGCGGCCAGCGGGAGCAGTTCCGCGCCGGCGCGGGTTAATCGGACGCCCTGGCGCAACCGCCGGAACAACGGCGCGCCGAGCTTGTCCTCCAGCGTTTTTATCCGGGCGGTGACGGTGGGCTGGGAACAGCTGAGCACTTCGGCGGCCTTGGTGAAACTGCCCGTCTGCGCGACGGTGGCGAAGGCGAGAAGGTGACGGGTCTCCAAGGTGTCCTCCAGCCGAATGCGCGATCCCCGTTTTCGTCGTGCGGCATTCCGGTCCCGGTGGTGCGCCGGCCTTTTTCGGCGGCCCGGGAGCAACTTGTACGGTGCAACTTGCGCAAGCCCGTGAACGTTACCCGTTCGCCGGTCCTTTCTTGTGATGCGCGTCACTGTGGCTGGGGTGCGGAGCCGGTGGACCACCCGCCGGTGGTCCCGAGCCGGCCCGCACGGGTGCCCGCCGTGCCGGCCGCCGGGTCTTCGAGGGGCCGGGCTCGCGGGCTGCCCACCCCCGCCGGATACATTGAACCTTTTTCATCGTGGTTGGCGGCGGGTCTGGATGTGGTGCAGGACGAGGATGGCCGCGATGATCGCGGTTGCCCGGCGTGGGCAGCAGCGGAGCTTGGCCAGGACTTTCCAGGTCTTGAGCAGCGAGACGGCGCGTTCGCCGAGGGCGCGGATGCGGGCGTGTGCCCGGTTGACCGCCTTTTGACCTCGTGACAGCCGTGGCCGGGTGGCGTGGCGCTTGAACGGGGTGCGCACCGTGCCGCCCGCGCCTTGGTAGGCCTTGTCGGCGAACGTGGTGACGTTGTGGGTGGTCGGCATGTCGACGAGGCCGTGGGTGCGGGCCGCGGTCAGGTCGTGGACGGCGCCGGGTAGCACCGCCGACGCCCACACCAGCCGACCTGCCGGGTCGGCGAGGATCTGGACGTTGACGCCGTGGCGATGGTGTTTGCCCGAGTAGTAGGGCTTCTGGTCGGCGACGCGGTCGATCGGGACCAGGGTGCCGTCGAGGATCGCGTAGGCGAGGCGGGCGGCGCGTTCACCGGCGGCGTGGAGGTCGTCGGCCAGGGCGGCGAGCAGGTCCACCGCTTCACGGACATAGCGCCAGGCGGTGCTGAGGGAGATGCCGAACCCGGCGGCGAGGCGGGCGTGGGTGTCGCCGTTACGCAGGTGCGCGAGCACGAGCAGCGCCTGACGACCAGGGTCAAGTCGCCGCCAACGAGACCGACGCCGAGTCCGCTCCGCGCGGATCAGGTCGCCCAGGCGGACGAGGGTGTGGTTGGACAGCGGAATCGCGGCAGGGTAAGACAGCACGGCGAGGCTCCCGGTTGGGGCATCGGATCTTGGTCGACTGCTGTCTTACCGGGAGCCTCGCCCACCGCTCCCCACTGCTCAGCCCGCACCGTGACCTGCGACGTCACGATGAAAATGACTCATTGTGATATTTCCGGCCGAACTCCTGCCGCGAATCTTTTCGCAAAATTGCGACAATGTTGACAAATTCGCGGAGTCGGCCGAACACTGGCCGCGTCGACAAGGTTTCGACATCCGAACCACCCCGGCGCCGCCCCGGGTGCAGGCACACCGCCACCCAAGGGCAGCGACAACGGGAAGAACCAGGTGCGCAGCCCGGCGCCGAGGCGACCGGGCCGGCCCCGGTACCACCCGCGCGATGCCCGAGCCGCAGTTCAGAGCCGGTCTCATCTCGTGGAGGACAGAATGCACCTCAGCAGACACCGATCACGATTGACGGCCGTCGTGGCGGTCGCCGCGGCGACCGCCGGTGGCGGAGTGGTCGCCGCGCAGGCCGCGGCCGCCGGGTGCGGCGTCACGTATTCGGTCACGTCGCAGTGGCAGGGCGGCTTCACCGCCAACGTGAACGTCACCAACCTGGGTGACGCGGTCAGCTCCTGGACGCTGAACTGGGAGTTCGTCGCCGGTCAGCGCGTCACCCAGGCGTGGAGCGCCACCGTGACCCACAGCGGCAACCAGGCCACCGCGCGCAACGCGAGCTTCAACGGCGCCATCGCGACGGGCGCCACCGTGTCGTTCGGCTTCAACGGCTCGTGGAACGGGAGCAACCCCGCGCCCGGCGGCTTCACCCTCAACGGCACCGCCTGCACGGGCTCCCCGACGAGCAGCCCCACCTCGTCGTCCACCTCGTCGTCCACGTCATCACCGACGACCTCACCCACGACGTCGCCCACGAGCACCCCGCCGGCCGACAACCCGGCCTGGGGCAGGTCGCTGCCGCCGGCGGACGCGGCCACCGGCATGTCCTACGACCTGATCACCTCGGGCGCCGGCTACTCGCCGCGCGGCGGTGAGTGCGCCGTCGAGGTCCACGCGCGGTACTGGGTGTACGGGCCGGACGGCAAGGTCTACCCGACCTGGCACCCGCCGCGCGACCCGAGCGGCTGCGCCTTCGGGCACGAGCACGGCGACGACCCGCGCACCTCTGACCTGTTCACCACCGCGAAGTGGCCGCCCTTCGGCTACACCAGCGAGGTGATGATGAGCGCCAACCCCGGCGGCGTCCACCGGCACGAGGACCACGTCGGGCACAAGGTGCTGGCGGTCAACAACTCCAACGTCGTCCAGGGCGACAACGGCACCAGCTTCTTCCCGCCGCAGGGCAGCACCATCGCCGTGTGCGACGTCCTGCTGAAGTTCCACCAGGGCACGCACTCGACCGACGCGTTCACCAACAACGTGCACGAGCTGATCTACCACAACCGGTGCTCGCACAACGACAACGGCCAGATCAGCGAGGCGCGCTTCGCCGGGCTGATCCCCAACGGCCGGCCGGGCGGCTTCAGCGCCACCGACTGCCCGGGTCCGAACTTCACCGGCAGGTTCACCTCGGTCGGCCAGGCCGTGCCCGCGGACTCGCCGTCCGACACCCGCTCGCTCGGCCGGCTCATCACCGCCGCGGACTGCGTCCAGGCGATCCGGGAGGGCAAGACCCACTACGAGGTCATCCAGGGCAAGGAGGTCCCGTTCGACACCAACGACCTGCACGAGTTCTGGTTCTCGGACTTCTCCGTCAGCACGTCGCAGCTGTCGTTCACCATCTCGCCGCTGTTCTACGTGCTGAACCCGAGCCGGTACTACGACGCCTCGGCGCCGAACCGGCTCGCCCGCCAGGTCGACCTCTGCTACGACAACATCCGCGGCGACTACTGCGACCAGGTCCGCCGGATCACGCAGCAGACCGGGCAGCGGGTGGCCTGGGACGACCCGCGTTCCCCGTTCAAGGGCACGCTGCGCGAGTTCCGGCCGGGTGGGTTCACCGTGCGCAACTCCGGACCCACCACCGTCTACACCGACGTGTACGGCCGCAACGCGTCGACCACGCCGTTCAACGGCTCGATCCAGCAGCACTTCTCCGGCAACCACGCTCCCGTGAACATGTTCGTCCGCGGCGCCACCAGGGACTACGCGGCCAACGCCGCCGACCAGATCCACGCCCCGAACTGACGCCCGGCCGACAGGGTGGAACCCCGCGGACGACCTCGTCCGCGGGGTTCCCGTTCGTCCGTGCCCGACCGCCGGCAGGTGCTAGCGGTAGGTGATGTCGGACGTGGAGTAGAAGCAGTTCTTGCCGTCGGCGCCCTCACCGATCTTCTTCGGCTCGGAGCCCTTCGGCACGCCCTGGTACTTCTCGCAGATCGTGGCGCTGCCGTACACGGTGATCCGGGAGAACCGGGCGGTGTCGCCCCAGTTGGTGTTGATGCCCGCCAACACCTTGGTCGAGCGCACCGTCACGCCGTCCATCACCAGGTGCCGCTGGTAGGACGACGAGCAGTTGCCGCACGCCCGGTACAGCTTGCCGACGCTGTGCGACTGGAAGTTGCGGATGGTCAGGGTGCCCGCGCCGTTGTGCTGGAACACCTTGTCCGAGGCGGACTTCGCGCCGCCGCCGTCGACCAGGTAGGTCGCCGAGGAACTGGAGGACATGAACGTGGCCGCGTCCTCGCCGACGTCGTTCCACCAGACGTTGCGGATGGTGCAGGAACCCGAGCAGTGGATGCCGTCGCCGGCCGGCGCGTCGATGATCACGTTCTCGATCGTGCCGCCGTTGGCCACCACGAACATCGGGTCCTGGCCCTCGCCCTGACCGCCGTCACCGATGCCGTAGTACCGCTTCATCCCACCGTTGAAGTACGTCCCCACGTCCCGCGTGGTGGTCTGGTGCACGCTCCCGGTGTCCGACGGCCACGAGCCGCTGCCGTCGCCACCGCCCGGCTGCTGGGACGTCGTGGTGGTGGTGGTCGTCCTCGTCGTGGTCGACGTCGACGTGGTGGTCGAGGTCGGCCCGCCGGAGGTGGGGGAGAACGTCCACTGCTTGGTGGCGGCGCTGTCGCAGGAGTTGGTCTGCACCGGCGCGCCGGCCGAGGTGGAGTTGTCCTTGGTGTTCATGCACTTGCCGCCGTTGGTGTCGACCACGCGGTAGTTGCTGCCGCTCTGGGTCAACGACCAGGTCTGCCCGGCGGAGCCCGTGCACGAGGTCTGCTCGATCACCTTGCCCGCCGAGGTCGACCCGTCCCGGACGGCGACGCACAGGCCGTTGGCGGCGGAGGCGATGCGGAACCCGCCGCTGACCGAGGTCAGCGTCCACCGCTGGCCGCCGGCCCCGGTGCACGCCGCCTGCTGGAGCTGCACGCCGCTCGACGTGCCGGCACCCGGCACGTCGAGGCACTGCCCGCTGCCCGCGTTGGTGACCGTGTAGGTGCCCGCGCCGACCGCGGCGTCCGCGACCGGGGCGCTCGGCCAGGCGACCAGGGCGGCGGCCAGCGCCGTGGCGCCCGCGGCCGCCGTCAGGCTCAGGCGCCACCGGGCGTCACCCGGGCGCCCGGTCCGCGTGGTCGGTGATCGGTCAAGTGTGCTCATGACGACTCCACTTCTGACTTCCCCGGAGGCCGGGGCCGGTGGTGAATTCCTCTTTCGGCGAGGTGCTCGCCGAAATCCGTTTCGCGCGGCAACGGGGCAGACGCCTTTGTCGGCTCGCTCCCGGAAATCAGGTACCGGCGGGAACGGGGTGGGTGGCCACGCGGCGCCTCCTGGGTGCTTCCTTACCTCGTCGTACGGAAACCGCTTTCCGGATGAATGCTAGGTGGCGGGGAAGCCGCTGGTCAACCATGGTTCCGGGGTGCTCCGTGCGGCGGGCCGTCGAAATCCGTCGAACACCGAGGTGGTGGCCGTCCGGATTGATCATCCGCCGGGAAAGCGCCGGTGCGGGTCAATGCCGGCGGTCACATTCGTGAACGGAATCCGCGGCCCCCCGGTCACACTCGTGAACGACGGGCGGCGGTTCGGCGCGGGCCGGACTTCCACTTCCGGGTGAGGGAGTCGCCACGAACCGGTGATTTTCGGACCGCCGCGCGCGGAGTTCCCTATTTTCACACCGACGGGCCCACCCGGACCGAGGAAGAGGGAGCCGGACCATGTCGCAGTCGACTGTCCTGATCGTCGCGGAGCGGGCGACCGCGGACCGCTCGGTACCCGCGGCGAAGGTGGAGCAGGTCCGCGCCCACCTGTGCGGCTGCGGCCACGACGTGGTGCTGGTCCACTCGGCGGGTGACGCCGCCTCGGTGGTCGGGTCCGACGCCGACATCGCCGCCGCCGTGGTGAGCTGGGAGCTGGTCGCCGCCGTGGTGCGCTCGGGCGACGGCGGCGTCCTGCGGCTGCTGCTGGACCGGTTCTCCGCGCGGCTGCCCGTCTTCCTGCTCACCACCGGCGAGTACGACGACGAAGCGCCGCTGTGGGTGTCGGAGGTGGTCAACGGCTGGATCTGGTTGCTGGAGGACACCCCGGACTTCATCGCGGGCCGCATCGACTTCGCGGCCCGGCAGTACCTGGAGCACGTCCTGCCGCCGTTCTTCCGCGAGCTGCGCCGGTTCGACGACACCCACGCCTACTCCTGGCACACCCCGGCCCACGCCGGCGGGGTCGCCTTCCTGAAGTCGCCGGTGGGGCGCGCGTTCTACGACTACTACGGCGAGCGCCTGTTCCGCACCGACGTGTCGGTGTCGGTGGGCGAGCTGGGCTCGCTGTTCGAGCACACCGGTCCGGTGGGGGAGGCCGAGCGCAACGCCGCGCGCGTCTTCGGCGCCGACGAGACCTACTTCGTGCTGCACGGCACCTCGACGTCCAACCGCATGATCGTCCACAGCGCCGTCGCCGACGACGAGATCGTGCTGCTCGACCGCAACTGCCACAAGGCCGTCAACCACGGCGTCGTGCTGACCAGGGCCCGCCCGGTCTACCTGGTGCCGACCCGCAACGGCTACGGGACCACCGGCCCGGTCCCGCCCGCGAGGCTGACCGCCGACGCGGTGCGCGACCGGGTCGCGCGGACCCCGATCACCGAGGGCGCGGCCTCCCCGGACCCGGTGTACGCGGTCATCACCAACTCGACCTACGACGGGCTGTGCTACGACGCCGTGCGGGTGGCGGAACTGCTCGGCGTTTCGACGGCGGTCCTGCACTTCGACGAGGCGTGGTTCGCCTACGGCCGCTTCAACCCGCTCTACGCCCGGCGCTACGGGATGGCCGTCGAAGGGGCGCGGGGCCCGACCGTGTTCGCCACCCACTCCTCCCACAAGCTGCTGGCCGCGCTGTCCCAGTCCGCGATGATCCACGTCAAGTCCGGCGGCGGGGTACCGTTCGACCGCGCCCGGTTCGACCAGACCTACATGATGCACGGCACCACCTCGCCGCTGTACCCGATGATCGCCTCCTGCGACGTGGCCGCGGGCATGATGGACGGTCCCGCGGGGCAGTGGCTGACCACCGAGGCCATCACCGAGGCGATCAGGTTTCGCCAGGCCGCGGTCCGCCTCGGGGCGCGCCTGGCCGCGGCGGGCGACCGGCCGCCGTGGTTCTTCGGCGTGTGGCAGCCCACCGAGGTCACCGACCCGGACACCGGGGAGCGGGTCGCCTTCGAACGGGCGCCGCTGGACCTGCTGCGCACCCGACCCGACTGCTGGACCCTCGAACCGGGCGCGCCGTGGCACGGCTTCGACGGCCTCGAACCGGGTTTCTGCCTGCTGGACCCGGTCAAGGTGACGATCACCTGCCCCGGCGTCGACGCCCTCGGCGCGGTGTCGGCGTCCGGCATCCCCGCCCGGGTGGTCACCGCCTACCTGGAGACGCGGCGGATCGTGGTGGAGAAGACCGACGTCTACACCTTCCTGGTGCTGTTCTCCATGGGCATCACCAAGGGGAAGTGGGGGACGCTGCTCGACGCCCTGACCGACTTCAAGAACCTCCACGACCGCGGGGCGCCGCTGGGCGAGGTGCTGCCGGACCTGGTCCGCGCCCACCCCGCGAGGTACGCGGACCTCACGTTGCCCGAGCTGTGCCGGGAGATGCACGACAGCCTGGCGGGCAGCGGGGTCATCGCGCTGCTCAACGAGGCGTTCACCAACCCGACACCGCCCGTCGCGGCGATGACCCCCGCCGAGGCGCACCAGCACTTCATCCGGGGCCGCACCGAGCTGGTCGGGCTGGCCGACCTCGCCGACCGGGTCGTCGCCACCCAGGTCACCACCACCCCGCCCGGCATCCCGGTGCTGGTGCCCGGCGAGCGCGTCGGCCCGGCCGACGGCCCGCTGCTGCGCTACCTGCAAGCGCTGGAGGGCTTCGACCGGCGCTTCCCCGGGTTCGCCGCCGAGACCCACGGCGTGCACCACGAGGACGGCGGCTACTGGATCACCTGCGTGACCGGGTAGGCCGCGGGCGGGTCGACCGGTCGGTCAGCCCGTCGCGGCGGTGTCCCCGGTGCCGAAGACCGAGTCGAGCCCGGTGAAGCGCAGCATCCTCGTCACGACCCTGGGCGGGTCGGCCAGGGTGATCGCCGCGCCCGCGTCGGAGGCGACCTCGTGCGCGACCAGGAAGCCGCCGAGCCCGCTGGAGTCGCAGAAGGTCAGCCCGCCCAGGTCCAGGACGAGCCGGCCGCCGCGCGCGAGGCGCAGCCCCGCGAGCGCCTCGTGCAGCCGGGGCGCGGTCTGGTGGTCGAGCTCGCCGACGAGGGCGAGGGTGCAGGTGGTCCCGCTGGTGGTTGTGGTCAGCGCGAGCACGCCGCCTCCCCGGGGTGGCCGATCGCGAGCACCGCGGTGTCGTCGGACGGTGTGCCCGACCACTCGGTCAGCAGGTCCACCAGCGACGCCACCACGCCGTGGGCGCCCCGGCCCGCGAACGCCGCGGCGGCCTCGGCCAGCCCCTCCTCCTCCAGCATGGTCCCGTCGGCGCGCCGCGCCTCGGTCAGGCCGTCGGTGTAGAGCACGAAGACGTCACCGGGGGCCAGGCGGGTGGAGGCGCCGGTGAACCGGGGCTCGGGCAGAGCGCCGACCAGCTGCCCGCCCGGCGTGTGCAGCACGTCCACCTCCCCGCCGGCGCGGATGACCAGGGCCGGCGGGTGCCCACCGGCCGCGAGGTCGACGGCGAACCCGTCGCCGTCGGGCCGGAGCACGCCGAACACGACCGTGCAGAACCGCGGCGCCCCCGGCGACCGCTGCTGCCGCAGCACCTCGTTGAGGGTGGTCAGCACCGCCGCCGGGTCGGCGTCGCGGACGGCCGCGGCGCGCAGGGCGTACCGGGTCATCGAGGTCAGCACGGCGGCCTCGGGGCCCTTGCCGCACACGTCGCCCAGGAAGAACCCCCACCGGTCGCCGCCCAGCGGGAACACGTCGTAGAAGTCGCCGCCGACCTGGTCGCTGGACGCGGCCCGGTAGTGGGCCGCGACCTCCAGGCCGTCGATGTCGGGCAGCGCGTCGGGCAGCAGGGTGCGCTGGAGGGTGCCGGTCAGGCGCTGGAGGCGTTCGCGCTCCTGCTCGGCCTTCCGCTTGGCCGCCAGCAGCTCGCGCTCGTAGGAGCGGCGCTCGCGGGCGTCGAACACCGTGACGCGCACCAGCAGCGGCTGGCCGTCCTCGGTGCTCTTCACCACGGCGGTGAGCAGCACGGGCAGCCGGCGACCGGCCGCGGTGACCAGGTCCAGGGCCAGTTCGCGGGCCTCGCCGTGCATGCGCAGCATCGGCGCGTAGTGGGTCTCGTGGTAGAGCCTGCCCGCCGTGGTCAGCAGGTCGCCCAGGCGCCTGGTCCCGACCAGCTCCTCCCGCCGGTACCCGAGCCAGTCCAGCAGCGTGTCGTTGACCTTGGCGATCTCGCCGTCCATGAGGGTGGACAGGTAGCCGCAGGGCGCCCGGTCGTACAGCTCCTCGGGGCTGTCCTCCAGCAGCGAGGAGAACACCGCCCGCGGGTCGGTCCCCGACCGCTCGCCGTCACCGGGCTCCTCGGGGTCCAGCCGGCTCCCGGCCGCGCACATCACGGCCGTGCGCCCCGCCGCGCGGCGAAGTCCAGGACGGCCTCGGCGGTCGCCTCCGGCGCGCTCAGGTGCGGGCAGTGGCCGGTGGCGTCGAGCACCACCAGCTCGCTGCCGGGGATGCTCCGGTGCACGTACTCGCCGACCCGCTGCTCGGCGATGACGTCCTCGCGGCACTGGAGGACCAGGGTCGGCACGGTGACCAGGGGCAGGTCGGCGCGGTTGTCCGACAGGAACGTCACCCGGGCGAAGTGCCGGGCGATGTCCGGGTCGGTGCGGCAGAAGCTCTCGGTCAGCTCCTCACCCAGCTCCGGGCGCTCCGGGTTGCCCATGATCGCCGGGGCCATGGCGGTGGACCAGCCCAGGTAGTTGCTGTCCAGGGACTCCAGCATCTCGTCGATGTCCTCGGCGGTGAACCCGCCCCGGTAGGCGCCGTCGTCGACGTAGCGCGGCGACGGCCCGACCAGGACCAGGGCGCCGAACCGCGACGGGTCCCGGTTCGCGGCCAGCACGCCGATCATGGCGCTCACCGAGTGCCCGACGAACACCACGTCCCGCAGGTCGAGCTCGTCGAGGAGCTCCAGCACGTCGCCGGCGTAGCCGTCGAGGGTGGAGTAGCGCTCCGGCAGCCACGCGGACAGGTCGGACCGCCCCGCGCCCACGTGGTCGAACAGGACCACCCGGTGGTCGCGCTCGAACGCCGGGACCACCGACCGCCACATGTTCTGGTCGCACCCGAAACCGTGCGAGAACACGACGGCCCGCCCGTCCTCGCGGCCCGACACGGTCACGTGGTTCCTGCTCAGCACGTCCACCGCGGCAGTATCCCACCACCGCGGCCCCGGGCCGGCACCACCACGGCCGGTGTCGGCGGTCGGGACCCGGCGCGGCTCAGTCCGCCCCGGGGCCGGGGCTGTGCCGGAGCACCACCAGGGCGACGTCGTCGGTGGCGGGCTGGTCGCCCACCAGGGCGGCCATGATCCGGACGCAGGCCGTTTCCGGCGCCGCGGGCGACACCGACAGCCGGAGCTGCTCCAGGCGGCTGTCCAGGTCCGTGTCGTGGCGCTCCACCAGACCGTCGGTGTAGAGGACGGCGAGCGCGCCCGGCGGCAGGTCGACGTGGGCGCTCACGCGGCCGGTGACGGCCAGGTCGTAGCCCAGCGGCGGGCCGACCGGGGCGTCGGCGAAGACGGCCTCCCGGCCGGGCAGGGCGAGCACGGGCGGCAGGTGGCCCGCCAGGGCCAGGTCCATGCCGGAGGCCGCAGGGTCGATGACCGCGTAGGCGACCGTGGCCATGGTGTTGGTCTCGAAGTGGCTGGCCTTCCGGTCCAGCCTGCCCAGCACCTCCGCGGGGTCGTCGAACTCCAGGGCGTAGGCGCGCAGCGCGCTGCGCAGGCGGCCCATGACGACCGCGGCGGGCAGCCCCTTGCCCACCACGTCGCCCATCACCAGGCCGATGCGCCCGTCGGGCAGGTGGAACACGTCGTACCAGTCGCCGCCGACCCCGCTGTCGGTGCCGGGGACGTAGCGGGCGGCCATCTCCCACCCGTCGGCGGTGGGCAGGACGCTGGGCAGCAGGCTGTCCTGGAGCATGGCGGCCGCGGACCGCTCGGAACGCGACCGGTGCACGTGCGCGGCCATCGCGAGGCGGTCGGCGACCAGCTGGAGCAGGTCGACCTCCGCGTCGGTGAACCGGCGGGGCTCGGTGCTGCCGACGTGCAGCACCCCGGCCAGGTCGCCCTGGGCCAGCATCGGCACGCCCAGCAGGACCAGCAGGCCCCGCTCCCACAGCAGGGGGTTGACCACGGTGGACTCGTCGACGTGCTCGATCAGCACCGGTTCCCGGGTCTGGGCCACGCGCCCGGCGAAGCCCACACCGACCGGCACCCGGACGCCCTGGAAGACCTCCTCCTCCAGGCCGGAGGCCGCCTTGGCCACGAGCTGCCCGCCGGTGTGGTCGACCAGCAGGACGGTGGCGGTGTCGACCGCGAACAGGTCGCGGACCCGCCACAGCATCACCTCCAGCAGCTTGTCCAGGTCGAGCTCCCGGAGCGCGCTGTCGGTGATCGCCTCCAGCACGCGCAGCCGCATCCCCGAACTCCGCGTACCACCCATCCGTCAACCCCGTCCAAGTCCCGACCGTGCGCACCGAGCGACCGGCACGAGCGTAGGGCGGGTGCCGTACGAGCCAGCGTCGAGCAAACGAGCGTACCCGGAACGGCGGTCCGCCGGGCGAGCCGCACCCCCGGCCCCCCGGAACCGCCGATGGGCGTCGGGGCGCATGACCGGGGCCGCTCCGGGGTACCAACCGCACGAAGCAGGCGTCTTGAACGGGAGGGTGCGGCACCATGGACGACTCCGAGGCGCCCGGACCGCTGGCACTGGACCTGGCCGCCGACGTCCCACCGCTGGTGCTCGTGCGCCGGTGGGCGGCGGACGCGCTGGCCGACCTGACCGACGACGAGCTGGGCGACTGCGTGCTGGTGGTGACCGAGCTGGTGGCCAACGCCTACGACCACGGCTCCGTGCCCCGCCGGGTGATGCTGCGCCGGTCGGTCGACCCGTGCGCGGTCCACATCGAGGTGGAGGACGGCTCGTCCGGGGAGCCGACCCTGGGCAGGTCGCGGCTGGGGCCGCAGCGGGGCCGCGGGCTGGTCATCGTCGACCGGTTGAGCAAGGAGTGGGGGACGGTCCGGCACGCGGGGGGCAAGACCGTCTGGGCTCAGGTGCCCTGCGCCTCGTCCTCGTGGGACCGGTCGGCGGCGTGACCGCGGCGGCACCCCGCGGGCCCGCCCGGTCCTTGGGGGCGGCTCCCCGGCGTGAGCGCCTCCGGCGGGGTCACCTGATCCGGTGACCTCGGCGGTCCGGTGACCGGCGATTACCGTGGGTCGTCGGTGTCGGACAGGGGTGCTCATGATCAGGCTGGACCGCCTGGTGAACGTGCTGGGCGGCTACGGGGTGCGGTTGGCGTGCTGCCCGGTGCCGCGCGACGCCGAGCTGCGCAGCGTGGTGATGCGCGAGTCCACCGAGGTCCGCGCGGTCGACGGCGACGTGTTCCTGGCCGTGGGCGCGGGCTCGGTGGCCGAGGCCGTGGGGTGGGCGGTGGCGGCGCGGGCGTGCGCGGTGCTGGTGCACGGCGACGCCGGGGGAGCGGAGGCGGAGGGCGTCGCGCTCGGCGAGTCCGAGGGCGTCGCGGTGCTGGTGGTCGAGCCGGCGGTGTCGTGGAGCCAGCTCGCCGGGGTCGTCTACGGGCTGGTCCTGGAGGGCCGGGAGACCGAGTCCGGCCGGGGCCCGACCGACCTGTTCGCGCTGGCCGACAACCTGGCCGGCGCGGTCGGCGGCGCGGTGACCATCGAGGACCGGCTGTCGCGGGTGCTCGCCTACTCCAGCTCGCAGGAGGGCGCCGACCCGGCGCGGCTGGCGACGATCCTGGGGCGGCGGGCGCCGGACCCGCTGCGCGCGGTGTTCGAGGAGCGCGGGGTGTTCGCGCACCTGGCGGCCCACGACGGGCCGCTGTTCGTGGAGCGGGACCCGGAGCACGGGCTGACCGGGCGCATGGTGGTGGCGGTGCGCGCGGGCCGGGAGCTGCTGGGCTCGGTGTGGGTCACCTGCGGGAGCCCGCTGACCGGCGCGCGCGGCGCGGCCCTGGCCGACGGGGCGCGCACGGTGGCGCTGCACCTGCTGCGCCGGCAGGCCAGCGCGGACCTGGAGCGGCAGGTCGAGTCCGACCTGGTGATCCGCCTGCTGGAGGGCACCGCCGACGCCGCGACCGTGCTCAGCAGGCTCGGACTGCCGCCCGGCGCGCTGCGGGTGGTGGCCGTGCGCGCGCGCATCGCGGCCGAGCGGCACGCCGCGCTGCTGCTGGCCTTCGAGCGGGCCACCACCGGTTTCGGCTGGTCGAGGCCCGGCCGCAGCGCCCTGTCCGGCAACACCCTCTACACCGTCCTGCCCGGCGACGGGGTGGCCGCGGCCCGGGAGTGGGTGGACCGGCTGCGCGCCGCGCTGCCGGCCCGGGTGGCGGTGACCGCCGGCGTCGGCGGCCCGGCGTCGGCCGCCGACCTGCCCGCGAGCAGGCAGGAGGCCGACGAGTGCCTGGCGCTGCACGAGGCGCGCGCACCGGGCGCGGAGCCCCCGGCCTACGACGAGTCGTGGGACGACATCCTGCTGCAACGCCTGCGCGCCGCCGCGCGGGGCGGGCGGACCCCGGCCCGGGGACCGGTGGCCGAGCTGCGCCGCCACGACGACGAGCACGCCACCCACTACGTGGCCACGCTGCGGGCGTGGTTGGAGGCCCAGGGCGACCTGGCGCGGGCGGGCTCCCGGCTCGGCGTGCACCCGAACACCATCCGCTACCGGCTGCGCCGGATGACCGAGGTGACCGCGCTGGACCTGGACGACGCCCGCAAGCGGCTCGCCATGATCATCGACCTGGCGGCGGCCGGGGACGACTGACCACCCCGCTGTCGGTTCCCGACAAGAACACCCGCCGAGGTTGTCGGCGACGGACAACGGGACCGGGGGCGCCCCGGGCGATGCTGGCTTTCGTCAGCGGCATTCGTCCCGGTGTGGAGGTGGTCATGGCCGACGTCGAGCACGTCGACGGCGGACCGCGGTCGGCGGTCGTGGTGGGCGCGGGCATCGTGGGGCTGTCGACCGCCTGGTTCCTCCAGGAGCGCGGCGTCGAGGTGACCGTGGTCGACCGGACCGGGGTGGCGGCCGGGGCGTCGTGGGGCAACGCCGGGTGGATCGCGCCCGGCCTGGCGATCCCGCTCAACGAGCCCTCCGTGCTGCGCTACGGCCTGCGGTCGCTGCTGAGCCCGACCGCGCCCCTGCACGTCCCGCTGTCGGCGGACCCGGAGCTGTGGGCGTTCCTGGCCAGGTTCGCGGCCCAGTGCCGGTGGTCCTCGTGGACCCGCGCGGTGCGGGCCAACCTGCCGCTCAACGAGGAGAGCGTCGAGGCGTTCGACGTGCTCACCGCCAACGGCGTGGACGCGGCCGCGGTCGCCGCGCCGATCACCGCCGCCTTCGCCACGCCCCGGCGGGCCCGGGGGCTGCTGCGGGAGCTGCGCCGGATGGCCGACGCCGGCCAGCCGGTCGAGCACGTCGAACTCGACGCCGACGGGCTGCGCGAGCACGTGCCCCTGGCCTCGCCCGCCCTCGCGGCGGGGGTCCGCGTCGACGGGCAGCGCCACGTCGACCCCGGCGCGTTCGTGCGGGCGCTGGGCCGGTCGGTGGTCGCCAGGGGCGCCACGATCCGGGTGTTCGAGGTCGACGGCATCCGCACCCACAGCAGGGGCGTCACGGTCCACCCCCGCCGGGGCAAGGCCGTGGCCGCCGACGTCGCGGTGGTGGCGACCGGGGCGTGGCTGTCGCGGTTGGCGCGGCGGTGGGGCGTGCGGGTGCCGGTGCGCGCGGGACGCGGGTACTCGTTCACCGTGCCCGTGGACCGCCCGGTCCCCGGCCCGGTGTACCTGCCCGACGTGCGCGTGGCGTGCACGCCGTACCAGGACGGGCTGCGGGTGGCGGGCACGATGGAGTTCCGCGACCCGGACGCCCCCGGTTCCCCGGCCCGGGTCGACGCGATCACCGCCTCCGCCCGCCACCTGCTCGACGGCGTGCGCTGGGACGAGCGCCGGGACGTGTGGGTCGGCCCGCGCCCGGTCACCCCGGACGGCCGGGCGCTGATCGGCGCGGTGCGCGCCCGGCACATCTACGTCGCGGGCGGGCACGGCATGTGGGGGTTGGCCCAGGGGCCGGTCACCGGGCGGCTGCTGGCGGAGCAGATCACCACCGGCAAGCAGCCCGAGGCGCTGCGGCCGTTCGACCCGCTGCGCTGAGAGCCGGCCCCCGTCCCGCCCCGGCACGACCTGCCGAGACCACGCGTGGCCCACCGGCCACCAGCCCGTCCGCGGAACCGGCGCAGACCGAACACCCGGCGCCGTGGACACCTCCGCCGTCAGGGCGACCACTCCTCCCGGGCCGCCCTGACGGCACCACCCGACCAGGAACCCCTACGCCGTGGAGGCGGTCCGCGACCCGAGGGCGAACCGCACCGCCGCCTCGGCGTGCAACCGGGTGGTCGGGAACACCGGCACCGGCGCCGCCGACCCGTCGAGCAGCAGCTCGATCTCGGTGCACCCGTAGACCACGCCCTGCGCGCCGCGCGCCACCAGCCGGTCGACCACCGCCAGGTACTCGCGCCGCGAGTCCTCGGTGAACACGCCCCGGCACAGCTCCTCGTAGATGATCCGGTGCACCGCCTCGCGGTCGCGCGCCTCGGGCGTGATCGTCTCCACGCCGTGGTCCGCGAGCAGCTCGCGGTAGAAGGACTTCTCCATGGTGAACGCGGTGCCGAGCAGCCCGACGCGGCGCACCCCGGCGGCGAGCACGGCCCGGGCGGTCACCTCGCCGATGTGCAGCAGCGGCACCGGCAGCCGCTCCGCCAACCGGGGCGCGAGCAGGTGCATCGTGTTCGTGCACAGCACCACCACGTCGGCGCCGGCCCGCACCAGCGCGTCCGACGCCTCGACCAGCGGCGGCAGGGCCTCGTCCCACCGCTGCGCGGCCTGCGCCTCGGCGACGGGGGCGAAGTCGACCGAGTACAGCACGCAGCGGGCCGAGTGCAGGCCGCCCAGGCGTTCGGCCACCAGCTCGTTGACCAACCGGTAGTACTCGGCGGTCGACTGCCAGCTCATGCCGCCGAGCAGGCCGATCACCCGCTGCTCGGGTGCGGGTTCAGGGGACATGCGCCGGACTGTAGTCGAAGATTCGTCGCGTTCATCCCGGTTTTCGGGCCGCCGAACGGTCCGCGCAGCCTCCACAGTGGACTTCCCGGGCGCCCGCCCGCGGGCGTCGGCGGGCCGGGCGGGGGCGGCCCGCCGGGACCGCCGGGGTTTGACCTGCGCCGTACCGGGTAGTAGCGGTGCGCGGAGACCGGACTGGGGGTGTGCGATGACATCGGGACGATCACCGGCCGATGAGCTGGCCGCGGTGTTCGTGCGCGTCTCCGGTCTGCTGCTGACCACCGACACGGTGAACACCGCGCTGGAGCTGCTCACCTCGCTGGCCCGGGAGACCTTCCCCGCCTCGGACGGGGCCGGCCTCACGCTGCTGGGCCCGACCGGCGACCGCGTCTCGGCCGCGGCGACCGACCCCCGGGTGGAGGTGGCCGACGCCCTCCAGTACGAGCTGGGGCAGGGGCCCTGCCTGGCGGCGTGGGACCGGCGCGCCGTGGTCCGCGTGGACGACGTGCTGCGGGACGACCGGTGGCCGGAGTGGGGGCGCGCTGCGGCCGGGGTGGGGGTGCGGTCCGTGCTCAGCGCGCCGATGGTCGCGGGCTCGGAGGGGTTGGGCGCGATGAAGGTCTACGCGTCCGTCCCCGGCGCCTACGGCGAACGCGAGGAGCGCCTGCTGACGATGTTCGCCACGCAGTGCGCGGTCATGCTGGCCAACGTGCGCACCGCCGAGGACGCGCGGCGCGTCAGCGACCGGCTCAAGGAGGTCCTGCGGGAACGGGACGTGATCGCGCTGGGCAAGGGGATCGTCATGGCCCGCGACGGCGTGGACGAGCAGGCGGCGTTCCTGGTCCTGGCCGACGAGGCCCGGCGGGACCGCACCACGCTCCGGCAGGCGGCCGAGCGGCTGGTGCGCTCCACGACCCACGACCGGCGCTGACCGCCATGACCGACCACCGGGCCGACCGGCAGCAGCGCAGCACCGCCGCCGCCCTGCGCCACGCGGGCCTGACCGTCGACGAGCTGTGGCTGCGCTACTTCGCCCTGGGCGGCGACCTGGGGCTGATCGAGGTCGACGCCTACGTGCACGGCCTCGGCGGGCTGCCCCCGCTCCAGCGGGACGTCCTCGCCCACGCGGTCAACGAGCGCCTGGACGAGCTGGCCCCGCCCGACCGCGCCGACTACAGCTGGCCGATCGGCCCGAACGAGCCCCGCGAGCGGTCGCTGGACGCGCTGGTGAAGCTGCTCGAAGGCGCGGAGCTGGCCCCGCCCGACCGGCTGCCCCTGCTCATCGACGCCGCCGGGCGGTCGCTGGGCGTGCGGATCACCCCCTACCTGGCCGACCACCAGCAGCGCCTGCTGCACCCGTGGCCCGCCGTCCAGGACGGCCGGGAGCCCCTGGGCCTGGACACGACCCCGGCCGGGCTCGCGTTCCGGCAGGTGCGGGTCGTGCCGGTGCCCGAGCACCCCCGGCTGTGGGTGCCGCTGCTGGACGGCGTGGAACGGCTGGGCGTGCTGGACGTCGAGGTCGACGACCCGCTCACCCTGCGGGACCCCGGCCTGCGCACCCAGTGCCGGTGGCTGTCCATGCTGCTCGGGCACCTGGTCACCCTGCTCACCCGGTACGGAGACGCCGCGGACCTGATCCGGCTGCCCGCGCCGCGCACGGTGCCCGGCGAGCTGACCTGGTCGCTGCTGCCGCCGCTGACCGCCGGGGTGGACGGCTTCGTGCTCACCGGCGCCGTCGAACCCGGCGAGCGCGTCAGCGGCGACACCTTCGACTACGCGCTCTCGGAGACCACCGCCACCCTGGTCGTGCTGGACGCCGACGGGCACGACCTGCGCGCCGGCCTGATCACCGCCACCGCGGTGGCCGCCCACCGCAGCGCCCGCCACGCGGGCCTGGACCTGATCGGGCAGGCCCGCGCCATCGACGAGGCGATCAGGGGGCAGTTCGGCCCCGGCGCGTCGGCCACCGCGACCCTCGTCGAGGTCGACCTGGCCACCGGGCGGCTGTGCTACCTCAACGCCGGTCACCCCCGGCCGGTGATCGTGCGGTCGAGCGGCGGGGTCGAGCCCCTCACCGCCGGGCAGGCGCCGCCGCTCGGCTCGGGCCTGGGCGAACCGACCCCCGCGCGGGAGGCCCTGGCGCCGGACGACTGGCTGGTCCTGCACACCGACGGCATCACCGACGTCCTCGGCGACCCCTCGGCCCACGCGCGGCTCGCCGAGTTCCTGCGCCGCGAGGCGGCCGAGGGCCACCCGCCGCCCGAAACCGCCCGGCAGCTCCTGCGCGCCCTGCGCCCCCGGCGCGACGGCGGCCCCCGGGAGGCCGCCGCCGTGCTGCTCGCCCGCTGGACAGATCCGCGCGCGCTGCTCCCGTGAGGACGGCCGGTCGCGCCCGGGTCCGGTTCAGGTGCGGCGGCGGGGCCCGGTCGGCATCTCGCCGGTCCGGGTGAGCTGCTCGGCGAGGTCGCGCAGCTTGGTGTTGGCGCGTTGGCTGGCGCGCACGAGCAGGGTGAACGCCTGGTCGGCGGTGAGCTTGTGGCGCTCCATCAGGATGCCCTTGGCCTGCCCGATCAGGTCGCGGGTGTGCACCGCCTCGGTCAGGTGGTCCCGCTTCTGGGCGGAGGCCAAGGCCACTGCGGCGTGACCGGCGAACAGCAGCCCCACGTGCTCGGACTCCTCGCCGAACGCGTGCGGCTCGGGGGCGTACATGTTGAGCGCGCCCAGGTCGTCGTCCTGGACGAACAGCCGGAACGACAGCATGGACGCCACGCCCAGCGCCAGCGTCCGCTCGGCGAACACGGGCCAGGGGTTGTCCGCGCCCAGGTCGGGCACGTTGACGATCTTGTGCCGGTAGAGCGTGTCCAGGCAGGGGCCCTGGCCGGTGTCGTACTGGACCTGGTCCACGCCACCGGGCACGTCGCCGGTCACCGCCACCGTCCGGACGTCGCGCTTGTCCACGATGGTCATGATCCCGGCGTGCCGGGCGCCGGGGATGGTGCCCACCGCCGCGCGCACGATCTCGTCCAGCGTCTCCTGCTCGTTGCCCTGGTGGTGCAGCGTGCGGGCGACCTCGTTCAGCCGCACGGCCAGCTCGTCGCCCCGGTCGGCCTCGTCCAGCGCGATCCCCACGCCGTCGTCCTCCCGCCCGGTCTTCCCGGCCGTGCTGTCGACCATGAGCCCACCCTCCGCCGGTTGTCCGCGGTCGTGTTCCGCTTGGCCGCCCATCGTGCCCTACCGGGTCGCGCGTGTCGTGATCGAGCCCGGGAGCCGCGCCCGCCGGTGCCGGGGACCGGGTGGCGGAACCAACCCCGCGCCGACAGGATCGCGGTCTCGTCCAGGAGGGGTGCCGCCCGTCGCGCCGTGGTGTCCCGGCGCCGGGCCGCCGGACGGGGCCGGCGATTCCCGGCGGGCCCTTCCCCGTCCGGGTGGTTCACCCGCGTTCGACAGGCGCTCCTGTCATCCCGACAGGTGAACATCCCCGCTGTGTTCCCCGTTTCAGGTTGATGTTTCACCGTGACGCGCCGTAACGTCGAGGTGTCCCTGACGAATGCAGGCATTCGGTGGAGCGATTGTCCCGGGCCGAACAGCGCGCCCGGATGGACCGTTCCCCCCGTCTCGTGGCGAGGAGTGCGGAACCGTGGACCGGACCTTGGAGATCGGGGCGTTCGCCATAGCCCACGCGGAGCACGACGGGGTGCTGGTCACCACCGTGATCGGGGACGTGGACCACGGCAGCGTCGAGGTCATCGACACGGAGCTGTCCGCCCGGCTGGACCGGCGGCCGGCCGCCCTGGTGGTCGACCTGGACGGCGTCGAGTTCTTCGGCTCGCTGGGGATCACGGCGCTGCTGCGGGCCCACCAGCGGGCGGCGCGGCTGGGCGTCGGGTTCGCCGTCGCGGTGAGCCGGCGGCCGGCGCTGCGGACCCTCCAGGTGACCGACCTGGTCGAGGTGCTGCGGGTGCGCCGGACGCTGCGGGAAGCGGTCGACCTGGTCCGCGCGGTGGCGTGAACCGGGGGTTTGGAAAATTCGTCCGGGGGTAGTCCTCCCGGCCGCACGTACCGTTGACGGACCACTGGGCGAACGCCGAAAGCTGCGCAGAAACCGCTTCGGGTCAAACAGCGTGCTCGAACGATGCGGCCCCGTGGCCTCCGACGAAGAGGAGAGCCCCATGAACGAGCACGCTCCCGGTACGCACACCACCGAGATCGATGGTGGCATCCCGCTGATCCGGGTGGTCGGCGCCCTGGACGCGGTGTCGCACCGGGCGGTCGCGGCCGAACTCGACGCCGTGGTCGAGCGCCGCCCGGCCGCAGTCCTGCTGGACCTGCGCGAGGTGGACTTCATGGGCTCGGCCGGCATCGCCGTGCTGATCAACGCCCACCACCACGCGAGCAGGTTGCACGTCCCCTTCGCCGTCATCGCGGACAACCGCTGCGTGCTGCGGCCCCTGCGGATGAGCCAGGTGGACGCGGCGCTGCCGCTGCACGCCACGCTGGAGCACGCGGTCGCCGCGGTGCGGCTGGTCACGACCTGAGCCCCGGCCGCCGCGCCGCCGTGGTCCGTGGTCGGCGCGGTGGGGATGCGACGCGGGGGAAGGTGAAGCCTGGTGGAGGCTCCTGCCTGCGGAAGCTGGGTCACCGCGGGTGAAATGAGGATGTCGGGAGCCGCCGGACGCGGTTCAGCGCAGTTGAACGCGTCCGGCGGCTCTGTTCTGCTCCCACGATCAACCGGGGTGCGCACCACCGGCCGGGATCGGTGAAAGACGAGCCGAAAGCGCTGCGGCGCACTGTCGTCTGTGCCGGCGCCGGTCGAGGGTAGCAGTTCCTCCTCGGGGGGCCAGTGCCGGAGGCGAAGCATCCGGGGTCGTGTGCGGACCTCCGAACTTCGGCCTGCGGCACCGTTGACCGATAACTTGGAATTTTCCGGTCAGGCCGTTCGTTTCCTCACCGATTCAGTTGTCGCCGAGGCGGGCCCGACGGCCATCGGTCCTGGTCGTGGCAGCGCTCCTGGGTGGGCCGTCCGCGCCGGTCGCCCGGTTGACCTGCGCGGACGGGACCTGCGGGGGTGGGTTTTCGGCGGCCGGACCGCATCTGTGCGGACAATGCGGCCGAATGGTGGATGTTGGGTGCCTCCGGCTCTGGGTAATCATTGTCGCCAACCGTGGGCCCTATTGGTCAAAAAGCACTCCGCCGCGCGGTTGAACTCTCTTCGATTGCATCGAACATGTCGTGGGAAGACCAATCTGGGCAAGGTGGAGCCGGTGCTGCGTAATGGGGTTGCGCTCGTCGAGGAAATAACGTCGTGGCTTCGGCTGCCCGCAGAGGAGCTGGATGCCCGGGTCATCGGGGAGGAGGCGCACCGGGTCTCGCTCGACGTGGACGCGCTCAACGCGGCCGCCGCGACGGGTGACCAGGAGGCGTTCCGCCTCCAGCAGTTGCTGCTGGCGCGCATCTACGACCTGTTCATGAAGATCCCCGACGAGCCGACCGCGGAGGGGTCGGTGGTGATCAACGGGATCCTCACCGCCCTGGAGCGGGCGACCATCGCCGCGGAGGACGCCGCGGTCGACTGGGCGGTGGTCGACGCGGCGCCGACCACGCCCGCGGAGTACCTGTCCTGGCTCAAGCAGAGCGCGCGCGGGCACCGGGTGTTCAAGCACCCGTACTACATGAAGTTCATCCGCAACCACGCCACCGCGGCGCACCTGCGCAAGTACGTCATCCAGGAGTCCGTGGTCGACGGGCGGTTCGACGACCTGCTGGCGCTCATGCAGGTGGGCACCGCGGGGCCGGCGAAGATGGAGATCGCCAACAACTTCTGGGACGAGATGGGCAACGGCAAGCCCGCCGAGGTCCACACGACCCTGTTCAACCAGCTCTACGACGTCTTCGACATCACCCCGCAGGAGCTGGAGGACTCGCTCACCGCGACCGCCCTGCTGTCGGGCAACCTCGCCGTGCTGCTGTGCCGCTACCGCCGCTTCTACCCCGAGGCCGTCGGGTTCCTGGGCATGACCGAGTGGCTGGTGCCGGACCGCTTCGTGCAGGTCGTCGGCGCGTGGGAGAGGCTCGGGCTCCCCGAGGTGGGCATCGTCTACCACCGCCTGCACATCACCGTCGACTCGCAGCACGCGGCGGGCTGGTTCCACAACATCGTGTCCCCGTCCGCGGACTCGGCCTACATGCGGCGCGGCATCGCCCGCGGCACCCTCTGGCGGCTGAACTCCTCGGCCCGCTACCTCGACGAGCGCCTGGCCGAGGTCGCCGACCTGATCACCGCGGGCACCTGAACCACCGCGTGCACCTGATCACCTCGAGCACCTGACCCCGGCACACCGCCGGCCACCGGCACACCCCCACCACCCCGCCGTCGAGCACGGAAGGACCTGACATGTCCCTGAACGACCAGCGGTTCGCGATCGTCGACCTGCCGGAGATCCCCCAGGAGATCCTGGACAGCTACGACCGCTGCCCCGTCGACGAGTACATGGGCAACGGCACCCGCTTCAAGCGGTTCAGCCAGTACCGGCTGCACCACGACGAGGAGCAGGGCTGGCAGTTCGGGTTGCTGGAGCACCGCGACTACACGGCGTTCACCAAGTTCAACCCGGTCGGGGGCGGCATCAAGCGCAAGTACCTGCCCATCGAGGCCGACTTCACCCCGCTGATCCGCGCGGGCATGGAGGGCCTCGGCCTCGACAAGAGCGAGGACTGGCAGATCAACGTCCACCAGAACCGCACCCGTGCCGAGGGTGACCGGGTGGGTCCGCTGACCCCCGAGGGCGTGCACCACGACGGCCACGAGTTCGTCATGATCGCGATCCTGCGGCGCAACAACGTGGGCGGCGGCAAGACCCGGCTGTGGCGGCCGGGCGCCGACGCCCCGTTCTGGGACGGCACGCTGGAGGCCGGTCAGGCCGTCCTGCTCGACGACCGCGCGTTGCAGCACGACGTCACCGACGTCACCTCCGCCGACGGCGGCCCCGGCCACCGCGACATCGTCATCGTGGCGTTCTCGCGGTGGAAGGAGAAGTGGTACGGCGAGGACCACGACAAGGCGGCCCTCACCGCGGACGCGATGTAGTTCCCCGGTGGCCGACTTCGCCAAGTACCAGGCGCTGGGCAACGACTACCTGGTGATCGACCCCGCCGAGACCGACCTGCCGGTCACACCCGCGGCCGTGAGGCTGCTGTGCGACCGGCGGTTCGGGGTCGGGGCGGACGGGGTGCTGCGCCTGCCGCACGGGCCGGTCGACGTCGGCAGGCCCGTGGCGCTGCACGCGGTGAACGCCGACGGCAGCGCGTGCGCGCGCAGCGCCAACGGTGTCCGGATGGTCGGCCTGCACCTGGCCCGGCGGCACGCCGGCGTGGACCGCGTCGTGGTGCTCACGCCCGCCGGCGAGTCCGTGGTGGAGGTCCACGACGCGGCGGCGGGGCTCGTCGAGGTCGACCTCGGTCCCGCTCGCGTCGACCCCGCGGGGGAGTTGACCGCGGCGGGCGAGCGGTTCGACGTCAGCGTCGTGGACAACGGCAACCCGCACGCGGTGCTGTTCCTCGACGGGGTGGACGCCGTGCTCGCCCGCGCTTTCGGCGAGGCCGTCGCCGGGCACGAGCGCTTCCCCGACCGGGTCAACGTCGAGTTCACGACGGTGCTCGGGTTCGACGCGCTCAGGATCGAGGTCCACGAGCGCGGCGCGGGCTACACCCCCGCCTCCGGCGCGGGCGCGTGCGCCGCCGCGTCCGCCGCGCACGCCCGGGGGCTGACGGGTCGCCGGGTGCGCGTGGAGATGGCCGGCGGCGTGGTGGAGGTCGCCATCGGCGACGACGGCGCGGTGCGGTTGTGCGGTGAGGTCGAGCAGGTGTGCACGGGTGACGTGTCGCCCGCGCTGAGGAGCAGGCTGGAGGAGGCCGGGTGACCGCGGCGCTCTACCCGATGCGGCAGTGGGCGTTCGAGGACACCCCCGGCCGCTACGAGATCGACCTGGGCAACAGCTACGTCCCGGCCCGCGACCTCGCCGACCTCGGCGTGCCCGCGAGCCTGGTCCTGGGCTACGGCTCCGACACCGGCACGCGCAGGCTGCGCGAGGCCGTCGCGGCGCGTTACGGCGGGAGCGCCGACCCGGACCGCGTGCTGGTCACCCACGGCGCCGCCGAGGCGCTGTACCTGCTGTTCACGACCCTGCTGCGGCCGGGTGACCGCGTGGTGACGTTCCTGCCGGGGTGGCTGCCGTCGGTGGACGTGCCCGTGCACCGGGGGTGCCGGGTGGAGACCGTGGCCCGCACCGAGGACATGGGCGTCGACCTCGACGCGGTGCGCGCCGCCGCGGGCCCGGACCTGCGGCTGGTCTACCTGGACTCGCCGGGCAACCCGGGCGGCAGGCGGGCGACCGACGAGCAGGTCACCGCCCTGGCCGACCTGCTGGCGGAGACCGACGGCTACCTGGTGCTCGACGAGGAGTACCGCATCGACCTGGCGGGTTCCGCGGCCACGCGGCACCCGCGCGTGGTGTCGGTGTCCGGGCTGGCCAAGGTGTACGGGCTGCCGGGCCTGCGGATCGGCTGGCTGCACGGCCCGGCCGACGTGGTGGCCGGGTGCGCCCGGCACAAGCACTACACCTCCATCGCCAACTCCGTGCTGTGCGAGGAGTTGGCGGCCGGGGTGCTGGACCGGCACGAGGAGTTCGCCGCGGCCTACGAGGCCGCCGTCGGACCGGGCCTGGCGGTGGTGGCCGGGTGGGCGGGCCGGCACACCGACCTGGTCCGGGTGGTCCTGCCGGAGGGCACGCCGTTCGCCTGGGCGTCGCCCACCTCCGGCGAGCCGTCGCTGGCGCTGTGCCGGCGCGCCCTCGACGCCGGGGTGCTGCTGATGCCGGGGGAGACCCTCGGCAGCGATCGCGGGTTCCGCCTCGGCTTCGCCCGCGACCCGGCCACCGTCGCCGAGGGCCTGCGCCGGATCACTCCGCTGCTCCGCCCCTGACCGCGCCGCCGGCCGCCGAGGTGCCCACCGGGGGCGCCGCGGCGGCCGGCTCCCGCTTGGGCGGTCGGGTCAGCAGCACGCCGCTGATGATGAGCAGCGCGCCGAGGACCGTGTTCCAGTGCAGCACCTCGTCGAGGAACAGCACGCCGATCAGCGCCGCCCACATCGGCGTCAGGAACGCCACCGTGGACGCCACGGTCGAGCCGACCGCGCGGATCACGTTCAGGTTCCACATGTAGGCGACGCCGGTGCCGATCGTGCCCAGCACGACCATGGCGAGCATCGGCCCGGCGCCCGGCCAGATCGGCAGGCTCGGCGACCCGGTGCTGAACGGTGCCAGCAGGGCCAGCTCCACCGTGGCCAGGCCGATCTGCATCGCGGTCAGCGTCAGCGCCGGCGAGTCCACGTCGGAGAGGTACTTGCGGGTGTAGGTGTAGCCCAGGCCGTAGGAGGCCACCGCGACCAGGCAGGCGATGCTGCCCGCCAGCATCGAGGAGTCCACGCCGTCCCACACGCCGAGCACCACGAGCGCGCCGGTGAACCCGGTGACCAGGCCCGCCAGCCTGCGCGGGGTCGGCTTCTCCGAGGGCAGCATGACCAGCACCCACAGCAGGGTGAACAGCGGGATCATCGCGTTCCACACGCCGGCCTGGAGCGAGCTGATGTCCTGCTCACCGAGGGCGAACAGGACGAACGGCAGCGCGTTGAGCACGGTGCCCACGACCAGCGCGTGCCCCCAGACCTTCGCGCTGCGCGGCACGGCGAGCCGGCGCCCGAGCACCAGCAGCCACAGCACGGCCGCGCCGAAGAAGCAGCGCCAGAACGCCACCCAGGCGGGCGCGATGTCCGCCTCGACGCCGATCTTGATCAGGGCGAAGCCCGAACCCCAGATCAGCGAGCAGAGCAGGAAGTACGGCAGCCACGTCGGGGTCTGCGCACGCGGTTCGGTCGACATGGGCGTCCTCGGGGAAGGGGGAGCGGGCAGGGGTCAGGCGGCCGCGGCGGCGACGGCCGCTTCGGCGAACGCGGTCACGATCGGGTGCGGTGCGACCGGGTCGGCGGTCAGTTCGGGCTGGAACGCCGTGGCGAGGAAGAAGCGGTGCCCCGGCAGCTCGGCGACGCGGGCCACGCCGTCGTCGTCGTGGCCGGTGAGCCGCAGCCCGCCGGCCTCCAGCAGGGGCGCGTAGGCCGGGTCGAGTTCGTGGCCGCTGTGGTGGCGCTCGGTGGTGGAGCCCGCGCCGAGCACCCGCTCGGCCAGCGACCCCGGCCGCAACCGGATGCGGCGCTCGTGACCCGCCAGCGGCTTGGCGGAGGGCACGATCAGGTGCTCGCGCGCGTCCGGCGCGTTCTCCGCGTGCGCGACGCCCGCCAGCCCGCACACCGAGCGCGCGAACTCCAGCACGGCGTGCGAGAACCCGCCGCAGGTCGCCAGGAACGGCAGGTCGCCCTCGCGTGCCGCGCGCACGGCGGCCAGCGCGCCGTCCTGGCTGAGGTAGGGGCTGCCGGGCACCAGCCACACCCCGTCGAAGGCGGCGAGCCCGGACACGTCGGTGGTGGGCGTCCAGTAGGCGTCGACGGCGATGCCCGCCCGTCGCCACAGCGCGTCGAACAGGGTCGCGTAGCGGGAGTGCGCGCGCACGCCGGCGGAACGCTCGCCCACCAGCGCCACCCGCGCGATCCACGGCCCGTCGTCCACGCCGCCATCATCGGCGCGGAGCCGAGTGCAGGTCAATCGATCATCGGGCATGTCCGCATCAGCTACGCTTATCGACCGTGGACACCCGGCTGCTGCGGACGTTCTGCACGATCGCCAGGCTGAGGTCGTTCTCCGCCGCCGCTCGCGAACTGGGCTACACGCAGTCCGCGGTCTCGCAGCACGTCGTCGCCCTGGAGTCGGACCTGGGCACCACCCTGCTGGGGCGCCGCCCGGTCGTCCTCACCGAAGCGGGCGAGCGGCTGCTGGAGCACGCCGCCCCGATCCTCATGCGCCTGGACGCCGCGCGCGCCGACGTGGCCCGCGTCGCCGCCCAACCGACCTCGCGGCTGGCGGTCGGCATCGCCCCCGCCGCGTCCGCCGTCGCGCCCGTCGTGGCCCGCCAGGCGCGACGGGCGGGGGTGCGCGACCTGACCCTGCGCGTCCTGCCGCCCGTCGCCGTGGCCGAGGCGGTCGCCGTGGGCGACGTGGACGTGGGCGTCGTCGCGGCGCCGGCCGTGCGCACCGACCCGCTGAGCCTGCCCGCCGTCAGCTCCCTGCGGGCCACGCCGCTGACCGAGTCCCCGGCCCTGGTCGCGGTGCCCCGGGACCACCCGATCGCGGGCCGGCCCGGCGTCTCCCCGCCCGACCTGGCCGACGCGCGCTGGATCGACGCGCCCGAGGCCCTGGGGAGCCTGGACGAGCTGTGCGCCACCACGGGCCTCCCGCCGCTGCGCGTCGCCGTCCGTTGCACGGGCGTGGACCTCGACACCCTGCGCCGGCTGCTGGTGGCCGGTGAGGGACTGGCCCTCCTGCCCGCCGAGGCGATCACGCCGGACCTGGTGGGCGTGCCCCTGGTCGGGCTCGACCTGGTCTACCGGTCCGAGGTGCTGCACCGACGTGAGGAGGACGGCGTGGTCGCGGCGCTGGTCGCCGCGTTGGTCGCGGCGCCGGAGGTGCCGTCCGCACCGACCGGCCCGCGTCGGCACACCTGATCCGGCCCGCGGGGTTCCGGGAGTCGGCTGTGTCCACGCCGGGCCGTCGTGGAGCGGATTCCCGTCGACTTCGGCGGGGACCCGCTGGTTCGCCGGGCCCGAGGCGGTGGTCTAGGTGTAGTGACTAATGAGGTTGTTGACGGCGTGTCGGGTTGAAGTAGGAGAGGACCTCCGGGCGGAGTGGATGTGTCTGACGCACCCGTTCCGGCACACGGAGGTCCTCGCGTGCACAGTAACGCCCGAACCACGCTGCATGCCCGCAGGTTGATCGTGACCCGCCGCGCGGCCGGGTGGTCGCCCGCGTGCATCGCCGAGCAGCTCGGGATCTCCCGGGCCACCGTGCACAAATGGCTGGCCCGGCACCGCCGTGAGGGTGAGGCGGGCCTGGCCGACCGCTCCTCGCGTCCGCACCGCAGTCCCCGGCGCACCCCGGTCGAGGTCGAGGACCGTGTCCTCGCCGTCCGGCGGGCGGTGCGGTGGGTCCCGTGCACCTGGCCGGACTGCTGGGGCTGCCCGCCTCCACGATCGGGCGGGTGCTGCGCCGCCGCGAGGAGCCCGCCCTGACCTGCGCCGATGCGGTCACCGGTGCGCCGGTGCGCCGCCGCCACACCGGCATCCGCTACGAACGCCCCCACCCCGGCGACCTGCTGCACGTCGATGTCAAGAAGCTCGGGCGGGTGCCCGACGGTGGTGGCTGGCGGGTGCACGGCCGCAGCGAGAAGGTCCGCGGCCGGGGTATCGGCTGCGTGATCAGTGTGCACCATCTCGACCGCGAGCGGTCACTCGGGGCGTTGTCCGGGTTCCGGCGGGAGTTTCACCGGTGTCTGACCCGTCGGGCGGACGGGCTGTTCGAGTTGACTGACGCCGTGTTGTGCGCCGACGGATCGGTGCGGACCCTGGTGGGGTTGTCGCTGGCGCCGGAGCACCGGCGTGGGCACGGCGGCCTGTACGACGCGGTCAACAACGGCCGCATCGAGATCGACCGGTTGCGCACCGCGCTGACCGGGACGCCGTTACCACGGGCGGCCAACGGCCGCTTGGTGCTCGCGGTCGATGTCTCACCGTGGTTGCGACCGGACGGCGCGCGACCTGCCCGGACCGCGCGTTCTGTCACGTCTACGGCCGTGGCAGGGGCGAGCACCGCATGATCCCGGGATGGCCGTACTCGTTCGTGGCCGCGCTGGAGACCGGCGGCACCTCGTGGACCGCGCTGCTGGACGCGATCCGCCTCACGCCCGGCGCCGACCTCGCCGCGGTCACCGTCGCCCAGGTGCGCGGAGTGGTCGAACGACTGATCGTCGCGGGCCAGTGGAAGCAGGGCGACCCGGAGATCCTGGTGGTGTTCGACGCCGGCTACGACGCGCCCCACATCGCGCACCTGTTGGCCGATCTGCCGGTGCGGGTGCTGGGACGGATGCGGTCAGACCGGGTGCTGCGCCGCCCAACCCCACCCCGAGTCCACAACCCCCCTGGGCGGGCGTTTTCCCAAGCACGGGGCTGAGTTCGTCTTCGGCGACCCGGCCACCTAGGGCGCCGAGGACGCGGTGACCCACACCAACACCCGCCTCTACGGCACCGCCACCGCACAAGCCTGGAACCGCCTGCATCCACGCCTGACCCGCCGCAGCGCCTGGATCGACCACAATGGACCGCTACCGATCATCGAGGGCACCATGATCCGCCTGACGGTGGAGCATCTGCCGTCCGGCGGGGTGAACAAACCGGTCTGGCTGTGGTGCTCCGCCGCCGACGCCGGCCCCGCCGAGGTCGACCGCTACTGGCAGATGTTCCTGCGCCGCTTCGACGTCGAGCACACCTTCCGCCTGCTCAAGCAACCCTGGGTTGGACCAGGCCCAAGCTGTGCAGCCCTCAGGCGGCCGACCGCTGGACCTGGCTGGTCCTGGCCGCCCACGCCCAACTACGCCTGGCCCGCCCGTTGGTCGCCGACCTGCGCCACCCCTGGGAACGCCATACCGAACCCACCAAGCTCACCCCGGCCCGCGTCCGGCGCGGGTTCCGCAACCTCCATATGAAAATCGTCCGCCCAGCGGCTGCACCGAAACCGGTCCGCCCCGGACCGGGAGACCATCCGGCTCGAAGAACCGCGTCACCGCACCGCGCTTCGACGTCGGACTCGTCCTGGCCACCGGCCAGACACACACCCGACCAACCCACCACAAGAAAGGCGCCAAACTCCGCCGAACAGGTTAAAAGATAAGCTAAGTGCTGGTCTCACGTGGTTGCTTTGACGAGTTGCTTGAAGCAGGTCAGCGCTGCGGCCAGAGTGGCGAAGGAGCAGTAGTTGACGGCCTTGCGTTCGTAGCGGACGACGAGCCTGCGGTAGCCGAACAACCAGGAGATCGTGCGTTCGACCACCCAGCGGTGGCGGCCGAGTCGTTGTGAGGACTCGATGCCTTTGCGGGCGATGCGTGGGATCGTGCCGCGGTCGCGCAGCCAACGGCGGAGGTGGTCGATGTCGTAGGCCTTGTCCGCGTGCAGCTTCGCGGGCCGGAAGCGGCGCGGACCGCGTCGGGAGCGGATGCGCGGGATCGCCCGGAGCATCGGCTGGAACGCCTGGCTGTCGTGCAGGTTCGCGGCCGAGACGCCGACCGCGAGCGGCAACCCGGTGCAGTCGGTCACGACATGGATCTTCGAGCCGGACTTGCCACGGTCAACCGGGTTCGGCCCGGTCATGTCGCCCCCTTTTTCGCCCGGACCGACGCGCTGTCCAGGATCGCCCGCGACCAGTCCACCAATCCCCGGCCGCCGAGTTCGTCGAGTACCGCCTGGTGCGGTCGCCGCCACAGCGCGGCCTGCGTCCACTGCGTGAACCGACGATGCGCGGTCGGCGCCGACACGCCGAACGACGGCGGCAGATCCCGCCACCTACATCCACTGGTCAGCACGAACACGATCGCGGTGAACACCGCCCGGTCGTCCACCGGAGCCGTCCCACCACCCTGCGGGCGCCGTCTGAACTTGGGAATCAGCGGCTGCACCAGCGCCCATAACTCGTCCGGCACCAACCGCGACGACAACTGATCGACCACGGCACCACATCATCCCAGCACCGTCACCGCCACGTGAGACCGGCTCTAAGATCCACGACTGGAGAAACCCAGCGAGGTGTTCACCGAACTCCTCGAAGCGGATGCTTCCACCGCCTGAACCTGCCGTTCCCTCGTCTCCGCACCAAGGCCCTCCACTAGCCAAAGCTCGGAAACGGGCACTGAGATGTCACGATGAAAATGGCTCAATGGTGGTGCCGAGGTCGTCGAGCTGCTTTTGGACGCGTTCGGCATCGGCGGTGCGGCCCTGCTGTTGATAGAGCGTCAAGGCTTGCCGCCATGCTCGACGAGCCTGGTTGTTTTGACCTAATGCGGAATGGGGATGGCCAAGTCGGTCGAGGATGTCAGAGAGGTGCGCGCTGAAGCTATGAGCTGCGAGAAGTGCAATAGAGCCGTTGTAGTGCTCGATGGCCTCGTGATGGCTACCAGTGCTATATGCGATATACCCCAAACTGTCTAGCGTAGATGCCTCGCCGGTGGCATTTCCGTGCTGTCGGTGCATGGCGAGAGCGGCTAGGCAGTTGGCGCGCGCGGTGTCGAAATCTCTCAAGCGGGCCGCGAACCAGCCAAGGTCATTAAGGGCATTTGCTTCCCTTGTAGGCAGGTTGACGGTGCGATACAACTCGAGCGCGAGTCGGCAGTGTTCCAGTGCTCGATGACCGTCGCCTTGTATTGCCCACACCCAGGCGAGGACGCGCTGGCTATGAGCTTGCTCGGCTCGATCGTCCCGCTGTCGAGCCATGAAGAGAGACTCGTTCAAATGTCGGATGGCTTCGTGGTGTTCACCTACCTGCGCGTTGGCGAATCCGAATCCTCTGTGGGCAAGTATAAGTGCATCAGTGCTGGACAAACGCTCGGCGGCGTTCAATGCTGCTTTCCATGAGGCGTGGTCGTCGAGTATATGACCTCGTCGGAAATGGAGTCCGCTTAGTGTGCAGGCGAACTGCACCACGATATCATTCCACTGGTGGGTAAAGGCGGTGCGCTGGGAAGCTAAAAGGCAAGAATGCTCGGTGTCCATCCAGGTTATCGCCATGGGGTGGTCGACCATCGGATAGTGTTGGATGCCGGGAGCGGGAGGGTTTGGCTGAATTGTCGTACTGTTGGGCTCCAGGATTTGGCTTGCGGTATATGCGGTGTGGAGATAGAAGTCGATGATTCGTCGCAGGGCCGCAAGCTGATCAGTTCGGGGCACACTATTGGCGCGTGTAGCTGCGTAGCTGCGTACTAGGTCGTGCATCGAGTAATGGTCGCCGGGAAGATGGGTGACCAGGGAGACATCGGTCAGAGCTCGCAACATTATGCGAGTTTCCCGTGAGGTTTGTCCGGCGAGAGAGGCGACAGCAGGCAGTGAGGCGTAGAGGCCGGGGGCGATGCCGAGCAATTCGAATAGGGCGCGTTGTTGTTCGGTGAGGTAGCGCAACGACCAAGACAGGACGGTAGGCAAACTGGCGTGCGAGTCGCCTGAGTCGAGGGCATCTAGGCCGAGTTCACGTAGTTCGGCGGCGAGGTCGTGCAGCAGATGAGGATCGGTGCGAATTCGGGCGGCGATCAGGCCGAGGGCGAGGGGGAACCTGCCACACAGGCCGATCAGTTCGGTGATCGAGTGTTCGGTCTCGGGGGTGGTGGGGGTGTTATCGAGGGCGGTCGTGAGCAGTGTGCAAGCCTCGGTGTCGGTGAGGGTGTCGAGGTGAACAGGACGTGCCCCGTGGCGCGCGATGAGGTTATGGAGTCGGTCGCGGCTGGTGATCAAGACGGTGCAGGTATTGCCGCCGGGCAGCAGCGGCAGGACTTGATCGGCGTGGGCGGCGTTGTCGAGTAGGATGAGCAGGCGTCTGCCGTTGGTACGGGTGCGGTAGAGTCCGATTCGGGCTTCAAGCTCGTTGGGCTGGTTATCGCGGTCGATGCCGAGAGCGTCGAGAAAGTCGCCCAGCACGTCGATCGGCGCACGTGGTTCGCCAGGGCTGAAGCCACGCAGGTCGGTGGAGAGTTGCCCGTCGGGGAAGCGGTGCAGGTTCTCGTGAGCCCATATTTGGGCGAGCCAGGTCTTGCCGATGCCGCCGGTGCCGCCGATGGATGAGATCAACGCCGCGCCACCGGTTCGTAATTCGCCGGCCCCGGTGTGAGGATCGGTGATGAGAGCGCGGTCGAGTGCGGCGAGTTGGTCGACGCGGCCGACGAACGCCGTCGGTCGGGGACCGAGCTGCCGCGGGGCGGGTATGCGCGGTAGCGGTGGTGACTGGTGAAGGTGCAGGCCGCCGTGGATCACTCCGACGGAGGTGCTGTTGTCGGTGGCGGTGAGGGCGCCGTGGATCCATGTGACCGTCTGCGTGCCGGCGGGTGGTGCGACGTCGGGCTCGTGCGCCGACACGGTGTGCCCGTTGTCCGTGTCGGCTACCAGGGGTTTTCCGACTCTCCTGCCGGTTGTGCGCCGACTGTGAAGTGGTTGCCGGTGGCGGCGCCGATCGTGATGCCTGACCCGGCTCCATGTACGCCGCCGACGATGGACACGGCACGCGGGCCAGAAGCGCCGGGTGGTACTGCGTCGTCGGTGTCGGGCAGGGGTGAGGCGCGTCCACCCCACTCGGGGGTGGACGACGCGGAATCCGCCGGTCGACGATCGAGACCTGCTGAGTCGGGTCCGTAGGGGCGATCCAGCACGGCGATCCAAGCAAGGTTCCGGATCTCCCCCACTGTCACTTCGACCGGCCGAAACATCGCCGCGTCCAACGTGGCGCAATGTCGCACGACCTCGTCGAACACCACCTGGGACACGATTATTGCCAGCGCACCGGGCCCATCTGCCAGTGCCTGCTGCAGTGGCGGCGCGCCAACCATCCGGATCGCGCTGGTCAGTGACGTGGAGGTGACGCCGCCTTCGTCGAAGGCCACTTCACCCACGTGCACCGCCAGCCGCAGCCGTGCCCTGGCGGCGTCGGTGCTGTTGGTGTTGTGCCTGTGCACCGTCCGCGCCAACGCTTCCGGCAGCGCCTCAACCAGCGGCGCCCTCGGGTACTTTGGCGGGATCAGCAGGAGCAGGCCGTCGCTGCGGTCTTCGTGGTGGCAGGCTTCCCAAGGCACTCCGGCCGCCGCCAACGCCTCTCCAACCACCGCGTACAGGCCCCTGCGAGTGTCGAGTTGCTGAGGCAACGTCCGGTTGGGGGCGCTGGAACCCTCCACGTCGAGCAGGACCATCGTGCAGTGGACCGCGTGCCGACTCGTACCCGCCATGTCGACCCCCCAGGGCAGAACTGCGTGGTGCGCCGAATGAACCTCCGTTCTACCGACGGGTGCGGGTGAATTCCGTGCTACTTGACGCATCAACCGCTCATTAGGCTGTACGAGTCCACCCGATTGGCGGGTATGCGACCACTCCGGTCCGCTGTTCGGCGGTGATCGTCGGTCACCGGATGCGCTCGGTGTGCATCGGTGTGTGCCCGGTCGCCGACGGTGTCGTGAATGGCAGCGACGTCGGCTTTCTCGCGCGTCGGTCACTCCTCTGGGCGTACGCCGCAACTCGATCGGTTCGGATCGGCAGTAGTAACGCAGCCACGGGTCGACAACTGGTGTGCGGTCCGGGTCCTCCACTTCCTCCTGTCGTCGATCGTGGCGCGATCGACGACAGGAGGCCAGAGGGTGTCGCGGGTGGGTGAGCCGACCGGGTGGACTGCCGTCGATGCGGTGGTGTCTCGGTTCCGGTTGTGGGATTTATGGTGGGTGACGGACGGGGTGGGTGTGTCGAACTCATTGGCGGGAACTGCCGTGGTGGGTGCTGTGGTACAGGCAGGCAACATCGGGCAGGTAGTGCTGCCGACGTCGCGGGTTCCGGTACCTCGGCAATTGCCAGCTGGCGTCCGGGATTTCACCGGCAGGGCTGGCGAGCTCGCGGCGGTGGACAGCGCGCTGGGCGGGTCGTTGGATGAGCCAAGTGGCCCGTCGGTGGTGGTGTTGGAGGGGATGGGTGGGGTCGGGAAGACGTCGTTGGCGGTGCGGTGGGCGCGAGGTGCCGAGTCGCGATTTCCCGACGGGACGCTGTTCGCCGATCTGAGGGGTTACGGGCCGAGTGCGCCGTTGGTTTCGTCGGCGGTGTTGGCGGGTTTTCTTCAGGGGTTGGGAACTTCGGCGGAAGCTGTGCCCGCAGCTGAGGAGGCGCAGGTCGGGTTGTACCGGTCGTTGACGGCGTCGCGGCGGGTGTTGGTGGTGTTGGACAACGCTGTGTCGGCGGACCAGGTGAGGCCGTTGCTGCCTGCGGGGTCGGGGTGTGTGACGGTGGTGACCGGGCGTGCGGCGTTGACGGGGCTGGCGGTCTCCGACGGTGCGGTACGGCTGCCGGTTGGCGTGCTGCCCGTTGAGGACGCGGTGTCGTTGGTGGAGGGCGTGATCGGTGAGGAGCGTGCTCGGGCGGAGCCGGAGGCGGTCGCGTCGTTGGTGTCGCTGTGCGGCGGGTTGCCGTTGGCGTTGAGGGTGGCGGCGTGTCGGATCGCGGGGCGTCGGCACGGCAGTGTGGCGGGGTTGGTGACCGGGATCGCCGAGGAGAGGGGCAGGGTGGAGGGGTTGAGCGTGTCGGGGGACGATTCGACCGCGGTGCGGGCGGTGTTCGACGCGTCGTATGCGCGGTTGTCACCGGAGCAGGCTCGCCTGTTCCGGTTGCTGGGCCTGCATCCCACGGTGGAACTGGGCGAGGGTGCGGCGGCGGCCTTGTCGGACTGGCCGTTGTCGCGGGTCCGCTGGCTGCTGGAGGACTTGGTCGATCTGAACCTGGTGGAGCAGGTCGGGGTGGGACGATATCGGCTGCACGACCTGGCGTACGCCTACGCGGCCGGACGGGCGGACGCCGACGATTCCGGGCCGGACCGTCGACAGGCCGTGACGCGAGTGGTCGGCTGGTACGCCACGGTCGCCGATGAGGCGGACCGGGTGGCTTTTCCGGGGGATTCGCCGTTGGCATTGCGAGGGTCTGCGCGTGGTGTTCCGGAGTTCGACCGACCAGGGGCGCTGGAGTGGTTGACCGCGGAGTTGACGACGATGCTGACGGCGTTGCGGACAGCGCACGGGGAGGGGTTGTGGAGTGAGGCGGTGTTGCTGGCGGGGGCGTGCCGGTTCGTGACCGCCAGGCCCAGGTCGTTGTGGCCGTTGCGGCTTGAGGCGGAGGCGCTGGGGCTGTCCGCCGCCCGCGAGGCGGGGGATCAGGCATCCGAGTTGTCGTTGTTGATCCGCCGCGGCAATACTCGTCGCCAGCTGGAGCGGTGGGCGGAAGCGGAGGCGGACTTCACTCTGGTGCTGAAGTCCGCCGGTGATGCGGGCGACGACCGGGTCCGGCGGTTGGATGCGTTGTGCGGTCTTGGTTATCTGCATCGCACCCATCATCAGTACGAGCAGGCGCTTGCCTGCTACACCGAGGCGCTGCCCCTGGCTCAAGAGACCGGGGCGATGCGTACGGAGGCAGTGGTGGAAGCCAACCTTGGCGCGATCCTCACTTTCTCAGGACAACCGGTGGAGGGGTTGGCGCATCTGGAACGCGAGTTGGTGCTGCGCCACGCCGCCGACCCCCCAAACGTCGCCTACGCGCTGCACGGGATGGCGGTAGCCCGGCAACATCTGGGCGAGCACGACCGTGTGTTGGAGCTGTGCGGACAGGCATTGCCGCTGTGCGAGCAGTCGGGCGGGATGGAGTATCTGATCGCGCCGTTGTACGAGGCGGCAGCCACCTCGCACGAGCACCTCGGGCAACCAGCGCAGGCCCGGCAGAAGCTGGTTGAGGCTGTGCGGGTGCTGACCGAGCTGGGTGATCCGCGGGTGGAGGAGGTACTGCTCCGACTTCACGCGTTGGAAGCCGGAGCAGCGGGATCAGACCAGTCCGTGACAGGCGGGGCAGTCGGCCCTGGGTGAGTCCAACCCGACGGTGTGGCCGCGTAGGGTCACGAGGTTTACTCCGTACTCCCGGTTGACCGGTAGGGCGGGTGCCCCGGTGATCAGGCTGATCACGGCGTGCGCCGCCAGCTGTCCGGTGATGCCAGCGGTGACCGCGTTCGCCGCGTGGGGCCCTTGCTGCCCACGGGCCGGTGCCCAGCCGGTCAGGGGCGGCAACGTGGCGTCACGCTCCAACCGGGCGGCGCGTCCGCAATCAGAGCATGGCCCGCTACCTGGCCGGTAAAGCCCTACATGGACCTGTGGACCGTGGTAGCCGCTGTGCACCCATACTGTCCCCGTGGCGAGGCAGGCCCGGTTGGTCCACGACCGGATGTCGCCCGGAGTGTCTGCCGCCAGCAGCAGCACATCACACCCGGCCGCGAGGCTCCACAGTGTGTCCGGTCGGTCGATCACGCCGTGCTGGCCGGTGATCGATACCTGCGAGTTGTGCTTCCGCAGTTGCTCGACAGCGACCTCCACCTTCGACCGACCCAGGTCCTGCTCGGTGTAGAGGAGTTGGCGGTTGAGGTTGGACAACTCCACCACGTCCCCGTCGACGCAGTGCACCTGACCCACACCGGAGGCGGCCAACGCCCACGCCGCGGCGGCACCCACGCCACCGAGCCCGACGACAGTGACCCTAGACTGGTGCAACAGCAGCTGCGCGTCCCATGCACCGCGATCGGGTGTGCGGTCCATCCACCGCAGCAGCATTGCTCCCCGGTCGTACCGACCCCACTTCGCTTCGATCACCCGCTCGGGTGGCGGTGCGGCGGTGTCGTAGACGTACCCTGCCCTGATGAGGTCGTCCACAGCCTCCCGCGCCTCGGCGTGAGACAGCCGGGGGAAGCGGTGGACCAGGTCGGCGAGCACCTGGTCCACCGTGCGCGTGCCGTCGAGGATGTTGAGCAACGCCCACACCCACCCCTCCGGGTCTCCGATCTCGGCGGCGATACCCATGATGTCGCCGCCGATCCTGATCCGGTCCTCGCCGTAGCGGACGGGCCGGTGCTCGAACTTGATCCGTGGACGAAACATCAACACCCTCCGCTATCAGTTACCGGACTCCCCTCCATTGCTGAACGACTCCTGCCAGACCACTTCCTCGAACTCGATCACAACCGCCACCTCCCTCCTGATCCCAGGGCGTCGGCACCGAGCCGAAAACGTTGCCCACATGCCGATCCCGTGCAGCGTGGCTGCATGATGTGAGGCCAACCCGGTAGGTGATCGCCGCAGCTGTCGATGACGTCCATGACGTTGGTCTCCGTTTCGCCCCGCTTTCCTGCCTTGAGGCTGGAACCAGCATCGGCCACCGCACGCGACGGGTCCCCGGACGACGTCCGTGATACCGGGGCGGACATCGCTACCCCATTTGGGTAGGAGTCGTGTCCGCCGTGGTGTCCGCAGTTGTCGGACACCACTGGGATGAACAGACGCCCAAAACCGCCACGCATCGTCAACCACTGCTGCCCCGTCCGGGTGGATTCGCGTTACGGACGAGTGCAGCGTGGTCGCATCGGCTGGACGTCGGCGCGGCTCTCGCCAGACTGCGCCTTCAAGAAGGGCTACAGCCGGGGGGACGGGTGGAAATTCGGGTACTGGGCAACGTCGAGATCCATAAGGGCCACAACGTCGTCACCCTGACCGGGTCGGCGCAACGATGCATGCTGGGTCTGCTGGCCCTCGACGTCGGCCGGCCGGTCACCGTCACGACCCTGATCGACCGCACCTGGCGCGATGAGGGCCGCGAGGAACCCGATCCCACAACCCTCACCCGTTACTTCACCCGCATCCGCGACGCCATCGAACGAGCGGGTGGTGACCGCGCCTGGTTACGCCACGATCCCGGCGTCCACGCCTACATCCTCGACGTCGACCCCGACACAGTCGACTACCACCGGTTCCTCCGCGAGACCCGAGCCGCGGGCGAGCACCACGACCCTGACCGCCTCCACGACGCGCTCGGGCTGTGGCGCGGGACCCCACTGGAGAACGTGCACCAACGGTGGGTGGACACCTTCCGCCACCACGCCCACGCACACCGCCGCACCGCTCTGGCCACCCTGTGGCAACTATTACTCGAACAAGGCCGACACCACGAAATCCCACCCCAGCTCGGTCCCTTGGAAGCCGACATCGTCCACGACGAACGACTCCTGCTCCTGGGCGCCGAAGCGCTGGCCCGCACCGGACAACACGTTGCCATCGCCGCCTGGGCCGACCGCATCGCCACCGGAATGCGCGACCTCAGCGGCGGCACCGGACTCTCCGCCACCACCCAGAACCACCTACACCACCTCGTCACCTACCCGCCCGGTCCCACCACACCAACCCCGCACAACACCACACCTACAGGACCCGACCACGAATCCGACGACCTCGGTGCGCCGCGAAGCGCCCCCGGAGCCGGGAATCGCGACCGAGTGGGGGATCGCAGCACGACCATCTACGGTGGGGTCAACGGAGCGACAGGGGGAATCACCATCGGCGCCGCCACCGGCGACCACCTCACCGTCAACCAACCAGCAGCCCCACCACCACCGGAGTCCGAGAGCCCTCGGTAGCCGACACAGACGGCGGGCACGCTGCGTCGGCGCCCAACCCGGCCTCCCAGAACGACACGACCCCGGCTCATGAGACCGCAGCGACGACGAGCATCCACGGTGGGCTTGTCGCCACCGACTACGGCGCCGCTGTCGGCGTGGTGCACGGCAACGTACACCTGCATCCGCCATCACCGCGCCCGGCGCGGGTGGTGCCGCGGCAACTGCCCGCCGCACCGGGACTGTTCACCGGCCGGACCGTGGAACTGGCCCGGTTGGACCGCGCCCTCACCCACACCGCCCTACCGGAGGGACTGGGCACCGACGCGCGGGAACCGACTACCACAACCGTACCCGCTGGTCCGGTGGGTACGGGGGCGACGATGCTGGTCTCGGCGATCGGCGGGGCCGGGGGCATTGGCAAGACCTGGCTTGCCCTGGCCTGGGCGCATCGGAACTTGGAGCGCTTTCCGGACGGACAGCTGTTCGTCGACCTGCACGGCTTCAGCCCCGTTGACGACCCGGTGGAGCCAGCGGCGGCGGTGCGCGGGTTCCTCGACGCCCTGCAGGTCGACCCCGGCCGCATCCCGACCGACCTCGATACCCAAGCCGCGCTGTACCGCAGCATGGTCGCGGGCAGGCGGATGCTGATCGTGCTGGACAACGCCGCCACCATCGAGCAGGTCGTGCCGTTGTTGCCCGGCTCGCCGACCTGCACCGTGTTGGTCACCGGTCGCCAAAGGCTGGCGTCGCTGATCGACCGGCACGGCGCCCGCCACCTATCCCTGGACGTCCTGTCCCGCGAAGAGGCCCACGCCCTGTTGACAGATCGCCTGGACGCTGACCGCGTCGCCTCCGCGCCCGAATTGGTGGACGAACTGGTGATGCTGTGCGGGGGTCACCCGCTCGCGTTGTCGATCATCGCCCGTACCGCCGACATCCGCCCTACCGTCCCACTAACCGAAATCGCCGCCGAGTTGCGCCAACTCGGGCTGGAGGCGTTCGATCACGACACTGAGCCCGCCGCCAGCCTGCCCACCGTGCTCTCCTGGTCCCTGCGCTATCTCACGGAGGACCAACGCACCATGTTCGCCCTGCTCGGGATCACTCCCGGTCCCGATACCACTCCGCCCGCCACCGCCGCCCTCACCGGTCTGTCCCCGGCCCGCACGCGCCGGGCACTGGCGGCACTGGAAAACGCCTCACTGATCGACCGCTCGCCCGGCGGCCGGTACGCAATGCACGACCTGGTCCGCGCCTACGCCGCAAACACCGCCCGCGCCACCCTGCCCGATGACGTGCGAGAGGCGGCCCTGGTTCGGGTGGTGGACTTCCACCTGCACACCGCCCACACCGCCAGCCGCCACCTGGACCCCCACGGCACGCTCCTACCACCCGACCCGCCCGCTTCCGGGGTCCACCCGCACCCGCTGCCCGACACCGCGGCCGCGCTCGCCTGGCTACAGGCCGAGCACACCACTCTGCTGGCGACCCAGCGCATTGCCACCGCCCTCGGCCGCCACCATGCGGTCTGGCACCTCGCCTGGAACCTGGACACCTTCCACCACCGTGGGCACTTGCGAGACGCGCTCGCCGTGTGGCAGGCGGCCTTGGACGCCGCTGAACACCTACCCGAATCCGCTACCCGCAGCCGCACCCACCGGATCCTCGGCTATGTCTGTTCCCGGCTGGGTCTACACGAGCAGGCCACCGGACACCTGAACCATGCCCTCGACCTGGCCGTACGTCACCACGACTTCATCCAACAGGCCCATACGCACCAGCAGTTTGCGATCGTTTGGGAGCTATGGGGCGACGATCGACGGGCTCTTGGCCACGCCCAACACGCCCTCGACCTTTATCGCAGCTTTAACCAGCCGGTGTGGGAAGCCGACGCGCTCAACGCGGTGGGCTGGTACGCCGCGCGCCTGGGCGAGTTCGATACCGCCCGCGGCCACTGCCACGCCGCTCTCGTCCTGCACCGGCACCACCACGACCTCGTAGGCGAGTCGCATACCCTGGACAGCCTCGGCTACATCGCCCACCACACCGGTGACCACCACCAGGCCCTCGACCTCTACGACCAAGCCCTCAGTCTGCGCCGCACCCTCGGCCATGCCTACGAGGTTGCGAACACCCTCGATAACGTCGGCCATCCTCATGCCGCCCTAGGAGATCAGGAACAGGCCCGCATGGCGTGGGAGGGGGCACTGGCGCTGTACCGGGACCAAGGCCGCGACACCGACGCCGAACGCGTCCAACAGCAACTCGACAATCTCGACCACTCCACCAGCGCCAACCCTGACAGCGGCTGAGCGGCGCGACTTGGGTCTGTCCAGTTGTCGGCTCTGGCCCGTAGTCGGTGGTGACGCCAAGTAATCAAGCGTGATCATGATCTTTGTGATGGATGTCGGTTCCCTTGTAGGGGCGGTGTTTGCCGGGTTGTCGGCGTTGGTCGTCGAGGAGGTGAAGGACAGCGGCGGCATGCTGGTGCTCACGGCCCGTACTCGGGATGCGGCCGTACCGTGTCCGGTGTGCGGGACCGCGACGGCGAAGGTGCACGGGTATCACCACCGGGCAGTGAAGGACGTGCCGGTCGACGGCCGCCAGGTCGTTGTGCACCTGCGCGCCCGGCGGCTGGTCCGCGCGGCTCGGGGTTGCCTGCGGCAGACCTTCCGAGAACAGGTTCCCGGGCTGTTGGAGCGCCACCAGCGTCGCACGGTGCGGCTTGTCCGGCAGATATCCCATGTGGCCCACGAATTATGTGGCCGGGCGGCCGCAAGGCTGGCCGGACTTCTCGCCGTGCCGGTGTCCCGCAGCACCGCGTTGCGCCGTCTGCGGCGCCTGCCGCTGCCCGAGCTGACGGTCACGCGGGTGATCGGCGTGGACGACTTCGCCCTGCGCCGCCGCCACCGCTACGCCACGATCGTCATCGACGCCGAGACCGGCCGCCGTGTCGCGGTCCTGCCCGGCCGCGACGCAACCGTCCTGGAGACCTGGTTGCGCGAGCATCCCGGCGTCGAGGTCGTGTGCCGGGACGGCTCGGCCACCTACGCCGAAGCGATCCGCCGCGCCCTGCCCGACGCGGTGCAGGTCAGCGATCGCTGGCATTTGTGGCGCAACCTCTGCGACAAGGTCCTGCTCGAAGTCCGCGCGCACACCGGATGCTGGGCCACCATCAACCCGCCCCGCCCCGGCGGGGTTCACGAGCAGACCATCCGTGAGCGCTGGAAGAAGGTTCACGACCTGCTGGGCCGGGGCGTCGGCCTGCTCGACTGCTCCCGCCGGCTCGGCGTGGCGCTGAACACGGTCAAACGCTACGCCCGCATGCCCGAACCCCAGGCGCTGCGCATCGCCCCCACCTACCGCCCGAACCTGGTCGACCCCTACCGCGACCATCTGCGCGCCCGCCGCGCCGCCGACCCCGCTGTCCCGGTCACCCGCCTCCTCGCCGAGATCCGGGAGCTGGGCTACACCGGCAGCGCCAACCTGCTGGTCCGCTACCTCAACCAGGGCCGCGCCGAAGGCGACCGCCCCGTCACCACCTCCCGCCACGCAAGCAGCCTCCTGCTCACCAAACCCGACAACCTGCGCCCGAAGGACACGGAGTTGCTGGAGAAGATCACCGCGGCCTGCCCGGAGATGACCGCACTCGCCAACCTGATACGCGGCTTCGCCGCCCTGCTGACACCCGCCGCGGGCAACGACGCGAAACTCACCGAATGGATCGCGACGGCCCGCGCCGCCGACCTGCCGCACCTTCGCAGTCTCACCAACGGCCTCGAGATCGACCGGTCCGCAGTGGACGCCGCCCTCACCCTGCCCTACCACAACGGCCGCACCGAAGGCGTCAACACCCGCACCAAAAGGATCATGAGACAGATGCACGGACGCGCCGGATTCGACCTCCTCCGCCACCGCATCCTCCTACCCTGACCGATACACAGCGTCACCACCGACTACGGGCCAGAGCCCAGTTGTCGGTGTAACTGGTCCTAGCAAAATGATCAACGTACTGGTGTTGAGTGCATCTGATGTGGATCATCTTCGGTCGTGGGGAGGGGTGAGTCGCCGCCGTGGATCGTTCCCGGACGATTCTGTGGGAGCGGATCGAGCCGTTGTTGCCGGTGGTGCCGCGCAGGCCCCGCAACCCGGGCCGCAAGCGGGTGCCGGACCGGCTGTGCCTGTAGGGGATCCTGTTCGTGCTGCACACCGGCATCCAGTGGGAGTTCCTGCCGCAGGAGTTGGGCTTCGGCTCTGGGATGACCTGTTGGCGGCGGCTGCGTGACTGGAACGAGGCCGGGGTGTGGTCCCGGTTGCACGAGGTGCTGCTCGCGGAGTTGCACTCGGCGGGGCGGTTGGACTGGGATCGCGGCGTCATCGACTCCTCGCACGTCCGTGCCGCGCGTCGTGGCCCAAAAGCGGTCCGAGCCCGGTCGACCGCGCCCGGCCGGGCTCCAGGCACCACGTCCTGACCGACGGCGGCGGCATCCCGCTCGCCACTCTGCTCACCGGCGGCAACCGCAACGACGTCGTCGGCCTGGAACCGCTGCTGGACGCGGTGCCGAACGTGCGCGGACGACGATGCTGTCCGCGTCGACGCCCGAAGACGTTCTACGCCGACCGCGGCTACGACCACGACAAGTACCGCCGACGCCTGCGCGCCAGGGAAATCACCCCCAGGATCGCCCGCAGAGGCGAACCCCACGGCTCCGGCCTGGGCACCGTCAGGTGGGTGGTAGAGCGCACGATCGCCTGGTACCACGGCATGAAACGCCTGCGTATCCGCTGGGAACGCCGCGACGACATCCACGAAGCCCTCCTCGGCCTCGCCACCTGCATCATCTGCTACCGCCACGTCCGACAATTTTATTAGGACCAGTAAACGAGGGGCAACGGTTATCCTGCGGATATTCGGACCTGTGCCGTGACGGTATCGTGTGGAGCTCTCTTCGGCGGGCGTATGGCTGATGCGGAAGACTGACGCTGAGCAGAATGTCGACGAACCCGTCGGCCCGGAAACACGGCATGTGGGCCCGGCGTCGGCGGCGGAGTGGTTGCCGCTGTCGAACGCGGAGAACGCAGTGAACCCGACGCCGGGTACGGCCCGTTCGCGCCGGTGCCACCGATATGTCCCGGGATCTGCCCCACCTCCGGCTGCCACAGCGCCCACGGCTCAGACAGCGGCGCCAAGTATGCCTCCGTCGTCTTCGTCGAACTCCTGGTGGACGTCTCCGGGCTTGAGCAGGAACGGGCTCGTCGGAGGATGGGTCTTCACCCGACTCGGCGATGATCAGTTGGTCGTCGGTGTCGGGCCTGTGCGCAGCTCGGAAAGCACCAGCGCCATGGAATGAACGTCCAAGTCCTCGCCACGGTGGACCTCCCGTGCCGGGCGGACAATGCCTATCGAGGTGTCGGCGGCCCCTTGCGCGTTCTGTGCCGCGGCAAGTGGCACACCCCCTCGCCAGGACAGCAGGCGATCAACCGCTCACACGCCCACATCCGCGCCCTCGGCGAACGAGCCGTGTCGATCCTCAGGACCTGGCGGCGTACTTCGGTGGTGGTGTTCCAGAGGAAGATGCGGTGGCGCAGGAGGCCGAAACCGGCTCTTCCGCACATCTGGCGCTTGATCAGCTTCGTCTTGGTGTTCACGCCTTCGGTGCGTCCACCACACCCGATTCGGCACGCGCTTGCGGCGCGGGTTGCGGGGACTCATCCCTCCTCACGACCGAAAATGATCCACATCGAGCACGTTCGACGCCACCGCAGTGATCATTTTTTCAGGACCGGTAAGAGCTGGAAAGCCTTGCCAAGCTGCGGTGTTGCCCGCGTCGCGCTACCACGATCGTCGCGGCCGTCCTTGTTCTGCACCACATCGAGCCCTGCTTGGTGTGTCGCCAACCACGGAGAAAGGTTCCGGTTGCGAAAGTTTCAGGCTGCTGCCATTGGGTGAAGATGCGTCACCTCGCTTGGCGCCGACCTGGGTTTTTCCATGCGACATAGCACTGTATGGCCCATAAGTACTTGCTCAGGGCGCTCGAGCGCAGGTAACTTCTAGATCGCCAAGGGGGCTGTTGAAACACGCCATTTATACGCCTGTGGGGGGCATGCTTTAGGGCGAATCGGTTGCGCGTGTCGTGACCGGATGATCGGTGGGGAAATCCGGACTTTCCGGTAGCGCTTCCAGACAACCCGCGTCCGGGTTGTCCGGTGTTGCGCGCACAAAGGAACTGGGGGGCGGTGGCTCGTGCTGACCAACCATGCCCTGCTGGGCTTCGGCGCGCTCGTCGACCTGGCGCGCTCCAGGCAGGCCGACGAGCGGGAACCGCGGTTGCCCACGGGCAATCCCGAGCCGATCCCGCCCCGGCCGCCATGTAACGGTTTCTGCCTCTACGACGGTGACCTGCTGTCGGCGGACCGGTGCCACACGACCGCGTACCGCAGGTTGGTCGTGGCCGCCGACGGCGACTGTCGCGAGGCCGACCTCGGCGACGTGGACCGGGTGATCACCAACCCGCTGGGTGCGCCCGTGACGGAAGGGCTCGCGGCGACGGGCCGCGCTGCGCCTGGTGTTCCCACCGGTCGCCGAGGTTCTGGGCGACTACGAGGTGATGGGAACCCGCAGTGGCGGCGGCCACCCGACCTCGACGAGAACGGCATGGCAGGCACCTGGGAACTGATCGGCTCCATCGACCGGTCGAACCCGCGGAGTGCGCCGTGCGGCACCTGCTCTGGCGCCGCGGTGGGCAACTCCGCGTGGTCACGCCGATGACGGTCCCTGCTCGCTCGACCCGGCCCCGGAAGTCGCCCCCGGTCCGGTGGCCACCACGGGCGAGACGGATGTTCGCCCCCTACACGGATGTTCGCCCCCGACGACGCCCCCAACGAGGCCGTCCGGGTGGTGCGCCTGTCCGCTCTGACCAACCTGCCCCTGCCGGTCTCCTGCTACCTGCCTACGTCGAGCCCGCCAACGAGAAGACCCCGCTGCGGCTGGACGTACTCACGGCGGGACAGGAAGTCGACACCAGCCCCTACCGCGCGCCCTTCCTCGCTGAGGTCGGGATGCGGTACGGCGGCCGCGGACGACCTGCGGCCGCCGTTGTCGGAACCGAACCGAACCCAGACCCTGGAGAGGAACGAGCACGCCATGTCCCTGGAACTGAGCATCACCCCGCGTTTGGACGTCGACTCGACCAGCCCGTTCTGGCACCGCGATCAGCCCACGACGAGCGCCTTCCGGGTCGACCCCGGCTACGCGGCTCTGCGCGCCGCGTTCCCGGTGTCGTGGTCGGGGCTGGTCGAGGTCAAATCGCTGCTGGACTGCTACGCCATGGTCGACAGCAGGGCGACCCCGTCCCGCGACGGCCGTGACGGCCTCCGTCTGGAGTTGGCCCGCCGCGTCGCGGGTACGCTGTGGTCGGTCGCCGAGGCGGAGCGCGCCTCGGGGCGCGCCGCCCTGGCCGAGACGATCTCCACCTCCGCCGAGCTGTTCGCGCTGTACTCCGCCACCGGCGAGTGGAAGCCGTCCATCGTCGAGCCCCCGACGGCCGACGAGCCGTGGTTCTACTGCGGCAGGCTCGGCACGTGGAGCCCGAGAACGGCCCGCGACCCGCTGAGTCTGCTCGTGGTCGTCCCCGACCCGGCCAGGCAGCGGGTGATCACGGATTTCGACGCGCGGTTCGGCGCCGTCACCGACATCGCCGGCCGCGCGCTGGGCGCCGAGGCGCGGTTGTGCGACGAGAAGCCGGACATGCACCTCGGCGAGCTGGTCCTGGCGGGTGGGGAGTCGGCCTTCGGGCACAAGAACTTCGCGCACTTCTTCCCGTTGGAGACCCCCGGCAATTCGGTCCTGGGGCGCGAATTCACCGTCGTGTTCGGCAACGTGTTCCAGGAGCGCGTCAGACGGTGCTCGCTGCCGCTGCTGGGCACCGCCACCCCGGTGGCCAACCACTCGCCCGCCCAGCTGGTCGACAGCCTGCTGGTGTGGTTCCGCGGCCACGACCTCGGCCACTTCTGGCGGCGCGCCGACCGCCAGGACACCGGCGCGGCGGTACGCGAGGAGCTGGGTCCGTTCCTGGCCATGGCGCTGGAGGAGACCTACGCCGACAGCCACGGCATCCTGGTCGCCGCGGAGCTGGCCGACCGCGACGAGTTCGGCGTCGGGTTCTGCGCCGAGCACATCCGCTACCTGTCGCGGCGGACGAGCGACTTCGCCGACAGCGTGGCCGCGACCCTGGAACTGGGCTGGCTCACCGACCGCGGCATCACCCTGCCCGCGAACTCCGGCGCGTGGCTGGATCGGGCGCGCCCCGCCGTCGAGGAACTCGTCCGCACTGTCCACGCCGTGCTGTGGGAGGGCGACCGGGACGGACTCGACCCGCTGTTCGACGCGATCGCGGCGGGCCGGCGCGCCGCCGCCCCGTTCGAGGACGCGCTGGCCGGCCGGCCGACCGACCTGTCCTACGTGTTCGCCTGACCGGTGAGCCGGCCCGGGACCGGGGTCCCGGGCCGGCTCACCCGACCACCGGCGCGACGTCCCGCACCACCAGGATGGCCGCCAACCCGACGAAGACGACTGCCGATACCGCCGTCATGACCGCCTGTCCCCGCACCCCGACCTTCCGGCCCGACCCGGCGACGACGAACGCGATCACCGCCTCCAGACCCGAGGCCACGGCGAACCAGGTCACGGTGAACACCACCACCCCGAACCAACCGCCCACCTCCTGCGCGCGCAGCATGCTCGGTGTCCCGGTCGCCACCCAGAACGTCCAGGTCAACGGGTTGGCCAAGTTGCTGGCAACGCCCTTCCAGAACGCCCACCCCTCGACCGGCGCGCTCGCACCGCCGCGCCACAACACCCGGCTGTCCCGCACTGCCTGCGCGGCGAACACCAGGAACAGCACCGCACCGACGCCGCTGACCCAGACCTGCGCCTCCGCGACGGCCGCCACCACCCAGGCGAACGCCAGGGCGGGCACCAGCAGCACCAGGTCCGCGGTCGCCGATCCCAGGATGACCTTGAACGCGGCCCAGAAGCCGCGGGCCGCCGCCTCCTGCAGGATCGTCACGAAGATCGGCCCGACCGACAGGGCCGCCCCGACGCCGAGCAGCACACCCAACCACAGGATCTCTGCCATCACGCCCCACCTTTCGTCCCAGGAGAGCCCGGTTCGGTCAGGTGCGCTCCGCCACGGATCTCCTTCACCGTCAGCAGCACGATGGACGACACCGTGCGGGTTACCCCCGGCAATGCCCTGATCTCCGCGAGCAGGCCCCGGAGTTCCTCCGGAGAACCGGTGCGTGTCTTCAGGATGTAGCTGTCCTCACCGTCCACGTCGTGGCACTCGATGATCGCCCTGCTCTCCTGCACGTAAGACTCGAACGGCTCCTGCTCGTCGTGGGACGCCGCGGTGCCCACCCTGATGAACGACAGCAGTCCTTGACCCACGCTCTGGGGTTCGACGATCGCGCTGTACCCCCGGATCACCCCCTCCTGCTCCAACCTCTTGACCCGCGCGTACACCGATGGGCCGGTCAGGCCCACAGCTTTGCCGAGTGCGGCGTGCGTCGCGCGCCCGTCCTCCTGAAGGAGGGTCAGCAGCTGTAGGTCCACCTCGTCGAGCTGTGGCATGGAATCGTTGGGATTTCGATTGCTTGGCCAATGCTTCGTAAGTAAACAGGCTAGCTTGACTACCATCCGTAGGGCAATATGAGGTAGGGCTCGCTTGGGTTCTCCGATGGGCCGCCACATCGGAGAGCTGCTGGCCCTGGTCGTGGTCGGGCATCATCGGTTGGGCGCGAATTACCGCCTGCGAGCGGCGGGGGTACGCAGTGAGCCCTTCCAGCCTGGTGGTGGGCTGGAGACGTGGCGAAGCTCCTGGTAGATGACTTCTCGACCAAGAGTGAGGCCATCGCCAGGAGCTTCGTGTGCTTGTCCACCCATCAGCGATCGACCTGTGCGGTTCGCACCTCCGGCTCCCGCCCGGGAGTGGCCCGTGCATCGTCGACGGATCGGCAGCAGGTGGCACAACCTCTCGCCCGGTCGACAGGCGGTCAACCGCTCCCACGCCCGCATCCGCGCTCCTGGCGAGCGCGCCGTCTCCGCCTCAAGACCTGGCGTCTACTGCGCAGGATCCCCTGCTCCACCATCCGAATCACCGACCTGGCCCGAGCCGTCCTCGCACTCCACCTCGCCACCGGATGAGGTTGGAAAGGGCTCGCTTATCGCATGCGACATCGTGTCGCAGACAAAGGCGTGTTGTTGGTGATCATCGTGATGTGCCGCATCGGCGCGGCCGCTGCCGCGTGAGGCGGCTCGGATCAGGGCTTGGGCCTCGTCGACGAGATCGGCGGCAGCTTCCAACGCGGCGATGGCATCGGCTGCCTTCCCGAGCCCCAGTTCGACCAGTTGTCGAACCTCGCCGAGTGAAGCCACCCCGCCCCTCCACGGATCGATTGTCGGCTGTGGCGCGTAGGGCGGTGTCGGCGGCTCGGGGCGCCGGCACGCTGCCCACGGCGACGACCTCGGCGAGGTAGAGGATGGCCAATGCGTCGTCGAAGCCGGGTAGGTGGCCGGGACGACACGTACGTGTCTCACCCAATCAGGTTGATCGGGTATGTCGCCATCACTCGTTCGAGGGTTGTGCCTTTAGGTTCGAGGCGTGCGTGTGTGCGTTTACTGCGGTTCCTCCGGTGGGGGCGACCGGTACCTGGCCTCGGCCCGCGAGGTCGGGGCGACGTTGGCCCGGCGCGGGATCGAGGTGGTCTACGGCGGTGCCCGGGTCGGCATGATGGGCGCGCTCGCCGACGGTGCCCTGGCGGCCGGCGGTCGGGTGGTCGGGGTGCTGCCCGAGGCGCTGGTGGGCTGGGAGGTCGCCCACGGGGGTCTGACCGAACTGCGCGTCGTGGGAGGGTTGCACGAGCGCAAGGCGTTGATGACGGCCCTGTCGGACGCGGTGCTGGCGTTGCCGGGTGGTGCGGGCACCCTGGACGAGTTGTTCGAGACCTGGACGTGGGCCCAGTTGAAGGTGCACGCCAAGCCGGTCGGGGTGCTCAACGTGGCGGGCTTCTTCGACCCGATGCTCGCCATGCTCGACCACGTGGTCGCCGAGGGTTTCCTCAAGCAGCCCTACCGGGACATGCTGCTGGTCGACGACGACCTGGACCGCCTGCTGGACCGCTTCGCCGGCTACCGCCCACCCGACTACACCTGGTCGGACGACTCCGCGGATGCCGCCGGGTCGTCAAGCCCGTGATCGCGGGGCTCGGCCATGTTGTCGTGGGGGGCCAGGTAGCCGCGCACGTGGTCGGCGCGCGGGTCGTCGAGTTCGTCGAGGATGGCCAGCGCCTTGCGCCAGGAGACCTGGGCTTGGTGCCGGTCACCGAGAGCGGCCAGGGTGTGGCCGCAGTTGACCAGGGTTTCGGCCTCGCCCCACCGGTCTCCGACCCGTCGACGGGCGTCCAGCGCGAGGTCGAACCGGTCGAGTGCTTCCTCATAGCGGCCCAGGTCGTGCAGCGTGATGCCGAATTTGGTCAGGGCAAAGCCTTCGCCGTAGCCGTCGACCGCGCCACGCATGATCTCCAGCGCCCTGCCCAGGTGGTGCAGCGCTTCATCGTCACGGCCGGAACGGCGCATCGCCTCACCGAGGCTGGCCGAGGCGATGGCCTCCCCGTGGCGGTCCCCGACACCGCGGAACAGCTCCACCGTCTCCTCGAACAGCCTCACCGCCTCATCCCGTCGTCCCAGTTCGGCCGCCAGGTAGCCGCTGCCGGTCAACGTCCACGCCTGCCCCGTCTCATCCCCGATCCCGCGGCGTATGGCCAGCGCCTGCTCCAGCTCACGACCGGCCAGGTCGTACTCCTGGCGTTCGCGATGGGCATGGGCCAGGTTGTTGAGCACCCATGCCTGACCGAATACGTTCCCGCTGGTCTCGGCGGCGGCCAGACCGGTGTGTGGGAGGTGATCCAGCCGGTCCACGGTTTGCGCAGGAACACGAAGTCGCACGGCTGGTAGCAGTGGTGGCGCATCACTCTCCTCCGAGGCGACCAGCCCTTCCTCCGACTGTCACCCGTCAGTGGGATCCAGGCGTACCGAACCCGCCTCCCCGGCCTGATCACCCGATAGTGGCCCACCACGGTCGGCTACCTTGCCGCAGGGGTCGAGCCGGGGGAGGTCGGGATGGGTGCCGAGCTGAGCCGTCGGTCGTTCCTCGCGGCGGCCGGGTTGGTGGGGCTCACCGCGTGCGGGTCGAACACCGGGCGGGAGGGGTCCGCCGAGGGGACCCTGCGGCACTGGTACCACGCCTACGGCGAGGACGGCGTCCAGGAGGCGGTGCGCCGCTACGCCGCCGGCTACCCGGGCGCCCGGGTCGAGGTGCAGTGGAACCCCGGCGACTACGACTCCAAGCTGCTGACCGCGCTCCAGAACAGCGCGGTGCCCGACGTGTTCGAGGCGCAGGTCAAGGTCGACTGGGTGCGGCAGGGCCGGGTGGTGCCGTTGGACGACCTGCTGGGCGAGGCCCGCGCGGACTTCCTCCCGGCCCTGCTGGAGTCCCAGACCGTCGACGGCGCGCTGTACGGCATCCCCCAGGCCGTCGACACCCAGGTCCTCTACTACCGGCCCAGCCTGCTGGAGCGGGCGGGTGTCGCGCCGCCCCGGACCCTCGACGAGTTGGTGGAGGCCACCGCGCGGCTCACCACCGGCGGTGTGCGCGGTCTGTTCGCAGGCAACGACGGCGGCGTTGGTGTGCTCACCCCGCCGCTGCTGTGGTCGGCGGGGCTGGACCTGCTGTCCGAGGACGGTCGGGCGCCCGGCTTCGACGACCCGCGCGCCGCCGCGGCCTTCGGCCGGCTCCGCGAGCTGCACCGGGGTGGCGGCCTGCTGCTCGGGGCGCCGACCGACTGGGCCGACCCCGGTGCGTTCGTCGACGGGTTGGCCGCGATGCAGTGGACCGGCCTGTGGAACCTGCCGAAGATCACCGAGGCGCACGGCGACGACGTCGGCGTGCTGCCGTTCCCGCGCCTGGACGCCGACGGCGCGGACTCGGTGCCGATCGGCGCGTTCAGCGCCGCGGTGAACGCGCGCGCCGCCGACGTCGACGCGGCCCGGGACTACGTGCGGTGGCTGTGGGTGGAGCGGACCGACCACCAGACCGAGTTCGCCACCGCGTTCGGCGCGCACCTGCCCGCCCGCCGGAGCCTGGCCGAACGGGCCGGGGCGCTGCGCGACGGGCCGGGCGCGGAGGTCGTCCGCCTCGTCACCGACGGCGGCCGGATCGCCAGTCCTGCCCGCTGGCCGGCGCGCGCCAACACCGCGCTGTCGGACGCGGTCTCCCGCATCGCCCGGGAGGGCGCGGACGCGGCGGGCGAGCTGCGCGCGGCGGTCGAGGTGGCGCGCGTCGAGATCAGCCGGCAGGACCGGTGAGCCGACGGCGCACCGCGCTCGCGTTCTGGCTGTTCGTCGGTCCCTTCGCGGCCGGGCTGCTGGTCTTCGCCTACGTGCCGATCGGCTGGAGCGCCTACCTCAGCCTCTTCGACGCGCGCAACACGGTGACGCCCGAGGAGTTCGTGGGGTTCGCCAACTACGCGGACGTGCTCACCGACCGGGCGTTCCTGGGCAGCATCGGCACCTTCACCGCGTTCGCCGCGCTCGTCGTGCCCGCCACGGTGGTGCTCGCCCTCGCGCTGGCCCTGCTGGTGAACCAGGTCCGGGTGGCGCGGGCGTTCTTCCGGTCGGTGTTCTTCCTGCCCTTCGCGTGCTCCTCCGTGGTCGCCTCGCTGGTGTGGAGGATGTCGCTGTTCTCCGGGGTGGACAGCGGCGTCGCCAACACCGTGCTGGGCTGGTTCGGCGGCGAGCCGCGGGCGTGGATCGGCACGGTCGACCCGCCGCTGTACTGGGTCGTGCTCGTCACCGCGAGGCTGTGGCTGCAACTGGGCTTCTACATGATCCTGTTCATCGCCGCCCTGCAACGGATCCCGGCGCACCTGTACGAGGCGGCGTGGGTCGACGGGGCCTCGCCCCGCTGGCAGACCTTCCGGCACGTCACGCTGCCCGGCCTGCGCGGCGCGCTGGTGGCCGTGCTGGTGCTGAACCTGGTCAACGCCTACCAGGCGTTCGACGAGTTCTACAACATCCTCGGCGACTCCCGCGGCTACCCGCCGTTCGCGCGGCCGCCGCTGGTCTACCTCTACTACACCTCGCTGGGCTCCGGCGGGCAGGACCTGGGGCGGGGGAGCGCGGGCGCGCTCGTCCTGGCCCTGGTGATCGCGCTGGTGACGCTGCTGTCCGGCCGGGTGCTGCGGCGGGTGGCCTGATGCGGCCCGTCGGCCACCACCGCACCCCGGCCGGCCGGGTGGGCGCGGTCGCGCGCGGGGTGGCGCTGGTGGTCGCGGCGGCGCTGTTCCTGCTGCCGTTCGCGGTGCTGGTCCGCGACAGCTGGTCGGCCCTGCCTGAGGTGTTCTCGGGCACCGAGGTCCCGTTCGCGCGCAGCCTGCTGAACTCGACCGCGGTCGCGGTGCTCCAGACCGCGGGGCAGCTGCTGCTGTGCTCGCTCGCGGGCTACGGGCTGGCGCGGATCCCGTACCGGCACGCGCCCGCGGTGCTGTACGCGACCGTGGCGACGCTGGTGGTGCCGGCCGCCGTGACGTTCGTGCCGGGCTTCGTGGTGGTGTCGAGCCTCGGCTGGCTGTCCGACCTGCGCGGGCTGGTGGTGCCGGGGTTGTTCAGCGCCCTCAACGTGTTCCTGTTCCGCCAGTACTTCCTGGACTTCCCGGTGGCGCTGGAGGAGGCGGGCCGGCTCGACGGGCTGTCCCGGCTGGGGGTGTTCCGGCGGGTGGTGGTGCCGAACTCGACGGGGTTCTTCGCCGCCGTCGCGGTGGTCGACCTCATCGGCAGCTGGAACCAGTTCCTGTGGCCGCTGGTCGTCGCGCAGGACTCGACCACGTGGACCGTGCAGGTGGCGCTGTCCGGCCTGCTCACCGCGCAGAACCCGAGGACCACCCTGCTGTTCGCCTCGGCGGCGGTGTCGATCCTGCCGATCGTGCTGGTGTTCGCCGTGCTCCAGCGCCACCTGGTCCGCGGGGTGACCGGGACCGGGCTCACCGGTCGGTGAGCCCGGTCCCGCCCACCGGGTCGGGGTCAGGGGGTCCAGCGGACGTTCGGGTTGAGGCGGCCGGACCAGTCGAAGACCGCCATGTTGTCCCAGCCGTTGCCGCTGCCGTTGATGTCCGCCGGGTCCCAGCCGTTGCCGGGGACCGCGTACCAGGTCGGCTCCCAGTAGAAGACGCCGATGGCGCCCGCGTTGCGCGCCGTGTTCTGCACGTGGGTGAAGTTCGTGGCCTGGCCCGCCCACGTCAGCGGGTAGTCCGCGCAGCCGGAGGTGACGGAGTTGCCCGTGCCGTCGGCGTTCTGGCTGGTGAAGGGGTACGCCGTCTCGGCGAGCACGACGTCCTTGCCGTAGCGGGAGCGCACGTCGGTGATGACGTCGTGGAGGTTGGCCAGCGTGCCGTGCCACGAGCAGTAGTAGGACAGCGCGGTGATGTCCCAGGGCACGCCCTTGGCCCTGATCCCGTCGTAGAACCAGCGGGCGTGGTCGAGGCTGTCGGCGTTCGCCGTGTGGATCATGACCTTGGTGCCGCCGTTGCACGCCTTGGTGGCGTTGTAGCCGGCCTTGAGCAGGAGGCTGAGGTTGGTGAAGTCGTTGTTGACCACCCTGCCCTCGTTCCAGAGCATCCCGACGTTGATCTCGTTGCCGATCTGCACGCTGTCGGGCGTGGTGCCCTGCGCCTTGAGGCCGCTGCACACCTCGTGGGTGTAGTTGTAGACGTCGGTCTGCAACCGGCCGATGTCGTGGCCCGACCAGGCGGCCGGCTTGTACTGCTTGCCGGGGTCGGCCCAGGTGTCGGAGTAGTGGAAGTCGACCAGCAGCTTGAGGCCCTTGGCCTTCACGGTCCTGGCGTAGGCCAGGACCTTCGCCTTGTTGTTGTAGCCGCTGCGCGGGTTGTTCCAGACGCGCAGGCGGACGTAGTTGACGCCCACGCCCTTCAGGATGTCGAGCGGGTCCCGGGCGGTGCCGGACGCGTCGTAGTACCTCGCGCCGAGCTCCAGGGCGCGTTGCGCGGTCGAGACGTCGGCCCCCAGCATGGTCAGGGAGCCGGCCGCGGAGACGGCCGGGGTGATCGCGGTCAGCGGGAGCACGGCGGCCGCCAGGGCGAGGGCGGCCCTGGCCGCCCGGTTCGGTCCGGACATCCGATCTCCTTCGATCGAGGGTGCGGTGGCCTGCGGCGGACTCGCGTTGTGAACGTGCACAACAAGGGAAGCGCAGATACGGACCCGAATCAAGGTCGGATCGGACCGAACCGGATGGGAGCGTGCACAGGGCCGCCCCGAACCTCAGTAGCAGACGTACCCGCCGTTGACGAGCGGCGTGTAGTTGGGCGGCGGGCCGGTCATGATCTGCCCGACGTAGCAGCCGTTGAGCAGGTAGACGCCGCGCCAGATGTACCCGCGGACCTGGCCCGCCGAGATGGTGAACTGGCCCTCGTCGACGCCGGAGCCGTTGCCGCCGTAGCGCAGCCGGATGGTGACCGGGGAGCCGGAGTGCTTGTCGTACCAGACGGTGATGTCGGCGCGGCCGTTGCTGACGGCGCCGACCCTGATGCAGACGTCGCCGTTGCCGATGTTCGCGCAGTTCTCACCGACCTGGGCGATGCCGATCCCCGCCGCGGAAAGGGGCTGCGCGCCGGCCTGCCCGGCGCCGACCGCGGTGAGCGCGGCCAACACCAGGAATGCGGCGGAGAGCACACGGATGAATCGCACTGGCTTCCTCTCGGTTGGTTCCCCGCGGACGGCGGACGGCATTCCGGGGACACCCTCCCGCCTCGCGGACGGGGGGTGTGGCGAAACGCGCTTCACCGCCGGTGGGATTTCGGCGCCCCGCGGCGCCGGATCGCCCCAGTCAAACCGCCCGGTCACGCGGTGTCAAAGAACCGACACGCGGCGTTGTCCCGCGGCGGGACGGGGACCCCCGCCGGCCTGCCCGGACGGCCGTTCCGCGGGGGGGACCACGGACGGGGGAGCGCACGTCACCGGATTGGCCTGTGCGGAGGACGGGTACCCGCGTTACCTTGGGAGCGCTCCCAGAGCGCTCTGCGCCATCGCCGCCGCGGAACCTTCGAGAGGAGTTCCATGCGAAGCACCCTCCGGGCCCTCGCGCTGACCGGCCTGCTGGCCGCGAGCGCGGTCGTGGCCGCCGCCGGCCCGGCCCAGGCCGACGTGACGATCTGCCAGCAGTACGGGACGACCACCATCCAGGGCCGCTACGTGGTCCAGAACAACCGGTGGGGTTCCTCGGCCAACCAGTGCATCAACGTCACCTCGACCGGGTTCCAGATCACCCAGCAGCAGGGCTCGGCGCCGACCAACGGCGCGCCCCTGTCCTACCCGTCGGTGTACCTGGGCTGCCACTACGGCAACTGCTCGCCGGGGTCGAACCTGCCCATGCAGGTCAGCCGCATCCGCAGCGCGACCTCGTCGATCAACTACCGGTACACGGGCGGCACCTACAACGCCTCCTACGACATCTGGCTCGACCCCACGCCCAAGACCACCGGGGTGAACCAGATGGAGATCATGATCTGGTTCAACCGCCAGGGCTCCATCCAGCCGATCGGCAGCGCCGTGGGCAACGCCACCGTCGGCGGCCGCACCTGGCAGGTGTGGCGCGGCAACAACGGCGGCAACAACGTCATCTCCTACGTCGCGCCCTCGCCCATCACGTCGTGGTCGTTCAACGTGCTCGACTTCATCAACGACGTGCGCAACCGCGGCGCCATCACCACCTCGTGGTACCTGACCAGCATCCAGGCCGGGTTCGAGCCGTGGAACGGCGGCACCGGGCTGGCGGTCGACAACTTCTCGGCCTCCGTCAGCGGGTAACGCACCCCGCCGACGACCGCACGCCGGGGTGCGCCCGACCGCCAGGGCGCACCCCGCGCCGTGATCGTCCGTTCGGGTCGCCCGCTTCCCCGGGCGGGCGGTGCTCGGCACACTCGGGCCATGCGGACGATCGACTGGGCGGACGGCCGGATCATCGCGATCGACCAGACCCTGCTCCCCGGCGAGCTGACGACCCTGCGCATCGACACCGTCGACCAGCTCGTCCACGCCATCCGCCGGTTGGCCGTCCGCGGCGCGCCCGCACTCGGCGTGGCCGGCGCGCTGGGCGTGGCGCTGGCCGCGTGCGGCGGCGGGGACGTCCGCGCCCAGTCCGCCCGGCTGCGGGCCGCCCGCCCCACGGCGGTCAACCTGGCCTGGGGCGTCGACCGGGTGCTGGCCCGGCTGGACGAGGGCCTGGACGCGGTGGTCGCCGAGGCCGTCCACGTCCTGGAGGACGACGTCCGCCGCAACCGCGACCTCGGGCTCAGGGGCGCGCGGTGGCTCCTCGACCGGCTCGGCGGACCGGTCAACGTGCAGACCCACTGCAACGCCGGCGCGCTGGCCTGCGTCGAGTGGGGCACCGCCCTCGGCGTGGTCCGCGCGCTGCGGGACGCCGAAGCCCTGGGCCACGTCTACGTCGACGAGACCAGGCCGCTGCTCCAGGGCAGTCGGCTGACCGCGTGGGAACTCGCCCGGATGGGTGTCGAGCACACCGTGGTGGTCGACTCGGCGGGACCCACCGTGATCGCCCGCGGCCTGGCCGACGCCGTCGTGGTCGGCGCGGACCGCATCGCGGCCAACGGCGACGTGGTCAACAAGATCGGCACCTACCCGCTGGCCCTCGCCGCGGCCAGGGCCGGCATCCCCTTCCTCGTCGCCGCCCCCGAATCCACGATCGACCCCGCCACCCCCGACGGCGCGGGGGTCGACATCGAAATCCGCGACCCCGCCGAAATCGTCGGCGACCACCCGACCAGGGCGCTGAACTACGCCTTCGACGTCACCCCGGCCGACCTGGTCACGGCCATCATCACCGACGAGCGGACGATTCGTGGAAAACCGCTGGGCTGAAACGCACACCGACCCCCTCGACGCCTGCGCGTACGGTTCCCGGCTGCTCGGCCGCGAACCGGACCTCGTCCTGCACGGCGGCGGCAACACCTCGGTCAAGGCGGTCGTCACCGACCTCACCGGCCGCCGGGTGGACGTGCTGCACGTCAAGGGCAGCGGCTGGGACCTGGCCGACATCGAGCGGGCCGGGTTCGCGCCCCTGCGGCTGGAGCGCCTGCGCGAGCTGCTGACCGTGCCGAGCCTGCCCGACGACCGGATGATGAACGAACTGCGGTGCGCCCTGCTCGACGCGGGCGCGCCGGACCCGAGCGTGGAGACGCTGCTGCACGCGGTCCTGCCGCACCCCGCCGTCCTGCACACCCACGCCGACGCCGTGATCACCCTGACCAACCTGCGCGAACCCCTGGTCGAGGAGGTCTTCGGCGACCGCGTCGTGGTCGTCCCCTACGTGATGCCGGGCTTCGCGCTGGCCAAGAAGTGCGCCGAGCTGTTCCCCCGGCACGCCGGCGAGCGCACCATCGGCGTGGTCCTGATGAACCACGGCCTGTTCACCTTCGGCGAGGACACCGAGGAGGCGTACGCCCGGCACGTCGAGCTGGTCAGCGCCGCCGAGGCGCACCTGGCGCGGCACCGGCCGACCCGCGCGCCCGCCGCGCCCCTGCCCCGCGTCGACCCCCGGGACCTCGCCGCCCTCCGCCGGCGGATCGCCGAGGCCGCGGGCCACCCGGTGATCGTCACCCGGCACACCGACCCGGCCACCGCGGCCTTCGTGGCCAGGTCCGACCTCGCCGACCTCGCGGGGCGCGGCCCGGCCACCCCCGACCACGTCATCCGCACCAAGCGGGTGCCGCTGGTCGGCCGGGACGTCGAGGGCTACGCGGCCGAGTACCGCCGCTACTTCGAGCGGCACGCGCGACCGGGCCTGACCATGCTCGACCCGGCGCCCCGCGTCGTGCTCGACCCCGAGCTGGGGATGCTCACGGTCGGCCGGCGGGCGCGGGACGCCGACATCGCCCGCGACATCTACTCGCACACCATCGACGTCCTGGAGCGGGCCGAGGAACTGGGCGGGTACCGCGCCCTGCCGCCGCGCGACCTGTTCGAGATGGAGTACTGGGAGCTGGAGCAGGCCAAGCTCCGGTTGGCGGGGCCGCCGGCCGAGTTCACCGGCGAGGTCGCCCTCGTCACCGGCGCCGCGTCGGGCATCGGCCGGGCCTGCGCCGACGCGCTGCGCGCCAGGGGCGCGAGCGTCATCGGCCTGGACCTCACCCCTACGGGAAGCCGCACCGACTACCTGGGCCTGCGGGTCGACGTCACCGACACCGCCGCGGTGCGGGCCGCGGTGGAACGCGGCGTCGAGCGGTTCGGCGGGGTGGACGTGCTCGTCGCCTCCGCCGGCGTGTTCCCCGGCAACACGCCCATCGCGGAGCTCGACCCGGACACCTGGCGACGCACCATGGCGGTCAACGCCGACTCCACGGCCGTGCTGTTCCGCACGGCGCACCCGTTCCTCGAGCTCGCGCCGCGCGGCGGCCGGGTCGTGGTCATCGCCTCGAAGAACGCCCCCGCGCCGGGACCGGGCGCCGCCGCGTACTCCGCGTCCAAGGCCGCGGTCACCCAGCTGGCCAGGGTCGCGGCCCTGGAGTGGGCGGCCGACGGCATCCGGGTCAACGCGGTGCACCCCGACGCGGTCTTCGACACCGGCCTGTGGACCGAGGAGGTGCTGGCCCAGCGCGCCGCGCACTACGGCCTCGACGTCGAGGCGTACAAGCGGCGGAACCTGCTGGGCGCGGAGATCACCAGCGCGGCGGTCGGCAGGATGGTCGCGGAGATGTGCTCGGACACCTTCGCCTGCACCACCGGCGCCCAGGTGCCGGTCGACGGCGGCAACGAGCGGGTGGTGTAGACCGATTCCCCGCTGTTCGCCGGCTGTTCGCCCCGGCGCGACCATCGGCGGGTTGACGGCGGAGGGCCCGGATCGGGAACCTCGTCACCGGCCGGATGATCTCCGCGAACACCGGCCGGCGCTGAACGTCCCTGCCGCTCGACCCCGGATGGAGAGCATGGTCGCCGTGACCGCCCGAACGACGGACCGGACCCGCACCACCTCCCGCACCACCTCCCGCACCGCCCTGAGACTGCTGGCCGCCCTCCTGGGCGCCACCCTGATGGCCGTCCTCGTCCCCGGGGCCGCCTGGGCCGCACCGCCGCAGGCGCTGCCCGGGAACGCCGCCGCCGCCGACGCCAAGTGGCAGCCCGCGTTCGACTACGACACCGACGGCTGCTACCCGACCCCGGCCATCTCGCCGACCGGCGTGATCGCCACGGGCCTGAACAACTCCGGCGCCCTCAACGGCAACTGCCGCGACCAGTCCGACCTGGACAACACCAACTCGTACTCGCGCTCCAAGTGCAACAACAACTGGTGCGCCTACCTGTACGACCTCTACTTCGAGAAGGACCAGGCCGTCCCCGGCATCGACTGCTGCGGCCACCGCCACGACATCGAGCACGTCATCGTGTGGGTCAGCAACGACCAGGCCCAGTACGTCTCGACCTCCGCGCACGGCAACTACTCCACCTACCCGCGCTCCCAGGTCTCCTGGGAGGGCACGCACCCCAAGATCGTCTACCACAAGGACGGCCTGAGCACCCACTGCTTCCGGATCGCGAGCTCGACCGAGCAGCCGGAGAACCACTACGGCACCTGGCAGTACCCGGACCTGGTCAGCTGGGACCACTTCCCGGCCGGCATCCGGAACACCCTGGTGAACGCCAACTTCGGCAGCGCGAGCCTGGCCATCAAGGACGGCGCGTTCAACCACAACCTGTCCCAGGCCAAGCCGAGCGGCATCCCGTTCGACCCGAACGCCTGATCGGCCGGTAACCGGAATTCCCGGAACCCGGTCGTCGGGAGCGATCCGCTCCCGGCGACCGGGTTCCGCCGTACCGGGCCAGGGGCGCAGGAATCAGGGCGCAGGAAGGCGAGCAGCTCCGCGGTGACGAACTCGGGGTTCTCCTCGACCAGCCAGTGCCCGGACCCGGGCACCTCCACCGCGCGCACGAGGTTCCCGACCCGGGGCGCCGGGGTCGCCCTGGTCGGGTCGAGCAGGCCCTCGGCGGTCATCAGCAGCGTCGGCGTGGCGATCGGGGCGGCCGCGGTGTCGTCCCGCACGTCCTGGTCCAGGGCGCGGTAGAGCTCGAACCCGCCGTGCAGGACGTCCGGGCGGCTGTAGGTGCGGGCGTACTCGTCGATCTCGGCCTCGTCGAAGGGCTGGGCCGCGCCGGGTCCGCCGAAAGCCGTGCCGCCGAACGCGACCTGCGGGTAGAACAGGGCCAGGTACTCCCGGACGTCGTCGCCGACGACGGCCTCGGGCACCCGCTCCTGCGAGTGGAACGCGATGTGCCGGCTCAGGCCGCGGTACCGGGCGGCGTCCAGGGCGGGGCCGGGCAGCGGCAGGTCCAGGTAGCCGAGCCGCACGAGGTCGTCCGGGAACTGGACGGCGTACTGGAACGCCACCGCCGCGCCGAGGTCGTGGCCGACCACGCGGGCGTCGCGCAGGCCCAGCCGCCCCGTGACGAGCCCGTGCACGTAGCGGGCCGGCGTGGCCTTGTCGTAGGAGGGCGGAACCCCCTCGCTGTCGCCCAGGCCGGGCAGGTCCGGCGCGTAGACCGTGAAGTGCCTGGCCAACTCCGGCATGATGCCGCGCCACTCGAACCAGGTCTGCGGCCAGCCGTGCAGCAGCACCAGGGGCGGGCCGGAGCCGCCGGTGACGTAGTGCATCCGGACCCCGTCGACGTCCGCGTACTCGTGCCGGAACACGCGGTCGAACTCCGCGTCCTCGGCGGCCGGGCCGACCGTCCCGGTCGTGGCCGGGACGGTCGTGACCGTGCCGGCGGGGGCCGTGCACGCGGCGGTCGGCAGCAGCACGGCCGCGACCGCGGCCGCGACCACCTGTCGCCACCGCGAAGCGCTCGCGCTCGCCCTCGCGCCCGGCCGGGTGCGTCGCGAGGTCGCGCGGTGCGCCGGTGCGCCGTCCGCGTCCGGTGTGGAGCCCGTGCCCATCGTGGGGCCTCCTCTTCTCGTCGAACGGTGGGTGTGGCACCACCTTTCCCGCCGCCGGCGCCGGGTGCACGAAAACTTGCCACACCGGCAAGACTGGTCGGATGAGCGAGGAGATCGAGCGGGTGCTGGACGAGGTCGGTCCGCGCCTGCGCGCCCTGCGCCGGCAGTGCGGCACCACCCTGGCCGAGCTCGCGGCGAAGACCGGCATCTCCGAGAGCACCCTGTCCCGCCTGGAGAGCGGGCGGCGACGGGCGAACCTGGAGCTGCTGCTGCCGCTGTCGCGCGCCTACGACGTCCCGCTCGACGACCTCGTGGGCGCGCCGCGCACCGGGGACCCGCGCATCCACCTGCGCCCGATCCACCGCTACGGCATGACGTTCATCCCGCTGACCCGCAGGCCCGGCGGGGTGCAGGCGTACAAGATGCTGATCCCGGCCTCGGCGCGGCCCGCCGAGCCCACCCCGCAGACCCACAGCGGCCACGAGTGGCTCTACGTCCTCAACGGACGGTTGCGGTTGGTCGTGGGCGACCGGGACCTGGTGCTGCCGCCGGGCGAGGCCGCGGAGTTCGACACCACGCTCCCGCACTGGCTGGGATCGGCCGACGGGCGCGCGGTCGAGCTGCTCGTGCTGTTCGGGTTGGACGGTGAACGCGTCCACGTCCGGTCGCGCGACGGAGGAGCCTGACCCCTTGATCGGGTTGCCACGCCCGCAAACCCCGCCGAACGGCCACCGCCCGTAGCGCTGTGTCCGCTGTGGACTGTTCATGGCGAACCGTACGGGTGATGTGGCAAATGGGCGTGTCGTCTCACCCGAGCGGGGTAGCCGAAGAGGTGACCGGCCCTGACGATCCCGAGACGAGGGCGCACCGGGGCCCGCCTCCAGGCGACGGGAAGGACCAGAACGGACATGCCGACCGCGACACTGGCCGCCATCGACCTCAGCCAGGGCATCTCCGACGCCTGGCGCGCGGTGGCCACCTTCGTGCCCAAGCTCGTGGGTTTCCTGCTGATCCTGCTGATCGGCTTCTTCATCGCGAAGTTCCTGGCCAAGGCCGTGGACAAGGTCCTGGAGCGCGTCGGGTTCGACCGCGTCGTCGAACGCGGCGGCGTCAAGCAGGCCCTGGCCCGCTCGAAGTACGACGCCTCCGACATCATCGCCAAGCTCGTCTACTACGCGGTGCTGCTGATCACGCTCCAGGTCGCCTTCGGCGCCTGGGGTCCCAACCCGGTGTCCACGCTGCTGACCGGCATCGTGGCCTGGCTGCCCCGCGCGGCCGTGGCGATCATCATCGTCGTGGTGGCCGCGGCGGTCGCCAGGGCGGTCAAGGACCTCGTCGGCAACGCCCTGGGCGGTCTGTCCTACGGCCGCGTGCTGGCCACCACCGCCTCGGTCTTCGTCATCGGCCTGGGCGTGATCGCCGCGCTGAACCAGATCGGCGTGGCCACCACCGTGACGATGCCGGTGCTGATCACCGTGCTGGCCACGGTCGGCGGCATCGCGGTCATCGGTGTCGGCGGCGGCCTGGTCCGGCCGATGCAGCAGCGCTGGGAGCAGTGGCTCAGCCGGGCCGAGCATGAGGTGCCGCAGGCCCGCGCCCACGCCGAGGCTTACCAGCGGGGCCGGGAGGACGTGGCGCGCACCGCGACGACCGACGCGCCCACGCAGCAGGTGCCCGCCCCGCAGACGACCGCGGGCCAGGTCCGGGGCGACGGTCCCACCCGCGGCTACTGACCGCGGCCGAAGGAGCACACCTCCCGGGGCGACGACCCCCGGGCAACCAGCCGACCCGCGCGCGTCCGGGGTCCGCCCAGGACCACCTCCGCGAGCCGCGGGCGCACGACAGCGACGAATGGAGAACGACCGTGACCAACTCGATCCGCGAGCGCATCACCCGCTGGACCGGCCGCGACGTCCACGACCCCGCCGGTGAGAAGATCGGCGGTGTCGAGCAGCTGTGGTTCGACGACCAGGACGGCGAGCCCACCTGGGTGTCGGTCAAGACCGGTCTGCTCGGGCTGCGGCAGTCGTTCCTGCCGGTGCGCGGCCTGACCGAGGGCCCGGACGGCGAGCTGCGCACCCCCTACCCGAAGGAGCAGGTCAAGGACGCGCCCAACGTCGAGGCGTCGGACGACCACCTCGACCCGGACGAGGAGCGGCGCCTCTACAGCCACTACGGCCTCACCAGCGGCACCGGGCAGCAGGCGGGCACCGGGCGACAGGCCGCCGCCGGGCAGCGGACCGCCGCCGGACAGCAGGCCGCCACCGGGCAGCAGACCGCCGCCGCCGGCCGCCACACCGCCGCCGACACGGGCCACGACACCTCCGGCCCGAACACCGACGACGCGATGACCCGCTCCGAGGAGCACCTGCGGGTGGGCACCGAGAAGCACGAGGCAGGGCGGGCCCGGCTGCGCAAGTACGTGGTCACCGAGACCGAGCAGGTCGCCGTGCCGGTCACGCGCGAGGAGGTGCGGGTCGAGCGCGAGCCGATCACCGAGGCCAACCGCGGCGCCGCCCTGTCCGGGCCGGACATCTCGGAGGAGGAGCACGAGGTGACCCTGCACGAGGAGCGCCCCGTGGTCGACACCGAGGCGGTCCCGGTCGAGCGCGTGCGGCTGGCCAAGGAGCAGGTCACCGACACCGAGACCGTCGCCGGCGAGGTCCGCAAGGAGCGCATCGACACCGACGGCGACGTCCAGGGCGGTCGCAGCCCGCGCTGAACCCGCTCCCGCCGCCCCCGCGGGGGCGGACCGGGCACCGGCCGGGTCGAGGTCCGACCTTCCCTTCCCACGACCCGACCCGGACCGGCGACACCGGGACCCCGACCGTGCCGATCGCGGTCGGGGTCCCGGCCTGCGCGGCCCCACCCGTCGGGCTCAGACCGCGGCGACGCCCTCGACGACCGACAGCCGGGTGTCGGTGGGCAGCACCCGGGTCAGCCGGAGCCCGGCGCGGGTGAACAGGGCGTCGAAGTCGGCGCGGGTGCGTTCCCGCCCGGTGAACGAGCTCATCATGAGCAGGTCGATGACCTTGCCCGGGTCGGGGTCGTTGCCGGGCGGGACCACCGCGTCGGCGACCAGGACGCGGCCCTGCGGGGACATCGCCCGCCGGCAGTGCTCCAGGACGCGCAGGGCGTGCTCGTCGTCCCAGTCGTGCAGGATGCGCTTGAGCAGGTAGGCGTCGCCGGGCGGGGCCTCGGCGAAGAAGTCGCCCGCCACGAGGTCCCAGCGGTCCTCCGCGCCGAGTTCGCCGAGCCGGTGCCCTTCGAGCACGTGCGGCTGGTCGAACAGCACCCCGCGCGCCCCCGGGTGCTCCCGCAGCACGGCCAGCAGCAGTCCGCCGTGACCACCGCCCACGTCGACCACCACGGCGTCGGGCGGGAGGTCGAGGGCCCGCGCGACGAGGGGGTTCTCCGGGTCGGACATCGAGGCCATGCCGTCGTGGAAGACCGCCGCGGTCCCGGGGTCGCGGGCGAAGTGGTCGAAGAACGGCATCCCGAACAGCCGGTCGAACGGCGAGGTCCCGGTGCGCACGGCCTCCTCCAGCTCGCCGGCGGGCCGCCAGAACGTCGTGTCGGTGAGCATCAGGATCGCCGCGCGGAAGGACGACGGCGCGTCGGTGCGCATCGGCTCGGCCGCGGGGGTGAGCGCGAACCGGCCCTCGTCGTCCTCGGTGAAGATGCCGTGCGTGGCCAGCAGCCGCAGCGCCCGGTGCAGGTTGAGCTGGTGGGCGCCGACCGCCCGCGCCAGGTCCGCGACCGGGCGCGGCCCCCCGGCCAGGTGGTCGGCCACGCCCAGCACCGCGACGGCGCGCAGGGCGGCGGGCACCAGGTAGCTCATCGCGAGGTCCATCAGGGCGAAGCGGGGATCGGCTTCCGCCGGCGGTGCGACAGGTCCCGGGGAGTTCTCGGCGCTGGTCACCCACGGCACTGTATCGATTACTTAAAGTGATCACCAGTGTCGTGCTCGGGTTCACCCGCCCCGAACGTGGCTGCTCGTTAACACTTGGTGATCAAACGAGTACCGTCGGTATCGGGGCAGGGGAGGGGTGCCATGGGTGTTCCCCGGTGGGGGCGGCACGGGGTGCGAGCCGTGCACAACGCGTTCGACGGCCACGCGGGCACGGTCCTCCAGATCGGGGTGGTCGCCGGCGACGTCGTGGCGCCCCGGGCGGGCCCCGGCCTGGACGGGACCGCGGACGGCCTGGCGGCCGTGGTGCGCCGGCAGTGGGAGGCCGAGGCGTCGGTCCGCTCGCTGCGCCGGCCCGAGCCGCTGCGCCTGCGCTGGGCCCCACCCGCCGCCGGGTCGCCTGCCCGACCGCGCCCGTCGTCAAGGGCGGTGACCTCGACGACCTGACCAGGCGGTTCACCTCCCTGGCGGACCGGCGGCTGGTGCTGCTCGGCGGACCCGGCGCGGGGAAGTCGGCCACCGCGCTGCTGCTCACCCTGGACCTGCTCGCCCGGCGCGGGCCCGGCGAGCCCGTGCCGGTGCTGCTCTCCCTCTCGTCGTGGGACCCGCACGGCGAACACCTGGAGGACTGGGTCATCCGGCGGTTGGAGACCGACTACCCGGCCCTGCGCAACCGGAGCACCCACGGCCGCCACGCCGCGCGCCGCCTGGTGGCCGGGCAGCGCCTCGTGCCGCTGCTCGACGGGCCGGACGAGCTGCCGGAGGCCCTGCTCGCCCCGGCGCTGGAGTGCGTCCACCGGGCGTTCGGCCGGGGCCGTCCGCTGGTGCTGGCCTGCCGCGGCGACGAGTACGAGGCCGCGGTGCGCGCCTCCGGCACGGCGCTGCCCGCGGCCGCCGTGGTCGAGCTGGCGCCGGTCGCCGCCGCCGACGCGGCCGAGTTCCTGTCCGCCGCGTCGCCGCAGTCGGCCGGGCGCTGGGCCCCGGTGCTCGACCGGCTGCGCACCGAGCCGGACTCGGTGGTCACGCGGTCGCTGTCCACCCCGCTGGCGGTCAACCTCGCCCGCACCGCCTGCACCCGGCCCGACCGCGACCCCGGCGAGCTGGCCGACGTGCGGCGGTTCGCCGATCCCGCCGACGTGGAGCGGCACCTGCTCGACGCCCTGGTGCCCGCCGTCTACGGCGACCGGCCGACGCCGCCGCCCCGGCTCGCGCCGCTGCCGGCGGTCACCGGGCGGTACCCGGCCGACCGCGCTCGGCGCTGGCTGGGGTTCCTGGCCCGCCACGCCACCGGGCCCGCCGGGCGCGACATCGCCTGGTGGCGGCTGCCCCGTCCCCGCCTCGTGCTGGTGCCCGCGATCGCCGGCGCGCTCTGCCGGGCGGCGGTCACCGAGGGCTCGTCCCTCCCGGTCGGGTTCGCCATCGGCTTCGCGTTCACCTGGCTGATCGGCATCGCGCGCCGACGGGTGCCGCGGCGCCGGCTGCTCCTGGCCCCGGTGGTGCTGGGGGTGGCGTTCTGGTTCTTCACCTACTCGCACCCCCGGCCTCCCGGCCAGGTCGCGGTGGCGGCGGCGGGGCTGGTGCTGCTGGTCGCCATCGCGCTGTCGGCCGACCGCCCGCCGCACCGCACCGCCCTGCGCGCCTGGGGTCGCGGCCGGACGATCGCGTTCCGGGCGACCCTCGGTTTCGCGATCTCGGCGGTGACGACGGCCCCGGCGCTCGTCCTGCACGGGGTGGGGCACCCCCGGGACTGGTGGATCCCGGCCGCCCTCGGCCTGGTGGTGGCCTGGGCCGTCGGCCTCGGGACCTGGCTGACCGTGCCGCCGGACGGGTTCAGCGTGCCCCGACCCGGCCGGTCGCTGCGCGGTGACCTGGTGTCGTCCGCGGTGTCCCTGACCCGGTGGGCGTTGCGGGGCAGGCTGCCGTGGCGATTGCTGCGGTTCCTCGACGACGCGCACCGGCGCGGCGTGCTCAGGCAGACCGGCGCGGTCCACCAGTTCCGGCACAGCCACCTCCAGCAGCACCTGGCAGACGGGACGGTTAGGCGTTCGTCGCGGTGGCGGTCCCGCGGCAGTCCCGCGTCGACCGCCAGGCCCTCCGCCCCGTCAGAGGCCGAACTTCGCCTCCAGCGCGCTCCGCCGCGCCGTCACGTCCTCCGGGTCGTCGCCGTACACCAGCAACTGGAGGGTGCTCTGCCGGACGCGGTTGTCGGTACGGGTGGTGTCGTGGCCGGAGGTGACCAGCAGCCCGCCGGCCGCCAGCGCCGGGCGCAGTTCGGCCAGCAGCTCGGCCATGGGCGCGGCGACCGCCAGCTTCACCGACTCCGCGGGCCCGTCGAGCGCGTCGGGCCGGACCGACCGCAGCGCCAGCAGCGGGATCGACCCGCTGGTGATGCGGAAGTTCAGGTCGAGCATGGCCAGCCGGCCGTCCAGGGTCTCGGCGCAGTCCAGGCTGCACAGGCCCCGGTACCCGACGTCGGCCGCGCGCTGGGTGATGGCCAGGCACTCGGCGAGCAGGTCGTCCGGCGGCGGGGCGACGGGCCCGAACCGCCCGCCGACGTACACCCCGGCCCCGTCCACCCGCTGCTCGGTGACGGCGAGCAGCCGGGCGACCGCGTCCACGCCGACGTAGAGCTGGACGCCCCAGTTGCGCAGGATGTGGAGGTACTCCTCCAGCACGAACTCGCCGAGCAGGTCGGTGAAGGCCGGCAGCGCGACCTCGTCCCCCGCCCGGTGCAGGTACACGTCGAGGCTGCCGCCGTGCGCGTCGTCGGTGGCGGCCTTGAGCACCCAGGACTCCTCCGCCGGCGTCGCCTCGGCCAGCCCGGCGCGCGGGACGACGCTGCGCCGCGCCCGGAAGCGCGGGTCGACGAACGTGCCGATGGTCGCCTTGTTGTTCAGGTGGCCGACCAGCCGCGCGGTCTTGACCGAGCGCTCGTCCGCGCACAGCGCGGTCGGCTGCGGGTACTCCATCGCGATCCGCAGCCCGTCGCCCACCGCCTCGGCCACGCGGGCCGCGAACCCGGCCTCGCCGCTGAACTCGCGCAGGTCGGTCCCGACCGGCAGGCCGCCGTCGCGCAACTGCGCCAGCAGCACCGGGTCGGTGCCGCCGGCGCTGCAGATCAGCGCGGTGTCCGAGGCGATCGCGATCGGCCTGGCGGAGAGCGAGTCGCGGGTGGTGCGGTGCCCGTTCCCCGGCGCGCCCGCCTCCAGCGCCGGTCGCGCGGCGACGGCGACGCCGGGGCCGTAGACGTCGGCCAGCGCGCGGGGGGAGGCGACGGAAGGCGGCAGCAGGGCTGAGGTGGTGATGGGGATCTCCCGTGAGGTGAGTGTGGTGCGCGCCGTTGCCCGGGGTGGTGAGGTGGGCGTGGACCGCGAGGTGTGGGTGGAACGGGCCGGGAGAAGGCGTCCACCGCCGTCCCGGGTGCGACGACCTCGGGGCGGGTTGCGTGGAACAGTGGGCGAACAGCCCGGATGAGGGCCGCGTGGTGACAGACTCCCACGTGTCGCCGCACCGTCCAACCAGCGGCCCGGGCCGTACCACCTGCCGCGCCGCGCGCCGCGCACCACCCGGCGACCGCGCGCCCGAGCCCGCCGGGCACCCTTGTCCGGGCCCTGCCGGCTTCCCCGTGCGGGCGTTTCCGCACCCACTACCGAGGAATGACACGTGACACTGCCCTACGACCCCGACGACGACCACGCCGCCGACCGCTACGTCAACAACGCGCTGCGCAGCCGCGACCCCGAGACGTGGCGGCTGCTGGGCTCCGACGCCTACGTCGAGCAGACCGAGCGGGTGCTGCGGGCGATGCTCGACCGGATCACCGTGACGCGCACGCACCGCACGGCCGAGCGGGCGACCGCGCGGGCGCGGGCGCTGGAGGGGGAGATCACCCAGGCCGAGTACCAGCGCGACGCGGCCGAGGACGCCAACCGGTTCACCAAGACCGCCCACTTCGAGACGCTGGTGCGCGAGCACCAGCGGCTGATCGCGCCCGCGGCGCGGCGGCTGCGCGGCGACGACGTCCGCGACGAGCTGATGGACCTGGTGCTCGCCCTGGGCTCCGCCATCGACGCCCACCGCGGCGCCGTGCTGGCGGGTGAGGGCGAGCCCACCGCGGCCGACCGGGCGCTGTGGGCGAGGCTGACCGCGCTCGACGTGCCGGGCACGCCGGACGGCGAGGGGCGCGCGTCGGTGGAGGAGCTGGTCAGGCGCCACGCGGAGCGGCAGGACGACCTCGGGCGCGTGCTGGCGGGGATCGTCCTGGACGTGGCGGGCGACGAGGCGTCGGTGCCGCGCGCCGCGCTGCTGGCCGTGTGGAAGAAGTCGGTCGCGCCGACCCTGGCGCCCGAGCAGAAGAACGAGTTCGCGGCCAAGGGCAAGGGCTCGCTGGCGACCGAGAAGCTCCGCAAGACGATGGGCCACCTGGAGCGCAAGGGCCTGGTCAAGCGCTCGGACTCGCCGGACGGGCCGCGGCTCGACCTGCTCGACCGCGCCGGGCTGGAGGAGCTGGCCGACGGGCGGGAGCCGTGACCGCCGGGTGCCCGTCCGGTGCGCGGCGGCACCGGGGGCGCCCCCGGTGCCGCCGCGCGACGTCGACCGGGGTGGTGACCTGCCCCGGCGGGGCCGGGACAGGTCGGCTGGGTTTCGACTAGTGCGCCACCGGCACTAGTGCGACACCGGCACGCCTGCGGTCCGCAACGCCCTGATCGCGTCCGGCGCGGTGGGGTGGAGGTCGACCACCCCGTCCGGCAGCGCGATGTCCAGGGTGCGCAGGACCGCGCGCCGGGTGGAGGCCAGGGCGAAGGCCACCCCCTGGTCCCGGGCCCACGTGGCGGCCTCGACCACCAGGCGGACCCCGGTCGAGCCGAAGAAGCCGACGTCGGTCAGGTCGAGGACCAGTCCGGCGGGGCGTCGGTCGAACTGCGCGGTCAGCGCGGCGCGGATCGGCTCGTCGCAGGTCATGTCGATCTCACCGGCCACCGAGACCACGGAGATGCCGTCGCGGTCGTCGACGCCGATGACGGCCACGGGTGTTCTTTCGACGGGGAAATGCCCCAATTGGGCTCCTCGGTTGGCACGAGAACCGGCAACCGAGCTTCTGCTTAACCCGAATCGTCGTTCCGCGTAGCGGACGCTTATCGCAGAGCTCCATCGTAGATCGCCACCGCGGCGGGCACAACCGTGCCGGGTTCAGGCGACGCCCAGGGTGAGGCGGATGGTGAAACCGCCCTCGTCGCGGCCGAAGGTGACGTGGTGGCACAGCTGGTGGACCAGCCACAGCCCCAGGCCACCGGTGGTCCGGTCCCGCGCGGGCAGCAGGCCGGCGAACGGGTCGTCGAGGCCCGCGCCGGTGTCGTGGACGGTGACGACGAACTGCCGGGGCGCCGACCACACCCGCAGCCGGACGGGCGGGCGACCGTGGCGCAGGGCGTTGGCCACCACCTCGCTCACCGACAGCACCAGGTCCTCGACCTCGGCCCGGGGCAGCCCGGTCCGGTCGTGGTCGAGCACACCCCGGCGGGCGGCGGCCGGGGTCGGGTCGACCAGTTCGAGCAGCGGCGGCGTGCGCTGGAGCGGGTGGTCGGCCACCGGTCGCGGCGCGGTCAGGAACGAGGGCGGGTCGACGTAGCGCTCGTTGACCAGGCGCCGGCCGTCGGCGGTGACCACGAACGGGTGAGTCGCCGCGACGTCGTCCAGGACCCGCCGCGGGGTGGTGCGCGTGTCGTAGCCGCACATGCTGCGCAGCGGGAACTCGTCGAAGACGTGGTTGACCGCCGCCTCGTAGCGCGCCCACCAGTCCCAGCCGGCGCCCAGGCCCGAAGGGGGGACCTCGCCGAAGATGCGGATGCGCCGCGCGCCACCGGCCACGAGGTCGGCCATCAGCCCCCGGTAGGACTTGATCGCGACGGCGGGCCGGGCGTAGAGGTCGTCGGAGGTCAGGAACGCCACGTCCGAGGCGTCCGGCAGCGCCTCCCGCACCAGTTCGGCCTTGTGCCGCTCCAGCGACACCACGGTCGCCTCACCGGCGTCCAGCCCGGCGCGGACGAACGGCACCGCCACGGCCAGGAGTTCGTCGTGGGAGCGGTAGTGGACCGCGGCGTGGTCGTAACCGCGCGGTCGGGAATCCGTGCCGGTCCTCATGCTGCCCGTTCCATGGCACCCGCTCCGCGCGAACCGGTTCGGGTCCTGCACCTCGAAGGATCGAGCGGGACCGGACGACGGCGGTCGCAACGCCGTCGCCACGAGGTACGCGCAGTGTAGTGGATTCGCGGGGTGTCGGTGTCGGTGTCGGGCGGCGCGGGCACGTCGTGCCCGAGGTGCCTCGGCTCGACCCATGCGCGCGGCGGGACGCTCTGAGCAGGGTCAGTCCCGACGAGCGACAAGGGGGCGGCGCCGCAGCACCGCCCCCTCACCGCACAACACCCACTACCCCTGCCGGGACTCCAGCACCTCGATGATCCGCGGCCGCAGCTCGGCCGCCCGGACCACCGCGTCCACGGACCCGACCTCGACCGCGCGCCCGATGCTGTGCACCCGGTCGAACTCGCCCGCGACCTCGCTCAGCTTCTCGGCCCGCACCGACGAGCGCAGCTCGTCCAGCTCGGCGGTCAGCGCCGCCCGATCGGCGCCGGCCGCGGCCGCCGCCCTGGCCTGCAACTCCCGCACCCGCGGGTCGGCCGCGGTGCGCGCGGTGACCTCCCGGGTGAACACCACCGCGGCCGCGGGGGCGCCGCCGAGCACCGAGGCGAAGGAACCCTCCACCGCGAGCACGGTCATGTTCGGGTTCAGCGCCTTGGAGAACACCACGAACGCGCCGCCGTGGTAGCGGGAGATCACGCAGAACACGATCGGTCCCCGGAAGTTCACCACGGCCCGGCCGATCTCCGCGCCGTACTCCAGCTGGAGTTCGCGCATCGACTCGGGCGAACCGTCGAACCCGGACAGGTTCGCCAGCACCACGACCGGCCGGTTGCCGCTGGCCGCGTTGATCGCCCGCGCCACCTTCTTCGACGACCTCGGGAACAGCGTGCCCGCGGTGTAGGTGTCCGGGCCGTCGGTGGGCGGGAAGCCGCGCCGCTCCACCGGCCGGGACTCGATCCCCAGCAGGCAGACCGGGATGCCGCCCAGGTGCGCGTCCTGCACCACCGCCGTCTCGGCGTCGGCCATGCCCGCCCAGCGCTCCAGCACCGGTCGGTCCTGGTCGGACAGCGCGCGCAGGACGGACCGGATGTCGAACGCCTTCTTGCGGTCCGGGTTGTCCAGCGGGGAGAAGATCTGCCCCACGGTGGTGAAGTCGCTGCCCACCGCCTGGTGCGGGTAGCCGGTGATGTCGCGGTCGTGCGGGTCGCTCGTCCCCACCCGGCGCGGCCCGTCCTCGCCGGGCGCGACGTAGGTGTGCTCGTAGTGGGCCATCAGCACGTCCCGGGCCGAGACCAGGTCCGGCGCCCAGTACTGCGCCTGCCCGTTGGGGCCCATGACCCGGTCGTACCCGCCGATGCCGAAGTTGTCCTCCGCGGACACGCCGCCGGAGAAGTCCAGCGACTGCTTGCCGGTGAGCACCATGGCCGAGTCGGGGGTCATCACCAGGATGCCCTTGGTGTGCATGAGCATCGTGGCCTCGGCGTTCCAGTACGGCTGGGCGCCCACGTTGATGCCCGCGACCACCACGTTGATCTCGCCGCCGGCCTGGGTGAACTCGACGATCCGCTTGAGCGCGGCCGCCACCCAGTCCATGTTCTCGGTGCCGGACTCCATGGAGATCCGGGCGCCCGCGGACAGCGCGTACCACTCCACCGGGACCCCGAGCCGCTCGGCCAGGTCCAGCGCGGCGACGACCCGGCGGCACTCCGGTTCGGACAGCGCGCCGAGGGAGTCGGTCGGGTCGCCGAGCAGCACGACCCGGGTCACGCCCTCCGGGTGGCGCGCGGTCGGGGTGCTGACCACGCCCGCGACCACGGCCGCGGTGTTCTGGCCCCTGGGGCGGTCCACCGGCACCAGCGCGTGGTGCTCGTCGAGGTCGTGCTCGGTGAACTCCCCGATCATGCCGGTGATCTCGTACGGGTACACCGTGTTGCGGCTGCCGGCCCGCAGCACCTTCAGCCGGTAGCCGTCCAGCGGCGGGATCGGCGCGTCGGAGGGCTCCCCGATGGTCAGCGCCGGGGCGCCGCCCGCGTCGAAGGAGATCCGCAGCGCGATCCGCACCAGCTCGCCGGTCGCCAACCGCTGCCGCAGGATGAACTCGATCTCCTCCAGGCCCGCACCGGCCGTGGTGGGCAGGACGCGCTTCGCCAGCAGCTCCAGCTCGTCGGCGGTGATGTCGCTGGTGGGCCAGACGTAGATCACGATGCGGTTGGTGTTGAACCGCGCCGACGACGGCCGCAGGGACTGGGCGCGCCGGATCGAGTCCAGGCACGTCGCCAGCGTGTCCTCGGCGGTGGGCAGGGCGGCGAGGCGGCCCTCGTGGTCGCGCAGCGCCACCAGGTCCCGGACCTGGCTGAAGGCCACGATCCGCTCGTCCGCGCGGTTGTCCCGGGCGACGCAGTGGAACAGGTACACGTCCTCGTCGGAAGAGGACAGTCGCGTGAGGTCGAACTCGCGCAGCCGCGCCAGCTGCATCCGCTGCGCGATGTACGGGTGCAGGCCCCGGAGCAGCCGGTCCTCGGCCATCCCGGCGCCCGACGGGCGGAACGTGACGTGCTGGTGCATGGCCGCGCCGCCGCGGCCCGCGACGGTGAGCGTCAGCCGGCGGACCTGCTCGGGCAGCGGGTGCGCGGCGACCACGGCCGCCAGCGCGGCGGCCAGGTCGGCGGCGTCCTCGGGCTGGTCCCGCCACGCCAGGTAGACGTCGGCCTCCAGCGGACCGTTGTCCGAGGCCAGGGCGCCCAGGCCCCGCAGCGCCTCGCCCAGCTCGGCGTGGTGGGTCGCGGTGGACACCACGGTGAAGTCGGTGCGCTCGGCGGTCACGAAGGTGCGCTCGCCGATCGTGCTGGTCCGGATGTCGACCAGGCGGTTGTTGCCGTAGTACCGCCGGGTCAGCACCTCCAGCATCAGCGCGTCGTCGAGCGTGCTGCGCTCCAGGTACCGGCTGAACAGCCGCACCAGGGGCTCGGTCGTGCGCACCATCCGGGCGACCCGCTCGTCCCGGTCCTCGGCCCGCGGGTGCGCGGTCAGGTACCGCACGTGCCGGCGGACCTCGGCGTAGCTGCGGGCCCGGTTGCGGCGCAGCAGCGGCTGGCCCAGCCAGGCGAACACGACGCCGCGCGCGAGGTCGGAGACCACCGGGAAGCGCACCTGGGTCGCCGAGATGAGGTGCTCCAGGGCGAGCCCGACCGTCTCGCGCAGCGCGTCGTCCGGCGGCGCCTCGTCCAGCCAGGCCCGCAGGAGCGCGACCACCACCCCGGCGTCGGCCGAGGCCCGCTGGAGGGCCAGGAAGATCCGGAACACGGCGGCTTCCAGGTCCGGGGTGCGGTCCAGGCCGGTGACGCCGTAGTGGCCGAGCGCCTTGGCGAGCCTGTCCCGGAACCGCTCCGGCACGCCGGACCGCTCCACGTCCAGGCTCTGGAGGTAGGTGTGGAAGTACTCGCGGGCGCTGTGCACGTGGCCCTCGCCGCCGGTGTCCTCGCCCGCCGGGCGGTTGCGGCTGAGCTCGGCCAGGTCGGCGAACGCGGTCAGCAGGACGACCTCGCCGGCCAGCGGTCGCCGGCCCGCCTCGGTGGCCTCCCGCCGGGCGGCGAGGTAGTCCCGCAGCACCCTGCCGTCGTCGTGCGGGTCCACGTCGAAGCCGAGCAGCTGCCCGCGCAGCTCCTGGAGGCCGCGCTCGGCGCGGTCGGCGGGGGAGGCGTCCGGGAGGTCTGCCAGGTCGAGGTCGACCGGCTGCTGGGCGGCGGCGGTGTCGGCGGCGTCGTTCTCGGCGAGCGGCTCCAGCCGCAGCAGCGGGGCGCCGGTCCCCACCTGGCTGCCGACGGCCACCGCGCACTCCTTCACGCGGGCGGCGAACGGCGCGCGCAGCACCGTCTCCATCTTCATGCTCTCCAGGACCAGCACCGGCGCGCCGGCCTCCACCTCGGCGCCGACCCCGACCGGGGTGGCCACCACCAGCGCGGGCGCGGGGGAGCGCAGCACGCCGCCCTCGTCCCGGCTGACCCGGTGCGCCACGCCGTCGACCTCGACCAGCACCACGGGTCCGGTGGTGCCCACGAGCAGGCGGTGGCGGGTCCCGTTGACGCGGATCTGCCCGGCGTGCTCGTCGAACCGGTCCAACTCGACGTCGGCGGTGCGGACCTGGGACCCGGCCTCGATGCCGACCCGGAACCGCTGCGCGCCGACCCGGGTGACCCGGACCCGGTACGAGGCGCCCCGCAGCTTGAGGTCCAGCCCGCGGCCGGACTCGTGCCGCACCTGCGGGCGGCCGCCGAACGCGGTGGACAGCAGCCGCTGCTGCTCGGCGCTCTCCTCCTCCTCGTACGCCTGGATGGCGGCGGCGGCCACGGCCACGGCGGAGTGGCGGTGCGCGACGAGCCCGCCCTCGGCCCGCACCCGGTCGATCCAGCCGGTGTCCGCGGTGGCGTCGACGACCGCGGGCTGGTCGAGCAGGTCCAGGACGAAGCTCTTGTTGGTCGCGCCGCCGTCGATGACCACGGTGGTGTCGGCCATGGCCCGGCGCAGCCGGCCCAGCGCCTCGGCCCGGTGGCGGCCGTGGGCGATGATCTTGGCGATCATCGAGTCGAAGTCGGCCGGGATGGTGTCGCCCTCGCCGAAACCGGTGTCCACCCGGATGCCGGGCCCCGAGGGCAGGTCGAGCCGGACGATGCGCCCCGGTGACGGGGCGAAGTCGCGGTCCGGGTCCTCGGCGTTGAGCCGGGCCTCGACGGCGTGCCCGCGCTCGACCGGGGGCGCGCCCTCCAGCCGGTTGCCGGCCGCCACCCACAGCTGGGCCTTGACCAGGTCGAACCCGGTGGTGGCCTCGGTGATCGGGTGCTCGACCTGGAGCCGGGTGTTGACCTCCAGGAAGGCGAACGCCCGGTCACCGGGGTGGTACAGGAACTCGACGGTGGCCGCGCCCCGGTAACCGACCGCGACGGCCAGCCGCTCGGCGGACGCCTTGAGCTCGGCGGCCTGGTCGGCGTCGAGCACGGGGGAGGCCGACTCCTCGATGATCTTCTGGTTGCGCCGCTGGACCGAGCAGTCGCGCACCCCCAGCGCCCACGCCGTGCCCTGGCCGTCCGCGATGACCTGCACCTCGACGTGCCGGGCCCCGGTGACCAGGCGCTCCAGGAACACGACCCCGCTGCCGAACGCCCGCGCGGCCTCCTGGCTGGTGCGCTCGTAGGCGTCGGCCAGGTCGGCGTCGCTGGTGATCACGCGGATGCCCCGCCCGCCGCCGCCCGCGGTGGCCTTGAGCATCAGCGGGTAGCCGATGCCGGCCGCGGCCTCCAGGGCGGCGTCCAGCGACTCGACCGGGCCCCGGCTCCACGGCGCGACCGGGACGCCGACCTCCTCGGCGATCAGCTTGGCGCCGATCTTGTCCCCGAGCTTGCGCATGGCGTCGGGGCTCGGGCCGATGAAGGTGACCCCGACCTCCTCGCAGAGCGCGGCGAACGCCGGGTCCTCGGCGACGAAGCCCCAGCCGACCCAGGCCGCGTCCGCCCGGGTCTCCACCAGGGCTTTCTTGAGGACCTTCAGGTCGAGGTAGGGGCGGGCGGACGCCGGTCCCAGGTCGTGGGCGACGTCGGCTTCGCGGACGAACGCGGCACCGCGGTCCACGTCGGTGTGCAGGGCGATCGTGTCGATCGCCGTGCCGGTCTCCTCGGCCAGTTCCCGGGCCGCGTGGATGAGCCGCATCGCGGCCTCTCCCCGGTTGACGATCGCGATACGGCGGAACATCCGACCGACCATTCCCTTCTGTACGTGAACCACGAGCCTGGGCGTCCGTTCAGGTCGCGTCCACACTCTGCCTGGTGGCCCGGCCGGTGCTGTGCCGGGGTGGGCTCGGGACGAGTATGGCCAACCCGCCGGCGGGGAGACCCCGTCGGCGGTGCAGTACAGGGCCCCCTAATAGCCGCGGCGGCGACCCCGGCTCCACGCCCACCGGTCCCGGAACGATCCCCGTGACGCCCGTGACCTGCGGTTTCGTTCCCGCTGCCCGGTGACCGCCGCTCTCCGGCCGCCGGGCGCCGATAGGGGTTGAGGGGGTTTTCCACGCCCTGTCGACGCGGTTCGGTTCTTCTTCACCCCACCCGGCCGTCGCGACCCGGTCCGGGACCCCTTCGCCGGCGTGGCGCCCGGCTGTCGCGGCGCTTTGGCGTCGGCTTCGGGAGGGAAGTTTCGGCTACTTATATATTAAGTAGTTGTGGGGCGCCGCGTCGAGTCGGACGCAGCCGGGCTTCGAGCGGGTACGGTGGGTCTCACCTGCACTGCGGACAGTTGCACGAGGAGGTGCGACGCGTGGCGAAGTCCTTGACCGGAAGGTCCGCAGGGGGTACCAGGTTGCCATTGACTAAAAAATCTGATACTTATCAGGGCGTGTCGGGTGGCAGCGCGTACTGTCGGGAGCGACGATGGTTTTGGAGAGGCGACTAGCGGACGCGGCCGATGCCTACGTCGCACGCTCGTCCCACGACGGCGCGGGCCGGGACGAACCGCTGAGCGGACGCAGGCGGGCGACCATGCGGTGGAACCCGGACTACTGCCGTCGGGTCGCGCGGTGGTTCGACCGCGCCCCCCACCTGGCCTACGACGCCCGCCTCAGCCGGCTCTACCACCGGTTCAAGTGGGAGACGCTCCAGCAGTACGAGGTGATCCGGCGGGTCGGCATCACCGTCGAACCGTGGGTCCGCCCGGGGCAGCCGTACCGGGATTCCGCCGACCTGCGGGCGTCGGTCCTCTCGACCGGCGTGCTCCACGTTTACCTCACCGATTCCGGGCACGGCGAGGGTGAAACCGGCTACCACCCCATGCTGGCCCCCACCGGCCTGAGCATCGGCGGGGTCGATTTCCGGTACAACGACGTTTTCCGCGCGGTGCACGACATCTTCGGGCACGTCATGTTCGACAACGATTTCTCCTCGCGCGGCGAGTTCCGGGCGGCCTTCTGCCACATGGGGATGTACTCGCCGGACGTGCACCCGGTGCTGTTCTCCGAACAGGTCGCCCAGATCTGCTGGTACTTCTTCGGGCCGCACCTGGAGCGGGGCGAACCGCGCCGGTACTCGGACCAGAAGGTGCTGGAATTCCCCCCGTCGTTCCTGGACGAGTTCACGGGGATGTTCGTCACGAGCGACACCAAGGAGTCCGTGTGACCAACGTGGTGAGCCCCGGCCACCGTGCCCAGACCGCAGCGGGTGACCGGGTCCGGGAGGACTTCCCGATACTCGGCCGGTCGTTCGACGGCAACCCGCTCGTGTACCTGGACAACGCCGCGACGACGCAGAAGCCCCGCGCCGTGCTGGACGCGCTGGTCACCTTCTACGAGACCGCCAACAGCAACGTCGGGCGCGGCTACCACCGCCTGGCCTTCGAGGCGACGGACGCGTACGAGGAGAGCCGCGCCGTCGTGCAGCGCGCGATCAACGCCGAGCACACCGACGAGGTGGTGTTCACCTCCGGCACGACGGCGGCGGTGAACATGCTCGCCGACACCCTCGGCCGCGCCGTGCTGGCGGAGGGCGACCAGCTCGTGGTCACCGGCATGGAGCACAACTCGAACCTGCTGCCGTGGCGCCGGCTCTGCGAGGCGACCGGCGCGGAGCTGGTCGTGGTGGACGCGGAGCAGGGCGGCGGGGTCGACCCGGCCCGGTTCGCCGAGGCCCTCGGACCCCGGGTGCGGCTGGCCGCCCTCACGCACGTGTCCAACGTGCTGGGCACGGTGAACCCGGTGCGCGAGCTGGTCGCCGCCGCGCACCGCCGGGACGTCCCCGTGGTGGTCGACGGCGCGCAGGCGGTGCCGCACCGCAAGGTCGACGTGCGCGACCTGGACGCCGACTTCTACTGCTTCTCCGGGCACAAGGTGTACGGGCCGATGTACACCGGCGTCCTGTACGGGAAGCGGGAGCGGCTGGCCGGGCTGCCGCCGTGGCAGGTCGGCGGCGGCACGGTGAAGGACGTGACGTTCGAGGACCCGGTGCGCTACGTCGGGGTCCCGGCCAGGCTGGAGGCGGGCACCCCGAACATCGCCGGCGCGGTCGGGCTCGCCGCCGCCTTCGACTACCTGGACGCGATCGGGTGGACCGAGATCCGGCGGCACGACGAGCTGCTCGTGCGCACGGCCGTCGAGGCGTTCTCCGCCGTGCCGGGGGTGCGGGTGGTCGGTGACCCGGCCGCCGACCCCAGCGGCATCGTGTCCCTCGTGGTGGACGGGATCCACCCCTACGACGTGGGCGACCACCTCAACCGGCACGGCGTCGCGATGCGGGCCGGGGTGCACTGCGCGAACACGTTCGTGGACACCCTCGACCCGGTCGGCACCGTGCGGCTCTCCTTCGGCGTCTACAACACGGTGGAGGAGGTCGAGTTCGTGTCCCGGGCGCTGCGCACCGTCAAGGCCGGCGTCTGGACGACCGAGCACCCCACCGAGCGGTTCCTGTAGCACCGTTCACAGTGGACCGACGCGGGTCCTGATCCGCCCGAGGGGGCCCGGCCGCCGGCCGGGCCCCCTCGTGGTGGACGGGACCGCTGGTCAGGACTGGCAGCCCTCGACCACGCCGGTGCAGTCGTCCGGCGCGTTGCCGGTGACGACGCTGCCGGTGGTGACCGTGACCATCCCGTTGCCGAGGTTGGCCAGGCCACCGCCGCCGAGCGCGGCGCTGTTCCCGGTGATCCGGCTGCGCTCCAGCGTGATCACGCCACCGCCGGTGTTGGCCACCGCGCCGCCCGACGCGTCCGAGCGGTTGCGGGTGAACTCGCTGTCCTTGATCGTCACCACGCCGCCGAGCGCGCTGATGACCCCGGCGCCGGGCCCCGGCGCGGAGTTGTCCTCGACCTTGCTGTTGGTCACCTGGAGGGCGCCGCCGCCCAGGTTGCCGATCGCGGACTCGTTGTGCCCCGACACCACGCTGCGCAGGATGGTCAGGTTGCCCGCGTTGGTGAAACCGCCGCCGCACAGCGACGGGCCGGGGCACCGCAGCACGGTGTTCCGCGAGACCGTGCTGCCGATGACGCTCAGCGAGCCCGCGCTGTTGACCACGCCGGCGGCCGCGCCGTCGGAGGTGTTCTCGCTGATCTCGCTGCCGATGACGTACGTCGTGGCGCCCGCGTTGATGAGGCCGCCGCCGTAGAGGCCGTTGTTGCGGGTGATCCGCGAGTTGGTCACCACCAGGAAGCCGGTCGAGCCGCTGTTGCCGAGGCCGCCGCCCTGGCCCTGCGAGGTGTTGCCGGTGATGGTGGTGTCGTTGATGGTCATCGTGCCGCCGCTGTTGACCAGGCCGCCGCCGAAGAACGCGTGGTTGCCGGTGATCGTGCTGCTGTTCACGAACACCGTGCCGCCGTAGTTGTTCACCACGGCGCTCGACGTCGCCCCGGAGAGGGTGAGGCGGTTGATCGTCAGCACCCCGCCGTTGCGGACGTCGAACACCGAGTCGCCGCCGTGCAGGGTGAGGTTGGCGCCGACGGCGGTGAGGGTGAGCCGGCCGCTCAGCGGCTCCAGCCCGGTCGGGCCGACGGGCACGGTGCACCCGCGCGTGCCGGTGTTCACCTTCCTCAGCACGGCCGCGCCGCCGTTGGCCCGGCGGATCCAGTCGTTCACGGTGGACTCGGTCACCTCCGCGCACGACACCGAATCCCGCCCTCGCGGGTCGGCGTGCGCGCCGGAGGTCGTCGCGACCAACCCGGTGACGACGACCAGCGCCGTGGTGAATGCTCGTCGACTCGCGGAACGTGCCCAGGGCAGGCGCATGGCCACCTCATCCTTGCGGGGTACAAAATTCGAAGTGATGCTAGCTGCTCGTCGTCACGGATGGGTGTGGAGATCACGGGCAAATTTTAGGCCGAACGGGCTAAATTAGTGCGCAAATGGGTGCGTCAGCGCCCGTGGCGGCGGTGAGGGCCTCGACAAGGGCCATCTATATTGGTTAACTATTATACAGTTACTCGCGTCCGATGTGGACTTCGAGCATCGGGCGCGACCCCACGACGGGAGCGTGACCGTGACGGAGTTGAACCGGCGAGGTTTCATGGCCGGTGCCGTGGCAACCGGAACCCTGCTCGGTGGTGCGGTGAGCGCCGACGCCGAGCCGCGGCTGGTGGCCGGCGGCGAGGAGCGGGCGGCGACCATCGCCGCCGGTGATCCGCGGTACGACGCTTTCCTGCGAGGTGACAACCACAGGTTCGTCGGCAGGCCGGACCACGTGCGGGTGGCGACCAGCACCCGCCAGGTCGTCGACGCCGTGTCGGAAGCGGTCGCGAGGGGCAGGCGGATCGCGGTGCGCAGCGGTGGCCACGGGTGGGAGGACTTCACCACCTCGTCGGACATCAAGGTGCTGCTGGACCTGTCGCTGATGGACCAGGTGCAGTTCGACCGCTCCAAGCGGGCGTTCTCGATCGAGCCGGGCACGACGCTCGGCGAGGCGTACCGGTCGCTGTACAGCCGTTGGGGCGTGGCGTTCCCCGGTGGGGACTGCCCGGAGGTCGGCGTCGGCGGGCACATCGTCGGCGGGGGTCACGGACCGCTGTCGCGCCGCTTCGGCGCCACCGTCGACTACCTGCACGCGGTGGAGGTGGTCGTGGTCGACCGCTCGGGCCGGGCGCGGGCGGTCGTCGCCTCGCGGGACCGCCACGACCCGAACCGGGAGCTGTGGTGGGCGCACACCGGCGGCGGTGGCGGGAACTTCGGCATCGTGACGAAGTACTGGCTCCGCGATCCCGACGTGGCGTCGGCGGACCCGACCGCCCTGCTGCCGAAGCCGCCCGCGCGGTGGCTCGTCGGCGACCTCATGTGGCGCTGGGACTCGCTGACCGAGCAAGCCTTCCACGCGCTCGTGCGCGAGCACGGAGCGTGGTTCGAGCGCAACAGCTCCGCCCACTCCCCGTACGCGAACCTCTCCGGCTGGCTGGTGCTCGGGCACCGGGCGGGCGGGTTCGTGTCGCTGACCGCGATGATCGACGACTCGCTGCCGGACGCGGCCGGGCTGCTGAACGCGCACTTCGGCGAGATCACCGCGCGGATGGGCGTGGCCCCGGTGGTGGACCGGCGGCAGTCGGTGCCCTGGCTCTACCGGATGACCTACCCCGGCGCGGGCAAGTGGGGCGATCGGGACACCCGGCGGTACAAGGCGAAGTCGGCCTTCCTGCGCAAGGCGTACTCCGACGGGCAGATCTCCACGCTGTACCGGTACCTCGACGGTGCCGCGCCCGCGAACCCCAACGCGCTGGTGATCCTGCTGCCCGCCGGCGGCCGGGTCAACTCGGTGCCGGCGGGGGCGACGGCGCTCGCGCACCGGGGCTCCGTGCTCAAGATGATCTGCGGCGCGAGCTGGCGCACCGAGGCGGAGGACGCCGCGAACCTCGCCTGGGTGAGGGGGCTCTACCGCGACCTCTACGCCGACTCCGGCGGCGTCCCGGTACCGGGCGAGGCCAGCGAGGGGGCCTACATCAACTACGCGGACGCCGACCTCGCCGATCCGGTGTGGAACGCCTCCGGGGCGCCGTGGACCTCCCTGTACTACCAGGGGAACTACCCGCGCCTCCAGGCGGTCAAGAAGCGCTGGGACCCGCGCGACGTCTTCCGCCACGCGTTGTCCGTGCGGCTGCCGGACTAGCCACCCCCCACCGACCAACCGAATGAAGAACGGATGTCCACATCGAGTTGGAGGAAACCATGAAGGCTCAACCCGGTTCCGCGCGCGTCAAGTTCGGGCTGGCCGCGGCGGCGGCCCTCGGCCTGTCGCTGGCGGTCGTGCCGACCGCCGTCGCCCAGCCGCAGGCCCTCGCGGCGAAGGTCGTCGTGTCCCCCTCCGCCGCCCTGCCGGCCACCATCGACGTCACGGTCGACATCTCCGGCTTCAAACCAAGGTCGGCGGTGTTCACCCAGCAGTGCGCACAGGTGACGGAGACCGTGGTCGGTTGCGACTGGAGCCACACCCAGTCGTTGATCCTGGGCGAGGGTGGTGAGGGCAAGACCCGGCTCAACGTGCGCCGCGTGTTCGAGGCGCACGACGAGAACGGCAACCCGATCGGCCCGGTCGACTGCGCGTCGGTCAAGCCCGGCTGCTTCGTCGCCGTCGGCAACCGCCAGGAGGGTTCCGGCGTGGTGCTCGCCTTCGCGTAAACGCCGCGAGGGACAACCCGAACGACCGCCGGGCCCCGGCTTCGCCACATCGGGAGCCGGAGCCCGGCGCTCCCGCCGCGCCCCAGGGCGCGACCTTCACCTGCCGGACGGGCCAGGACCGCGGCACACCCGCAGTGGACTCGAACGAGCGCGGGTTCCGCGTGCCGGTCGAGCGGTGTCCCCGGGACACCGCGGGCACGCGTCCGTGAACGGCCGACGCCGGTGGAAACGCGCCCTGTGCGTGGTGCACGTCCCGACCGCACGGTGCGGCGTGGATCGAAGCCGCCCGCAGCGGAACAACCCACGGACAGCGGGGAAGACATGACGGACAACATCAAGACCAGGGGGCAGCTCGACGCGGTCGAGCGGTCCCTGAGCACGGCCGACAACGGCGAAAGATGGCACGTGGTGGCGACGCTCAGCCAGGAGTACGCCACCGACGTCGCCGACCTGTGGGCCGCCTGCACCACCCGGGAGCGGCTGGTCCGCTGGCTGCCCGCGGTGTCCGGCGACCTCCGGGTCGGCGGCCGGTTCAAGATCGAGGGCAACGCGGCGGGCACCATCGCGACCTGCGAGGCGCCGCACGGGTTCTCCTCCTCCTGGGAGTTCAAGGACCGGATCTCGCGCATCGAGGTGCGGATGGAGGCGGTCGGCGACGAGCGCTCCCGCCTCACCCTCGTGCACACCGCCGACGTCGCGGCCTACCGCTGGGCGCAGTTCGGTCCCGGTGCGACCGGTGTCGGCTGGGACTGCATGTTCCTCGGGCTGGCCTTACACGTCTCCACCGGCGCCGTGCTCGCGGAGGAGGGCAAGGTGTGGGAGGTGACCGACGACGCGAGGCAGTTCTTCGCCGACAGCAGTTGCCGGTGGGCTGACCTGGCCGTGGAGGACGGCATCCCGGAGACCGACGCGCGCGCGGCCGAGAAGCGCACGACGGAGTTCTACTTCACGGGCGTCGAGCAACCCCTGTAACGACGCTGCTCCACGCCGGTGGGCGCGGCCGCGGTCCGGTGTGACCGGCATCCGCCGTCCACACCGGACACGCGGTGCTCCCGCCGCGGGCACGGGTCCCCACGGACCGGGCAGCGCGCGACGCGGTGGCGTCGGCGGGGGAGAGCGGTCCCGGACCCCCGCCGAGCCCGGCGTCGCGGGTCGACGGACGAGGCCGTGGGCGAGGTCCGGCGCCGGTGCGCGGCCCGTCTTTCGCGCGAGGTCAACCCGATGCGTGGTCCGAAGGAGGTCGTGACTTTCACTTAAGTGGTCTATAGCATACCGACCTGTGCTACGCGGGTCTCGTGAACCGCGGCCCGGTGGGGAGGCTCGATGCCCGGTTCAGGTCAGGTCCGAACCCCTGGTGACCAGCATGCGAACGTGCATGCGATTGCCTATATGAATTCGTGGGGGGTTTGGACGGCCGGGACCGACTCCAGCGCCCGTGCGGGCGGTGCCGGGTGAGCGGGGCGCGGGTCGGCGACGGCTCGGCGACGGCTCGGCGCGGCGTGGCCATGGTGCTGCTGTGCGGCGCGCAGCTGTTGCTGCTGCTCGACTTCTCCATCGTCAACCTGGCGCTGCCGGACATGCGCGGCTCGCTGGGGTTCAGCACGTCCGGCGTGCAGTGGGTGGCCAGCGCGTACGCCGTGACGTTCGGCGGTTTCCTGCTGCTCGGCGGCAGGCTGGTCGACCTGCTGGGCGGGCGCCGGCTGCTGGTGACCGGGCTCGCGGTGTTCGGCCTGGCCTCGCTGGCCGGCGGCTGCGCGCCGGTTCCCGAGGTGCTGGTGGCCATGCGCGCGGTGCAGGGCGTCGGGGCGGCGATGGTCGCGCCGGCCGTGCTCGCGCTGATCACCACGACGTTCCCGGAGGGACCGCACCGCAACCGGATGATCGGCTGGTTCGTCGCCGCCTCGGCCAGCGGGTTCGGCCTGGGCGTGCTGCTCGGCGGCGTGCTGACCGACGGGTTCGGGTGGCGCGCGGTGCTGCTGGTGAACGTGCCCCTGGTGGTGGCGGCGGTGGTCGCGGCGTTCCAGGTGCTCGGCGCGCCGGGGGAGCGGGTGGAGCGCCCGCGCGCGGAGGTGTTCGGCGCGGTGCCCGGGATCGCCGGCCTGATCCTGGTGATCTACGGCTGCACGGTCCTCGCCGGCGGCGAGACGGCCACGTCCGCCGCGGTGCTCGTCGCCCTCGGCTGCCTCGGCGTCGGCGTGTTCCTCGCGGTGGACCGCCGGCTGCGCCGCCCGCTGCTGCCGTTGCAGGTCTTCCGCCTGCGCAACGTCGGGGCGGTGAACGCGCTCGGCCTGCTCGGCAACGGCACGTTCGGCGCGTCGACCTCGCTGCTGTCGTTGCAGCTCCAGGACGCCACCGGGCTGACGCCGCTGGCGGCGGGGCTGTTCTTCGTGCCGTTCGGTGTGGGGGTCGCGCTCTCGGCGACCTCGACGTCGCGGCTCGTCGCGCGGTACGGCGCGAAGCGCGCGCTGGTGGGCGGGGCGGCGGTCATGGCGGTCGGGACCGCGCTGCTCATGCGGGCCTCCGCGGCGAACGGGACCTGGGACGCCCTGCTGCCCGGGATGCTCCTCGTGGCGGTCGGGGGCGGCGCCTTCTACACGGCGGTGACCATCATCGGCACCGCCGGCGTCCCCGACCGGCAGCAGGGCCTCGCCTCGGGGCTGCTCAACATGACGACCCAGCTGGGCACCGCGCTCTGCGTCGCGGTGCTGGTGACCGTGGCCGGCGCCGGTGGCGGGTCGGGCGCGGTGGTGACCACCTCCGGGACCGCCGCCGCCTTCGGCGTCGCGACCGCGGTGGTGGCGGCCGTCGCGGTGCTGGCCGCGCTCACCGTGCGCACCCCGCACCCCGCTCGCTGACGGACCGGCCGGGCCGCTTTCGGTGAATTCCTCGCGGATAATGGACTTCGCTCGTGGGGAAATCGCCGGAACGACGGATCGGCCGGTCATCCCCCGGGTGTCCGATGCGGACCGCGTTCGTTTGCTGACTCCACGTGATGACATTGTTCGACTGTGACGCACAATGCTATGCGTCTTCGTAGCCACCGGTGCGTTTTGGACGATTACGGCTCGTGTTCTTCCGTTACTGGACTGGAACTCCCCTGGTCACGGGCCATAGCGCGGTATCGTTTCGAATAGTAGTCTCCACATCGGACAGTGGGTGCACGAAACGAAACGGGGAGTGCTCATGCAGGCGTCGCGCAGGCGGATGCTCAATGGCGCGGTAGGGGCGACGCTCGCCCTCGTGGTGGTGGCTCCGCCCGTGTCGGCGGAGCCGACGGCGATGGTGTGCGCGACGCTGTCGGGGACGGTGCTGAACGACTGGATCCGGCAGGCGAACGCCGGTACCGCGGTGACCCAGGAGATCGCCATGGACGCGGAGGGCTGCACGGTGTCGGTCGGGCCCGACGGCCTCGAACCGCTGACCGGCAAGCTGACCCTGACGGCACCCGCCGGCGGGCTCGTGCTCAGCGGCGGCGACTCGGTCTTCGACGTCCGCTACCGGGGCGTGCTGGCGCTGTCCGGCGTCACCGTCACGGGCAGCACGAACAGCGGCATCGTGAACGCCTACGGCGGCTCGGTCGAGGTGACGGACGGCAAGATCACCGGCAACACCTCCACCTTCGGCGGCGGGATCGAGAACAGCGGTGGCGCGGTGCGCCTGGTCCGCACCGAGGTGTCGGGCAACACGTCCACCGGCAACGGCGGCGGCATCAGCAGCTCGGGCGTGGCCGCCACGCTGACCCTGGTGGACAGCGTGGTGAAGGACAACACCTCCCTCTACGGCGGGGGCATCGGCAGCAGCAACGGCAAGGTCGTGCTCCAGAACTCCACCCTGTCCGGCAACCGGGCCGACGCCGGCTCCGCCGTGGTCAACAGCGCGGGCTCGATGACCATCACCGGCAGCCAGGTCCGCGACAACGTGTCGCCGTACTCGGGCGGCGCGCTCACCAACACCGGCAAGCTCGACGTCGTCAACAGCACGATCGCCGACAACCAGGGCGGTGGCGTCGTGGTCGTCGCGGGCGGGCCCGTGACGGTCAAGGACAGCAAGGTGCTCGGCAACACCACCGACGGGTCGGGCGCGGCCGTGCTCAACGGCAGCGGCGCCGTGGTGACCGTGGAGCGCACCGAGGTGTCGGGCAACCGGGCCGCCGGTGCGGGCGGCGGGCTGGTCAACGGCGCGGGCGGCCTGTTCCGCGTCATCAAGAGCACGGTGCGGGGCAACACCGCCGGTGCGCCCGGCGGCGGGATCGCCAACCTGGCCGGTGGCACCATGACCGTGACCGGTGGCCTGATCAGCGGCAACGCGCCGGACAACTGCGCCGGGGCGATCAGCGGGTGCCGGGCCGGCAGCTGAGCCCCACCGCACGAACCCCGACGAGGGGCCCGGTTCCGAGGTGCGGAACCGGGCCCCTCGTCCGTCGGTCCTGGCCGGCAGGGCCGTCCGGTTCTGCGGTGCCGGCCGGCTCAGCCGTGTCGCCGGTGCCCGGTCGCGTGCTCGGTGGTGCTCACGTGGACCCCTCTGGCGTGGGTGCGGTGGTCACCGGTCCGGCGCCGGCCCGTGCAGGCGGTCGGTCTGGTCGTCGAGCTGCCCGTCGAGGCGTCGGCGGAGCAGCGCCACCCAGGGGGCCGGCAGCACACCGGGGTGGTCGAGCAGGGCGCGGGCGGCGGTCCGGTCGGCGCGGTCGACGTTGAGCACGCGGTGCACCTCGGCCGCCGTGATGCCGTGTCGCGGCCGGTGGACCAGCTCGACGAGGTCTTCGGCGGCCACCCGGCCGGGGCGCAGCACCCGGCAGTAGAACCCGGTCCGGCCGCTGCGCTGGGTCAGCACGGCCAGGTCCTCGACGCCGTGGTGGGCGGCCAGCCTGAAGCAGGGCCGGCGCGGCTGGGTCACCTGGAGCAGGGCGGTGCCGACGGCGTAGACCGACCCCAGCACGGCGTCGCCCTCCAGGACCCCGGACGTGGTGAGGTTCTCGCCGAACGCCGGCGGGGTGAGGTCGCCCAGCTCTCGGGCCCACGCCGGGTAGTGCTCGTGGGGGTGGACGAGGACCGCTTTGTCCGGCCCGCCGTGGTGCTTCCGGTCGCCCTGCTCGTCGCCCGCCAAGCCCAGCCCGGTGACCTCGACCGGGCCCGGGACGGGGGCTTTCCGGATGCCCGACGCCACGGTGCGCCCGTGCCAGGGCAGCGGTCGCACCGCGCCGACGGACACGACCAGCACTCGTGCGCCGTTCGCGGTGGGCACGGGACCTCCTCGTGATCGGGCCGACCGGAAGATCATGCCACGAGATGGATAGCAGCCCTATCCACTTCGTCGAACCACCACCGGGTGATGACCACCCGAAGTGGTGAACCAGGTGCTCTTGGCGCTGCGGGCTCGGCGGCGACTCGTTACTTTCCCCGCGAACCGGCGGTCCGGCCGCACCCGACGAAAGGGAGATCGCACTGTGTGGGACCAGGATTTCGAGGACTTGGTCGTGCGGCACCTGCCCTTCCTCGGGGCGGGTGAGCGGTTGGAGCCCGACAGCGGCCTGAGGGACTACGGCCTGGACTCGATGGCCGTGATCGAGCTGCTGACCGAGGTCGAGACGGCCTACGACATCAGGTTCGAGGGCGCCCACCTGGCCGTGGAGACCTTCGAGACCCCCGGGCGGCTGTGGGAGGCCATCACGCTGTCCCGGGCCCGGGGCTGACGGGGCCGCCGACCGAGCGACCCCTGCGCGGACCCGCGCCCAACGGAAGGGAAGACCTTGTCGGACGGTGTCCTGGACGGGACCCTGCACGGGCTGGTGGACGACGCGGCCGCCGAGGCCCCGGAGCGGACCGCGGTGCGCGACGCGGCGGGTTCCTGGACCTACTCGCGGCTGAGGCGGCTGAGCTTCGCGGTGGCGCACTGGCTCGCCGCGCGGGGCGTGCGCCCCGGCGACCGGGTGCTGGTGCGGCTGCCCAACTCGCTCGAGTTCGTCGCGCTGCTGCACGGGACGTCCCGGTGCGGCGCGGTGTTCGTGCCGGTCAACCCCGCCATGAAGGCGTTCCACCTGCGGTCGGTCGTCGCCGATGCCGAACCGGCGTTGCTGGTGGTCGACGACGCCGAGGTGGACGCGGTGCGCGCGTTGACGCCGGTGCCCGTGCACGGCCTGCGGGAGGCGTGGGCGGAGGTGGCGGGGTTGGAGGTGGCGGGACCGGGGGTGGCCGGGCCGGGGGTGCCCGGGTCCGAGGTGCCCGGGTCGTCCGCGCACGACGTCTTGCCCGAACGGGTGAGGGTCGCGGGCACCGACCTCGCCCTGCTCATCTACACCTCCGGCAGCACCGCCGCGCCGAAGGCCGTGATGTGCCCGCACGGGCGGGTGCGGTTCGCCGCCGCCGCCGTCCAGGCCGTCCTGGGCTACCGGGACACCGACGTGGTGTTCTGCCGGCTGCCGCTGTCCTTCGACTACGGCCTCTACCAGGTGCTGCTCGCCGCCCTCGCCCGCGCCGAGGTGGTGCTGGCGGGCGCGGAGCCGGAGTTCCGGCTGCTGGACGCCATCCGCGACTGCGGGGCGACCGTGGTGCCGGTCGTGCCGTCGCTGGCGTCGATGGCGGTCGCGCTCGCCGCGCGCGGGTCCGGGCCGGCGGCGCCGGTGCGGATGTTCACCAACACCGGCGCCGCGCTGCCCGAGGCGACCACCGACGCCCTGCGCGCCGCGTTCCCCGGCGCCCGGGTGGTGCGCATGTTCGGCACCACCGAGTGCAAGCGGATCACGATCATGCCGCCGGAGCGCGACCGCGAGCTGCCCGGCTCCGTGGGTCCCGCCCTGCCCGGCACGGAGGTGTTCGTGGTGGACGACGAGGGCCGCCCGCTGCCTCCCGGCGAGGTCGGCCAGGTCGTGGTGGCGGGTCCCCACGTCATGGCCGGCTACTGGCGCGCGCCCGAGCTGACCGCGCGCACCTTCCGCCGGGACGGCGACCGCACCGTGCTCCACACCGGCGACTACGGCCGCCTGGACGAGGTGGGCAACCTCTGGTTCACCGGCCGACGCGACGACCTGTTCAAGCGCCGAGGGGCCCGGATGAGCACCGTCGAGATCGAGGCGGCGGCGATGGACGTGCCCGGCGTGCGGGCCGCGGCCGTGCTCGCACCCACCGAGGGCCGCGACCTGGCCATCTGCGTCGCGACCGACCTGGCGCCGCACCAGGTGCTGCACGAGTTGGGCGCCCGCCTGGAGCCCGCCAAGGTGCCCGCGGTCTGCCACGTGCTGCCCGAGCTGCCGCTCACCCCGAACGGCAAGAACGCGCGCGGCGACCTGGCGCTGCTGTTCGCGGGCGGCGGGCGGTGAGCCGGCACGCGGTGAGCCGGCACGCCGAGTGGGTCCGGCGCTACGGCACCCCGTTGTACGTCTACGACCTGGACCGCGTCCGGGCGGCGCGGCGCGACCTGCGGGCGAGCCTGCCGGAGGAGTGCGCGCTGTTCTACTCCCTCAAGGCCAACCCGCACCCGGACGTGGCGCGAGCCCTGCGCGAGGGCGACGGCCCGCCGTGCCGCGCGGAACTCAGCTCGACCGGCGAACTGGCCGCCGCGCTCGCGGCCGGCTACGACCCCGCCCAGGCCCTCTACACCGGGCCGGGCAAGACCCGCGCGGAACTGGCCGAGGCGGTCCGCGCGGGCGTGCGCGCGTTCTCCGCGGAATCGGTCGGGGACCTGCGCCGGATCGGCGCGGTGGCGACCGCGCACGGCGTGGTCGCGGACTGCCTGCTGCGGGTCAACAGCGCCGCCGGCCACGCCGCCACGGGCATCCGGATGACGGGCGCGCCCTCGCAGTTCGGCTTCGACAGCGAGGTGCTCCCCGACCTGGTCGACGAGCTGACCTCGGTGCCGGGCGCCCGGATCACCGGGCTGCACCTGTTCCCGCTGAGCAACGCCAGGGACGAGGCGAGCCTGGTCGGTGAGTTCCAGCACAGCCTGGCGACCGCGGCGCGGCTGCGCGACCGGACGGGGCTGCCCCTGCGGCTGCTGGACATCGGCGGCGGGTTCGCCGCGCCCTACGCGGTGCCGGGGGCGCGGCCGGTCTACGACAAGCTGCGCGTGGAGCTGTCCGCCGCGCTGGACCTGCACTTCCCGCACTGGCGCGCGGGCGATCCGCTGGTGGCCTGCGAGTCCGGCCGCTACCTGGTCGGCGACAGCGGCGAGCTGCTGTGCTCGGTGGTCGACGTGAAGGTCAGCCGGGGTCGGCGGTTCCTGGTGCTCGACGCTGGGATCAACGCCCTGGGCGGCATGGCGGGCCTGGGCCGGCTGATGCCCCTGGCGGCCAGGCCGGACCGGGACGACGTGGCGCAGGTCGCCAGCCTGGTCGGACCGCTGTGCACGCCCGGTGACGTGCTGGCGCGCGAGGTGGGGCTGCCGGACCTGGGCGTCGGCGAGGTGGTGGCGATCCCCAACGCGGGCGCCTACGGCGTGACGGCGAGCCTGCTGGCGTTCCTGAGCCGGCCCGCGCCGGTCGAGCTGGTGGTGCGGGGCGGGCACGTGGTGTCCGCGTCGAGGCTGCGGCACGACCGGGTCCCCGTCGGCCCGTCCGCCGATTGACCGGGTCCGCTGACCGGGTCCGCGAGGTGGACGTGGGGTGCCCCGGGTTCCCCCAGCGGTCCGGGACACCCCACGGTTCTGCCCCGCGGTGAACCGGCCCCCCTCGGAGGTCCCCCGTCCCGGGCACCCGAGCCGACCCTCTCGGGGGTCGGTCACGGTCACCGGGAACGCTAGACTCCCGGGGCGAGCCGCCCCAGTGCCGGTGTGCACAGTGCGTCCGGCATCCGGTCACCTCCCGCTGCGCCGACCCACCTGCGCCACCCCGGTCCCGGGCGGGGAGGACCACGGACGGGGGAGCTGCCCGGAGTGCCGAGCCGGCCCACGCGGACGAGCGCGAACCACCACACCGACGACGACCACCTGCGGCTGCTGTACCAGGAGGCGACCGGACCGGACGGCGTGCGGCGCGTGCTGGAGCTGCTCGCCCGCCGGTTGGCCGGCGAGGTCGTGCTCACCGGGCCGCACGAGGAGCAGGCGGTCGCCGTCCCGCCGGGCGCGGAGCGGCTGCTCCGCGTGGTCGCCGAGGACGTCGACCGGGTGCGCGCCGGGGACGTCGACTCCGCCGCGGTGCACGCGGACGGGCACGACATCGCCGTGCTGCCGGTCGGGCCACCGCCCGCGCGGCCGGTCCTCGTCGTCGCGCGCCGGGGCCCGCTGACCGCGGCGCACCGGAGCCTGCTGGCCGCCGCGGTGGACCCGCTCCGGCTGTGCCGCCGCGCCGCGATCGCCGAGCAGCGGGTCGAGCGGCTCGACGCCGCCGACGCGGCGGTGCGCGAAGCGGTGCTGCACCTGCTCATGGTCGGGCACCTGTCCGGCGCCCGCCGGACCGCGGCGGTCCTCCGCCCGCCGCTGCCCGACCTGGCGCGGGTGTACCTCGTCTCGGGCGCCCCGAACACCCGCGGCCGGCTCTCCGCGCGGTGCCGGGACGTGTTCGGCGAGGCCGCCTGGGTGGTGCCGTGCCCGGTCTACAGCGGGCACGTCATCGTGATCGCCCCGGCCGGGCCCGCCGGCGCGCCACCGGCGACGCACCTGATCCGGGAGCTGACCGAGGCCGTCCCCGACACCCGGATGGGCGTCGGGCTGCAAGTGGTGCTGCGGGACGTGCCGGTCGGGTACAAGCAGGCGTTCCACGCGCTGTCGGTGGCCCGCCGCCGGCCCGAGCGGTACGCCCGGTTCTCGCCCCGCGGCGAGCTGGGCGAGCTGCTGGGCCACGCCGGGCAGGCGTGGGCCGCGAGCACGCTCGCACCGCTGCTGGCGCACCGGCCCGCCCGGACCCAGGACCCCGACGCCTTCGAACTGCTGGTCACGCTGCTGTCGTGGCTCGACTTCGGCGCCCGTGCGGCCTCGCAGCTGAAGGTCCACCGCAACACGCTGGCCGCGCGCCTGCACCGCATCGGCGCCGAGCTGCGCTGCGACCTCACCCGGTTCGACGTCCAGGCCCGGCTCCACCTGGCGGTGCAGCTGATCGACGAGCGGCCGCACCCCGACGCGGAGGTGGGGGTGATCGGGTTCCCCGAGCTGTTGGACCTCCCGGAGGTCCGGCGCTGGGCCGAGGACCGGCTGGTCCCGCTGCTGCCCGCCAACCGGGCGACGCTGCTGACCACCGTGCGGACCTGGTTCCACCACGACCTGCGGACGGCCCCCGCCGCGGCCGCGCTGGGGATCTCGGCGCACGGGCTGCGCAAACGCCTCTCGCGGGTCGAGGAACTCCTGGGCCGGTCGCTGGTGGACGGCCCGTCGGACCGCTACGACCTGCACCACGCGCTCCTGGCGCACCCCGGCTCGCCGCCGGGGTGACCCGTCCTCACCCGTCGTCGGCGAACCGGAACTCCAGCAGGCAGCGCTGCCCGGTCAGCTCGGTCACGGTGTCGAGGACCAGGCCGTGCGGTGAGGCGAGCGCGCGGAACTCGTCGAGCCGCCGCTCGCGGCCCCCGAAGATCACCAGCATGGCCAGGCCGCCCTCGCTGCCGGCCGGCAGCCCCCCGATCCCCTCGACGACCAGGACGCGCCCGCCGGGGCGCGCGGCCTCCGCGCAGCGGGCCAGCACGAGGCCGGCGTGCTCGTCGTCCCAGTTGTGCAGGACGTCGCACAGCAGGTAGGCGTCCGCCCCGGCCGGGAGCGGGTCGAAGAAGCTCCCCGCCGTCACCCGCGCCCGCTCGTCGAGGCCGTGGGCGCCGAAGGTGCGGCGGGCCTCGGCGGCGGTCGGTTCGAGGTCGACCAGGTGGCCGCGCAGCCCGGGGTGCGCGGTCAGGACCGCGGCCAGCAGGCCGCCCCGACCGCCGCCGACGTCGACGAGGGTGGTGAACCGGGACCAGTCGACACCGGCGACGACCCGGGGGAGCTGCGCCTCGAACCGGTGCGTCATCTGCCGGTCGAACGACTCGCGCAGGCGCGCGTGCTCGCCCAGGTCGGTCCAGAAGTCCCGCCCGTAGCGGTGCGGGTAGGCCGCGCGGCCGGTGGTGACGCTGTGGGCCAGCTCGACGAACGCCAGCTCGGCGCGACCGCCCGCGGTGCCCAGGTCGAGCAGGTTGGCCAGGCCGTTGTCGGCGTCGGCGCGGAGGTTCTCGCCGTAGGCGGTGGTCCGGTGGCCGGTGGGGGTGCGCTCGACGATGCCGAGGGTCGTCAGGTGGGTCAGCAGGAGCTCCAGCGCGACCGGGGACACGCCCAGCTCGGCCGCGAGGTCCCCGGTGGGAGCGCCGTCCCCGCCCAGCCGGTCCGGCAGGCCCAGCGTCACCGCCACCCGCAGCGCCATCGGCGTGGCCAACCCGGCGGCCCGGCGGATCTGGTTCGCGTCCTCGTCGTCCCACCCCACGAGTCCACTGTGGCAGGTGCGTCAACGGAAAACCCGCCGCCCGGGGGAAAACCCGGGTGCGCCGACCACCGGGGCTGTCCTACCCTGGCGCTCGTGATGCAGCACCTGTTCTTCCTCTGAGGGACGACGCCTCCGCCGGTACCGCGAACCGCGGTACCGGAGTTCGCCCTTCCCGCTCATCACCTCTCGTCGGAGGCAAGTCCCCTCATGTCCTCACCCCTCCCGCCCGCACCCGTGCGCGCGGCGCACGTCCGCGCGTCCGGCGTCCACCTCTCCTTCGGCGGGCGGCCCGTGCTCACCGGGGTCGACCTCGTCGCCGCCGCCGGTGACCGGGTCGCCGTCGTCGGGGAGAACGGTCGCGGCAAGACCACCCTGCTGCGCGTCCTCGCCGGCCACCTGCCCGTCGACCGCGGCGAGGTGCGCCGCGCGGGCTCGGTCGGCGTGGCCGACCAGCAGCTCCCGCTCGGCGCCGGCGACACCGTCGGCGCCCTGGTCGACCTCGAACTGACCGCCGTGCGCGGCGCCCTGGCCCGCCTGGCGGAGGCCGCCGACGCGCTCGCCGACGGCGCTCCCGGCGCGGACGACGCCTACGCCGTCGCGCTCGCGGAGGCCGAGGCGCTCGACGCGTGGGACGCGGACCGGCGGGTCGAGGTCTCGCTGGCCGCGCTGAACGCCGTCGACGACCGCGCCCGCCCGCTCGGCACCCTCTCGGTCGGGCAGCGCCACCGGGTGCGGCTGGCCTGCCTGCTCGGCGCCGGGCACCCGGTGCTGCTGCTCGACGAGCCCACCAACCACCTCGACGCGGCAGGGCTCGACCACCTGACCGAGCGGCTGCGCGCCCACCCGGGCGTCGTCGTGCTGGTCAGCCACGACCGGGCGCTGCTGACCGACGTGGCCACCTCCGTGGTCGACCTCGACCCGTCCTCCGACGGCCGGCCGCGGTACTACGGCGGCGGTTACCCCGCCTACGTCGAGGCCCGCCGGGCCGAGCGCGCCCGCTGGGAGGCGCTGCACGCCGAGCAGGTGGCCGAGCGGCAGCGCCTGGCCGACGACCTGGCCGCGACGCGGAACCGGCTGCGCGACAACTGGCGGCCGGCCAAGGGGCACGGCAGGCACACCCGCGCCACCCGGGCGCCCGGCCTGGTCCGGGCCGTGCACCGGCGGCAGGAGGAGCTGACCGCGCACGTGGTGGCCGTCCCGCCGCCGCCGTCCCGGTTCGCGATGCCGGAGCTGCCCGGTCCCGGCGGCGCGACCCTGCTGCGGGCCGCCGGGGTGGGCGTGGCCGGCAGGCTCGCGCGCCCGGTCGACCTGGCGCTGGACGCGGGGGACCGGCTCGTGGTCACCGGGCCCAACGGCGCGGGCAAGTCGACCCTGCTGACCGTGCTGGCCGGCGACCTGGCGCCGGACGCGGGCACGGTGACCCGCGGCCGGTCCGTGCGGGTCGGGCGGCTGGGCCAGGAGTCCGACCCGCCGGGCCGGCGCACGGCGGTGGAGCTGTACGAGGAGCGGCTGGCCCGGTCGGGCGTGCCGGGCCCGGGGCTGGGCGAGCTGGGCCTGCTCGACGGGTACGACGGGCGCAGGCCGGTGGCGGAGCTGTCGGTGGGCGCCCGCAGGCGGCTGGACCTGGCGCTGGTGCTGGCGGTCCGCCCGCACGTGCTGCTGCTGGACGAGCCGACCAACCACCTGTCGGCCGCGCTCGTCGACGAGCTGACCGACGCCCTGGGCTCCACCCCGGCCGCGGTGGTGATCGCCACGCACGACCGGCAGTTGTTGCGCGACACCGGGCCCTGGCCGCGGTTGGCGCTGTGAAAGCGGCGCTGTGAGCGCGATCCGGTGAGCGCGGTCCGGTGCGGCGAACCGCGTGGAACGGCCCGGTGCGGAGGTCCCGCGAAACAGCCCTGCGAAACGGTCCCGGTGCCCGTCCGATCGCATCGGTTCGCCGCGATCGGGCGCGTCCGGGGCCCGGTCGGTCAAGGTGGAACCCGGAAGGAGGTCCCATGATCTCGGCACTCAACCGGCTCGTCGACCTGGTCGAGGAGCACCTCGGCGAGGAGCTCGACGTCGACTCGGCGGCCAGGGAACTCGGCACGACCGGGTACCACCTGCGCCGGATGTTCTCGTCCCTGGCGGGGATGCCGCTGTCGGAGTACGTGCGCCGGCGGCGCATGACCGTCGCCGCCGCCGACGTCGTGCGGGGCCGGGGCGACCTGCTGGACATCGCCGTCCGGCACGGCTACGGCTCGACCGAGGCGTTCGGCCGCGCGTTCCGGGCCGTCCACGGCGCGGGCCCCGGTGACGTCCGCCGGGACGGGGGCCCCCTCCGCTCACAACCGCAGCTCAGGTTCCGCCTGACCGTTGAAGGGAGAACCCCCATGGACACCCGCCTCGTCGACCACCCCGCGTTCCGGCTCGTCGGGCACGCCGCCCGGGTCCCGCTGATCCACCACGGCGTCAACCCGCACATCCAGCGGCACATCGCCGCGCTGCCGCCGGAGGAGCACCAGCGGCTGAAGTCCCTCGGCGACGCCGAACCGCGGGGCCTGCTCCAGGTCTGCGACGACCTGGACCCCGACGCCACCGAGGGCAGTGAGCTGACCTACCTGCACGGGGTCGCCCTGACCGGCGACACCCCGGTCCCCGGCGACCTCGACGCCATCGAGGTGCCGGCCGGCCGGTGGGCGGTCTTCCGCACCTCCGGGCCCCACCCGGAGGCCCTCCAGACGGCCTGGGCCGCGACCGCGACCGAGTGGTTCCCCTCCAACCCGTGGCGCTCGCGGCCGGGGCCCTCGATCGTCGCGGTGCTCGACCGCGCGGCCGACTTCAGCACCGCGACCTGCGAGCTGTGGCTGCCCGTCGAACCGGCGTGAACACCCGGCCGGCCGTGTCCCCCGGGAGGCGGCCGGCCGGTACCGCATTGTGCGGCCTGATCCGGAAAATCCCCGCCTACCATGGGCTTTTCGCGACCACGGGGGGACGGGCCGATGACTGCTCCATCGCGGGCGCGCAAGCTCGCGGAGCCGGTGGAACGGCTGTTCGGCGGGATCGCCGGTTCGGTGTGCGGGGTGCGGACCGAGGCACCGCACGTCGTGCTCACCTACGACGACGGCCCCGAGCCGGGCGGCACGGAGGGCGTGCTGGCGGCACTCGCCGATTTCCGCGCCACCGCGACTTTCTTCGTGCTGCTGACCCGTGCCCGGCGCTTTCCGGGACTGCTCGCGGACATGGTGTCGGCGGGGCACGAGATCGCGCTGCACGGGGTGGACCACCGCCGGCTCACCGGCCTGTCGTCGGATGAGGTCGAGCGGCGCACCAGGGCCGGCCGGGCCGAGCTGGAGGACCTGATCGGCCGCCGCGTCACCTGGTTCCGCCCGCCGTACGGCACGCAGTCGCCGCGCACCTGGCGCGCGGTGACGCGGGACGGGCTGGTGCCGGTGCTGTGGGGTCCGGTGCTGCGCGACTGGCAGGACGTGCCGCAGGCCGACCGGGTGGCCGGCGCGGTGCGCGACAGCCGGGCCGGGTCGATCGTACTGGGCCACGACGGCTTCGCCGGTCCCGCCGACGGCGTGGAGGACGGGCCCGCGCCGGCGGTGGACCGGGGCGACCTGACCCGCAGGCTGCTCGGGGCCTACGGCGAACGCGGTCTGGTCGGCCGTTCCCTGGGCGAGGCGTTGACCGTCGGGCGGCAGTACCGGCGCGCCTGGTTCCGCAGCTGACCCGCCGCTGCTCGTTCGGTGACAGGTGGCCGTCACAGCAGCCGGTCGGGGGTCAGCGGCAGGTCGCGGACGCGCTTGCCGGTCGCGTGGAAGACCGCGTTCGCCACCGCGGCGGCCGTCCCGGTGACACCGACCTCGCCGATGCCGCGCGCGCCCAGGGGTGCGCGCGGGTCGGGGACGTCGGTCCAGATCACGTCGATCTCCGGCACGTCCAGGTGCACGGGCACGTGGTGCTCGGCGAAACCGGCGTTCACGACGCGGCCGGTGCGCTCGTCGACATCGGTCCGCTCCACCAGCGCCGCGCCCAGCCCCATGACGATCCCGCCCCGGACCTGGGCGGCGGCGGTCCTGGGGTTGAGGACCCGCCCGCAGTCCATCGAGCCGAGGAAGCGGCTGACCCGCGCCTCACCGGTGACCGCGTTGACGCGGACCTCGCAGAACATCGCGCCGAAGGAGTGCATCGACCAGGTCGCCGCCTCCAGCGGTGGGGGACCGCTCGCCTCGACCACGACCTCGGCACGTCCGGCGCGGGCGAGGACGGCGGCGTAGCTCTCGTGCCGGGAGGGGTCGTCGAGCTTGGCCAGGCCGCGGTCGAGGGCGCCGACCTCCTCCGCCGCGAGCCCCGCGAGCGGTGACCCGTCGTCGAGGAGTTCGAGCAGTTCGGCGATGAGCACGCGCCGGGCCGCGATCACGGCCGCGCCGATCGACGCGGTCTGCTGCGACCCGGCGGCCATCACCAGGCCGGGCATCCGTGAGTCGCCGCAGGCGAAGGACACCCGGTCCGGCGGGAGCGCCAGCAGCTCGGCGACGACCTGGGTCTGCGCGGTGGCGGTGCCCATGCCCATCTCGTGCGCGGCGACCTCCACGAGGGCGCGGCCCCGGTCGGTCAGCGTGATCCGCACGGCTCCGCCGGGCATCCGGACGTAGGGGTGCGACGCGGTCGCGCAACCGGTGCCCACCCACCACTCGCCCTCGCGGACCGCGCCGGGGGTCGGGTCGCGCCGGTCCCAGCCGAACCGCTCCGCGCCCGCGCGCCACGCCTCGACGAGGTGCCGCGAGGAGAACGGCCTGCCGTCCGCCGGGTCCCGGTCCGGCTCGTTGCGCAGGCGCAGCTCGATCGGGTCCACCCCCAGCGCGAACGCCAGCTCGTCCACGGCGCACTCCAGGGCGTAGCTGCCGACCGCGCCACCCGGCGCCCGCATGGTGCTGTTGGCGACGACGTCCAGGTACGCCACCTGGACGTCGAGCTTGACGCTGCCCGCCGCGTAGTGGCTGCGCGCCGGCGCGGTGAACGGCTCGGGCATGGCGTTGTGCCGGGTCGTCGCCTGCGTCCCGGTGTGGACGAGGGCCGTGAACCGGCCGTCGCGGTCGGCGCCGATGGCCACCCGCTGCTCGGTGGGCGCGCGACCGCCGACCACCCGGAACACGCCCTCGCGCGACAGCGCGATCCGCACCGGCCGGTCGGCGAGCCTGGCCGCCGCCGCGCCCAGCACCTGGTGCTGCCACAGGAGCTTCCCGCCGAAGCCGCCGCCCACGAAGGGGGAGATGACGCGGACCCGCTCCTCGTCGACGCCGAGGACGTGGGCGAGCGACCAGGCGGTGTGGGCCACCGACTGCGAGGCGTCGTGCACCACCAGGTCGTCGCCGTGCCACACCACCGTCGCCGCGTGCGGCTCGATGGCGTCGTGGTTCTGCGGCGGCGTGCGGTAGGTGGCGTCCACCGACACGGCCGCCGCCGCCAGCTCGGCCTCCGCGTCGCCGATCTCCAGGTGCAGCGGCCCGCGGAACCACCCGGCCTCGGTGCCGGCGGCCTTCGCCCGCGCGAAGGAGGTGGTGGCGGGCTCCGCCTCGTAGGTCGCGCGGACCAGCGACGCGGCGTGGTCGGCCTGCTCCTGCGTCCCCGCCAGCACGACCGCGATCGGCTGGCCGTTCCAGTGGACGCGGTCGTCCTGCATGATCGGCAGGGTGTCGTAGCCCGCCGCCTTCTCGCTGGTGTCGAACTGCGGCATCGGCCGCATCCGGGGCGCGTTGCGGTGGGTCATCACCAGCACGACCCCCGGTGCGGCCTCGGCCTCGGCGGTGTCCAGCGCGGCGATCCGCCCCTTGGCGGTGGTGCTGAAGGCGAGCGCGGCGTAGACCATGCCGTCGAGCACGACCTCGGCCGCGAAGGTCGCCTCGCCCCGCACCTTGAGCGGCCCTTCGACACGCGGCACCGGCGCGCCGATCCACCCCCGGTCGGGCCGGGTCGACGGGGCGGGCTCGTCGTCGGGCTCCCGGCTTTCCGGGTTGGGGTCGCTACCTGGTTCCCGGCTTTCCGGGTCGGGGTCGCCACCCGGCCACCGGCTCTCCGGGCCCGGCCCGGGGACCTCGCCCGCCGGGCCCGGCGCGGTGCCGTCCACGGCGCCCACGCCGCTCACGCGTCGCCCCCCGCCAGCTCGCCGAGGACGGCGGTGACGACGCGCCGCGCGAGTTCGACCTTGTACCCGTTGTCGCGCAACGGGGTGGCGACGGCGAGCTCGGCCTCCGCGGCGGCGCGGAACGCCCGCACGGTGGCGGGCCCACCCCGGAGCGCGTGCTCCGCGGTGCTCGCGCGCCACGGCTTGTGCGCGACGCCGCCGAGAGCCAGCCGCACATCCCGGACGACGCCGTCCTCCACCACCAGCACGGCGGCGACCGACACCAGCGCGAACGCGAAGCTCGCCCGGTCGCGGACCTTGCGGTAGGCGGAGCGCGCCCCCGGGTCCGGCGGCGGCAGCTCGACCGCGGTGATCAGCTCGCCCGGTTCCAGGACGGTCTCGACCTCGGGGTGGTCGCCGGGCAGCCGGTGCAGCTCCACCAGCGGCAGCGCGCGCGTGCCCCGGACACCCCGCAGGCGCACCACCGCGTCGAGCGCGGCGAGCGCCACGCACAGGTCCGACGGGTGCGTGGCGACGCAGGCGGGGGAGGCGCCCAGGACGGCGTGGGTGCGGTTGATCCCGTCCACCGCGTCGCAGCCCTGCCCGGGGTCCCGCTTGTTGCAGCGCGACCCGACCCGGTCGTAGAAGTAGGCGCAGCGCGTCCGCTGGAGGATGTTGCCGCCGACCGTCGCCATGTTGCGGATCTGCGCCGACGCGCCCGCCAGGACCGCGCGGGAGAGCACCGGGAAGCGGGTGCGGACGGCGCGGTGCTCGGCGACCGCGGTGTTGCGCGCCGCCGCGCCGATCAGCAGGCCGCCGTCCCCGCGCTCCTCGATGCCCGAGGACAGGCCCGTCACGTCGACCAGCGCGGCCGGTCGCTCGATCGTGCCGCGCATCAGGTCGACCAGGTTCGTGCCGCCACCGAGGTAGCGGGCGCCGGGCGCCGCGGCCGATCGGACGGCCTCGGCCTCGTCGCCGGCCCGGGTGTAGGTGAAGGGCCTCATCCCGCCGCCTCCGCGCAGGTCTCGGCGATCGCGGCGATGATGCCGTTGTGCGCGCCGCACCGGCACAGGTTGCCGCTCATCCGCTCGCGCAGCTCGTCGTGGGTGAGCGCGACCCGCTCGGCCGACAGGTCGGCCGTGACGTGGCTCGGCGCCCCGCGCGCCACCTCTGCCGCCAGGCCCACCGCCGAGCAGAGCTGGCCGGGCGTGCAGTAGCCGCACTGGAAGCCGTCGTGCTCCAGGAACGCCCGCTGCACCGGGTGCGGGCCGTCCTCGCCGGCCAACCCCTCGACGGTGACGACCTCCCGTCCCGCGCACTGCACCGCCAGCGCCAGGCACGACACGATGCGCTCGCCGTCGACCAGCCCCGCACGCGCCCTGGTCGCAGCCCTTCTTCGTGCCGTGCAGGTGGAGCCCCTCGCGCAGTAGGTCGAGCAGCGACACGCGCGGGTCGGCCGGCGGGTCGACCGCGGTGCCGTTGATCAGGATCGGACCACGCCTGTCGACCACGCTCGCTCCCCGCGGTAGGTCGAAACAACCGGAACACCGGTCCGCAACGATACGGAGCACTGTTCCGTTTGGCAAGGACGCGGGGCGGTCCCGTCAGGGCCTGCCGGTGGCCGTCGGCGCCCGTCAGTGCTCGTCGGCGCCCGGCGGCGCGGTGCTGGCGCGCACGACCAGCTCGGTGGCGAACATCGAGCGGTACCCGGTGGCGGTGGCGCCCCGCGCGAGGTCGATGACCACCCGGGTGGCGGTGGCGGCCATGTCGCGCAGCGGCTGGCGCACGGTGGTCAGCGCGGGGATCGCCCAGGTCGCGGTGGGCAGGTCGTCGAACCCCACCACGCTCAGGTCCCGCGGCACGCGCAGCCCCAGCCGGTGGGCCGCCTGGTAGACGCCGATCGCCTGGGCGTCGTTGAACGCGAAGACGGCCGTGGGCGGGTCGGGGAGGGTGAGCAGGTCCAGGCCGCGGGCGAGGCCGTCCTCGAGGTGGAAGCCGCCCACCCGCACCAGGCCGGGGTCGACCGCCACGCCGGCGGTGTCCAGCGCGGTGCGGTAGCCGTCGAGCCGCGCCCGGCTCGGCAGCGACGAGGGTGGTCCGGTGATGGCCGCGATGCGCCGGTGCCCCAGCCGCAGCAGGTGGCGCGTGGCGGCCAGGCCGCCGCCCCAGTTGTCGCCGGAGGTGGAGGGCAGCTCCGGGCCGGGTTCACCGGCGGGGTCGACGAGCGCGAGGGGGATGCCCCGGCTGCGCAGCTGTTCCTGCTGGGCGGGCGTGGGACCGTCCATGACGGCGACGACCCCCGCCGGACGCCGGGCCAGGACCGCCTCGATCCAGTTGCGGCCGGGCACCCGGCTCTCCTGGAGCTCGGAGACCACGAGCGCCAGTTCGTGCTCCACCGCGACGCGTTCGACGCCCTTGATGACCTCCATGCCGTAGGCGCCCTTGATCTCGTGCAGGACGAGTTCGACGAGGGTGGGGCGGGCGCCCTTCCTCGGCCGGCGGTAGCCGTACTCGTGGATGATGTGCTCCACGGCGGCCCGGGTGTCGGGGGCGACGTCGGCGCGGCCGTTGACCACCTTCGAGACGGTGGCCGTGGAGACCCCGGCCAGGCCGGCGATCTGGGCGATCGTCGCACCGCCGCGGTCGGAGGAGCCCGGCGCGGGCCTCGACGCCGGGGTCATGCGCGGGCCTCTCCTTCCGTGAGCGGGGAGGCGTCGGCGGTCGTGGTCACCCACCGTGCCCGCCTGAAGTTTCGGGCAATGCCCCGAAACGTGTCAATGCCACCGGCTCGCGCGGGCCGCGTCCGCGGCGGAAGCCCTTGGCGCGGCGAAACTTCCGCGCAACATCGCGTCTCAACGGGCGCTCGCCGGTTCGCGTCGTACCGTGGGTGTGCCGGGGTGCGGTCACCCCGGGCCGACCAGCCGGGCCGGCCCGACCAGGGTCCCGCGCCGCCGTCGTTCTTCGTCGTTCGTCAGACCATCTCGCGGACAGGGACAGGCATGAGCACGTCGCCGCAGTCGTGGAGCTCAGGTGCGCAGCGGGTGCCGGACCAGCGGGTCGGCACCCCGGGCGAGCCCGTCCTGGCGGGGCTGGGCACGTCGTCGGCCGCCGGTGACGCCCGGTCGGGCGGGGGAGGGGCCGCGGAGCGCCACCCGCACCGGACGGCGCCCGACCGCCTGCCGACCCGGCCCTCGCTGCTGGAGCTGGTGTTCGACCACATCCACTCCGAGTGGGCCATGGAGATCATCCGCGGGGTCGAGCAGGTGCTCTCCGCCGAGCAGGCGGCCCTGGTGCTCTCCGAGCTCGGCGGCGACCACCGGCCCCGCGACGACTGGTTCGACGACCTGCTCGACCGCCGGCCGCTCGGCGTGGTCCTCGTGGTGGTCGAGCTGGGCGACGGGCAGCGCAGGCGGCTGACCGCGGCCGGCGTCCCGTTCGTCTTCGTGGACCCCGCGGAGGAGCAGCCGCCGGGCGTGCCCGTGGTGGGCTCGGCGAACCGGGCGGGCGGCGAGGCCGCGACCCGCCACCTGGTCGAGCTCGGGCACCGGCGCATCGCGGTGATCTCCGGGCCGATGAGGTTGCCGTGCAGCCGCGCCCGCGTGGAGGGGTTCCGCGGCGCCTTGGCCGCCGGGGGGCTGTCGGCGGCGCCCGACCACGTCCGCTACGGGGAGTTCCGCGCCACGAGCGGCTACCGGCACGGCCTGGAGCTGCTGGGCCGACCGGACCGGCCGACCGCCGTCTTCGCGGGCTCGGACTACCAGGCGCTCGGCGTCATGCGCGCGGCCCACGAGCTGGGCCTGTCGGTTCCCGACGACCTGTCCGTGGTCGGCTACGACGACCTGTCGATCAACGAGTGGAGCGGTCCGCCCCTGACCACCGTGCGGCAGCCGCTGCGCGACATGGGCGCCGTCGCCGCGCAGATGGCCATCACCCTGGCCCGGGGGCAGCGCCCGCCTTACGAGCGGATCGACCTCGCCACCGAACTCGTGGTGCGGCGGAGCACCGCCCCGCCCCGCCACCCCTGACGACCCGGTGACGCCGGCGGGGGTCCGGTCGCCCGGACCCCCGCCGGCGTCACCGGGTCGTCATCCGGTCGTCAGCCGGCCCGGCAGGAGAGGGCGGGCCAGTTCCAGTTGCCGCCGTGCTGGACGGTGAAGCCGAACACGTTGCCGTTGCCGTTGGGACGGGCGGTCATCACGTTGCCGGCGGAGTTCCAGCTCGCGCTGGTGTTCCAGGTGGCGATGACCTTCTGCGGGGACGACAGGGTGACCGTGACCACCCAGTCGTCGGTGCCGGAGACGGTCACCTGGCCGTTGAAGCGGTCGCTCCACTTCTGGCCTTCGGCGTAGGTCGCCGTGCAGCTCCCGCCGCCCGGGGGGTTGCTGGTGGTCGTGGTCGTGGTCGTGGTCGTGTCGGTGGTGGTCGTCGTGCCGGTGGTTGTGGTGGTGGTCGTGGTGGTGCCGCCCGGACCGTCGGTCAGCGTCGGGGTGGTCCAGTCGCGCCACTGGGAGAGGTTGCCGGTGGCTTTGCTGTGCATGGTGATGCCGCCGGTGAAGCTGCCGGTGTTGCGCAGGAACTTGCCGATGGCCTGCTGGAGCGGGGTGCGCCACTCCGACCGGTTGGCGCAGTGGTTGCCGTCGGAAACGTTGGAGTGGTAGAGGATGTTGTTCTGCGCGCCGAGTGCCTTGTAGACCTCGGCGCCGCCCAGTGCGGCGACGCTGGCGGACCTGGGGCCCAGGTTGGCGATGTGGGGGTTGTCCATGATGAACAGGCCGCGTGGGGCGACCATGGTGACCAACGAGTGGGTGTCGATGGGCAGGCCGTTGGGGTTGCCGGTGTAGGAGCCGAAGGCGTCGCCGAACCACGGCTGCTCGCCGTAGGCGCTGGAGAGGGTTTGGCCGCCTTCGGCGTTGACGCCGCGGTAGATGGGCAGGCCGGCGGTGCCCGACTCGATGGGCATGGTCAGGGCGATGCGCTGGTCGAACACGCCGGCGGCGAAGGCGCCCTTGCCGAAGCGCGAGCAGCCGGTCACGCCGATGTCGGCGCGCAGGACGTTGCCGCCGTTGGACTCGATGACGTCGATGATGCGGGACACGCCCCACGCCCAGGCGGCCAGCAGGCCGGTGGAGCTGGTGTTGCCGTAGATGCTGTAGAACGCGCCCTGCTTGTTGTTGCGCGGCGTGCCCTCACGGCCCACGGAGTACGGGTCGAAGCTGATCACGGCCGCGCCGGAGGAGCGGATGGTGGCGGTGTCGCCGCCGAAGCCGCCGTAGACGATCACCGCCGGGAACGGGCCGGTGCCGCTGGGCAGCTGCACGGTGGCGGAGAACCCGGCCGTGCGGCCGTTGTGCGAGACGTTGACCGTGATGCCGGAGCCGGAGACCGTGCCCGTGACGCTGGTGGGCTTGGCGGGCTTGTCGCCGTAGACGTAGCGCTCGGCCGTCTCCCGGATCTCGGCCCGGCGGCACCGCCAGTCGGCCTTGGTGCCGATGCGGGTGCCGTTGACGCGGGTGAACGGGTCGGGCAACCGCGAGTTCGACGGGGTCGACCCGGGCAGGGTCACCGGGCAGTCCGCGCCGTCGTCCTCCACCGCGGCGATGGACACGTCACCGGCGGCGGTCCGGAGGGGCGTGGTCTTGGCCGTCGCCACCAGCGCTCCGGCGAGCGTCAACGCCGCTATCGCCAGCATGATGACCGTCGAACGGATTTTGAAGCGACCCAAGCTGATGATCACCGGTGCTCTCCTTTGAGACAGGTGGGTGGTAGGTCGCGACCGCGACCGCTGATCACGTACCGACTGCCTAAAGTTTCGGACCGATTGCCGAAAGTTGTCAACACCGCTGCGTCTCATCTGCCGGTGGTGCGGCCGAATGCCTTGCTCGGGCACGGGAAGATGGTGCGGCAAGCCCGGTTTCGGTGTCCCGAAACTTTCGGCAGGTGTTGTCCAGCGCGGTTCATCACGCGGTGGTCCCCACGGAGATCGCTACCGTTGCCCTGGCCCCCTTGGGGTCGCGGTCGGCGCGACGGGGCTCGGCCACGGAGGACAGGAGCGGTGATGGCGGGGAAAGCGGCGGTGTTCGGCCTGGTGACCCTCGTCCTGATCGCCGGCGCGGCGATCCAGCAGGGGCCGCGCGCGGCGGTGTTCACGGGGCTGGGGTGTGCCCTGGCGGGGGTGGTGCTGCTCCTGCTCGCGCGTTACCGGACGGGCGGGCGCTGAGCGTCAGGCGTCGCGGCGGTTCGGGCCGTCGGCGTCCGGCGGGAGGGGTTCGCCCGGTCCGGGGGCGGTGCGCGGCCGGGTCAGGGAGCGCAGGCGTCGCGCGAAATCCGGGTCCTCGGTCTCCAGCCGACCCTCGATCGCCCGGAACAGCTCCCGCTCCCGGGGGCTCAGCACGACGGGCGCCAGGAGGAGCGCGGCGCGTCCCGACCCCGCCACGCCGCAGCGGTGGTGGGGGAGCCGGTCGCGGAAGCGGCGCTGCGCGCCGAACCCGGCGGTGACCAGGCCCGTGGCGAGGGCGGTGGCCACCGGTGGGGTGCGGGTGAGCGAGGCCAGCAGCAATCCGATCAGCACGAGCCACAGCGACCACCGCATGTCGGCCCCTCCCCTCGCCCCCCGGCTCGGCGGCCGACACCTCGGCCGCCGTTCCCCTTGATGCTCTCCTGGCCGGGCGGTGGGCAAAAGGGGCGAACGCGGCCGAGCGGAAGCCCCGTTCCTTGCCGGACACCGGCAAGCAGCGACTCCCCGGCCGCAGGACTGCGGTTCCCGCTCGGGAAGTCGGTCCGCCGCGCCGGGGTTCAGGAGTCCGGTGCGCTCGTCGGTGGTGGCGGCGCGCCGTTCAGGACCGCTGTCCCGAGCCCAGGGCCGCGAACGCCTCGTCGACCAGGTCCCGCAGGTCCCGCGCGCCCCCGCCGTCGACCCAGGCGTTCAGGGCGGTGACGAGGGCGGCGGTCGTGGCGGCCGCGATCACCCGCAGCCGCAGGTCCACCCGGACCCCCTCGCGCTCGGCCAGCGCTCCGGCCAGCAGCGATCCGGTGGCGTCGGTGTTGAGCCACTGCCGCGCCCGCAGGGCGGGGGTGGTGACGATCAGGCGGGTGCGGGTGTACAGGGCGTCCCGGTCGGAGGCCAGTACCGCGTCCAGGCCGGTGCGCAGGGCGGTGCGCAGCGCGGTGACCGGGTCCTCCCCGGCGGGCCGCTCGCGCACCAGGGCGGCGATCAGGGGGTCGTAGTCGTCGTCCTCGACCACGGCTTCCTTGGTGGGGAAGTAGCGGAAGAAGGTCATGTGCGACACGCCGGCCGCGGCGGCGATCTCCTCCACCGTCGTCTCGTCGTAGCCCTGGGCCAGGAACAGGCGCAGCGCGTGTTCCCGGATCGCGCGACGGGTGCGCGCCTTGCGCTGCTCGCGCAGTCCCCCGGCGGGCCGGGTCTGGTCCGTGGTCACCGGTCAAGCATGACCGCCAGCGCTCGGCGCAGCGCGTCCGGCTCGGCCCGGCCGCGCCACGCGAGGTGCCCGTCCGGGCGCACCAGCAGCGCCTCGCCGTCGCGGTGCACCTCGCGCACGTCGCCCAGCACCTCCCGGGCCACCGGCGCGCACCCGCTGTCCGGCGGGGCCGCCAGGGTCCAGCGGAACCCGGTGAGCCGGGCGGCCCCGGCGACGCGGTCGCCGACGCGCGGTCGTCGGCCGAACGGCGAGCGGGCGTAGCCCGTCCTCAGCTGCGACGCGTGCTCCCAGACCAGCCTCCGCACCGGCGGGAGCCCCAGGAGCGGGAACAGCACCCGGTCGCGCACCGCGCGGGCGGGCGCGGACTCGCCGAGCACCAGGCCGGTCAGGCCGCTGGTGGAGGCCAGCACGTCGGACGCGACCGGCCGGCGCTCGGCCTCGTAGCCGTCGAGCAGGCCCTGACCGGCCCGGCCCGGGACCACCAGGGCCAGCCGCCACGCCAGGTTCTCCGCGTCGCCCAGACCGGTGTTCATGCCCTGGCCGCCGAAGGGGCTGTGGACGTGCGCGGCGTCCCCGGCCAGCAGCACCCGGCCCCGGCGGTAACGGTCGGCCAGCCGCCGGTGGATGCGGAACACCGACGTCCACACCCACTCCGCCGCCGGCCCGATCCGCAGCCCGGCGTGCCGCTCGGCCAGGCGCGCCAGGACGGCCGGCACGTCGGCAACCAGGGTGCCGGGCGCGGGCGCCATGAACCGCCACACCCCGCCGGGCAGCGGGAAGGCGGAGAACATCCCGCCACCGCGCACCCACACGCCCACGGCGTCGCGCGGCAGCGGCAGGTCCACCCGCGCGTCGCCCAGCACGAAGCCCTCGACCAGCGACACGCCGGGGAACCCGATGCCGGCGGCCGCGCGCACCACGCTGTGCGCGCCGTCGCACCCGACCACCCACCCCGCGTCGACCGGGCCGGCGGACGTGGCCAGCACGACGCGGCCGTCCTCCCGCGCCAGGCCCTCGACGCGCGTGCCCCACTCGACGCGGACGCCCAGCCCGTCCAGCCGCCGCCGCAACCGGGCCTCCACCTCGGCCTGGGACACCAGCAGACCGGGTCGCCGCACCAGCTCCGTCGGCTCCCCGACCCGCAGCTCCCCGACGCGGCGGCCACCGACGTGGACGACCACCCGTTCGACGCCCACCGACCGCTCCGGCAGGTCGCCCAGGGCGTCGAGCCGGTCCAGCACCTCCGCGCCGCGCGGTTGCAGGCCCAGCGCCCGCGACGTCCGGGCCGGCCCGTCCGCCGCGTCCACCACGCGGACGGGCACGCCCCGCACCGCCAACCCGCACGCCGCCGCCAAGCCGGTCGGTCCGGCGCCCACCACCACCACCACTGCCATGAGGGTAGTGTTAGTCACTAACAAGTGTTAGTCAATAACAGTTCGCCGCGAGCCCAGTCGGAACGGGCGCCGGATTTCACGCCGGTGCGGTCGCCTGGCTCTTCTTCAGCTCGTTGAGGGCGCGCCAGAAGCCGTCGAACAGGTCGCGCAGCTGGACCAGCCAGGTCAGCGCGCTCGACAGCGCCTTGCCCAGCGCCTTGAGCATGTTCGCCACGAGGCGCACCACCTGCGCGATCTTGGCGGTGGCCTGGGCCACGACCACCGGCGCCGCCGCGCCCAGCGTGCAGGCCAGCTCGATCGCCCAGCTCACCAGCGCGCCCGCCAGGGTCGCCAGCAGGTCCCGGATGGCCACCCGGATGCCGCCGACCACCTCGGCCATCGCCAGGGTGATGCCCGCGATGCCGTGCGCGCCGCCCGCCGCGCCCTGGGCGATGCCCGCGATCGCCTCCGCCTTGCGCAGGTAGCCGTCGGCGGCGTCCCCGGTCCAGGAGGGCACCCCGCCGCGCGCGGTCTCCCGGAACTCCTCGCCCAGCGCGAGCATCTCCTGCTCGATGTTGGTCCAGGTCTGGGCGTAGCCCTTGACCATGTCCGGGTTGCCGGTCACCGCGTGCAGCGCGGCCCGCGCCGGCTCGACGTGCTCCAGCATCCAGGAGAACAGCTGCCCGGCGACGTAGGCGATCGGGTCGACGGCCGCGCTCGCCACGTCCAGGGCGCCCGCCGCCACGCCGGAGATGATCAGGCCCAGGTCGTTCTGGTCGATGCCCTGGGCGATGGTCCACCCCGCCTCGAACGCGGTGATGCCGGTCATGAAACCGGTGCCCTGCTCGGCGTCGGGCGCGCCCATGTTCTCCAGGGGGTTGAGGTCCTGGAGGTAGTTGTTCCGCAGGTCCGACCGCTCGTCCACCAGCGGGTTGGTGCTGGAGCCGTCCACGTCGACCATCAGTTGCCTCCCCCGACGCGCGGCGCCGCCGACACGGCCTCCAGCGACCTGACCAGCGCCCGCAGCACCGCCGAGACCTTCTCCTCCGCCTCGCGGTAGGTCTTCGCGGTGTCGCCGAGGTCGGTCACCAGCTGGCGCAGGCTCTCCGAGGTGGCCTGGAGGGTGTCCACCCCGCGTTGCTGCGGGTCCTTGAGCAGGTCGGCGAACGGCCGGCACAGCAGGCCGTAGGCGTCGTCCAGGCTCGTGACGTGGCGGCCCGCGTCGGTGGCGGTGTCCGCCCGCGTCGCGAACCCGTCGAGCGCGCCGGCCTGGGCGGCCAGCTCCCCGGAGTCGACGGTGAACCCGTCTCCCATGGTCCTTCACCCTCCTCAGCGCAGGAACGACCGGTCTTCCCAGCCGTCGTCGGGTCCGTCGCCGCCCGGCGGTCGGCGCGGTGGCGGCTGCGGCGGCGGCGCGTCGTCCTCGACCTGGCCGATGCGCAGCTCCCGGTGCACCTCGCGGCCGGCGTCCGGCTCCACGACCTCGTCGGGGAACCGCTCCCGGTACTGCGCGACGATGTTGCGCGCGGGCGCGTCGTCCACCGGCACGGTCGCCGCGACCAGGTCCTGGACCTGCTGCCGCAGCTTCGCCTGGGCGTTGCGCATCGCGGCCATGACCTGGGCCGAGATCGCCGCCGGCTCGGCGCCCCGCGCGCGGTCGGTCAGCGCGATGTCGGTGGGGACGCCGTTGCTGTCCACGGTGACCCGGGCGGTGCCGTCGGGCGACGAGGCGCTGGCGCTGGTGGCGTTCATCTGCTGTTGCAGCCGCAGGTACCGCTGCGCCCGCTGCTCAAGACCGGCGGCCCACCTGTCCAGGTCCTCCGCCGCCTTCGCGGGGTCGGGGTTGATCACAGGAGTCCTTTCCGGATGGTCGCGGGACGTCGTCGCGGTGGTCGTGGCGGGTTCGCACGCTAACCGCTCGCCGGTGACCTCGCGGGCTTTTCGCCAGGTTCGCCCGATCAGGGGGTGGCCGGCCGCCGCGCCCAGCGGTTCCGCCGGGTCAGCACCAGCTCCCGCACCAGCGGGGCGTCGTCCACGGGCAGCACCCACTCGCCGGCGGCCGTGCGCACCAGCAGCGCGGGGCCGGGCGGGGCGTGGAGCACGGTGCCGTCCGGGAGCTGGAGCCAGGTCACGGGGGTGGGGCGCGGCGGCAGCGCGATCACCACGACGTCGCGCAGGTGGGCGAAGGGCACGACGCGCTCGGCGCGCGGGCCGGCGCCCCGGCCCCGGTGCAGGCGGGCGGACCAGGTGAGCCGGTCCTCCCCGACGTCGAGCCGCGCCGAGGCCAGGTCCGGCGTGGCGAGCGCGAACCGCACGGCGAGCGTGAGCGTGAGTTCGGTGGCGCCCAGCTCGGGCACCACGGGCGTGGTCAGGGCCCGGTTCGCCCGGTGGGCGAGGACGCAGGACGAGATCGCGCACGCCCAGGCGACGACGAACAGCACGCCCGCGGCGGCCCGCCCGCCGGAGGAGGACGAGTGCGAGAGCGCCAGCCCGGACCCGGGGACGACGCCGAGCAGCACCTGGCACCCCGCGACGAGGAACGCCGAGGCCAACCAGGACGACGGCTCCGCCGACCCCCGCCGCAGCCGCAGCACCCCGACCCAGGCCGCGGCCACCGCCGCCGACACCGGCAGCACCGCCCACCACGACCCGGCCACCACGGCGAACACCGCGCAGACGCCCGCCACGGTCCACGGCAGCACCACCGCCGACCACCGCAGCAGCCGCGTCGTCCGCGCCCACCGCGGTTGCAGCGCCGCCACCGCGCCCGGGTCGGTCACACCGGGGATCGCGCCCGGGAGCACCCTCATGCCGCCACCGCCCGCGGGGGCCTGGACCACCGGGTGGTCCGGTGCGGTGAGGGCCGGCACGTCGACCGGAAACGCATGGGGTCCTCCGTCCACGTCGAACAGCCCACCGCGGTCACGAGTGGGTGTGCCGACCGGACTCCTCGACGTCGCGCGCCAAGATGCCGCACCGCGGGGTGCCGGCGCAAACCGGGGGTCCGGCCGGCGGTCACCCGGCCGACGTGGTCGCCAGGTAGACGGTGCTGGTCGCGTCGCGCCCCTGGAGGGGGTTGGGGAAGCGGACCACTTCGGCGACCGCGTGGGCGAAGTGCTCGGCCAGCGCTGCGGTGTAGCCGTCGTCGGGGGGTTCGTTGGACCACAGGGCGAACACGCCGCCGGGGTGGAGCCGCTGGGTGAGGCGGTGGATGCCGGGGGAGCCGTAGAAATCGGCGTTGTCCGGGTGCAGCAGGTGCCGGGGCGAGTGGTCGACGTCGACGACCACCGCGTGGAAGCGCCGGTGGGGCGTGGCCGGGTCGAGCCCGTCGGCGGAGCGCGCCAGGGCGAAGAGGTCGGCGTGCAGGAGCGTGCAGCGGGGGTCGCCGGCCAGCTCGGTCCCGCCGGGCACCAGGCCCCGGCGGTGCCAGTCGATGACCTCGGCGAGCGCGTCGACGACCAGCAGGGACCGCACGCCCGGGTGCTCCAGCACGGTGCGCGCGGTGTAGCCGAGCCCGAGACCGCCCACGAGGACGTCCAGCGGCCCGGTGAGGCCGGCGAGGGCCTTGCGCGCCAGCTCCACCTCGGAGACGGTGAACAGGCTGGACATCAGGAACTCGTCGTTGAGCTTGATCTCGTGGACCTCCCGGTCGAAGACCGGGTCCCAGCGGCGGCGCAGGACGAGTTCGCCCAGCGGTGTCCGGCGCCAGTCGAGCTCCTGGAAACGCGCACCCATCCGGTCGTCCCTCTTCCCTCGTCGGTCGTTGCCGAGCACCGCGGTGGTCCTCGGGGACCGAGGCCGGGCGGCGCCATGATCGCAGCAGCGGCGCGCGCCGGTCGCGGGGAGGCCGATCGCAAGGTGATCGCGAGGTCGGGGGGCGGTGGTCGGCCGGCAGTCGGCAGCCCGCCGGGTTGCACGTCCGTTGTGGACACCACCGGCCCGCCGGTGGTGCGGCACGTCTGCGCGGGTGCCGCACCGATCGGGAGCACGGGGGAACCGGGGCGGGCGGTCGGGACCACCCGCCCCGGCACGCGCGCGTCAGGCGTTCGCCCTGGTCCACTGCTGGTTGTTGCCGCCGTTGCAGGCGTACTGCTTGATCAGCGTGCCGTCGGCGGTCGAGGCGCTGACCACGTCCAGGCACTTGCCGCTGTGGCGGGCCACGACGCGGACGTAGCCGTTGCCCGCGTCCTGCAACTGCCACTGCTGGTTGGCGCCGCTGCCGCACGTCCACTGCCTGACCACGGCTCCGTCGGCGGTGGAGCCGGCGTCCACGTCGAGGCACAGGCCGCTGTGCCGGGCGACCAGTCGGTAGTGGCCGTCACCCGTGCTCTGCGCCTCCCACTTCTGGTTGTTGCCGCCGTTGCAGGGGTACTGCTTGACCTGCGCCCCGGTGACCTGGCTGGAGGAGGGGACGTCCAGGCACTTGCCGCTGTGCCGGGCGGCCAGCGCGTAGGCGGGGGAGGACACCGGGGTCACGGTGCCCGTGGCGGTGTCGATGGTCAGCCGGGACGCGTAGCTCATCGACATGGTGGTGCTGCTGGGGAAGCTCAGCGGCAGCCACACGTACCGGGAGTCGTTGACCCGGCCGTCCCAGGCGCCGGCCCACCGGTCGCCCAGGTACAGGTAGGAGGTGGTCTGCGAGCCCTGGACGGGCAGCACGAACGCGGTCTGCGAGTTGTAGGCGGTACCGTCGCCGACGTTCGCCAGCGCGCTCCACGTGCCGGCCACGCTGCTCGCCGTGGCGTACTTCTGCTGGTTGGGGGCCCAGCCGGTGGCGCCGGAGGTGAGCAGGAAGTACACGCCGTTGCGCTTGAACAGCGCGGGCGCCTCGCGCCAGGAGCCGGGCCACAGCACGTGCACCCTGGTGCTGACCTGGCGGTAGTCGGCGGTGAGCCGGTAGATGTGCAGGTCGGCGTTCTCCCGGGCGGCGGAGATCATGTACCCGGTGCCGTCGTCGTCGCGGAACAGGGTGATGTCGCGCGACATGTGGTTCAGCGGGCGGAAGCTGCCGTGCCAGGTGTAGTCCCCGTCGACGGTGGCGGAGCTGGCCACGGCCGCCCTCGCCTCGCCGTAGTCGCTGCCGTTCTCCTTGTGCATCCACATCACGAAACGGCCGGTCGAACTGTTGTAGATCACTTTCGGTCGTTCGATGTTGGCCACCGCCAACTCGGGGTTCGACGCCTGGGTCAGCACGTCCTTCCGGAATTCCCAGGTGCGCAGGTCGGTGGACCGGTAAACGGAGACCGCGCGGAAGGTGTTGTCCGCGTTCCGGTTTTCGCCGAACCAGTAGTAGTGCTGGTCCACCTTGATGACACCGCCGCCGTGCGCGTGCACGACCTGCCCGGACGTGTCGGTGAACTGCGTTCCGTTGGCGATGGTGACGGGAGCCGCCTCGGCCGGTGTGACCAGCAGGGCGCTCCCGAGCAGGACCGCCGACAGCACGGCGGTGGAGCCACGGCGTTGTGGCACGGCAACTCCTTGCAGGGAGGGTGTGTGATTCCGATCTCAGTCAGGTTAAGAGGACATGACCGACGGCAGCAAGGGGCGAAGTGAAAAATAGGACACGAGCCAGCCGTGATCAGGTCGCCGGAGAAGAAAAACGGAAATCGGCGCAGAGAAGCGAAGAAAAACGTTCAGGGACGGTTGCCGGTGGCCTGGCGCGGGGTTCGCGCGGGGACGCCGGTCGAATCCCGTTCGAGCAGTTCGGAGCTGAGCACGACCCGGCGGACGGGTCGGTCCGCGCCGTGCGCCAGGCGGTCGAGCGCCAGGTGCACGGCGGTGCCGCCGATGGCGTACTTGGGCGGGCGCACGGCGGTGAGCGAGGGGTGGGCGAACCTGGCCACCTCGTCGTCGTAGGCCACGACCGCGAGGTCACCGGGCACGCGCACGCCCCGCTCCTCGGCCCGCTGCACCAGCGACACCGCCTCCCGGTCGGAGTGCACCACGAGCGCGGTGGCGCCCTGCTCGGCGCACAGGTCCAGGACCTGGTCGACGTCCACGCCCCAGCCCGGCTCGTAGTAGGCCGCGACGAGCACCTCCGGGGCGGGCGGGAGGGAGAGGTCGGCGGTTGCCCGGTGCCAGCCGTCGCGGACCTGGCCGGACGTGGGGCTGCTCGCGCTGACGACGAGCCCGATGCGGCGGTGGCCCTGGCCGTGCAGGTGGCGCACCGCCAGTTCGGCGCCCGCGGCGTGGTCGGTGCGCACGGACTCGACGTGCCGGCGGTAGGGGCCCGACACCGCGGAGCGCTCGACCAGGACCACCGGCACGGCCAGGGCCGTCAGCCACGAGACGAGCTCCTCGGCCTCCGCGCCCCGGGTGGGCGGCGCGACGAGCAGCGCGTCCACCGCGCCGCTGCCGATCATCCACTCCGCCTGGTGGCGCACCTCGTCGACCCGGTAGGACGCGCCGCGCAGGACGAGCCGGGCGCAGTTCTCCTGCGCGGCGTCCTGCGCGCCGCGGATGACCTCGGGCCAGTAGTAGTCGAGCGAGGGCACGACCATCCCGATGGCGGGCGTGGCGTCCGGCCTGCGCCCGGGGAGGGCGGCGGACGCGCCGGTGACGAGCCTGACCCCGCCGTGCACGCGCTCGACGAGACCTTCGCCGGCCAGGTCGTTGACGTCCCGCCGGACGGTCACCGGCGTGACGCCCATGATCCGGGCGATGTGGGTGATGCGCAGGACGCCCCGGCCCGCCAGGTGCTCCAGCAGCCACTGCCGCCGCGCGGCGGGCAGCATCGCGCCCCTGGCGTCCGCTCCGGGTGTGTCCGCCATGACCGCCTGCTCGTCTCGGATTGGTGATCGAAACTGATCGTAACAACAAACCGTACAGTCTTGCCTCCGCTTTGTGACTGGGATTGACTGTTTCTTGTCGACAAGCGGTGAAACGATCAGCGAGAGAGGGTGAGGCTCGTGGAGCAGCGCTACGCGACCGCGCCGCAGCAGGTGCCGTCGATGACGACGGACGAGCTGCGGGGGCACTACCTGGTGGAGGAGCTGTTCGCCGACGACGAGGTGCGGGCGGTGCACAGCCACCACGACCGGGTGGTGCTGGTGGGCGTGGTGCCGCGCACCGGCCCGTTGAGCCTGCCGGGTTTCCCGGAGATCCGGGCGGAGCGCTTCTTCGAGCGGCGTGAGGCCGGGATCGTCAACGTCGGCGGCGCGGGCACGGTCACCGTGGACGGTGAGGAGTACCGGCTCGCGCCGACCGCCTGCCTCTACGTCGGTCGGGGCGCCGCAGAGGTGTCCTTCGCCTCCGACGACACCGACGCGCCCGCCGCCTTCTACCTGTTCTCCGCGCCCGCGCACACCGCGTACCCGACGGTGTTGGTCGAGCCGGGCGGTGGCACGGTGCGCGAGCTGGGCGACCCGCTGACCTCGAACCGCCGGACGCTGACCCAGTACGTCCACGAGGACGGCGTGCGCAGCTGCCAGGTGGTGATGGGCGTGACCGCCCTGCACCCGGGCAGCATGTGGAACACCATGCCCGCGCACACCCACGAGCGGCGCACGGAGGTGTACCTGTACTTCGGCCTGCCCGAGGACGCCCGGGTGGTGCACCTGCTGGGCGAGCCGACCGAGACGCGGCACCTGGTGGTGGCCGACCGGCAGGCGGTGATCTCGCCGCCGTGGTCGCTGCACAGCGGCGTGGGCACCGCCTCCTACAGCTTCGTGTGGGCCATGGCGGGGGAGAACCAGTCCTTCGACGACATGGACCCGCACCCCGCGGCGGTGCTGCGGTGAACCCGGAGGTGTCGGGCCTGTTCGACCTGACCGGCCGGGTCGCGGCCGTCACCGGCGCGAGCCGGGGCATCGGCCTGGCGGTGGCGCGGCTGCTGGCCGCCGCGGGCGCCGACGTGATCGGCGTCAGCGCCTCGATGCCGGAGGGCGACAGCGCGGCGCGGGCGGCGGTGGAGGGCGAGGGCCGGGTGTTCACCCCGGTGCGCACCGACCTGGCCGACCCCGGGCAGGTGGCGGAGCTGGGCGCGCTGCTGGCCGCGCGGGAGGTGGACGTCCTGGTCAACAACGGCGGCACGATCCGCCGCGCCCCCGCCGCCGAGCACGCCGACGCCGATTTCGACCACGTGCTGGCGGTCAACCTGCGCGCCACGTGGGTGCTCTCGCGCGAGGTCGGCCGGTCGATGCTGGCGCGCGGCTCGGGGCGGATCGTGAACATCGCGTCGGTGCTGAGCTTCCAGGGCGGGATCACCGTGCCCGGCTACACCGCGTCGAAGGCGGGCGTGGCGGGGCTGACCAAGGCGCTGGCCAACGAGTGGGCCCACCGCGGCGTCAACGTCAACGCCGTGGCCCCCGGCTACGTCGCCACCGACAACACCGGCGCGCTGCGCGCGGACCCGGACCGCACCCGGTCCATCCTGGAGCGCATCCCGGCCGGCCGCTGGGCCGAGCCCGACGACATCGCCGGCGCCGTGCTGTTCCTCTGCTCCCGCGCGGCCGACTACGTCCACGGCACCGTGTTCCCGGTCGACGGGGGCTGGCTGGCCCGATGACCCCTCCGGTCAGCCCGCCGGCGGGGCCGTCGAACCGCGCACGCGCAGGGACGGGGTGATCACCACCCGGTGCGTCGGCCGGTCGGGGTCGTGCAGCCGGGCCGCCAGCAGCGCCAGCGCCGCCCGCCCGATGGAGCGCCGCGGCGGGCGCACCGCCGTCAACGCCGGGGTGAACAGCGCCGCCACCTCGTCGTCGTAGGCCACCACCGACAACCCGGCGGGCACCTGGACGCCGCGCTGCTCGGCGCGCTGGACCAGGGCCATCGCCTCGGTGTCGGCGTGCACGAGCACCGCCGTGGTCCCGGTCGCCGCCAGCCCGTCGAGCACCGCGTCCAGCGCGGCGTCCCAGCCGGGCACACCGGGCCGGGGGACGGCGGTGTCCACGGTGGACGCCGGGTCGAGGCCGGTCTCCGCGCACGCGTCCAGCCAGCCGCGGTGCACGTGCGGCGAGGTGGGGCTGTGCTCGCTGGTGACGACGCCGATCCTGCGGTGCCCCAGGGACGCGAGGTGGTGCACGGCCATGGCCGCGCCCAGGGCGTGGTCGGACACCACGGACTCCACGACCGCCTGGCGCGGGCCGACCGTCGCCAGGCGCTCGACGAGCACGACCGGGGTGTCGATGGTGCTCAGCCACTCGATCGTGGCGGCCGAGGACGGCGCGGTCAGGCTCGGCGCGGCGATCAGCCCGCACACGTCCTCGTGGTCCAGCAACCGCTCCAGCTGCGGCCGGTCGTCGGCGCTCTCGTAGGACGACCCGCGCAGCAGGATGCGCAACCCCTGCGCGGACGCCTCCTCCTCGGCCCCGCGGACGACCTCCGGCCAGTAGTAGTCCAGCGAGGGGACCAGCATCCCGGCCGAGCCGAGGTGCGGGGGTCGGGCGGCGTCGAAGGGCGCCGCGCCGGGGAACGGGGTGTCGGCGGTGCGCAGGGTCGCGCCGCCGTGCACCCGGTGCAGCAGGCCCTCCCCGGCGAGGTGCGCGATGTCGCGGCGCAGCGTCACGGGGGTGACGCCCATCCGCTCGCTGAGGTCGGAGATCCGGACCACGCCGTCCCGGTGCAGCGCTTCGAGGATCGACGCGCGCCGGCTCGCGGCGAGCGTGCGGGACTCGGGGTTCACGGCGCTCCCGCCGCAGTGGTGCCCCAGGGCGATGGCACGCCGGGCGATGGCACGCCGGGCGATGGCACGCCGGGCGATGGCACGCCGGGCGCTGTCGCCGGCCCGGACGGCACCCGGTCCGCGCCGACCGTGCCGTTCCCCGTGCGCGCTCTCGTCACCGCGGATCCTCCCGTTGTTCGGACGTGGGTCCAATTATGTGGCCGGCCGGTGGTGATCCCCCGCGCCGACAGGCCGGGCCGGAGGTCCGGGCGCGCCCCGGTACCGCGGCCGGTCGGGACGGTCCGGCTCCCTGTGACCCTTGACACGATCGCTCGTGCACGTATTTACTGTTTGACGAGCAAAGCGATCAAAAACGAAAGTAACTGCGCATCGTGTGATCGAACGTCTTCCGACGACGAAGGACGGGCACATGCCGCCGGAACCCCTCCCGAGGGCCGCCGAAGCAGCCGCCGAGCGGACCGGCGAGCAGTGGACCCGTGACCAGTGGACCCGCGACCAGTGGGCGGCCACGGCAGACGGGATGCTGCGCGCGGTGCGCCCCCACGGCTCCCCGAGCCACGCGCGGATCTCGCTGCCCGGCCCGACCGGCGGCTACGGCGCCGACGTGGACGGCCTGGAGGGCTTCGCCCGCACCTTCCTGCTCGCCGCGTTCCGGCTCGCCGGCGAACACGGCGCGGACCCGGACAACCTGGCCGAGTGGTACGCCGAGGGCATCGCGGCGGGCACGGACCCCCGTTCTCCGGAGCGCTGGGTGCGCCTCGACGAGCACGGGCAGGCGAAGGTCGAGGCCGCCTCGCTGGCGCTGGCCCTGGACCTGACCCGGCCGTGGCTGTGGGACCGGCTCGACCCGGCCGTGCGGGAGCGGGTCGTGGACTACCTCGCCCCGGCCGTGGGCGACCCGACCTACCCGCGCATCAACTGGGTGTGGTTCCGCCTGGTCGTGCAGGCGTTCCTGCGCTCGGTCGGCGGCCCCTGGTCGGCCGCCGACGTGGAGGAGGACCTCGCCACCCACGACGGCTTCCGGCGTGAGGACGGCTGGATGGCCGACGGCCACGAGCGCGCGTTCGACCACTACGTGGGCTGGGCGCTGCACCTCTACCCGCAGCTGTGGGCCCGGATGCCCGGCGCGGCCGGCTTCGCCGAGGACCGCCGCGCCCGCGACACCGGGCTGCTCGACCGCTTCCTGCTCGACGCCGTCCACCTGGTCGGCGCGGACGGCTCGCCGCTGGTGCAGGGCCGCAGCCTGACCTACCGCTTCGCCGCCGCCGCGCCCTTCTGGGTCGGGGTCCTCGCCGAGGTCCCCTCCACCCCGCCCGGCGTCCTGCGCCGCGCCGCGACCGCCGTGGTCCGCCACTTCACCGACCGCGGCGCCCCCGACGAGCGCGGCCTGCTGTCGCTGGGCTGGCACGGCCCGTGGCCGCGCATCGCCCAGTCCTACTCCGGTCCGGGATCGCCGTACTGGGCGGTGAAGGGGATGCTCGGGCTGGTGCTGCCCGCCGAGCACCCCGTGTGGACGGCCGACGAGCAGCCGCTGCCCGTGGAGCGCGGCGACTTCGTGCGGGCGATCACGGCACCGGGCTGGCTGGTCACCGGCACGGCCGCCGACGGCGTGGTCCGGGTGGTCAACCACGGCACCGACCACGCCACCCCGGGCGACACCCGCGGCGACTCCCCGCTGTACGCCCGCCTCGGCTACTCCACCGCGACCTGCCCCCCGCTGGACCCCGGGAGCTGGGCCGACCCGTACGACCAGGCCGTGGTGCTGCTCGACGCCGAGGGCCGGGCGTCCCACCGGTCCGGCATGGCCGCGAGCCCCACCCGGGTCGTCGACGCCGACGGCGTGGCCGTGGGGCTGGGCTCCTCGTCCGGCGTGGTGCGCTGGCTGGAGCCCGACGAGGAGCAGGTCCACCACGGGTCGGGCTGGACGGGCCGCCACCACGACGCCGGGACCGCCACGGTGCACTCGCTCGTGCGCGGCCCGTGGGAGGTGCGCCTGGTGCGGGTCGACGACCTCGCCGAGGACCGCCCTCCCGCGGCGCTGCGGCTGTCCGGGTGGCCCGTCGCGGGCGCGGAACTCGACCTCGCCCCCGGCCCGGCGCCGGCCGTGCGCGCCGACGGCGGGACCCGGTCGGCGCTCACCGTCCTGCTCGGCCGGGCGACCGGCGCGGGCGTGTCCGTCCGCGCCGACGCCGGACCCCTCGGACCGGTCGCCGCGGTCCCCCGGGCGGACTTCCCCGTCCTGCCCGGCGAGTGGTGCGCCGTCCTGCTGGACCTGGCCCGCGACGACGGACCCCGGTCCGCCGAACCCGGGCTGCGGCTCGACCGCGACGGATCGACGACCTGGGTCGCCACCCGGTGGCCCGACGGCGTGCGGACCCGCACCGCACTGCCCTGACCGGACTGCCCTGACCGGCGGGGCGCCGCACACCCGGCGCCGGCACCCGCCCTCCCGTTGGCCGACCAGGAAGTGAAGGACCATGCGACACCGGCACCCCAGGCGGACCGCCCTCACGGCCGCCGTCACCGCCCTCGCGCTCACCGCCACCGCGTGCGGCGGGAGCGACACCGCCGACAGCGGCGGCCCGGTCACCCTGACGTTGAGCGCGTGGAGCCTCAACTCGACCCCCGAGTTCACGAAGCTCGCCGAGGCGTTCCAGGCGGAGAACCCGGACGTGAGGGTGGAGTTCAAGGAGTACGACGCCGCCAACTACGACACCCAGCTGACCGCGGACCTGGCCGCCGGCAGCGCGCCCGACGTGTACGCGCTCAAGACCCTCAAGAACTTCATCACCTACCAGAGCGGCGAGCAGCTGCTGGACGTGTCCGACGTCGCGGCGGGCCTGGGGGACCGGGTCAACGGCCTGGGCAACTACCAGGTGGACGGCGTGGCCTACGCCGTGCCCTACCGCCAGGACTCCTGGTACCTCTACTACAACGAGGACCTCTTCGCCGCCGCCGGCGTGGCGCCGCCCACCGACACCTGGACGTGGGCGGAGTACGAGCGGGCCTCGGCCGACCTGACCGCGGGCCTGAAGGCCGCGGGCTCCCCGGCCAAGGCCGCCTACCAGCACGTGTGGCAGTCCACCGTGCAGGGCCTGGCGCTGGCCCAGACCCCCGGCGCGGACCTGAACAGCGGCGACTACGGCTACCTCAAGCCCTACTACGAGCGCGCCCTGGCGCAGCAGGCGTCCGGCGCGCAGGTGGACTACGGCACGGCCACCACCAACACCCTCCAGTACCAGGCGCAGTTCGGCACGCAGCAGGCCGCGATGATGGTGATGGGCAGCTGGTACGTCGCCACCCTCCTCGCCCAGCAGGAGTCCGGTGACGCGCAGCCCTTCCGGTGGGGCTTCGCGCCCGCGCCGCAGCGCGACGGCAGCACCGAGGACCGGCCGGTCACCTTCGGCGACCCCACCGGCCTCGGCATCAACCCCGCCATCGACGAGGGCGAGGTGGCGGCGGCCAAGGAGTTCCTGTCCTTCGTGGCGGGGGAGGGCGGCGCGACCGCGCTGGCGTCCATCGGCATCACGCCCGCCACGCTGACCGAGCCGGTGACGCAGGCGTACTTCGCGGTCCGGGGCGTGCCGGGCGACGAGCTGTCCCGGTTCGCCTTCACCACGCACGACACCCGCGCGGAGAACCCCGTCTCACCGGAAACCGCCGCGTTGCAGAACATCCTCCAGGACACCCACTCGGCGATCATGTCCGGCAGCACGCCGGTGGACGAGGCCCTGCGCGAGGCGGGCGACCGGGCCCGCAGCGAGGTGCTCGGGTCCCGCTGACCCCGTGCGGGTCCGGTGCCCCGGCGCCGGTCCCGCGCCGGTCCCCTCCCGCACCCCACCCACGCAGGAGCACAGAGCCGATGAGCACCACGACGGTCGGCGGTCCGCGCACCCCGGCGGACCGGAGCAAGCGGTGGTACCGGGCGCGCCGGTCACTCCAGGGCGCCTCGTTCGTCCTGCCCAACTTCCTCGGCTTCGGCCTGCTCACCCTGGGCCCGGTCGTCGCGCTGTTCTACATCTCCCTGACCAACTGGAACGTCTTCGGCACCGCCAGGTGGGTCGGGCTGGACAACTTCACCCGCCTGGCCCGGGACGCGAGCTTCCACCGCGCCCTGCTCAACACCCTGTACTACTCGGCGTTCCACATCCCGCTCACGCTGGCGCTGTCGCTGGGCCTGGCCCTGCTGCTCAACCGGAAGCTGCGCGGCGTGGCGTTCTTCCGCACCGCCGCGTTCTTCCCCTACGTCACCTCGATCGTGGCCATCGCGATCGCGTGGAACCTGCTGTTCAGCCGGGACGCCGGACCGGTCAACCAGCTCCTGGGCCTGGTGGGGGTGGACGACCCGCCCGGCTGGACCGCGTCCTCGGACTGGGCCATGCCCGGTGTGGTCGTCGTCAGCGTCTGGCGGGAGATGGGCTACTACATGCTGCTGTTCCTGGCCGGGCTCCAGACCGTGCCGCCGGAGCTGCACGAGGCGGCCCGGATCGACGGCGCGACCGCCTGGCAGCGCTTCCGCAACGTGACCCTGCCGTGCCTGCGCCCCACGACCTTCTTCGTCACGGTCATGCTCACCATCGGCAGCTTCAAGGTCTTCGACCTGATCCTGGTCATGACCAACGGCGGCCCGGGGCAGTCGACGCTGGTGCTGTCCCAGTACATCTACCAGAAGGGCCTGGTGGAGAACCGGTTCGGCTACGCCTCCGCCATCTCCGTCGTGCTGTTCCTGCTCTGCACGGCGGTCACGGTCGTGCAGTTCGCCGTCAACCGCAGGAGGAACCCCTGATGGCCGCGCCGCACACGCTGCCCGACCTCGCCCCGCCCGGCGCGGTCGACCCGGGGACGCGACCCGGGACGCCGCCGCGCCGCCGCACCGGGCGGCTCCCCGCGCCCGGCCGGGTCCTGGGCCACACCGTCCTCGCGGTGGCGGCGGCCGCGCTGCTGCTGCCGTTCTTCTGGATGGTCTCCTCCTCGCTGAAGACCGACAACGCCGTCTTCTCGGTCCCGGTGAGCTGGTTCCCGGACTCGCCGCGGTGGGCCAACTACGTCGAGATCTGGCGGGTGTCGGACCTGCTGGGGTGGTTGGGGAACACGGTGTTCCTGTCGGTGGTCGTCACCGCGCTCCAGCTGCTCACCGGCAGCTTCGCCGCCTACGGGTTCGCCAAGACCCGCTTCCCGGGCCGCAACCTGCTCTTCGTGCTCTACATCGGCACGATCGCCGTGCCGTGGCAGGCGTACATGATCCCGCAGTTCATCCTGATGTCGGAGGTCGGGCTGACCAACACGCCGTGGGCGATCGTGGCCCTCCAGGCGTTCGGCGCCTTCGGCGTGTTCCTGATGCGGCAGTACTACGCCACCATCCCCGACGAGCTGTGCGAGGCCGCGCGCGTGGACGGCCTGAGCGAGTACGGCATCTACTTCCGGATCATGCTGCCGCTGTCGGTCCCCGCCCTGGCCAGCCTCGCGCTGCTGACCTTCGTGACCACCTGGAACGACTACCTGGGGCCGCTGATCTACCTGCGCGACCCCGACCTGTGGACGATCCAGCTGGGGCTCAAGTCGTTCGTCAGCCAGTACAACGCCGAGCACGCGCTGATCATGACCGGCTCGGTGCTGTCCGTGCTGCCCGTCGCGGTGGTGTTCCTGCTCGGGCAGAGGTACTTCGTCGAGGGCATCGCGACCAGCGGGGTGAAGGGGTGACGGCCGTGTCGCACGAGACCTACGCCCGGGTGTTCGGCACCGTCCACGGCCTGCTGGCCACCGGCGTCCTCGTGGTGACCGCGAGCGCGCCGTTCCTGGCCGTGCTGCTGTTCACCCCGGTCGCGACCACCTGGCCGCTGCTGGTGCTCACGGCCCCGGTCCTGGGACCGGCCGTCGCCGCCGCGCACGCCGTGGGCGCCTCGATCGCCCGGGACGACGGCTCGCCGGTCCTGCGCGGGTTCTGCCGCGCCTGGCGCCGGCACGCCCGCCGGGCCGCCGCCGTGTCCGGCGCCGCGACCGCCGCCCTGCTGGTGCTGGCCGTGGACCTGCGCGCGGCCTGGGGCACGCCGATCGGGGCCGTCGCCACCCCGGTCCTGGCGGTGCTGGTCGTGCTCACCGCCGCGACCGCGCTGGTGGCGCTGACCGGGGTGGTCGAGCAACCCGACGTGCCGGTCCGCCGCCTGGTCCGGGCCTGCCTGTTCCTGGCCGTCCGCCGGCCCCACCTCACGCTGGTGTCGCTGGCCGCCCTGTGGGTGCTGGCGGCCGCGGTCGCCGCCGCGCCCGTCCCCGCGCTCACCCTGCTCACCGGCCCGGTGCTGCACGTCGTCGGCGTGAGCGGCCGGGCGACCCTGAGCCCCCTGCGCGCCGGCGCCGAACGGCCCGACCCGCGCTCCGCCGCGGCGCGCTGAACCCCGCGCCCGCCGCAACCCGTCCCGAGGGAGAACCATGTCCGCGGAAGCAGACCGCGCCGCACCCCCCACCGATGTCCTGGCCGCGGCCTGGGACGCCGCCGCGGCGACCGTCCGCGGCAACATCCCCGACTTCGGCCGCTGGTACCCCGACGACACCACGACCGGCGGCGTCTACCGGCCGCGCACCCCGCGCGGCGGCCGGCCCGAGGGCGCGAACGCCGGGTGGACCACCGGGTTCTGGCCGGGGATGCTGTGGCTGGTCTGGGAGCGCACCGGGGACGAGGCCGTGCTGCTCGCCGCCCGGACCCAGGTCGACAGCTTCGCGGAGCGCGTCGAGCGCGGCATCGACCTGGACACCCACGACCTGGGCTTCCTCTACACCCTGTCCTGCGTGGCCCCGTGGCGGCTGCTCGGGCACTCGCGCGCCCGCGACGCCGCCCTCAGGGCCGCCGACCACCTCATGGACCGGTTCCTGGAGCCGGCGGGCATCGTGCAGGCGTGGGGCGACCTGGGCGACCCGCTCCAGCGCGGCCGCACCATCATCGACAGCCTGATGAACCTGCCGCTGCTGTACTGGGCGGCCGAGGCCACCGGTTCCCGGTCGTTCGCGCGGGCCGCCGTCCGCCACACCGAGCAGCTCGAACGGCACGTGATCCGCCCGGACGGCACCACGTTCCACACCTACTACTGGGACCCGGACACCGGCGAACCTCTCCGGGGCGCGACCGAGCAGGGCCACCGGGACGGCTCGTGCTGGGCGCGCGGGCAGGCGTGGGGCGCCTACGGGTTCGCCCTGGGTTACCGGCACGCGCGGCAGGAGGCGTTCCTCGACGCGGCCCGGCGCTGCGCCGACCACTTCCTGACCCGGCTGCCCGAGGACCGCGTGGCCTACTGGGACCTGGTGTTCACCGACGGCAGCGGGCAGGAGCGCGACTCCTCGGCCGCCGCGATCGCCGTGTGCGGTCTGTACGAGCTGGCCGACCACGTGGACGAGCGGGCCGCCGCGCGCTACCGCGCCGAGGGCGACGCCATCCTGACCAGCCTCGCGACCTCGTACTCGACCGCCCACGACGACACGTCCAACGCCCTGCTCCGGCACGGCGTCTACGACAAGCCCAAGCTGGTCGGGGTGGACGAGGGGAACCTGTGGGGCGACTACTTCTACCTGGAAGCCCTGTTCCGGCACCTGGAGTCCGGGTGGCGCGGTTACTGGTGAGCCGCCCGGGGGTGGGACGGGTCGAGCGCCCGTCCCGCCTGGTCGCTGGTCAGGATCACCTGGTGCAGGTGCCGCAGCTCGTGGCAGGGGCCGATCCCCAGCACCTCGGCGAGGTGCCGGCGGAAGCGGTCGTAGTGCGCGAGCGCCTCGGTCCGCCGGCCGGTGCGGTGGGCGGCGAGCACGTACTGGGCCGCCAGGCGCTCGTCCAGGGGGTTCTCGGCGGCGTGCCGGGCCAGGGTCGCGGCGATCCGGTCGTGCTCGCCGGCGGCCAGCGCGAGGTCGGCGTGGACGTGCAGGACCGTGAGCCGTTGCCGCCGGGCGGTGGCGCGCAGGTCGTCCGCCCAGGGGCTGTCGAGGGCGGGCAGCGCGTCGCCGCCCCACAGGTCCAGGGCGGTGCGCAGGGCGTCCTTGTCCGGGGCCCCGGCGCGGATGCCCGCGAAGGCCGCGCGCAGGGCGCGGAGGTCGCCGACCGCCGGGTCCATCTCCAGCACGTAGCCGCCCGACCGGCGGACCAGGTCGAGCCCCCGGACGGGCGCCAGGACGTGGCGCAGCCGGGAGACGTAGCTGTAGACGGCGCTGCGGCTGCCGGGCGGCCGCCGGTGCCCCCACACCCGGTCCGCCAGCCGGTCGGCGGTCACGACGGTGTTCGCGTCGGCCGCCGGCACGCCCAGCACGTGGCGCCGCACGGCGTGGCCGAGGTCGAGCGCCCGGCCGTCCACGAGCACCTCCACCCCGCCGAGGAGGCGGACCCCCGACCCGGGCCCGGGTCGCCCCGTGCGGTGCCCTCGTCCCGACACCGACGACCCGGCGGAGTTCGTCGCCGCGCTGGCCGAGCTGCGCCGCCGCACCGGTCTGAGCTACCGGGAGCTGGAGCGCCGCGCGGCGCGGGCGGGTGACGTGCTGCCCACCTCCACGCTCAACACCGCCCTGACCCGCACCACCCCGCCCAGCAGGCAGGTGGTGGTGGCGTTCCTGCGGGCCGCCGACGCCACGGCCGAGACGGTCGCGGCCTGAACCGCCGCCCGCGCCGCGCTCGCCGCCGCTCCGGCCCTCGCCGCCCCGGCCGGCGCGTCGGCCCTTGCCTCCCAGGCCGCCGGGCCCCCTGCCGCCACCCCGGCTCCGGCCGTCGTGACCCCGGCCGCCACCCCGGCCCTCGCCCCTCCAGCTCCGGCCCCTCCAGCTCTGGCCGCCCCAGCTCCGGCCGCCCCAGCGGAGATCGCGAGCGATGAGCGCCGACCGGTCGCGCCACCGCAGCTCAGCCGACCGCAGCTCAGCCGACCGCAGCTCAGCCGACCGCAGCTCAGCCGACCGCAGCTCAGCCGACCGCAGCTCAGCCGAC